>NZ_CP181167.1:805000-1431689 GCF_047824785.1 Nitrobacter sp. TKz-YC01 | reverse complement strand
GACGCGCGCCATGATCGCGGAACGAATAAGACCTTGCGTATCGATCACCTTTTCGAACGACTGCCGGCGCAGCCGCGTCCGGAACGCGCCGATTTCGCGCCATGTGGCAATGGCTCCGAGTTGCGAACGCCAGCGCCGCGTCGCGACAGGAATGATGTCGGCGACCGACGGGTGCAGCCGCACCAGCGGCACGAAAGATTCCTCGACCAGCCACGTCAGCCGCACCTGCGGACATGCGCGTGAGGCATCGACGATCGCCGGCATCTGATGCACGACATCGCCGAGCGAGGATGTCTTGATGATGAGAACGTCGGTCATCGGCTGCCGCAGGTGCCAGGGAGAGCCGGTTCCCGTTACGGTTTGGCAACCATAATGTCGAATCCCGGGGTCAGGCGGACGAAATCCGGCCGATCACGGTCATGCTATACGGCAATTCCATCCTTTTGTGGGAAACTTCGGCGACCGCGGTACCGGCCGCACAGCTGAGGCGAAAAGGAGCAGATATGACCGTGCTTGTGACGGGTGGCGCCGGCTACATCGGCAGTCATATGGTGCTCGCGCTGGCCGAGGCCGGCGAGAATGTCGTCGTGATCGACAACCTGTCCACGGGATTTTCGTCGGCGCTGCCCGAGGGCGTGCCGCTGTTCATCGGCGACGCCGGGGACGAAAATCTTGTCGAGAACGTCATCGCCCAGCACGGCATCGAAAGCATCATTCATTTCGCGGGTTCCGTGGTGGTGCCCGATTCGATGCGCGATCCGCTCGCCTACTATCGCAACAACACGATGACGACCCGCAGCCTGCTGAACGCCGCCGTCAAATGCGGCGTCAACCGCTTCATCTTCTCATCGACCGCCGCCGTCTATGGCAATCCCGACCAGATGCCGGTCGCGGAAGAGACGCCGACCCGGCCGCTCTCTCCTTACGGGTCGTCGAAGCTGATGACGGAAATCATGCTGCACGATGTCGCCACCGCTCACGACATGAACTACGTCGTGCTGCGCTACTTCAACGTCGCAGGCGCCGATCCGCAGGCACGGATCGGGCTGCAGACCGCGGGCGCCACGCATCTTCTGAAGATCGCGGTCGAAGTCGCGACCGGTCAGCGCGCCAGGATCGACGTGTTCGGCACCGACTATCCGACGCCGGATGGAAGCTGCATTCGCGACTTCATCCATGTCAGCGATCTGGCGCAGGCCCATCGCGCCGCGCTGACCTACCTGCGAAACGGCGGAGGCTCGACCACGCTGAACTGCGGATACGGACGCGGCTACTCGGTTCTGGAAACGATCGAGGCGGTGCGCGGGGTCTGCGGCCGCAACTTCGCGGTTCACTACGCCAATCGCCGCCCCGGCGATATCATGACCATGATCGCCGACACCGGCCGGATTCGCGCGGCGCTCGACTGGACGCCGCAATACGACGATCTCGCCACCATCGCCGCGCATGCGCTGGCATGGGAAGAGAAGCTGGCGCAGCGGCACGCCGCCGATGCGCTCGCGGTATCGGCCTGACAGGCCGGACCAAACCCGGTTTTGGCTTGAAAAAGGCCGTTATTGCGGGCATTGAGTCGGAGCTTTCGCAACACCCCTGACGCGCGGGCGACAACCGATTCACGGCGTCAATGGAACGCGATGACCGAGCCTCCGAAGAAAATCACCGATGATCCCTATGGCGCGGCGATCCTCATCCGCCGCCTGGTCACGGAACAGGGCATGGCCTATTGGCGGCGCTATCTCGCCGCTTTCGTGCTGATGGCCGTCTCCGCGGCGGCGACGGCGACGTCGGCCTACCTGCTCGGTGAAGTCATCAATCAGGCTTATGTGGACCGCAACGTGAGCGGCATCTTCATGCTGTCCACGGTGGTGCTCGTCATCTTCGTGGCCAAGGGCGCGGCGACCTACGGTCATTCCGTGATCCTGTCCCAAATCAGCAACGCGATCCTCGCCAATAATCAGCGCCGCCTGTTCGCCAAGCTGATGAGCGAGAGCATCGGCTATTTCTCGCAACGACATTCATCCGAATTTCTCGCGCGGCTCACGGCCGGCGCGACCTCGGTGACGCAGGTGCTCAGCCTGCTGATCAACGCGGTGGGGCGCGATCTGTTGTCGCTGATCGCACTCGTCACCGTGATGGTGATGCAAGATCCGTACATGTCGCTGTTCGGCGCGCTGGTGGCGCCGCCCGCGATGATCGTGTTGCGCAAGCTGGTGAAGCGCATCAAGGGACTGGCGCACAGCCAGTTCCACGGCACCGCCGACATCATGGAAACGATGCAGGAGTCGCTGCAAGGCATTCGGACCGTCAAGGCGTTCACGCTCGAACAGACCATGCGCGAGCGGATCGACGCCAGCATCACCGCCGTCGAGCAGACCAACAACAAGATGGCGCGGGTTTCGAACCGCGCCAGCCCATTGATGGAAACGCTCGGCGGTTTCGCCATCGCGGGCGGACTGATGTATGGCGGCTATCGCGTCGTCGCGATGGGCGCGACGCCGGGCCAGTTCTTTTCCTTCCTCACCGCCTTTCTGCTGGCCTATGAGCCGGCCAAGCGGCTGGCCCGTCTCAACATCGAACTCAACAGCAGCCTGATCGGCGCGCGCAAGCTGATTGAAATCGTGGACAGCCCCGCCAGCGAACCCGACGACAGCGACAAGCCGGCGCTGCAACTGACCGACGCCCGCGTCGAGTTGCGCGAGGTCACATTCGCCTATCGTCCGGACGAGCCCGTCCTCAAGCGCATGAGCTTCATCGCGGAGCCCGGCAGGATGACGGCGCTGGTCGGCCCATCGGGCGGCGGAAAATCCACCGTGCTGGCGCTGCTGCTGCGCCTGTATGAAGTCACCGGCGGCGACATCCTGATCGACGGACAGTCCATCTCCGGCGTGTCACGCACGTCGCTGCGCCGGCAGACCGCCTATGTCGGCCAGGACGTCTACCTGTTCCGCGCCACCATCCGCGAGAACATCGCGTTCGGTCGCCCCGGCGCCAACGAGGACGAGATTATCGCGGCGGCGAAAGCCGCCTGCGCCCACGACTTCATCATGGGCTTTCCGCTCGGCTACGACACCCCTGTGGGCGAGCACGGCACCCAGCTCTCCGGCGGGCAGCGCCAGCGCATCGCCGTGGCGCGCGCGCTGATCAAGGACGCGCCGATCATCCTGCTCGACGAGGCCACCGCCGCGCTCGATTCGGAATCCGAAAAGCAAGTGCAGGAAGCGATCGAGCATCTGTGCCGGAATCGCACCACGATCGTGATCGCGCATCGCCTGCACACCATCATGCACGCCGACGCCATTCTCGTGGTCGAGAACGGCGAGGTCGTCGAGCACGGATGCCATGACGAGTTGCTGCGGAGCGGCGGACGCTATGCTTCGTTCTTCCGCCTGCAGCATCGGGAGACAGCGCCGCTGACGCTGGCCCCACTAGGCCGGATCGACATTCAGGATTCCCCGGCGGTCTGATCGCTGATTCATAGGGTTCCGTGATTCTGACACGGAGCTGCACGATGGGGATCAAGCGGTATGAGCTGAGCGATCATCAGTGGGCGAAGATTGCACCGTTGCTGCCAGGCAAGGCCTCTGATCCGGGACGGACGGGAGCGGACAATCGGTTGTTCGTGAACGGCTGTCTGTGGGTGCTGCGATCCGGCGCGCACTGGTGCGACCTGCCGGAGCGCTATGGCCGCTGGAAGACGGTGCATCGGCGGTTCAGCCGGTGGTGTCATGCCGGCGTGTGGGAACGGGTGTTC
This sequence comes from Nitrobacter sp. TKz-YC01, assembly GCF_047824785.1. Classification (GTDB taxonomy): domain Bacteria; phylum Pseudomonadota; class Alphaproteobacteria; order Rhizobiales; family Xanthobacteraceae; genus Nitrobacter. Next base: position 1,427,938 of record NZ_CP181167.1, on the reverse strand, counting down.
TCCACCCTGACAGCCGATCGCGACAACCAGTATCTGATGCTCGACTCAACCATCGTTCGAGCCCATCAGCAGGCGGCCACCGGAAAAGGGGGGCCAAGGATCAGGCGCTGGGGCGTTCCCGAGGTGGATTGACCACCAAGGTCCACATGCTCGCCGATGCGCTGGGCCGACCCTTGCGTTTCATCGTCACCGCCGGGCAGGTCGGAGACATCACACAAGCCCCCGCGCTGCTCGAAGCCCAGGCCGGGGACGCCGTGCTGGCCGACAAGGCTTATGACAGCAACGCCTTGCGTGCACTCATCGCCGGCATGGGCGCCGAAGCGGTGATCCCCTCAAACAGGACGCGCAAAATCATCATCCCGCATGACGCCGGTCTCTACAAACACCGCAACCGGATGACGCCGGTCTCTACAAACACCGCAACCGGATCGAGCGCTGCTTCAACCGTCTCAAACACTTCCGCCGTTTCGCCACCCGCTACGACAGGCGCACCGTTCACTTCACGGGCTTCGTTCACCTGGCCGCAGCCCTGATCTGGATACGATGAATGTCGATCCGGCCTAGGTGTTTAGTCCCGGCATTTGCTGGAGCGGGTTAAGTCTGAATCGTTCTGGTTGGGAAGTCCAGCACTTGCAGATGTATTCGTAAGGTGTGAGACCCTTCAGGGTCTTCAGCCGCCGAGCGTAGTTGTAGGCGGTAATGAAGTCGGCAAGGTGAGCTTCGAGCTGATCGTGTCGGTCGTAGTGGTAGCGCTTGACGGTTGCTTCCTTGATCGTTCGGTTCATGCGTTCGACCTGACCATTAGTCCAGGGATGCTTGATTTTGGTCAGCCGATGCTCGATCCCGTTTTCCTGGCATCGCATATCGAACATATGCGTCACGTATCTTGCCGTCGGGCCATCCGCATAGCGTGGCGGGAAGGTGAACTGGATCCCATTGTCGGTGAGTACCGTGTGGATCTTGTAGGGGACGGCCGCGATCAGAGCTTCGAGGAAGGCCGAGGCCGAGGTCCTTCCCGTCTTCTTGACCAGTTGCACGAAGGCGAACTTGCTGGTGCGATCAATGGCGACATAGAGGTAGAGCTTGCCTTCAGCCGTCTGAAGCTCGGCAATATCGATGTGGAAATAGCCGATCGGATAGGCCTTGAACTTCTTCTTCGAGGGCCTGTCGCCTTCAACCTCCGGCAATCGACTGATGCCGTGGCGTTGGAGACAGCGATGCAGGGAGGACCGCGTCAGATGCGGGATGGTCGGCTGCAACGCATAGACGCAATCATCGAGTGGCAGCAGCGTGTGCCGCCGGAAAGCAACGATGATCGCCTCATCTTCAATGGAAAGGACAGTCGACTTGGCTTCCTTGGGGCCAGTCGGAAGATCGGTGACGGTCTCGCGCTGCTTCCACTTCGCGACCGTCTTCTGGTTGATCCCGTAGCGCTTGGCGAGACCTCTTAGGCTCTCTTGACTATTTTGTATTGCTCGACGGACTGCCTCCGTCGTCGTGGCGCAGCCGTGTAAAACTTGTCCCATAGCGCTTCCTTCGAATCGTGCGATAAGGATGCTCCATCAAAGCTTGGGACTAAACACCTAGAGCATTTTCCGGCTAAAGTGGAATCCGGTTAGAGCGTTTTCAAGCGAAGTGGACACCGGTTCGCGTGAAGAAAACGCGTCAAAACAAAGTCATAGAGCCCGCTTCTGATTCTATCAGAAGCGGAAAGGCTCTGGCGTGAAGAAAATGCTCTCAATCAGAAACTTGCGCGCATTCTGATCGCAAAACCGGTATCCACTTTTACGGAATGCGCGCTAAGCGCGTCGGCTCGTCGCATCTATCCCGATAACAACCTCGTCGCGCAAGCGTAGACCGAGCGGAGAGCACAGCATGAACGCATCGCCGTTTGTGATTCCACAGCCGCCCCGACCCGTCATTGCGGTCGCGGGCGACGACAGATTTTTTCCGGTCCGCCGCATCTGGTGCGTCGGCCGTAACTATCTCGACCATATCCGCGAACTGGGCAACGACGAGCGCGCGCCGCCTTTCTTCTTCGCGAAGCATGCCGACATGGTCGAGGCCGATGGCGCGGTCATCCCCTATCCGCCTCTCACCCGTGATCTTCATCACGAAGTCGAACTGATCGTCGCGATGAAAAGCGGGGGCTTGCGCATCCCCGCCGACATCGCGCTCGATCACGTCTACGGCTACGCGGTCGGCATCGACCTCACCCGGCGCGATCTGCAAAACGCCGCGCGCAAGAAGGAGCAGCCCTGGGAGGTCGCGAAGTCCTTCGATCACGCCGCGCCATGCAGCGCGCTGCAACCGGCAGTGAAGATCGGCCATCCATCGAAGGGCCGTATCTGGCTCGCGGTCAACGGCAAGGAAACCCAGTCCGGCGACCTCGCGCAGATGATCTGGAACGTATCGGAGATCATCGCGCAACTTTCGAAGCAGGTCTCGCTTGGCGCCGGCGACATCATCATGACCGGCACGCCGGCCGGCGTCTCCACCTTGCATCCGGGCGACCATATCGAATGCGGCTGCGACGGCGTCGGCACGTTGAGGATAACGATCGGGCAACCGGCGGCCTGAGCCTACCCGACGCACCACTCAGGAGATCACCTACCCCTCGATCAGTTGCAGCCACTCGTCCTCGGAAATCACCTTCACGCCGAACTTCTCGGCGTCCTTGAGCTTCGAGCCAGCTCCGGGACCGGCGACGACCAGATCGGTCTTCTTCGACACCGAGCTGGACGTTTTCGCGCCCATGCGCTCGGCCGACGCCTTTGCTTCGTCGCGCGTGAATTTTTCCAGCGAGCCCGTGAACACCACGGTCTTGCCGGCCACGGCCGAGTCGCTGCGGGCCTGCGCGACCGGCAACACCTCGATTTCTTCAAGAAGATCGTTCAACGCCTTGACGTTGCGCGGCTCGGCAAAGAACTCAACCACCGCGTCGGCCACGATATCGCCGATGCCTCCGATGTTGTTGAGATCGGCATAGGCCTCGGAATCATTGCCCGCTTCCGTCCGCGCCGCCGCGGCCTCCGTCATCGCCGCGCGAAATGCGTCGATGCTCCCGTAATGCCGCGCCAGCAGCTTGGCGTTGCCCTCACCGACATGACGGATGCCGAGCGCGAAGATCAGCCGGTTGAGTTCGATCCTGCGGCGCGCGTCGATCGCGGCGAACAGGTTGCGCACCGAAACGTCGCCATAACCTTCGCGATCGCGCAGTTTCTTTGTCGCGCGCGCATCACGCTTCTGCAACGTGAAGATGTCGACCGGATGCATGATGAGACCGTCGTCATAAAATTCCTGAATCTGCTTTTCGCCGAGACCGTCGATGTCGAAAGCAAGACGCGAGACGAAATGCTTGAGCCGCTCCACCGCCTGCGCCGGACAGATCAGCGCGCCGGTGCAGCGGCGCACCGCTTCGCCCTCCTCGCGCACGGCGTGACTGCCGCAGATCGGGCACTTGTCGGGAAATTCATAAGGCTTCGCGCTCGCCGGGCGCTTGTCGATGATAACGCTGACCACTTGCGGGATCACATCACCGGCGCGCTGCACCACGACGGTATCGCCGACGCGAAGGTCAATACCGTCGCGGATCGGCTGACCATCGTTGCCGACGCCTCTGATGTAATCCTCGTTGTGCAGCGTGGCATTCTGCACCACCACACCGCCGACGGTGACGGGTTCGAGCCGCGCCACCGGCGTCATCGCGCCGGTGCGGCCGACCTGGATGTCGATGCCCCTGAGGATCGTCATCGCCTGCTCGGCGGCGAACTTGTGCGCGATCGCCCAGCGCGGGCTTCGCGACACGAAGCCGAGGCGTTCCTGCCAGTCGAGCCGATCAACCTTGTAGACCACGCCGTCGATGTCATAACCGAGCGTGGCGCGCTGCTCGCCGATGCGGCGATAGAATTGCAGCACCTGCTCCACGCTGCTGCACAGTTCAATCAATGGATTGACGATAAAGCCGACGTCCCTGAGCCACTTCAGCATATCGTGCTGGGTTTCGGCGGGCCGATCCGTCATCTCGCCCCAGGCATAAGCGAAGAACTTCAGCGGTCGTGACGCGGTGATCGCTACATCCTTCTGACGCAGCGAACCGGCCGCCGAGTTGCGCGGATTGGCGAATACCGTATCGCCAGCCTCTTGCTGCTTTCTGTTCAGCGCAAGGAAGTCCTCTTTCAGCATATAGACTTCGCCGCGCAACTCGCAGGAAGCGGGAACAGCGAGAGCCTTCAGCGTATGCGGTACATCCGTGATGGTACGGACATTCGCGGTCACGTCCTCGCCGGTGAAGCCGTCGCCGCGCGTCGCCGCGCACACCAGCTCGCCATGCTCGTAGCGAAGTGACAGCGACAACCCATCGATCTTCGGCTCGGCGACGATGGCGGGAATGTCATCCGCACCAAGTTTCAGAAAACGCCGGATGCGTTCGACGAACTCGGCAACCTCAGCGTCGCTGAAAGCGTTGCCGAGCGACAGCATCGGCACCACATGCTGTACTTTCGCGAAGCCGCGCGCGGGCGCGGCGCCGACGGTCTGCGTGGGCGAGCTTGCGGTGACGAGGTCCGGAAAGCGCGCCTCGATCGCTTCGAGCCGCCGCCGCAGCGCGTCGTAGGCTGCATCGGAGACCGTCGGCGCATCCTGCTGGTAGTAGCGCTCGTTATGCGTCTCGATCTCAAGCGCGAGCCGTTTGTGCTCGACCCTGGCCTGCGACCTGGTGAGAGAATCGACGGGCGGAGGCACTTTGGGCTTTGCCGCCATAGCGACTATCCCGCCGCTTTCAGCAGCCGGTCCGCGGCGGCGCGAGCCTCCGCGGTGATCTCCGCTCCGGCGAGCATCCGCGCGATCTCCTCGCGGCGGTGATCCTCCGCCAGCGTCGCAACCCGCGTGGCGACGCGCTTGCCACGATCCAGCGCATCTTTCGAGATGAGCAAATGTTGATCGGCTCGCACCGCGACCTGCGGCGCGTGCGTCACGGCCATCACCTGCACCTTGCAGGCCAGGCGCGACAGCCGCGCGCCGATGGCGTCGGCCACCGCGCCGCCGACTCCGGTGTCGATCTCGTCGAACACCAGCGTCGGCGCTGAGCCTTTATCGGAAAGCACCACCTTCAGCGCCAGCAGGAAGCGCGACAGCTCGCCTCCCGAAGCAACCTTCATCAGCGGCCCGGGCCGGGTGCCGGGATTGGTCTGCACCCAGAATTCGACGCGGTCGAAGCCTTGCGGTCCCGGCGCCGACGGATCAGAATCGATGTGCGTCGAAAATCTGGCGCGCTCAAGCTTCAACGGCGCAAGCTCGACGTTGACCGTCTTGTCGAGCTTGTCGGCAGCCCTGGTGCGCGCGGCAGAGATTTTCATAGCCGCCGCTGCATAGCGTTTGTCGGCGTCGGCCGCCTCTCTCTCCAGAACAATCAGTCGATCCGCGCCGGCATCAATCAGCGCGACCTGCGCCGCGTATTTTTTGGCAAGCGCGGCGAGACCATCGACCGGCGTCGCATATTTTCGCGATGCCGCGCGCAGCGCGAACAGCCGCACCTCAATGCGCTCCAGCTCGGCCGGATCGAAATCGGCGGCGACGAGCGCTGCCGCGAGATGCTGGTCGGCTTCCTCCAGCGCGTTGATGGCGGCGTCGATCGCCCTGACCGCGGGCTCGACCAGTTGCGGCGAACTCGCGGCACGCCGTTCGAGCCGCCGCACCGCTGCCGACAAGACGCTCACCGGCGAACCATGACCGCTGACGACGTCTTGCGCCTCGCGCAGATCGGTCGCGATCTTCTCGCCCGCCATCATCGTGGCGCGGCGTTCGGCAAGCGCGGTTTCCTCGCCGTCCTCCGGCGCGAGTTGTGTCAGCTCCCCGGAGGCATGACGCAGATAGTCGGCCTCCCGCGCGGCGCGCTCCACACCGGCGCGATGATCTTCAAGCGCCGCGCGGGCGCGGCGGCGAGCTTCCCACAACACTTCCAGCGCGGAGACTTCAGTGTCCAATCCGGCAAAGGCATCGAGCAGCCGGCGGTGGGTCGATGCATCGACCAGCGCCCGCTCGTCGTGCTGGCCGTGAATCTCAACCAGCGTCGCGCCGACCGCCCTCAAGGTCTGCACGCTGATCGCCTGATCATTGATGAAGGCCCGGGTGCGGCCATCGGCAAGCTGGACACGCCGCAGAATCATCTCGCCCGAATCTTCTGAAATAGAGTTCTCGATGTCATTGGCGGCAAGCATGGCGCAGGCTGGATGGTTCCTGGGAACATCGAACGTAGCCGTGACCTGCCCCTGCTCCGCACCGTGGCGGACCAATCCCGCATCGCCGCGGCCACCGAGCGCCAGCGCGAAGGCATCAAGCAGAATGGATTTTCCCGCGCCGGTCTCGCCGGTCAGCACCGCAAGACCGGAGGCGAACTCGATATCGAGCCGCTCGATCAGGACGATGTCGCGGATCGAAAGGCGCGCAAGCATGGGAGGCCGGTTCCTGCCAAAGACCGTTGAGAAATGCGGAAAAGCGTAGCGCAGAGACCGGAGCCTGACCCAACTCCGTTGAACCGGACACCAGCCTTGTCCTTGTGACCGGGCATGATCTTATCCGAAAATCGGGAACATGCTCTAGCCGAGACCCACTTTCCTGAACGCCTTACTGATCCACGAGCCCTTGTTCTCGCTGGGCTGGCTTCCCCCGGAGGTCACGAGACCGTAGGCGTCCTTGTACCAGTGGCTGTCCGGAAAATTATGGCCAAGCACGGCCGCGGCGGTCTGCGCCTCGGCAACGATTCCAATCGCCATATAGGCCTCGGTCAGCCGCGCCAGCGCCTCCTCGACATGCCGCGTGGTCTGGAAGCGCGTCACCACCGTCTTGAAGCGGTTGATCGCACCCGTATAGTCACGCCGTTCCATGTAGTAGCGGCCGACCGCCATTTCCTTGCCGGCGAGCTGATCGCGCGCGCCCTGAAGCTTCTTCTTGGCTTCACCGGCATATTCCGACGTCGGATATTTGCGGATCACCTCTTCCAGCGTGCGCATCGCTTTCTCGGTACGAGCCTGATCGCGCGAGACATCGGCGATCTGATCGTAATTCGAAACCGCAATCAAATACTGCGCATAGGCGGCGTCCGGACTGCCCGGATGGAGCGTCACGTAGCGCGACGCGGAGCCGATGCAGGTGTCGTAATCGCCGGCCTGATAGGATGCATAGGCTGACATCAGCAGCGACTTCCGCGCCCACTCCGAATACGGGTGTTCGCGGTCCACCTCGTCGAACTTCTTCGTGGCCGCCTTGAGGTCGCTCTGTTTATTCATGAGGAACAAGCCCTCATTATAGAGCTTGTCCGCCGGTTCGTCGCTGAAGGTCTCTTCGTCCTTCGCCGTGAACTTGTCCAGGAGCGGTCCGGTCCCGCACGCGGCCACGGTCACGGCGGCGAGTGCAAGACAGACGGCAAGCCGCAGTTTCCGGCCAAGCCGCCCAAGAGAGGCGCGGTCCATGAAAACGCTGCGTCCGGGCACCATACGCTTAGCCAACATGAGTGAAAATCCGAGGTCCGTCATCCGGCGATCCAGGCACTGGAGCAGTTTCACTTCTGATTGAATCGGAAGCGAAGCTCAAGACATTGTTTTTAGAGCATTTTCCGGCCAAGTGAAATCCGGTTCGCGTGAAGAAAACGCGACAAAACAAAATCATAGAGCCCGCTTCTGATTCTATCAGAAGCGGAAAGGCTCTAGGGCAGACGGGAATGCGCGCCTTGCACCGCGCTCCCTTTAGCCCGAAAGCAGCCGTCCACTAACGGGGTAAGCAGGTATTTCGCCGGGATTAAGGCAGAGCGGCTATAGCGTTTTCGAGCGAAGTGGGCACCGGTTCGCGTGAAAACGCTATAGCCATCAAGCCACGAACACGAATCGACGCGCATACGCAGCAGAACGGCTTAAAAAGTGCGAGAGTTGAACGGTGCGAGATCCGGCCAGGGTCAGGACACGTTGGGACCATAGGCTGCGGCCATGCCGCCCACCATCCCGCCGACCATTTCGCCCTGACTGCGCGGACGCGACACCGGCTGATCCTCAACCACACGCCATGCGGTCCGGTCGGCCATCAACGCCGTGAGCACCGCGTGGTTGAGCTTGTGCCCGCCGCGCGCCGAGCGATAACCGCCGATCAGCGGCAACCCGGCGAGCGCCAGATCGCCGATCGCATCGAGAACCTTGTGTCGTACGCACTCATCGGCGTAGCGCAGGCCGCCGGTATTCAACAGGCGCTCGTTATCGAACACCATCGAGTTTTCCAATGACGCACCCAGCGCATAACCCGCGCTTCGGAGCCTTTCGACATCATTCATGCAACCGAAGGTTCTCGCCCGGCTTATCTCACGCCGAAAACTCTCGGGATTGAGATCGATGGAATAATCCTGATGACCGATCACCGGATTGGCGAAATCGATCTCGACCTCGATACGAAAACCGCGCTTGTAAGGCCGCAGTTCGCCGACCGCCTCGCCCTTCGTTACCCGAACCGGTTTCAAAATCTGGATGAAGCGGCGCGCCGCCGACTGCTCGACAATCCCTGCCTGATCTATCGCCGCGACGAAGGCCGCCGAACTGCCGTCCATAATCGGCACTTCAGGTCCGTCGATCTCGATGGTCGCGTTGTCGACGCCAAGGCCACGCAGTGCAGCAAGAACGTGCTCGGCGGTGGAGACAAGAGAACCTTGCTGATCGCCCAGGACAGTGGCAAGTTTGGTTGACGTGACGGATCTCGCCGCCGCCTGCACCCGGCGCTCGGTTCCATCAGGAGAGGTGCGGATAAAAACGAAACCCGCATCGATCGACGCAGGTCCCAGGGTCAGGTTGGCCGGTAATCCGGAATGAACGCCGACACCCGTCACGGTGGCTCGCGAACGCAGCGTCGTCTGGCGATTGAATCTCATAAAGCCTGGCCCAAGTGACTTATCCCGAACACCGAATTCTCGCCTGAAAGGCTGCGAATCGATTCGTGATCCCCAAAGTCACGCCTAAAACATACCGGCAGTCCCAAAGCGCGCAACTCACGCTTCTTTACCAATTGTTACCCCATCTCCGCCGTAATCACGCCGCCTCATGACCAAATATGGCGCGGGACGGTGACCCTACAGCGGACCTCGATAAAATTAATTTTTGATGAATTTTCAGTGCGATACAGAATAAAATCAAGATAACGGATGATAAGAAAAAGGGCTCCGGCCTGCAAGGACGGAACCCTTTCCAGTTTCAGTTTATTACAGGCTTTCAGTTTGCCTGGCGGCGGAGAAAGGCGGGGATATCGAGATGATCGTCGCCCTGTGGCGCAGGCGCAACAGGAGCCGGACGGCCGTGAGCGTCGAGACCCTTCGGCGCCGGCCGGCGAGCGTACTCTGATACCGGATCGCTACCCATCTGCTCGGCGACGCTGCGCTGCGGCCGACGCTCCGGCAATGGCGGCATCTGGGCCATTGCCGGCCCGGCGTCGCGACCCGCGATCGGCGGCTCGGCGTCATGATCGCGCCGGCCGAGGCCCACATTGGCGAGGCGCTGCAACAGTGACAGCCGGCTCTTCTGCGGATGATCTTCCTCGACCTCGCCACGAGCCTGACGGATCTCATTCTGCGCCGGCATCGGAAGCTCCTCCATCCTCGGCATCCGTGGCGCACGAAGCGGCGCCCGCTCCGCCGGCTGCGGGATGAAGGTGTCCGGCACCGGCGGCTCATGCTGCTCGCGCGGCGCAGGGTCATGATCCGGGAACAGCGTCGGCTTCTGCGCGATCGGCCGAACGGTGACGTCGCCATAGGAGGCCGGCTGCACGGGAGCCGGAGCAACAGGCGGTGTCGGCGCGGGCTCGGCGACCGCCGCGGCAATCGCCTCAAGCGCCGCCCGATCGACATTGGCGGCGGACGGGGCGGCCTGGGTTGGGGTTGAAGCAGCCGGAGCTGGAGCTTGAACCTGGGGCTGGGCCTGGGCCGGCTGAACGGCGGGACGGGGCTCGATGGGTTTCTGGGCGAGGCTGGCCGAAGCACGCTTGTTATCCTCGCGAAGCTTCGCGGACAGTTCGGCCGCGCGCGGGTCGAGCGCCGCGGATCCCGTCTTCATTGCCGGGGTAGCCGCGGCGCGCGCGATCGTGCCCTGGTCGATGCCGGTCGCGACCACCGACACCCTGATGATGCCGTCGAGGCTTTCGTCGAAGGTCGCGCCGACGATGATGTTCGCGTCCTGATCAACTTCCTCGCGAATCCGCGTGGCGGCTTCGTCGACCTCGAACAAGGTGAGATCCTTGCCGCCTGTAATCGAAATCAGCAGCCCCTTGGCGCCCTTCATCGAACTGTCGTCGATCAGCGGGTTGGCGATCGCCGCTTCGGCTGCGGTGAGCGCGCGCTTCTCGCCGGAGGCTTCCCCGGTGCCCATCATCGCCTTGCCCATCTCGCGCATCACGGCGCGGACGTCGGCGAAGTCGAGGTTGATCAAGCCTTCCTTCACCATGAGGTCGGTGATGCAGGCGACGCCCGAATAAAGCACCTGATCGGCCATCGCGAAGGCATCGGCGAAGGTGGTCTTCTCGTTCGCGACCCGGAACAGGTTCTGATTGGGAATGATCAGCAGCGTGTCGACCACCTTGTGCAGCTCACCGATCCCTGAGTCGGCGGTGCGCATGCGCCGTTGACCCTCGAAGTGGAACGGCTTGGTGACGACGCCGACGGTCAGAATCCCCATTTCGCGCGCGGCCTTGGCGATGACGGGCGCGGCGCCGGTGCCGGTGCCACCGCCCATTCCGGCCGTGACGAACACCATATTCGCGCCCGAGAGGTGATCGCGAATTTCGTCGATGACTTCCTCAGCCGCGGCAGCGCCGACATCGGGCTGCGAGCCCGCGCCGAGACCCTGGGTGACCTGGGTGCCCATCTGGATGATGCGCTGCGCCTTGGACATGGTCAGCGCCTGGGCGTCGGTGTTGGCCACCACGAAATCGACCCCGACCAGCCCGGCCGTGATCATGTTGTTGACCGCGTTGCCGCCTGCGCCGCCGACGCCGAACACGGTGATCCGCGGCTTCAGCTCGTGAATATCGGGAACGTTGAGATTGATGGTCATGGTTGCCTCTCGATTACACGCGCGGTGTCGCTATGCTGGCGGCCGTCGACCGCGGAGTTGATGGGAATCTGCAATTCGGCGGAAAGTTCATCAGAAGCCCTCCCGGAGCCATCGTCCGACCTTTCCGAAATAGCCGTCCGTCCCGGTGCGAACCTGCCGCGTGCGCCGCGGCTCGACATGTTCCAGATGTGCGTATTGCGGATACACCAGCAGCCCGGTGGGAACGGAGAACGAGGCGCTCTTGGCCTCGTTGGGCAGGCGGCAGAAGCCGAGGGGACGGCCGATGCGGACCGGCCGGCCAAGGACGCGCGAGGCGAGTTCGGGAACGCCGGTCAACTGCGACGCCCCGCCGCTCAATACGACGCGCGCGCGCGGCTCGGCAGCAAATGGGGAATCCGCGAGCCGGTCCCTGACCATCTCAAAAATCTCCTCGACACGCTGACGAACGATGTTGGCGATGGTCGCGCGTGACACCACCTGAGGCGCGTCACAGTCACTGTCTCCGGCCGCGGGAACCGTCATCAGCTCACGAACATCCGAGCCACCCGTCAGCACCGTGCCATATAACGTCTTGATTCGCTCGGCATCCGCAATGCACGCCCCCAATCCGCGGGCAAGATCCATCGTGACGTGATGCCCGCCGATGGCAAAACCGCTCGCATAGATAAAGCGTCCCGCGGAATAGACCGCGATGGTGGTGGTTCCCGCCCCCATCTCCACGACCGCGGCGCCGAGATCGACCTCATCGTCGGTCAGCACCGACAGGCCGGCCACATAGGGACTGGCAGCCATGGCTTCGACGGTGAGATGGCAGCGCTCCACCGCCAGCATCAGATTTTTCGCGACGGTCGCCTCCGTGGTCACGACGTTCATGTCGACGCCGAACCGGCGCGCCACCATGCCACGGGGATCGCGGATGCCCTTCACGCCGTCGAGCGAATAGCCGGCGGGCAGCGCATGAAGCACGGTGCGCCCGGGCGCCGTGGCGTGATGCATGCCGGTCGACGTGACCCGGCTGATATCGGACGGCGTGACCGCGCCGCCCTGAATGTGAGAGGCCGCTTCGATCAACTGGCCCTGCAACCGCCCGGCCGACACCGGCAACAGCACGGATTCGACCCGAACCTTCGCCATCTGCTCGGCCAGCGATACAGCCTGGCGAACCGCCTGCTCACACTGGGCGAGATCGGTCACGGCGCCGGCCTTCATGCCGCGCGACTGGATCTGGCTGTAGCCGATCAACTCCACCGCGTGGGTTCGTCCGCGCAGCGCATCGTTGGGCGCGCTCGGCCGCAGCCTTGCGATCATGCAGGCGATCTTGCTGGTGCCGATGTCCAGCGACGCCACCAGCGCGCTGCGATTGCGCTGCATGGGACGCATTTTCGGGGTCTGGCTGCGATCGAGGCTGGTCATGCGCTGCCGGCCTTTTTGCTGGACTTCTTAAGCTGCTCTTCGCGCGCCTTCGCGGCCTCTTCCGAGAGCCGCACGGTCAGGCGATCGGGAAACCGCATGTCGATGGCGGTGATGTCGCGCGACAGCAGCTTGTTCTGCCTGTCGTAGTCCACGAGCGCGGCAAGCGCGCGGCCGACATCGTTCTCCGGAAGCCTGATGTCGAGGCCATCCTTGAGCCGCAGATTCCAGCGTCGCTCGCCGACGAAGATCGCGGCCTTGAGTTTGCTGTTCACCACCGGATAGTTCGCCACCAGCGCGAGGAAATCCCTGGCGCGGGTTTCCGCCCCCTTGCCGACCACGAGCGGCAGTGTCGCGAAGCGTTGCGAAACGTGAGGCGAGAGCACCATTCCATCGGCGGCGATCACCGCAAGCTTGCCGTTCTCCTGCCACAGCGCGAAGGGTTGACGCTCGGTGACGTCGATCTGGAGCGCGCCCGGATAAAGCTTCAACACCGTCGCATCCGCGATCCACGGATTGCATTTCAGGCTGTCGCGCACACCGGCGGCATCAAGGAACAGCAGCGATGAACGGCCGTTGACGCCGCCCGCGGCCAGCACCTCCTCCTGCGTCAGTTGCGTGCGGCCATTGATGGTGACGGACGTGATGCGGAAGCCCGCGGCGTTGGCAAGCGCATTGCGCGTGTCGTCCAGGACAGCGACCGCTTCATCGACATGGCCGCCCGCCACCACGCCGAGCGCGGCGCTGCCGCCGACCACGACGACGGTCATGATCGCGCCAAGCCGGCGCGGAGCGTAGCGTTCAATAAAGGCGATCGCGCGGTTGGGATTTCTGGCGCGCGCATCCAGACGTTCCGCCCGTGCGCGCTTCAGCCTGTCGATCTGTTCGCGCAACAGGATTGCGGCGCCGCTGGCGGCCCACCTGAGCAGGATGGCCTGCCTCAGCAGATCAGACGCCCTCAACAGGCCAGACCTGTACCTCGGCAATCTCAACGACCGATCGAGGCGTCCTCCACCATTCATCGCGCGCGCTCGTCACCGTTTCGTCCCGCCCCGCCCCAACCGCGGCGCTGAACGCAGGAACCTCGAATACTCCTGGAGCGCGCACAACGTCCCGGCGAATACCGGGCGAGGCGCCGACCTCCGGCAGGTCCGCTGTTCCCTCGATGCGGTCGGAAGCGGAAGTTCCGCAACAGTTCGCGCCCCGGCAGCCAAACGCCACACGCGCCGCCAGCGTTAACCTTCGGGCCTACTGGTAAACAAAAGGTAAATGCGGTGCCGGCACACCGCATTTTAGCGCGATAAAAGAATGCCTTGCCGTCATCGGATCAGCCCGCCGGATGGAACCCGAGGGGCTCCGGCAGGTTCCCGCCTGGAGCGAACCGGTTCCCGCCGCCCAAAAAACCGCTACAGGCTCGGACGGACGGCCTTTTCGGCGAGCACGATCTGGTCGCGCAGAAAATCAGCGAACCCGATCCCCTGCGCATGAAGCGCCTTGGGGTAAAGCGAGGCCGCGGTCAGGCCCGGCAGGGTGTTGGTCTCCAGATAGACCGGCCCCTTGCCGGTCACGATGAAGTCGGTGCGGGAATAGCCGCGACAGGACAAGGCGCGATGCGCCCGCAGCGAGTGATCCATGATCTGGCTGGCGATCTCCGGCGCGAAACGTCCCGGACAGATCTCCTGCGTCGTCTTCGCGAGATACTTCGCGGCGTAGTCGAACGCGCCCTCGGCCGGCACGATCTCGACCGGCGGAAGCGCGATGACCGAGCCGTCGGAACGCTCCAGCACGCCGCAGGTCGCTTCGACGCCCGACACGAAGGGTTCGATCACATAGTCTTCGGTCTTCGCCGCCTCGCGGACGGTGACGATATCCTGCGGCGCATCGACGAAGATCAGGCCATAGCTCGATCCGTCGCATGCGGGCTTGGCGACCAGCCGGCCCTGTTCGGCAAGCGCGCGATCGATGGACTGCAGCGGAATGTGCGCCGGCGTGGGGACCCCGGCAAAGGCCACGAACCGCTTGGCCGCAACTTTGTCGAACGCAAGATGCGAGGCCGCCGAGCCGGATCCGGTAAAGGGGATGCGGCGAAGTTCGCACATCGCCTGAAGTTCACCGTTCTCGGCGCGGCCTCCGTGAAGGCCGAGCACCAGCACGCGGCCCTCCGCCCTGGCCCTGTCCAGCGCCCGTTCAAGCGGCGCGCCTGATCCGCCAGGAACGAACTCGTCCTCGAACGGCCGCGCATGATCCCGCAGCGTTTCGGATCGCACGTCGATGATTTCATCGCGAGGATTCCAGAACCACAGATCAGCCTCCGGCAACGCGTGATGCAGCGCCTGCGCGCTCGCGACTGAAACGAGACGCTCCTTGTTGCTGCCGCCGAACAGAACGGTGATGCGCATGGTCCTATTCGAGAGTCTGATTCAACTGCATTGAATCAGACTCTCGCCTTATCTTTTGATTGAGCATGATCTTATCCGAAAACCGGTTTCCACTTTTCGGGATCATGCTCCAACCCGATTCTCTTGATTTCCCATTGCAGCTCGATGCCGGAATGCTGTTTCACCCGCTCGCGTACGGTCTCCCCCAGGGTCTCGATGTCGCGCGCGGTGGCCTCTCCGGTGTTGATGAGAAAATTGCAGTGCATGTCCGACACCTGCGCGCCGCCGACACGATGGCCGCGCAACCCGGCGGCGTCGATCAGTTTCCACGCACTCTGGCCCGGCGGATTCTTGAACGTCGAACCACCGGTCTTTTCGCGGATCGGCTGCACTGTCTCTCGGTGAGCCTGCACCTCGTTCATGCGCGCGCGGATCGCCTCCGGCTCGGTTATACGGCCTCGAAAGATGGCGCCGGTGAAGATGACGGAGGAATCGACTCCGCTCTTGCGATAGTCGAACGCCATGCTGGAATTATCGAAAGTCATTTTTTCGCCGCGACGGCTGAGCGCGCGGGCTTCGACAAGAACATCCCTGGTCTCGCTGCCGTTGGCGCCCGCGTTCATCCGCAGCGCGCCGCCGATGGTGCCGGGAATGCCGAAATAGAACTCAAGCCCGCCGATGTCGGCGGCCGCGGCCGCCTCCGCGACACGCTTGTCAAGCGCGGCGGCGCCGGCGTGCACGGCATCGCCATCGATCGATATCTCGCCGAAGCCGCGTGGCGGCAGGCGAATTACCACGCCCGGCAGCCCGCGATCGCGCACGATCAGGTTGGAGCCGACGCCGATGCAGCAGACCGGTATTTCCTCCGGCAGATGGCGCAGGAAGTAAGCAAGGTCATCCTCGTCCGCCGGCGTGAACAGCGCCTGCGCCGGACCACCGACGCGAAACCAGGTCAACGGCGCCAGCGATTCATTTGCCAGCAGCCTCCCGCGCAAGTCCGGCATCCGCGATTTCAGTTCTGGAACGAGTGTAGCAAAAACACTCATCCCAACGCCTTCAATTCATTCGGCAACGCATAGGCCCATTGCGTGATGTTGCCGGCGCCGAGGCACACGACATAGTCGCCGGGCTTGGCATAACCCGCGATGACGCCCGCGAGCGCCGCGGATTCCGGCAGCGGCACCACCTCGCGGTGGCCGTGGGCGCGCAGGCCGAGCACGAAGTGATCGCGATCGATCCCCGCGATCGGCGTCTCTCCGGCCGGATAGACTTCCGCGACGACAACGGTGTCGGCGTCGTTGAAGCAGGTGCAGAATTCCTCGAACAGCGCTTGCAGCCGCGTATAGCGATGCGGCTGCACCACCGCGATGACCCTGCCCGCGGTGGACTCGCGCGCCGCTTTCAGCACCGCCGCGATCTCGACCGGATGATGGCCGTAGTCGTCGATGACGGTGACGCCGTTCCACTCGCCGGTTCTGGTGAAGCGGCGCTTGACGCCGCCGAAGGCCGCGAGCGCCTTGCGGATGGTCGCGTCGGGAATGCCCAGTTCATGCGCCACCGCGATCGCCGCCGTGGCGTTGAGCGCGTTATGCGGACCCGGCATCGGCAACACCAGATCGGAGATTTCGTGCGCGGCGTCGGTCTTGCGGTTGCGGAACATCACCTTGAAATGCGAGCCGCCACCGTTCGGCGCGAGATCGACCAGCCTGACATCGGCCTGCGGATTCTGCCCATACGTAATGATGCGCCGATCCTCGATCCTGCCGACCATGGCCTGCACCACCGGATGATCGATGCACATCACCGCGAAGCCGTAGAACGGCACGTTCTCCACGAACGAACGGAATGCGTCCTGCACGGCGTCGAAGGTCTTGAAGTGGTCAAGATGCTCGGCATCGACGTTGGTGACGATGGCGACATCGGCCGGCAGCTTGAGGAAGGTGCCGTCGCTCTCGTCCGCTTCCACCACCATCCACTCGCCGTCCCCCAGCCGCGCGTTGGTGCCGTAGGCGTTGATGATTCCGCCGTTGATGACCGTGGGATCGAAATCGCCCGCGTCGAGCAGCGTCGCAACCATGGAGGTGGTGGTGGTCTTGCCGTGTGTACCGGCGATCGCGACGCAGCTTTTCAGCCGCATCAGCTCCGCCAGCATTTCCGCGCGGCGCACCACCGGAATGCGCTGCGCGCGCGCCGCCATCAGCTCGGGATTGTCGCGCTTGATGGCGGTTGAAACGACCAGCACGTCCGCGCCGTTCACGTTCCCGGCCTTGTGGCCGACCGTGACCTTGACGCCCTTCTCGCGCAGACGCACCACGTTAGCGCCCTCGGAAGCGTCCGAGCCCTGCACCGTGTAGCCGAGGTTGCACAGCACCTCGGCGATGCCGCTCATGCCGATGCCGCCGATGCCGACGAAGTGGATGGGGCCGATTTCGCGCGGCAGTCTCATGTCCGTCTCTCGTCCGAGTGATTCCCGCTAGTGTGGTGGTTCAGAAGTTCGCTTCATTGCCCCATCGAGTCCGTCAAGCGAACTTCTGAACCTAAACCACACTAGAATCATAAAATTGCTAGTGTCCCTTTGATTCCGAAGTTCGCATCAAAGGTTGCGGCAAGGGTATACGAACTTCGGAATCGGGACGCTAGCCGTGCCTGGCCTTATAGAGCGGGATGAGGAACAGTGTGTAGCGGTTTTCTGTCCGCATCTTCGTCAAGCGATCAGGCCCCGGTTCGCGCCACGCGCATGACCAGATCCGCCAGCCGCTCGGCGGCGTCGAGGCGGCCCACGGCGCGCGCCGCCGCCGCCATGGCCGCGAGCCGCGCCGGATCGTCGGCCAGCGCGGACAATTCCGCCGCCAGCCGGTCAGGAGTGAAATCAGGCTGCACGATGCGGATCGCACCGCCCGCGTCAGCCAGCACGCCGGCGTTGGCGAACTGATCCTGATCGATCGCGCCCGGCAGCGGCACCAGAACGGAGGGGCGGCCGATCGCTCCGAGTTCGGCCACCGTACCCGCGCCGGAGCGGGATACAACGATATGACTCGACGCCAGCCGCGCCGGAAGGTCGGCGAAAAACGGAGCAAGCTCGGCTTCGATCTCCAGCCGGTCATAAATCTCGCGCACCCGCGCCATGTCCTCGTCGCGCACCTGCTGGGTCAAAACCAATCGCCCACGCAACGCCGGTTCGAGTTTTTCGATCGCGCCCGGCACGATATCGCTCATGACGCGCGCACCCTGGCTGCCGCCGACCACGAGAACGCGCAAAGGATCGCCCAAGCCCGGCGCCGTGAACGGCACGGCGGCGGCGGCGAGAATAGCAGGCCGCATCGGCGTGCCGGTGGTCGTGGTCTTGCCGATCAGCGATGGTTCCTTGTCGAGCACGCCCGGCAGCGAGGTGGCGATAGCGCTGACACGCTTCGACAGAAAGCTGTTGGCGCGCCCCATCACCGCGTTGGAATCATGGATCACGGTCGGAATGCCCTTGAGGCGCGCCGCGATCAGCGGGGGCAAAGTCGGATAGCCGCCGAATCCGACCACGGCGGCGGGCTTCAGGACGCGCATCAGGTTGAACGCGACGGCCGTGCCGGCCGCGAGCATCAGGCCGGTGCGCGCCAGCGCCCATGGCGAACGGCCGCGCACGGTCTCGCTCGGAACCACGTCGGTCATGTCTTTCGAGAACAATCCGCTATAGCGCAGCGCGCGCGAGTCCGTCACCAGCCGCACGCGCAAGCCGCGATTCATCAACTCGACGGCGAGCGCCTCGGCGGGAAACAGGTGTCCACCGGTGCCGCCCGCGGCAAGGAGGATGAGAGGTGCGGCGGTCATGGACTTCGATGTCCGAACGAAATGCTTCCCGCCATGCTCGCGCTTGCCGTGAATTTACGCATAACGCGGAGCAACGGCGCTCTCCCCGATCGATTCCATCTCAGTGCGCGGCCGCTCGCGCGTCAGCGACAGCATCAAGCCGGCGCCGTAAGCGAGCGATATCATCGACGAGCCGCCATAGGAAATGAACGGCAGCGTCATGCCCTTGGCGGGAATCAGATGCAGGTTGACCGCCATGTTGATGGCCGCCTGCATTCCGAACATGATCGCGAGCCCCGACGCGGCGAAACGCGAGAACAGATCTTCGGAGGCGTAGGCGCGCGACAGCGTGCGCATGACGATGAAGGTGAACAGCGCCAGCAGCCCGAGACACATGATGATGCCGAACTCTTCGGCGCCGACAGCGAACACGAAGTCGGTGTGACTGTCGGGGAGGCTCCGCTTGGCGACGCCTTCGCCGGGGCCGAGCCCGAACCAGCCGCCATTGGCGAAAGCCTCCATCGCGGTATCGACCTGGAAGGTGTCGCCGGAGGCCGGATCCATGAAGCGCCGGATGCGGGCCGCGACGTGCGGCACCGTCATGTAGGCCGCGAACAGACCGGCCATCGCCGTGCCCGCGAGTCCGAACACCCAGATGATGCGCATCCCGGCAATGAAGAACAGCGCCCCCCACACCGTCAGGATCAGCATGGTCTGGCCGAAGTCCGGCTCCATCACCAGCAGCGCCACCAGGCTCAACAGCAGCGCGAGCGCCATCGAGGTGGCGGGCATCTCCGGCTTGCGCGCGGATTCCGAGAACAGCCATGCCGCCAGCACGACGAAGGCGGGTTTCGCCGACTCCGAAGCCTGGATGTTGACGCCGAGGATCGTGATCCAGCGTTTCGCGCCCTTGACCTCCGGACCTAATCCGAGCGTCGCCACGATCAGAACGATGCTCAGCGCGAACACGATCAGCGCGGAGCGGCGGATCTGGCGCGGCGACAGGAACGACACGCCGACCATCACCATAATCGACGGCAGCAGAAACATCACATGACGATGGAAGAAGTGAAACGGATCAAGCCCGATCCGGGTCGCGACCGACGGGCTCGCCGCCAGCGACAGCACGACGCCGGTGAGCATCAACAGCACCAAGGCCGCCAGCAGCAGCCGATCCACGGTCCACCACCATTCCGAGAGCGGCGTGCGTTGTTCGCGTGAGATCATGACAGGTCCTGCGGGCGGCGGTCGCCCATTGGTCCCCCATCGTGGTTACCGGAGAGTTAAGGCTGTCGCTAAATCTTTGCCGCGACTCACAAAAGCACGCTCCGCCGGAGAATGGTTGCGGCGGCGCGGGCTACACCACAGGCGTAAAGCCCGGCAACGCCTGCACCAGTTCGCGGAAACGATCGCCGCGAACTTCAAAATTGCGGAACTGATCGAATGAAGCGCAGGCCGGCGACAACAGCACCACCGCCCCGGCACGGCCTGCTCCTTCCGCGTCCCGCGCCGCCGCAGGCACGGCGGCTTCCAGCGTTCCGCTGATCTCGCAGGCCACCTTGCCGTCCAGCGTCGCGGCGAACTCCCGCGCCGCCTCTCCGATCAGGTAGGCCTTCCGGATGCGCGGGAAGAACGCGCCGAGCGAGGCGATGCCGCCGCTTTTCGGCTTGCCGCCCGCGATCCAGAAAATCTCGTCGAAGGACGACAGCGCCTTCTCGGTGGCGTCGGCGTTGGTGCCCTTGGAGTCGTTGACGAACAGCACATGGGCCTTGCGTCCCACCTGCTCCATGCGATGCGCAAGACCGGGGAAACTGCGCAGGTCCTGCTGCAGGATGTCCCGGCTGACCCCCAGCACCAGCGCCGCCGCCGAAGCGCAGGCCGCATTCTGCGCGTTGTGCCGTCCGCGCAGCGAACCTATGCCGCCGATATCCGCGATTTCGCTGCGCGCGCCGCCGGACACGAGAACGATCCTGTCCTGTTCGACGCTGATGCCATGCGCCAGCGGCCGCTTCACCGACACGCGCACGACGCTGCATCCGGCCTGCTCCTGACGGTCGGCGATCGCCGCGCACCAGTGATCATCGACACCGACGACCGCGGTGCCCTGCGGCTGCACGCCGGCGATGAGCCTCTCCTTCACCCGCGCATAATGTTCGATGGTGCCGTGGCGATCGAGGTGATCGGGACTGAGGTTGAGCAGAATGCCGACGGTCGGATCGAGCGAGGGCGCGAGGTCGATCTGGTACGACGACATCTCGATCACATGCACGCGCCCCCTACGCGGCGGCTCCAGCGACAGGATCGCGGTGCCGATGTTGCCGCCCATCTGCACGTCGTGTCCGGCCTCGCGCACCAGATGCGCGACCAGCGCCGTCGTGGTGGACTTGCCGTTAGTGCCGGTGATGGCGATGAAAGGCGCGTCGGACGCATGACGTGCCCGCTCGCGGCAGAACAGCTCGATGTCGCCGATCACCTCGACGCCCGCCTGCCGCGCCGCCAGCACACTCCAGTGCGGCGAGGGATGCGTCAGCGGCACGCCCGGCGCAAGCACCAGCGCGGCAAAGTTCGTCCACAATACGTTGCGCAGATCCGCGGTGATGAAACCGGCCTGCGCCGCCTTCGCGAGATTGTCGGTGTTGTCGTCGCCCGCAATCACCTCGGCGCCGCCCGCCTTCAGGGCGTGACAGCTCGCAAGGCCCGAGCCGCCGAGGCCGAACACCGCGACCGTCTTGCCGGAAAAGGATGTGACGGGGATCATGGGGTCTTCATCACCGCAGCTTCAGCGTCGAAAGACCGGCCAGCGCCAGCATCACCGAAATGATCCAGAACCTGATCACGATCTGCGGCTCGGTCCAGCCGAGCTGCTCGAAGTGGTGGTGGATCGGCGCCATCTTGAAGATGCGCTTTCCCGTGAGCTTGAACGACGCCACCTGCACGATCACCGACACCGCTTCCAGCACGAACAGGCCGCCGATCACGGCCAGCACGATTTCATGCTTCACCGCCACCGCGATCGAGCCGAGCATGCCGCCGAGCGCGAGCGAACCGGTGTCGCCCATGAAGATCGAGGCCGGCGGAGCGTTGAACCAGAGAAACCCGAGGCCGGCTCCGAGTACCGCGCCGCACAGCACCGCCAGTTCGCCCGCGCCGGCGACGTAGTTGATCTGGAGATAGTCGGCGAACATCGCGTTGCCGGCGAGATAGGCGATCATGGCGAAGCTCGCCGCCGCGATCATGACCGGCACGATGGCGAGGCCGTCGAGGCCGTCGGTGAGATTCACCGCGTTGCCCGCTCCGACGATGATGAAGGCGCCAAAGCCGAGAAAGAACCAGCCGAGATCCAGCGCCACGTCCTTGAAGAACGGGATCACCAGCGCGGTCGAGAACGGCTCGCGGCCGAGCCGGGTCAGCGCATAGCACGCGGCCAGCGCGATCAGGAGCTCAAGCAGCAGGCGGGTGCGTCCGGAAAATCCGGCATGGGTCTGCTTGGTCACCTTCAGATAGTCGTCATAGAAGCCGATGAGACCGAAACCGAGCGTCACCGCAAGCACGATCCAGACATAGGGATTAAGAGGATTGGCCCACAGCACGGTCGACACGACAAGTCCCGACAGGATCATCAGGCCGCCCATCGTCGGCGTGCCCTTCTTGCTGACGAGATGCGACTGCGGGCCGTCGGCGCGGATCGGTTGTCCCTTACCCTGCCGCAGGCGAAGATTGTCGATGATCCAGGGCCCGAACAGGAACACGAACAGCGCGCCCGTCACCACCGCGCCGCCGGTGCGGAAGGTGATGTAGCGAAAGACGTTCAGAAGCGGCTTGAAGATGCCGAGCCCCGGGACCGTATTGGAAAGATCGATCAACCAGTAAAACATCGGGTATCCCGACTCCGAAGTTCGCCAGTTCTCGCAAGCCTCCCTTGAGCGAACTCCGGATTCAAAGGGGCGCCCCGCAACCTACGGAATTTCAGCCGCGCTGCCGGAATATCGCTTCTCGAGCGCGGTCACGATCACTTTCATCCGCGAGCCCAGCGAACCCTTGACCATGATGACGTCACCGGAACGGATCGCCGCCGTCACCTGCGATTCGAGCGCGGCCGAGTTCTCTGCATAGCCGCCCCGCCTACCGGAGGAAAGCGCATTCCACAGATTGCGCATCAGGGGACCGCAGCAAAATATCATGTCGACGTCATTGGCATTGATCGCCTCGGTCAAGCCGCGATGCAGGTCCGCGCTTCTGGGACCGAGCTCCAGCATATCGCCCAGCACCGCGATGCGGCGACCCCTGGTCCCGACCCCGGCCCCGGCCGCGCCGAGCACGTTCAGCGCCGCCGCCATGGAGGCAGGATTGGCGTTATAGCTTTCGTCGATCAGGATCGCCTCGCCGCCCGGCACGGCCAGCGCCCGACGCACGCCGCGGCCCGCGGCGGGCTGCGCCTGCGACAGCGCAAGACCCGCAAGCGCAAGATCAGCGCCGGCCAGCAGCGCCGCCACCAGCACCGCGAGCGAATTCATCGCCATGTGACGGCCGGGCATGCCGAGCTTGTAGGTCAGTTCATGGCCGAGGATTTCAGCGTGCACGGCCGAGCCCGCCGGATGCAAGGCCACATCGAGCAGACGCGCATCGGCTTTCTCATCCGCGCCGAAGGTGACGATCTTCGCGATGCCGAGTTTCCTGGCGCGTTCCCGCAGCCGCGCGAACTGCGCATTATCACGGTTGAGCACGACGGCGCCGCCCGGCTCGACGCCTTCGAAAATTTCCGCCTTGGCGTCGGCGATCGCCTCGACGCCGGAGAAGAATTCGAGATGCACGGGCTCGACCGTGGTGATGATCGCCACATGCGGCCGCGCCAGCTTCACCAGCGGCGTGATCTCGCCGGCATGATTCATCCCGATCTCGAAGACCGCGAAACACGCGTCCGCCGGGCAGCGCGCCAGCGACAGCGGCACGCCCCAGTGGTTGTTGAACGACGCCACTGAAACGTGGGTGTTGCCCTGCGCGCCAAGGACGCCGCGCAGCGCCTCCTTGGTCGAGGTCTTGCCGACAGAGCCCGTCACCGCGATCACGGGAGCCGCGAGGCGCGCGCGCGAGGCTCGCGCCAGATCGCGCAAGGCCGCGAGCACGTCCTCGACGATCAGCAACGGCGCCTCAAGGGCGAACTGATCGCGCTGCGCGGCATCGACCACCGCAAGCGCCGCGCCCGCTTTCAGCGCGGCATCGACGAAAGCGTGGCCGTCATGCACATCGCCCTTGATCGCGAAATAAGCCTCGCCCGGCGCAACCGTGCGGCTGTCGATGGAAATGCCGGTGATCGCCGCTGGCAAGACTCCTCGCCCTTCCGCGCGCATCGCCGCGGCCATTTCGTCCAACGTCCACAACGGGCGCGCGCTCATGCCTGCCTCGAAGCCAGCGCAGCGGCGGCGGTCTCGTGGTCGCTGAACGGCAGCACGCGGTCGCCGACGATCTGTCCGGTCTCGTGGCCCTTGCCCGCGATCAGCAGGGCGTCGCCCGGCTGCAATCCCGCGATCGCGGTCCCGATCGCCTCGGCGCGATCGCCGATCTCGCGGGCGCTAGGTGCGGCGGCAAGAATCGCGGCGCGGATCGCGGCGGGATCCTCACTGCGCGGATTATCGTCGGTCACGATAACCTCATCCGCGTTATCGGCGGCGATCGCGCCCATCAGCGGGCGCTTGCCTGCATCGCGGTCACCGCCTGCTCCGAACACCACGACGAGCTTGCGCTTGGCATAGGGCCTCAACGCCTGCAACGCCTTCGCCAGCGCGTCCGGCTTGTGGGCGTAATCAACGAAGACCGGAGCGCCATTGCGCTCGCCGACCCGTTCGAGCCGCCCCCTTGCGCCTTCGAGATGCTCGAGCGCCGCGAAGGTCTGATCCACATCGCCCCCGGTGCCGATGACGAGACCGGCCGACACCAGCGCATTCTCGATCTGGAATTCTCCGACCATAGGCAGGCGGATGACACGCTCGCGCCCGGCGTGTTCGAGCGTGACCCGTTGCGCAAACCCCTCGATCGCCGCCTCGACCAGGCGAATGCCCATCCGCGCGCCGTCACCGCGGCGGCCGACGCGCATCACCGGCACGTTGCGCGCGCCCGCCGCCTCGATCACCGTGTTTGAGCAGTCATGATCGGCGCAGATCACCGCGATGCCGTCAGGTTCGACCAGATCGCGGAACAGCCGCAGCTTGGTGGCGAGATAGTGCTCAACGGTCGGATGATAATCCATGTGATCGCGCGACAGGTTGGTGAAGCCGGCGGCGCGCACGCGCACGCCGTCGACCCGATATTGATCCAGACCGTGCGAGGACGCTTCCAGCGCCAGATGCGTGACGCCTTCGCCCGCAAGCTGATCCAGCTCGCGGTGCAGTTCGATCGGATCGGGCGTCGTCACCGAGCCGTAGACCGCGCGCGATGGCGCGACCACGCCGACGGTGCCGATACTCGCGGACGAATATCCGAGCCGCTGCCAGATCTGCCGGGTGAAGGCCGCGACCGAGGTTTTGCCGCTGGTCCCGGTCACGGCGGCGATGGTTGCGGGCTGGCGCGGATAGAACTTCGCCGCCGCCAGCGCCAGCGCGCGCCGCGGGTTCGGCGTCGTGATGAACGGGACGCGCCCGCGCGCAGACGCATGGTCACCGGCAACCGCCACCGCGCCCGACGCGATCGCGGCGTCGATGAACCGCGCGCCATCCGTTTTCGAGCCGGCAAGCGCGAAGAAGAGATCACCCGGCTTCACCGCGCGGCTATCCGCCGCGAGACCCGTGACGGCGAGCTCGCCGGCCGGCGCGTCCATGGTGGCGTCGTCGCCGAAAAGCTCGCGAAGTTTCATGATCTTCCCAGCCCGTAGCTTCAATTTTGACGCCCGCAGTCCGACGTTTGCCGCGAGGCGCGCTGAAATGAAACAAACCTCGCCCTACTGCGTCGCCCTCGATGCCGCAAGAATAAGGCGCTCGGACGGCGGCAAATCGAACCTCGGCCGCACGCCGAGCAGCGGGGCGATGCGCGCGATGACCTTGCCGCCGGTCGGAACCGCATTCCAGCCGGAGGTGATGAAGCCATGGGTTTCCTTGAGCGGCTGCGGCTCGTCCAGCATGACCAGGATCTGGTATTGGGGATTGTCCGCCGGCAGGATCGCGGTGAAGGAGTTGAGCACGCGTTTTTTCGCGTAGCGGCCGTTGATGACCTTTTCGGAAGTGCCGGTCTTGCCGCCGACATAGTAGCCTTTGACGTCGGCCTTCCTCGCGGTCCCCACCTCGGCGTTCAGCCGCAGCAGAAAGCGCATCTTGTCGCTGGTTTCCTGCTTGATGACGCGCCTGGCGACCGCCATCGCCTCCTCCTCGGTGCGCTTCAGGAAGGTCGGCGGAATCAGCCAGCCGCCATTGACCAGCGCGTCGATCCCCATCACCGCCTGCAACGGGGCCACCGCCATGCCGTGCCCGAAAGCGATGGTGACGGTGTTCAGCTCACCCCACTTGCGCGGCAGGATCGGCGAGGCGCTTTCCGGCAACTCCGTGCGCAGGCGATCCATCTGGCCCATCTTTCGCAGGAACGCCTTGTGCGCCTCGACGCCTTGCGCAAGCGCGATCCGCGCCGCGCCGATGTTGGAGGAGTAGGTGAACACTTCCTTCATGCTGATGAAGCGGCCCATCGAGTGGTCGTCGTGGATCGCGAAGCGGCCGTAGCGCAGCGGAGCACGCGCATCCCACATCGAATTCAGGCCGTACTTGCCGGAATCGAGCGCCATCGCCAGCGTGAACGCCTTGAAGGTCGATCCCATTTCGTACACGCCCGTGGTCAGGCGGTTGATACGATCGGGATCATGCGCCTCCTTCGGATTGTTGGGATCGAAGTCCGGCAGGGAGACCATCGCGACGATCTCGCCGGTCCGCACGTTGGAGACGATGCCCGAGGCGGCCTTGGCCCGATAATGATCCTTGGCTTTCAGAAGCTCGTCGCGCAGCGCGTGCTCGACACGCAGGTCGATCGACAGTTCCACCGGCTTCTGCAGGCGGTCGGTGGCGAAGCCGGCGCGGTGCAGGTCGGCGAGCCCGTTGCTGTCGAGCCACTTCTCCATTCCGGCGATGCCCTGGTTATCGATGTTGACGAGCCCGATCAGGTGCGCGACCTCGCGCCCGCTTGGATAAACGCGCTTGTTCTCGCGCAGGAAGCCGATGCCGGGAATACCGAGACTGTGAATTTCCTTTTGCTGCGCAGGGGTGATTTCGCGTTTCAGCCAGACAAAACCCTTGCGGGTGCCAAGTCGCTGTCGAACCTCGGCGGTTTCCAGATCCGGCAGCGTCGCCGTCAGCAATTCGACCGCCTCGTCCCTGTCGATGAGACGGCGCGGCTCACCGAACAGGCTCGGCGACTTGATATCGGTCGCGAGAACCTGGCCGTTGCGATCGATGATGTCGGGCCGCGCCGTGGCGATCGCGTCCTGCGAGGCGGTCCGGCGCCCTCCCCGGTCATCCGGAGAGGCCGCGAACATGACAAGGCGCGCCGCGACCACCGAATAGATCAGCGCGAACAGGATGATGACGAGGCCGACGCGCACCCTCGCCTTGGCGGCGCGATCGACGTTGCGTCCATAGAGCAGGTTGCGGATCAGGCGCTGGCTCCAGAACGCCGACGGAAGCCTGTTCTGGCCGATCATTGCGGAGCCTCCTGCGACGGCAGCGAGCCGGTGATGACGTCGGGATCGATGATCTCGATCATGGCGCCGATCGGATCGGAGGTGCCGGGCGGCACCAGGCTCGGCGGCCGCTCCGGCAGGTTCTTCAGAGAATCGAACTGTCTGGCTTCAATGGGCTTCAGTTTCAAATGCCGTTCGGCCAGAATTCGCAGACGCTGCGGCGCATCGAGCCTCGCCCATTCCGCGCGCAGGACCGCGATCGCCTCGCGCTGCTCGCGCACCTGAGCCTGAAGCCGCGACACACGCTCGGTGCGGGAGGTCGAATCCATCTTGATGCGGTAGACATACGATGCCGCATAGACCAGCGCGCAGACGACGAGGAAATGGATGATCCGCACCTCATCAGCCTCCGCGCATCACGTTGGCGAGCGATGGCCAGGCTGGGCGCTCGGCGCCGTCATCGATCGCGGCCGCCTCGGTGCGCTCGGCGGCGCGCAGCCTGGCGGAGCGCGCGCGCGGATTGGCCTGCGTTTCGTCGTCGCCCGGCGTCAGCGGACGTTTGGTCAGAATGGCAAAACTGGGCGATGCCCGTTCGACTTCCGGCCGATGGCGTGAGCCGCCGCCCGTCTTGCCGCGCCAGGCCAGGAAATTCTTGACGATGCGGTCTTCCAGCGAATGAAAGGACACCACGGCAAGCCGGCCGCCTGGCTTCAGCACGCGTTCCGCCGCGGCCAGCGCCGCGATCAGCTCGTCCAGCTCCTCGTTGACGAAGATCCGCAGCGCCTGAAACGTCCGCGTGGCCGGATGAATCTCGTGCGGCTTCGCGCGAACCACCCTTGAGACGATATCCGCCAGCGCCCGCGTGGTCGCGATCGGCCCGTGCCGCCGCGCCATGACGATCGCGCGGGCGACGGCGCGCGAGCGGCGCTCCTCGCCGAAGATATAGATGATATCGGCGAGATCGGTCTCGGAGGCGCGCGCCACCACGTCGGCGGCGGTCGGCCCGTGCCCGCTCATGCGCATGTCGAGCGGCCCGTCGAGACGAAAGGAAAAACCCCGGCCGGCCTCGTCGAGCTGCATCGAGGAGACGCCGACATCCATGACGACGCCATCCACCGCCGCGGCGTCCTGCGCCGCGCAGACCGCGGCGAGATGCGAGAAGCGGTCCTCGACCAGCGTCAACCTGCCGCCGGACGCTTCCACCAGGCCGGAGCCGCCGGCAATGGCGGTGGGGTCGCGGTCGATCCCGATCACGCGGGTCTCAGCGGTTGCGAGAATGGCGCGTGAATAGCCTCCGGCCCCGAAAGTCGCATCGACGTAGACGCCGCCGGCCCGCGGCGCCAGCATCGCGACGGCCTCCCGGCCGAGCACGGGCACATGACGAACCGGCGGCACCGTCATGATCGCGCCTCCATCCGCAGATGCCTCGCTCTCGCTGTGCGTGGGTTCATCCGATCCCGACCGTCCGGAATTCAGCCGCCCGCCCCGATCCTGAGGTCGGCTTCCCCCCGCAAAACCGCCCCGACCGGCTCCCGACCGCGCTTCCACAAGGAGATGAGCCGGCAAACCCGGTCTTCCGCATGGAATTTGAAGGGCTGCCATGGGGATTTCGAACGCAATTGGGACCTCGGCCGTCCCGATGCCGGTTCGGCTCTTCACCACTCAGTAACGGCGTTTAGCGTTAAGAAAGCGTTGATGGGCTAGATTCATAAGTTGCTCGTGTCCTTTCGAATCAGAAGTTCGCTAAAGAGCGTGCTGCAAAATGACGAACTTCGGATTCGGGACACGACGCAGGAATTGAACCGTTGTTTCCCTAGCGCTGTGGTGCAGCCCCCACACACTTCACAGAAAAGCCCAAACTGTTAACAGAAAAAGGCGAAAAGGGGTCATTCCCTCGATTGCAAGCCCAATCACGCCTAGCGGATAATGATCCTAATGATTCGCCGATAACACGGAAACGTGCTTCCTATTGCCTGATTTGGATCGTTGCATGCTCGCGTCTGTCAGTACTGACATCAAACGTCGACGCCCTCTCCCGGTCCCCAAGGCCATTGTTGGAATGCCGACTTTCGTCCCGGACTCATCCCTCGTCTCCGACACGGTGCCGTCCCTGAATTTCGGCGACCGCGCCAAAGGACGGCAGCCGGACATGATCGTGCTGCACTATACCGGGATGCCCGACGTCGAGGGCGCGCTGGCGCGGCTGTGTACGTCCGGTACCGAGGTGTCAGCACATTACGTGGTGCTTGAGGACGGTCGCGTTGTGCAATGCGTTCAGGAGGCAAAGCGGGCCTGGCACGCCGGCGTCGCTTCATGGGCGGGCGAAGAAGACATCAATTCCTGCTCGATCGGAATCGAAATCGTCAACCGCGGCCACGACTGGGGCTACCCGGCTTTCCCGCTACGACAGGTCGCCGCCGTCATCGCGCTATGTCGGGGCATCATTCACCGGCGGGATATTCCGGCTCATCGCATTGTGGGCCATTCCGACGTCGCGCCCGCGCGCAAGAAAGATCCCGGCGAAAAATTCCCGTGGCATTCGCTGGCGGATTCAGGCGTCGGCCATTGGATCCGGCCCGCGCCAATCGTGGCGGGCGAGACGCTGAAAACCGGCAGCGAAGGCGACGATGTCCGCGCGCTACAGCAGTCGCTGGCGAGGTACGGCTACGGCATCAAGGCAACCGGCAAGTTCGATACCGCGACGATGGAAGTGGTCACAGCCTTTCAGCGTCACTTCCGGCCTGCGAAGGTCGACGGGATAGCCGATCAATCGACATTGACCACGCTGCAAGCGTTGCTCGACAGCCTGCCCGCGCAAACAGCATCGAACGGCATTCGCTGAGAGCCGGGGAAATTTTCGGTTCAGAAGTCAAACCGCCGTCGATGAATATGGAGCCTTTCCCTTTCTGATAGAATCAGAAGCGGGGGCTCCATGATTTTGTTTTGACGCGTTTTCTTCACGCGAAGCGGATGACGTTCGCCGAAAAATACTCCAGATTTCGAGTCCATCCGACCCGGCTCTGTGTTCGGCTTTCGGGTTCCGCCAATCAATGGTTCGTGGGTGTCCATCATGGCGATGGAAAAAACCGCGGAAACGGCGTATGATTTTCATCAGTGGCACACGCCGGGTGACAACCGGCCGCGACGGGGATGATGGACGTAGCCTATTTTGCCGGTTTCAGGCTGCGGCACCAACGCATTGGCACGCGTTTTGTCTAACCCGTTCCCGGCGTGTGCAGCCTTCCCCTGACTTTAACCTTCCGACTTTAACTGTTGGCAACTCTTGGCCGGAACTGTTGGCAACTCTTGGCAACCCTTGGCCGGGCCGCTGGATTTCAGACGCATGGCGTTAAAGCGTTCTTGAGCGAAGCATGCCCTCGGGCTCGACCCGAGGATGGGCACCGGTTCGCGTGAAGAAAACGCGTCAAATCAAAATCATGGAGCCCCCCGCTTCTGATTCTATCAGAAGCGGGAAGGCTCTAGAACGGCGGCCGGTCAAATGGAATCAGCGCCGCCGCTCCAGTTAATTGATTGAGCATCGGATTTATCCCGAAACCGGTTCCCACTTTCGGGTCCGATGCTCTAGTCCGGCAGTCCTGCGACGAATTCGGGCACCTCTAAACCGGAGTCGGCAAAGAAGGACATGACGGCCGCCTTCGACCAATACTGCTCGATAAGCAATCTGGCGAAACGCTCCCTTTCCCGCGAGAACCTCGCCGTGAACCCATCAATACTGTCCGGCTTCTTGCCAAACATTTCGCTATCCCACGACTCCCCGTTGAAAAACTCCTGCTCGAGGACCGTTTGCTCCGATACGTCGCGGCCCTCCTCCTCGCCGCGCCGGGCGAGCACGGCTTGCGATACTTCCGTGATCAGGGTGAAAAGTCGCGCCTGTTCAACGAGCAGATCCTGAGTTGGAAAAACATTCTCAACCAGCAGGCCCGGAATGAAGTCCCGCGCCAGCGACGTCGCAAGCTGCATCCAGGCATCCTCCGGAGCGCGCGCGGTGATCTTGTAGAAGTCGAACAGCTCCATCCATCGGCCGCGCAGTTCCTCGACCTGGCAGTCGTGCCAGCGCGACCAGACGGAAAGCCGATCGAACCGCTCGTCAGCTTGCCGGGCGGCATCGATCCGCCCCAGCAATGCCAGATCAACCCGCATGGGATTTCTCAGACGTTCCGGAAAGTCCGGCGCGCGGTATTCCTCAGAATCGTGCGTGAACTCGGACGAGTCGGGATCGGGGAAAGACGTTTTGTATGTTCCGCTTCCAGCTTTCCGTACCATGCGACGACGCCTTCCATTATGCAGCCTGATTCCACCACGGGCGGCATTTCCCGGCCGCTTTCGGAACCGTCTCTTCTGCGGTCCATACCACGCTCCAAGGTGCGACCTTTCGTCCTTTGCGTAACGACGGAACAAATTTTGAATTAGTCCATTCTCCTAGTGCGCCATAACCCTGGAAGGAGGGAACAATGGACTGGGACCGGATTGAACAGAACTGGGATCAGGTCAAGTACAGAGTCCGAGATCAATGGGGCAAGTTCACTTTCGACGACCTCTGGGAGATCTCCGGAAATCGCGAGCACCTCGAAAAGAAGCTGAAAGAGCGCTACGGATTCCACGAGGACTTCGCGAAAAAACAGGTCGATGACTGGTATGAGAAGGCACAATCGTGGCCGGACACGAAGGAACCGCCGCGCTGGTCAGGATATTAGGAGCCTTCTGGCTAAGGGGAGAGCCGGCTAGCCGCAGCAACTTAGCCCTGACGAATGTCTCGTGATGAACTGGCGCGTATTCCGCATCGCTAACCGCTCTCCGCCTTCGGAATACGCGCTCGCCCCGGTTTGTGTTATTAATTCAGTCTCGGGTGATGATCTTGGATCATGATCGGGCGATGCGGAGGCGACGGAAAGCGACTGACTGTTCCAAGGACCGAGCAGTCCGCCCGGCTCGGCACGAATGGGCCAGACTGGATAGTCACAGGATCCTCCGCCTTCATGATGCATGATGCGGTCCTGTAAGGCCCTCTTCCACAATTAGCATGCGCGCGGTTAACATGCGCGCGGTGCGTATCCCTCGCTTGCGACGAAGATCCACTGCTCCGATGGACTTACTTTGGCCGCTGCATTTTCGGCGAGGCCGCCCAAGCATCGATTCTCGCCGCCGTCTTGGCGCTCTCGATTCTCTTGATCATCTTTTCTCGCTCTATACCGTCAGGCGACTCCTCGGCTTTCTGTCGCGCTTCAGCAAGAAAATCAAAGATGCGATCCTGAAAAGGCCTGGTCTGTTTATAACGGCGCCGATGAGGCATGGCGTTCTCCTTTCGCTTCTCCAGGGAAGGTTGGCTGTATCCGGCTTGCTTGGACGCCCGGCACCGCCGCATGGGCGGCCTGTCAATGTGCGGCAAGCCTGATGGTTCCAAACTTCACGTTCCCGGCGATGACTTTGAGGGGCGCCCCCGGAGGATGATGGGATTCCGGTAGTCGCTGTTACTGGCTCCCGCCTTATGATAAACTCTCGCATGGTTGGAGAGATTGCAGCATTGACCTCGAGTCGATGAATGCAAGTTGCGCACCGATATCCGGCAGCCTGCTCTCCAGAGCCAGCCGATACGAAACTCTGAATGAGAAGAGCGCTCGAGAAACAATGAATTTAATGCTGACTGGTATCTTCGGCCTTGCCGGCCTTGTTTTGAGCTATGGATTTTCCGTTCCCCCGGAGCTCGCTGCATTTCGACTGATTGCGCCTGTGGGAGTGATGGCGGGATATCAGGCCGGACAGCTTGTCGGCAGGCTCGTCAGGCCCCGCCCCAAAAGGTTTCTCATTCTAAGCGTCGGCGTCCTGTTCTGCTTTTACTTTGCGTTTGCCTACATCCAGCTGGGAATATCCAGCCCATCGGATGTCGCGAACCTAAGCGTGTTGTTTGGTTTGTCTTTCTTCTGGTTGGGATTCTTCCTGCCCTTCACACGCGCCCCGAACGAGGTGAAAGCCCTTTTGTCGAAGGCGTTCCCAAAACGCTCAGGCGATTGAACGTTTCAAGCTCGGCCCGCCGCGGCAACGCGAGCGCCAGCCCGTTTCAGGGCTGGCTGCATCATCCATTCGCGATACGAGTTAAGGCAGAATCTGATTTGTGCGGATTTTGATGTTCTCATCGCCGCCCTGCTCGACCTTCTTGTCGAGTTCTTTTCGCTTCTCGTCGGTGAGTTCCTGCATCGTCTTGCCGGTCTTCTTCTTCACGTCCTTTTCGAGCGTTCCGCCTGAAATGTTGTTGACGCCAGTAGCATCTGACATAATTGCTTCTCCCTTTCGCTCATCGTGTGGGGAGATAACCTGCGCCATCGGCATGCGTTCCGACTGAGCTTACGCCTGAAGCCATGTGATTAAGATCACGGTTCGGACTAATGGTGAGGTTCATCCTGCGGGTCATGGGGACCACGAGGTCTCATCCCAGAGCAGGAGAAATGACCATGACTTGCGGAACACGAGAGAGCGTCACGACCAGGTATTGGGGCGTATGCTGGAAATGGGGTGTTGTCCCTTATCCCTGCAGGAAAACGAAAACAGAGATGAAGTATCACTATGATTTCCTGCCCTGGCGCACCCGGTTCAGTTGGTCTCCCTTCCGTCGCAGCTACCAGGGATGTTGCAACGGGATGCTGTTCGGATGGTCTTATTGGACCTGGTCGCCGTTCGGCACCGGTAACGGTCCCTGGGTTTACCAGACATTGACCCATTTTTCCGATTCAACGATCGGTTCGGTTGGCCCTTGCCCGTTCAATGAAAGAACAGTCACGCAACCTGAACTGACGGTAGCCAGCGGCTCGATCGTTCCGGCTGAAGCTGCTGAGAAGCTTAAAGAGGACGATAGCTGCACCTGTGCCTAGCCGGCTGCTTGATCTCCCAGTGAGAGAGGCGCTTTGCCTTTCCGCCTAGAGCGTTTTCGAGGCGGTCGCGTCGTCATTGACGATGACATGCCGGCCGCCCCGGAATGACTCATTGAGTTTGATGACGGGTTCGTCGCTCGCGGCAGCCTTGAACATTCGCCTCCGTAAAGCCCCTTAGGAGGCAGCCCTTAGGATATCGACCGAAATACGCCGGCGCGGGCGCTTTTGCTAAACAAAGCCATCCAGATCAAGGAGATGGCAACATGCACACCCAGACGATCTCCGCACCGGCCGCCAAGGTTCTCGATATCCCGCACGCCATGACGGCTGAACCGGCCGATCCGTTCAGCGCGATCGCTCGTTGCTCTGGCGTGATTGCAACCGAGTTTTCCTACAAGAAGGATGAAGAAATTTACGGTGAGGGCGAACCTTCCGAATATCTCTACCAGATCACCCGTGGCGCGGTTCGTACCCATAAACTCCTGAACGACGGGCGGCGGCAGATCGGTGCGTTTCACCTGCCCGGCGACGTCTTCGGCCTCCACCCCGGCCCTGAGCATCGGCTCACCGCCGAGGCAATCGTCGACACCACCGTTCGCCTGGCGCCTCGTCGCGGCATCGAAAAGGCCGCAGTATCGAACGTCCATGTCGCCCGCCGTCTCTGGACGATGACGGCATGTGATCTTCGACACGCCGAGGACCACATGCTGCTGCTTGGCCGCAAGACCGCGATGGAGCGCGTTGCGACTTTCCTGCTGGAAATGGATCGCCGTCTTGCCAGGACCGGCATGATGGCGCTCCCGATGTGTCGCCGCGACATTGGCGATTACCTGGGCCTGACGCTCGAGACCGTTTCTCGGGCGCTGTCGCAGCTCAACGATCAGGGCATCCTGATGTTCTCAAGTGCGCGCCAGATCGCGCTGCGCAACCGACAGCGGCTGTCCGCCATGGAGGCATGATATCGCCTGCCCGGCCCGACCGTCGCGGGGAATGTTCTTCGCCGGCGATACGGATCGGAGATCTCTCAATGAGACATCAGGCAGCAGATCGGGCTGGTGGTGAGCAGATCGCGAGTCATTCCGCCGAACATCCATTCATTGAGACGGCTATGGCCGTAGGCACCGGTGACCAGCAGGTCAACGCCCTCACCATTAGCCCATCCGATGAGCTGCTCCGCATGAGAGCCGCGAGAAGTCAGCACTTCAATCCGACGCTCCGCCTTGATCCCATGCTGCGCGAGATAACGAACGACGTCATCGACATGGTCGTGCGCGGTTCCCATCTGCTCCTTCCGGCATATCTCCAGGACAGTGACGCGCTTTGCCGCATGTAGAAGAGGTAACGCATCCTGAACCGCTCGCCTCGCCTCGCGCGTATTCTTCCAGCCGATCATGACGTGGTCGACGGCAAGAGATTCCACCGCCGCAGGCACGATCAGAAAAGGACGACCTGCTCCTAGAATTGCAGCGCCGACATCGAGGTTTCGATACTTATCCCTCGACAATTTGTCGCCTTCGACCACGATCAGATCGGCACAGCGCGCTTCACTGATCAATGTCTCCGTGGGAAACGCGATGGCCGATCGCCATTCAACCTGGCGGTCGCTTCCGACGGCGGCTTTAACCATGCTACCGGCGTCGACGAGGCTTTCCTTCATATTCTCGATATCAAATTCAGCCGCATTCTCGACGGTCACGATGCCGGGCGCGGCAAACGGCGGAAAGATCGCAACAGCCGACAATCCAAGCAATCTGGCATCGAACTTATCCGCCAGACTCGCCGCCACGCCGACGAACTTCCTGGAGACGTGGTCGACATTGACCCAAACCATGAGTGTTGCATAGGACATACCAGCCCCTCCTCTGCGGGAACCTCTCATGTTCACGCGCCCGCCGCTTGATCCAGATCAAGATTCAAAAAAGCTTTCGCGGTGTGGATCCTATCACAGTCGTCGGCACCTTGACCTAAGTCAACGAGATCCGGCGGTGCGTCATTAGAAAGAACCGGTCCTTTCATTTCATTGGGAATAAAGATGCGCATCGTGAATTCGTCATTGCTGGTGATACTAGCCTTGATTCTCAGTCCAGCATCAGCGCAATGCACGGAGGCCGCCAGCATCAAGCAAGGCCGGCGGCTGGCGCTGCTTTACTGCGCTCAGTGTCACGCGATCGATAAGGTGAGCCCCAGCCCGCTCCGGATTGCGCCGCCATTTCGTAGCCTGCACAAGCGCTATCCTGTCGAGGAACTGGAGGAATCCCTCGCCGAGGGGATCATGACCGGGCATCCCAGCATGCCGCAATTCCAGTTCGAAGCCGATCAGATCAACGACTTCATCAAGTTCCTCAAGTCCCTGGAATAATACACGCGACCACGCGGTAAACATCGTGCGGGAGACATCGCGCATTCTCCTACCGCCGATAAGTCCTTCTGAAGGATTACACCTGGCGGCTTCGAAACTGAAATGGCAGGCGAGGCTAATCGCCACGCGTGGAGTCCCGCAGCGCGCGCATGACATCTTCACGCGAGATGATGCCGACCAGATCCCGGCCCACACCCATAACGGGAATGCTGCGAATCCGGTGCTCGACCATTAACTGCAACACGCGCGCCAGTCTCGTGGTGGGGCCCACGTAGATAAATTCATCAATCATCACATCGAAAACGCTTCGTTTCATGAGCTCGTCATAACGCGGAACTGCCGAGCTGAGCGTGATGGAAAAACATCTGAGAAAATCGAGCTTCGTCACCAAACCGATGACTTCCCGCTGGTCATCGACGACCGGATAGGCATTGAAATCATCACTGGCGAACAGGCCGTTGAGCTCGTCCATCGTAAGGTCGCACGACACGGTCTTGACGTCGCGCGTCATGTAACGATCGACGGTCTGTTCGAGAAACTGGCGCAACACGTCACCCGATCAGCATTACTGAGCCGCTGGAGGCTATGGATCAGGCGCGCGACAGTCCATGCTGCGCGTCCGATCTCTCAATCAGGCCCCCGTCTTGACTTCGATCATCTGGCCCGCGAAGGCGCGGGATTCGGGACCGAGACCTCCAAACGATAGCACTTGAGCGGCGCCATCTCACCACGCCTCGGCGGAAACGTTTTGATCGAGGTCAAGCACGGCAACTATTGCGCCGCAATGAATACCCGCATTACGGTCCGGTTGATCAAATGGGACGCCCATGATCTGGAATACAAGAAGTTCATAATTCGAGTATAATGGGTCTTCGATGAAGCTTTCCGCTCCGGAAGGAAAACGTGACGAGTGACGATCATTCATCCTTGAACAGCCTTTTCCGCAACGAGGATTTACAGCGCGGCATCGACAAATCCGGGGTTGGCATCTGGGATCTCGATCTTTCGACCTGGACACTGTTCTGGTCCAGCCCCGCACGCAGGCTTTTTGGCGTCCCGGAGAACATCCCGGTCAGTTACGATCTATTCCTCTCCCTGCTCCGGCGGGACGATCGGACACGCACCAAACAGGCTATTCAACGTTCGATCACGACCGGATGCAGGTTCGATCTTCAATACCACATTCACGGGACACTTGAGGGAAGCCGCTGGATTCGAGCACGAGCCGGTCTCGTCTTCAACGATGATGGAACGCCGCAGCGCCTGAGCGGCGTGATCCTCGATATCGACCATCAGAAATCGATCGAAGAAGCTCTGATCGCGCGCGAAAACCACTTGCGTTCGATTCTCGATACCATTCCCGATGCAATGATCGTGATTGACGATCGCGGCATCATGCAGCATTTCAGCACCGCGGCAGAACGCCTGTTCGGCTATTCAGAACACGAAGCCATTGGCCGGAACGTCAACATCTTGATGCCTGAGCCCGACAGAAGCCGGCACGACGGCTATCTGGCCCATCATCAATCCACCGGCGAACGGCACATCATCGGCATCGGGCGGGTTGTCACCGGGAAATGCCGGAATGGGGTCACGTTTCCGATGCACCTGTCCGTCGGCGAGATGCACACCGGAGGAAAGCGGCATTTTACCGGATTTGTCCGCGATCTCACGGAGCATCAGCAAACCCAGGTCAAGCTGCAGGAACTGCAATCCGAACTGTTTCACGTATCCCGCTTGAGTGCGATGGGTGAGATGGCTTCGGCTCTCGCTCACGAGTTGAACCAGCCGTTGACCGCGATCAGCAACTACATAAAGGGATCGCGCCGTCTTCTGGCCGCGGGTGCCGATCCCGACATCGCGAAGATCGAAATGGCGCTGGATCGCGCCGCGGACCAGGCCATCCGCGCCGGTCAGATCATTCGACGGTTGCGCGATTTCGTCTCGCGGCGGGAGTCGGAGAAGCGCGTCGAAAGCCTTTCGAAGCTGATGGAAGAAGCCAGCGCCCTCGGTCTCGCGGGCACCCGCGAACAGAATATCATGCTGCGGACTGATCTGGATGCGGATTGCGATCGCGTCCTGGTCGACCGCGTTCAGATTCAGCAGGTCCTCGTCAATCTCTTTCGAAATGCCCTGGAGGCGATGGCGAGATCACCGGAACGAGAACTCACCGTCGCCAGCAAGAAAGCCCCGGAAGACATGGTCGAGCTGTCCATATCGGATACTGGCCATGGCTTCAGTGAGGCGTCGGCGGAAAACCTGTTCGAAACCTTCTTCACGACCAAGGAAACCGGTATGGGCGTGGGACTTTCCATCAGCCGATCGATCGTGGAGGCCCACGGCGGCCGAATGTGGGCCGAAACAAATGATTCAGGCGGCGCGACGATCCGGCTGACTTTGCCCATAGCATCGATCGGGGATTTTCCAGATGTCACATAAGGGAAATGTTTACGTCATCGACGACGATCCGACGATTCGGGACTCGCTCGATTTCCTGCTTGGCTCGGCAAACTTTAACGTCACGCTGTTCGACACTGCCGCCGGCTTCCTCGATTCTCATTCCGGTCTTGGTTTTGGCTGCGTCGTGTCTGACGTTCGCATGCCCGGCA
The DNA here is from genome assembly GCF_047824785.1 of Nitrobacter sp. TKz-YC01. Lineage (GTDB taxonomy): Bacteria > Pseudomonadota > Alphaproteobacteria > Rhizobiales > Xanthobacteraceae > Nitrobacter. The sequence continues at coordinate 1,388,775 of NZ_CP181167.1, read as the reverse complement.
TCGATGGAATGGATCTGCTTCGACGCCTCAAGGCTCATGTTTCTCCCCTGCCCGTCATCATCATGACCGGGCACGGTGATATCCCCCTCGCCGTCGAAGCCATGAAGCTCGGAGCAATCGATTTCGTCGAGAAGCCATTTGAGGATGAACGGCTCATCGGAATGATCGAAGCAGCCCTCGAGCAGGGTCCGGATCAGGCGAAGGGTGATTCCATTTCGGCTGAGATCGTAGCGAGAATAGCGACTCTCAGCCAGCGCGAACGTCAGGTCATGGACGGTCTGGTCGCAGGACTCTCCAACAAGCTGATAGCCCGGGAACACAATATCAGTCCCAGGACAATCGAGGTTTACCGGGCCAATGTCATGACAAAAATGCAGGCGCACAATCTGTCGGAGCTGATCAGACTTGCACTCCGGGCGGGCCTTTTGAGAGATTGAGGTAAATCAAACCATCCTGCTGCAACGATTGTATCATTCGGGGAGTTATAGCGTTTTCGAACGAAGTGGATACCGGTTCGCGTGAAGAAAACGTATTAAAACAAATTCTTGGAGCCCGCTTCTGATTCCATCAGAAGCGGAAACGCTTCAACCATCGAACTGATCGATATCCCGATGATGGACACGATCGCGAAGCACACAGTCGGCGTTCTGGACGACGATCCTGCTGTGCTTCAATCGCTGCGATTTCTTCTCGAAACCCATGGTTTCAAGGTTCGCACGTTCAGTTCCGCCCTGACGTTGTTGACGTCCATTGACCCGGACAATGTCGATTGCCTGGTGATCGACTACAAGATGCCACACATCGATGGGCTGAACGTGGCTGAGCGTCTGCGTGAAAGGAATGTCGCCGTTCCTATCGTTCTCGTGACGGGACATCCGCACCGGCATATGGCGGAGAAGGCCGCGGCTGCGGGCATAGATCATATTCTGCTCAAGCCCCATCTGGGGGACAACCTCGTGACACACGTTCAGGAGGCCATATCCCGTAAAGGCGCGGGTAACTAAACTGCCTGTCTGGCGAGACGCTGCAATCCAATGAAGGCAGGGTCAGGGTGAATGATCACCCAGGACGGGATGGCGGCGACGTAGGCCTGGAACCGTCCCTTCGCTTCGAACCGCGCGCGAAATTGCGAGCGCGCCAGATACTCCCTGATCCGCGGAGCGATGCCGCCGCCGATATACACGCCGCCACGCGCATCGAACGTCAGCGCCGCATTTCCAGCGACCGTGCCCAGCATGGCGCAGAACATGTCAACAGCCTCGCGGCTCGTCGGACAACTCCCGCGAAGCGCCGCTTCGGTGATCTCGCTTGGTTTGCGCGGAGGCACGACAAGATGATCGATGGCCGCAAGAGACTGATAAAGATTGACAAGCCCCGGACCGCACAGCGCGCGCTCCACGGAGACGTGGCCGAAGCGCTCACGCAAATGCGCGATGACCGCATCCTCCCGCGCATTGGCACCTGGAAGCGTGGCATGGCCTGCCTCCGTGGTTACGGCCAACGGATCGCGGGAGCGCGGCATGAAGCAGGCGAGCCCGAGACCTGTTCCAGGCCCCAACACGACCGCTGGCGCCGCCGCGGCGCGCTCGCCTCCTCCGATCGCAAACAGGTCAGGCGGCGTGAGGAAGGGCAGCGACCAGGCAAGCGCCTTGAAGTCGTTGACAACGCGCACGTCCTGAAAATTGAAAGCTTTTTCCAATCGGCCGGCATCGATAATCCAGCCGCTGTTGGTCAGCATGCTGCGATTCGCCTCCACGGCTCCGGCGACGGCGAGCACCGCGCCGGAGATCGGCAGCCCGTCCAGGTGACGGCTGAGGAACGCGGCCAGCACCCCTTCGAAGTCCGGATAATCGGCGACCCTCAATGCCTCGATCGGCCCCATGTGCCCATCCGTAACGAGCGCAAACCGCGCATTGGTCCCGCCGATATCACCGAGCAATACGCGGCTTGCGGAATCAACCATCTCAGAACCAGCCATGAGTTTCTCGATATAAGCGGCGTGGCGTTGTGACCGCGCATGATGTGTCCAACGGCGACGTCATGCCAACGCGGGAATAACCGAGTCCGCGTCCGGTGCAGCCATGCTTCGCGTTCAATTTCCGCAAGACGCCCACGTCCGCTCCTTTCGCTCGACCCTCGCCATTCGTTATGAACAACCGGGGCTCATCCGCTTTCTCCCGGCTGGCGATGCCGACCATGCGTCATTCGCGCATGAGCGGCAAGCGCCTGAGATCCCGATACGCCGCGCGCTTACAGTGTGGCGATGCCGGTCAATATCTCGTTGGATGGCTTTTGATTTGCGGATAAACTTCCATTCCGATCGTGTGATACTCTTGAGCGGCACCAATCGCAGGGCATGAACTCGATAGCCTTCTGCTTGAGGCGGGGAGAATCGGATGCGCACGCATCAAATCATGGCTCGCAAGCTGATCACGGTAAAAGCCGATACGCCCATCGTCAAAGCCGCAAAATTGATGCTGGAAAATCATATCAGCGGCCTTCCAGTGGTCGACGATGCGGGCCGACTGCTCGGCATCGTCTCGGAAAGCGACTTTATGCGCCGTAGTGAAATCGGGACGCAGGGGCCCCGCATCCGCTGGCTGGACTTTCTGATGGGGGCGGAAAAAGCCGCCGTTGATTTCGTCCGTGAACACGGTCGCAAGGTCGATGCGATCATGACACGGGACGCTCTCTTCACCGCGACGGAAGACATGCCGCTTGAGGAACTCGTACGGCTGATGGAACGCCAGAACATCAAGCGCCTGCCCGTTGTTCGCGGTGATCTGCTGGTCGGCATTGTAACGCGAGCGGACCTTCTCCGTGCCGTTGCAAGCCTTGCGCGAGACGTTCCGGATCCGACTGCCGATGATGATCATCTGCGCCGCCGTGTGATCGCATCGATCGAAAAGAACGAATGGCAGCCGACCGGACTTGGTGTCACGGTGCGGGATGGAATTGTCTATCTCAGCGGCATGATAACCGATGAAGCCCATCGGCAAGCAGCGATCGTGGCGACCGAAAACGTGTCCGGCGTGAAGCTGGTTCGCGATCATCTCTATCTATTCGATTCCGTGCACGGGCTTACCTTCCGGTCTGCGAAAGATGAACGCCGGACCAGGACTAGATAGTCGCATCGCCTTGAACGCTCCAAAAAACCGCAAACGTTCAGGAAGATGACACCGGAAACTCCATGGCTAGACCCTCATGAGCGCAACCGTTTCCAGCGTATGGAAAAGCGTGCCGTATGCCTTCTCTGCGAGATAGAGGGGCGGCGCGCGGGGCGGATATCCCGCGCGAGATTACCTGGGCCATTGACATACTCTGGCCAGAAAATCGCTCTCGCATATGGTTGTTGATTCGTACCGAGAACTCACCGAGAGGCCTTACGATGGAACTTCTCATTCCGCCCCGGCACCGAAAGCAGTTCGGAACGCTCAAAGAGCACTATGCTACGGGTCCGACAAAGATTGGTCCTATCACCTGGAATGGATACCTCAGGGTACGCACGGACGATCAACGTTTGATCGATACGCTCAAGCAGGAGCTGGACGCTCAACCTCAATAGCGCGGATCTTCAGCCCCACTCGCTCTTCAGCCGCTGCGAGTGAGCAGCCTTCTCTACCTGATGCCGAAACTTCGGTCTGAATGAGACAGGAAAATGCTTCCGCGAGCTTGTAAGCACGCGATCAAAGAGGCGCATCCCTCCGATGCTCCCTGCCCTGTCTGGCAAGACGCAAGTCCATCCGAAAGCGTCGTGCGATCCGGGAAGCCGTCGGATCAAGTTCCGTTAAAGACGCTTAGAGCAGGTCCGCTTTATAGCGTTTTCGAGCGAGGCATGTCCTCGGGCTTGGCCGAGGATGGACACCGGTTCGCGTGAAGAAAACGCGTCAGAACAATAATTTAGAGCATTTTCCGGCGAAGTGGATACCGGTTCGCCGCAAGAAAATGCGACCAGACAATAACTTTCAGAGCATGGTCCGATTCAACTTGATCGGATCATGCTCTAGAGCTTTGCTTCTGATTCAATCAGAAGCAAAAATGCTTCTAGCAGGAATCAGCAACCCGTCATGCCCTGCTTTATGCCTGATATCCACGTCGTTGGATTTCAGCGAAGAAAGAAGAAAGACGTGGATGGCCGGGACAAAGCCCGGCCATGACGGAATAGCGTGTTTCCATCAAAATCTAACCGCTCTGGAGCATGATCCCGACCCGAAGGGCCGCGCCAGCGTAAAGTCGAACCGGTTTCGGATAAGATCATGCTCTCGCCTTTCACCTCCTACAGGGCCCTGATCTCCTGCGTAACTACCGGGTCGCGCAGGCGGTGAATAGCTTTGCAGCAATCCGCTACTGCATGCGTAGCGATACGCCGAGCGTATAGGCTTTCGCCGCGGTTGCACCGGGAGTGCGTTTCAGCTTCTTTGCAATCTTCGCCACGCCGGCCTTTTGCTTTGCAAGTAATTTGAGGGTCTTCACGTCATCCTTCGTCCACTCGCGGCGAATGGTCTTTGTCTTCTTAGCCAAAACAGCACTCCTATTTGATCGACAGTATCTGATCTACAGGAGTTCTGTTTAACACAGCTTGTCAGATGAGCAACATCTGCTTGTCATGCGGATGGCTTGAGGTCGTCCCCGCGAGACGATCAATCCATCACTTCAATCCATCACATCACTGTTTCGACTGTCCCAACACGATCACTGTCCCCGTCACTGCGGGATCGTGCGGCCTCAAGCTGCTAAATTTCCCGTCGTTCCAGTCAGCGAGGCTAACGACTGAGCCTCTCTGGGCTTCGGCCGCCACAGGCTCCGTCGATTCCAGAACCTTCAGGCCGCTTTCGTCAACAAAGAAGGTGTGATCACCGAACAACTCGCTCAGTTTACGAGCTGCCGGGTGATCGTCGGGAAGAACCTGTGCGTCCATCTGGTTCAAAGTCTGTTTCACCTGCGTCGCATTCAGTTTCATAACTACTCCTATCCTGGTTCAAAATCTTGTGCGTTGCGTTCTCTATAAACGACCTCGCTTTGATCAGGTTGTCTTCTTCTTCGTAAACACGGTGAGAACACCTTCGTTGTCGATGTTGACGGCCACAACCTGCGCTGAGCTACGGCCCTTTGCCTTCAGGGCGGACAGAGCCTGTGGGATTTCTTCGAGGGAGTGTCGCAAAGATTTGATTTCTTCCTGCTTCGTACTTGCGACGAGAGCATCAACCTGCGCGCGCGCGTCCGCTTTCAACTCTTCGACGTCGAGCACCTGGACGCTGCGTATTGCAACACCTTCCCCGGACTGCGAGGTTTGTGACTGCGCAGGCGCAGGCGAGATTTGGGCTGCCGCCAACTGAGATCCAGCCAGAAGAAGAACCACGACCGACGATAATGTAAACATACGCATGAAAATCTCTCCCAGGTAAGCGATACATGCGAAAGATAGAGTCGAAAGGTGTCGATCGCCGGAGGTTTATGCGTTCATTCGGTGAATCTGAGATGGTTATTATGTGCAAGCGACCGCCTGGTCCCGGGCCGAAACCACTTCGGCAGGCGAGACGCGCTCGGGTTCATGGATGTCACGGAAAATTCTTCACCAGCGCGGCACGAGATCATCGCGGCGAGAATACTGACTGGAGCGTTTTCAAGCGAAGCATGTCCTCGGGCTTGGCCCGAGGATGGACACCGGTTCGCGTGAAGAAAACGCGACAAAACAAAATCATGGAGCCCGCTTCTGATTCTATCGGAAGCGGAAAGGCTCTAAATAGCTGCCGGCATCAACGCGGGAAACAGATCAGAGCTCACCAGCGAGCGGGGCTGCGAACATCGCCGTTCCATCACCGCGCCGCTCGCGCTCACATTGATGCAGTTCGGGATAGCCTATACTCATGAAAAGGCCGCCAAGGCAGCGGCGAGTACCCTGACGGCCATCACCGGCACCAAGGGACGAATAAATAGTGCCGGTTGAGATCAATTATACATACATATCTGTGAGGGGTGTTGTCGTAGAGCAATATGCTCGACTCCACGTTGCGAAGGCATGCAATCCTTCGTCGGCACTGTGGAGCCGGGCGAAATAACAGAGGTCGCCGCGAAGGCGTCGGCGATCACGTAAGGAAGATCGCCATCATGATGACAACGGTCGCCACCGCCGCTGAGCCGATCATCCCAATCTTGATGAAGGACTTATACGTCTGCTCATGCGTCGGATAATCCATTCCTTCCGAGGTTGAGTACACAATCTCTTTATGATCTGACATGTCAAATCTCCCTAGGCAGGTTGATCCGCGGAACGAGAGTGTCCCGGCATCTTTGGAGAGCTGCCGGGGAAACTCCGTCCACAGCGTTCAATCCGCGCGATCGGGAGAGGTTCCTATCGCAGAAAGAAAGTCGCCCCATCGGGGACGGCCTTTCCGTCCGGAACCTGCAATGCTCTATCAGGTACCGCCGCTGTAACCGACTTTTTCCTGCCCCTGAGGTTTTCCGCCCGGATCATCCTCCTCCACGGCATCCCGAATGTCGGCCTTTCGCGCCCCTTCATCCTGCGTTTGCTGGACTTGCGGCCTGCTGCCGCTGTTCTGCCGCTGGCCGGGATTTCTTTCGTTCATGGCAGCTTGACCAGGATATCCCGGATCTGGATTCGGCGTATCGGCGGAGCCCGAGTTGCTGGACGGACGCATATTGTCGGGAGCCGGCGGAGGATGGCGACCTTGCGGGTCCTGATGCACGTCCTTACCGACACTGGGCCGCGTTTCACGATCATAACTCATCGAATGCGCTCCTTTGCAGACTGTAATGACCTGACCAATTCGTCAGCCAGCCCGTCGTTCCTCATGCAGCACGATTGATGCTTGAGCGCATGGCGGCGTGTTCACTCGTGCCCGACCGACCGACACGGCGCTGGCTGTTCTGTGATGCGCCCCTGAACATTTAGCCTTGTTGCCCTCGGCTCGAATCCGAGCAGCGGCTGTTACAAAGGTGCGGTCACGTTGAGCGTGCGACCTCGTTTTTTTGTTGGGTAAGGTAACAGCAGGTTCAGTGGGGTTTGCAGCCATCCTGCGAACCATGGCGACTAAAGAAACCAGCCAACCATTTGAAATCATTGGTACAGTTGGGTGGGCTCGAACCACCGACCTCCTGTTCCACAGACAGGCGCTCTAACCAACTGAGCTACAACTGCATCATGCTCGCGCGCCCCGAAAACGCAGCGCGAACGGGGCGGAAACTAGGTGCAACGCTCCGCTTTGGCAAGGCCGCAGCGATCCAATCTGCGACGTCCATTTCCTCGTTTCAGCGAGAACAGGCAGTCCCCCGGCGCCCTATCGCGAATATGGCTCCGCAGGCAGCCCGGACCGTGCAAAACGGCCGGATCTGATCACAGCGGAACGACTCCAGAAACAGCAAACCCGGGCGAAGAGGCCCGGGTTCGAACAGATCAGGCGTTTTCCGATCCGTGCAGAAAACAAAAAAACGTGTCAGATCAAAATCATAGAGCCGCTTATGGTATCCAACACAAGCGGAAGGACTCTATGTTTATGTTTGACGCGGTTTCTTCACGCGAACCGGATTCCACTTCACTGATCAGGCGACAGGCTGGAACAGCTTCGACGCGCCGGTCCGGACCGGCTCCGCGGTTTCCACCGCGATTTTCTGTGTCAGTTCAGTCAATTCCTTGGCCTGAGCCGCGAACGTCCCGAACTGCTTGCGGGTATGGGTGCTCCATAGCTCGGTCGCATCAGACAACGACTTCGCACCGACCAGAGCCTGCAGAAAATCGAAACCGGCGTTGGTGTTCGCCTGACCGAAATCGAGCAGCTTCGTGGAGTAATCATGCGCACCCTTGGTCGCGGCGTTGAATACGGCCTCGATCGCGCCGTTGCCGTCGTGCGCGGCGTCCTTGAACCTTGCGTAGGTATCTCGCGCTTGCAGAACGCCCTTTTCGGCGAATGCACGCACCTGCTCGGGAACCTCAAAAACATCGGCTGGATTGGTCATGGTCATAATCCTTTGCACGTTGTGAACGCAGCGTGATCGGCAGCATCGATTGGCCTGCTGCTCGGCTCTTGGCGTGCGAGCGGATCAGGCCTGTATCTGTTACGATCCTACCACGACATCTTTGTGCAACGCAACAATGTATTGCAACGCAAAACGCGTCTGGGCCGACGCGCGCGGAATAAATGGATGGTACCCGATCTCCCGTCAGTCTCGGGCTTGAGGCTTCCCGGCTCCAAGGGCGGCCCGGCCCATGCTCTGCCCTATTTCACTGGCCTGCTCGGTCAAGGCCCTCATTTGATCCTGCACATATTCAGTGTTCAGCCGCATCACATCGGAAAGATCCCTCGCGCGGACCAGTTTCTCGGCATAGTCCAATGATGCGGTCATATTCTGTTGCGCGAAGGCGATTGCCTTACTGCTGATATCTCGCACGCTGTCGCGAACCGCTTCGTTGCGTCCTTCGATGGAATTGGCGGTTTGCTGCGCGCCGGCCAGAAAACTTTCGAGCGCCTTGCGCGCCTGCTCCAATCCCGCCTCCGCCATCGATCGCGTCTCGTTCGCAGCTTCAAAATACCGTCCCTGCTCGCTCATGGTCCGCTCCCTGTGGTGACTCTTTTCACGGGTTCCATCCTCCGGTTCCCTACACCACTCCAACGTGCCACCGACCGCGGAGGTCCATGACAGCGGCCGAATTAAGGTTATTCCGGCTTTGCCGGGGATTTCAGGAGGCGGGCCGTGGACCTCAGGCAAGACGGACGCGATACTGACGACCTGTCAGGACTGCGGCCCTTCAAGCCGAGATACGCAGCCGGGGAATGCAAGAGCCAGGGACATTCAACACGCAGTGCCCATGAATAGCGCCGAGACCAGCGCCGATTTCCAGTTGCGGGGCATGACCGACCCACGGCTTGCCGTTCATGCGGCGAGCGCCATGCCCGCGTGGCTGTGGTCGCCGGACGGCGCTCGCATCCTGTGGGCCAATCCGGTGGGCGTCTGCATTGTCGGAGCGACCGACGCCTCGGCTCTTGCTTCGCGAAACTTCAACCTCGACGACCCACGCCGACAGCAGGTGACGCAGCTTGCGAGCCGGCTGCCGCCATCGGGCGCCGTGCAGCTTGAGCGAATGCGGGGCTATGCCGGGCTGGGAAGCCTTCTCACCTGCGCCTGCTCGCGGCTCGATTTTCCCGGCGTCGGCAGCGCCATTCTCGTCAGGGCCGCTGAGCCGGCCGGTCGCGGCATGACGCTGGTCGAGCGATTGCAGCAACTGGTAGCGGGCATCGATACGCCGATCGCCGCATTCTCGCATGATGGAAGGTTCGTCGCCGCCAGCAGGAAGGGACGGTCGCTGTTCGACATCGGCAGCCTCTCAGAGGGCGGGCTTGATAGCTTGCGCGATCAAGCGCTGCGCGAGGGCCGCGCCGAGACCTCGATCGGACTTTGGCGGCTGGTGCTGCAACGTGTGGGGGGCGGAGGCGATATCGGGCTTGTTGCTTTTCTGAAGAAGAACGACCCGGATCGCTCCCCTGATCAAGCACCGGCTTTGACCGAACCGGGGCCTGAATCACCGCGGCAAAACCCCGAGACCGCTCCTCCTGCGCGAACCGTCCCGTCACCGGCGGAGCCAGGCAACCGCCCGTCGCCCGCACCTCCGACGCGGAGGCGTCATCCCCTGCGCTTCATGTGGCGGATGGACGCCGAAGGCCGCTTCTCGATCGGATCCGATGAATTCACCCGCACCATCGGAATGCGGACAGCCGCGGGATTCGGCCGGCTATGGAGCGAGATCACGGACGTCTTCGGACTCGATCCTGAAGGCCGCATCGCGCGCGCGGTCCAAACCCGCAACACCTGGAGCGGCATCACGCTGCTTTGGCCCGTCGATGGATCGGACGCGCGTTTGCGCGTCGAACTGTCCGGGCTTCCGATCTACGATCGCACACGCAATTTCGCCGGCTATCGCGGCTTCGGCGTCTGCCGCGATCGCGAAGGTTTGGCGCGGCTCGCGGCAAGTCGGCGCAACGAATTCTTGTTCAGCGAAACCTCCCATCCGGCGCCGGCGGACTCAGACAATTCTGCCGACGACAAACCCTCCGAACCCCTTCAGCAACCAACAGAACCGGACACCCCCGTGGAAACGCCCAAGAATGTCCTGCCGTTCAGGCCTCCGGTCGACTTGAACCCGCCTCCCCTCACCCCTGTCGAGAACCACGCCTTCAATGAACTGGCGCGCCAGCTCTCGGCGCGGCTGGAGGGCGAGCCCGAAGCCGCCGGGCCTGAGGATGACGCCGAGCCGCCGGTTGCGCCGGAGGCGTCTGAAGCCACCCGAGAGCAGGCGGACGAGCCGCCATCGCCTGCACAGTCCGCTCCGCGGCAGCCCCCGATCGCAGGCGAGGGCCTGGTCCTCGACCTCGTTCCAAGCGGCGTGATGATCCACCGGGCCGGCCGCGCGCTATACGCCAACCCGGCGTTTCTCGCGCAGGTCGGCTACGAGAACTTCGAGACGCTGCAAGAGGCCGGCGGACTCGATGCCCTGCTGGTCGAAGCCCGCATGGTTGAAACCGACATGGTTGAAGCCGATCCGCCCGACGCCGTCGGCACGCCGCCCACGGGCTCTCCGGTCACGGTCTTGGTAACGCCACCGTCAGGCGCGCCGCAACAGCCGCTCGCCGCCCGGCTTTTCGCGATCTCCTGGGACGGCGAGCCCGCGCACGCCCTGATATGCGGCGGCGCATCGGCGCCCTCCCGCGTCGGCCAGGCCACCGCCGAGGAGCTTGCCACCATCGTCGACGGGGCAGCCGAAGGTCTTCTGATGTTCGACGACGGCGGAAACATCACCGCCTGCAACCAGAGCGCCGAAGCGCTGTTCGGGCTTTCCGGCGACACGCTCACCCAGCGCAATCTCGCCGATCTCTTCGCACCGGAAAGCCAGGGCGCGGTGCGCGACTATCTCAAGAGCCTCACGGACGGCGAGGCAAACCTGCCCGATCACGGCCGCGAGGTGGTGGGCCGGATGGGCGAGGACGGCCTGATCCCGCTATCGATGACGATGGGCCGGACCCAGCTTGCCGGCCCCAACTTCTTCGCCGCGTTTCGCGACCTGTCGCAATCAAAGAAAGCCGAGACCGAGCTATCGCAGGCGCGGCGGCAGGCCGAGCGCGCGGCGAACGCCAAGGCCGACGTGCTGGCCCGGATCAGCCATGAAATCCGAACGCCGCTGAACTCCATCATCGGGTTCGCCGAGGTGATGATCGATGAGAAATTCGGCTCGCTCGAAAACGAGCGCTATGTCGAATACATGAAGGACATCCGTGCCTCGGGCGAACGCATCATCACCTTCATCGACGATCTTCTCGACCTGTCGCGGATCGAGACCGGCAAACTTGATCTCGCTTTCGTCAACCAGAATCTCAACGACATCGTCGAGCAATGCGTCGCGGTGATGCAGCCGCAGGCCAATCGCGAGCGCATCATCATACGGACCTCGCTCGCGCACACGCTGCCGCCGATCGTCGCCGACGCACAGGCGCTGCGCCAGATCACGCTCAACCTGATCGGAAATTCGATCCACCTGGCCAACGCCGGCGGGCAGGTCATCGTTTCGACAGCGGTCAATGATTTCGGTGACGTGGCGCTGCGCGTGCGGGACTCCGGACACAGCCTCAGCGAAGATGAACTGGCCGCTGCGACGGAGCCGTTCCGCACGCCGCCGCCAAGCGATCAGGCATCAAAAAGCGCGGGCGTCAGCCTGTCGCTCACCAAGGCGCTGGTGGAAGCCAATCGCGCCCAGTTTCACATTAAAACCGGACCACACTCCGGCACGCTGATCGAGGTGGTGTTCGCACAGGCCGACGCCCCATCCCAGGACTGACCTGATTACCGATCCGGCCAGCCCGCTTCTGATTCTATCAGAAGCGGAAAAGCTCTAAAGCACGTCGAGACCGCTTGTCGCGGCGCTCGCGCACCCGTCTCAGGCGTTCGGCAGCGCGACGCCGAATTCGGCTTCGGTCCGGGCCCTGACCTCGTCGAGCGTAACGCCGTCGGCCAGTTCGATCAGCCTCATGCCCCCGTCGCCGTGCTTGTCGATGGTGAACACCGCAAGATCGGTCACGACCATATCAACAACCCGTTCGCCGGTCAGCGGCAGCGTGCATCGCCTGAGCAGCTTCGGCGCGTCCTTGGCGGAATGCTCCATCACGACGAGGACGCGCTTGACGCCGGCGACGAGATCCATCGCGCCGCCCATGCCCTTGACCATCTTGCCGGGGATCATCCAGTTGGCGAGATCGCCGTTCTGCGCCACCTGCATCGCCCCGAGGATCGAGAGGTCGATATGGCCGCCGCGCACCATGCCGAACGAGTCGGCCGACGAGAAATAGCTGGTGCTGGGCAATGCCGTGACGGTCTGCTTGCCCGCGTTGATAAGATCGGGATCCTCCTCGCCTTCATAAGGGAACGGACCCATGCCGAGCATGCCGTTCTCGCTCTGAAGCTGAACGTCGATATTGTCGGGTATGAAGTTCGACACCAGCGTCGGAATGCCGATTCCGAGGTTGACGTAATAGCCGTCGCGCAGTTCCTTGGCGGCGCGCGCCGCCATCTGCTCGCGGGTCCAGGCCATGAGACTCTCCTGTCACCTTGCTTCCCGGGATCATGCCGCCGCCGGGCGTGGACGGGTATTGCGGAACTCGATGTGCTTCCTGGCGCCGCCGACCTCGACGATGCGCTTGATGAAGATGCCGGGGGTGTGGACGTGATCGGGATCGATGTCGCCCGCAGGCACCAGATGCTCGACTTCCGCGACGGTCACCTTCGCGGCGGTCGCCATCATCGGGTTGAAGTTTCGCGCGGTCTTGCGATAGACCAGATTGCCGGCGGTGTCGCCCTTCCAGGCGTGGACGATGGCGAGATCGGCGAACAGCCCGCGCTCCATGAGGTACTTCTGGCCGTCGAACTCCTTCACCTCCTTGCCCTCGGCAATGAGCGTGCCGACGCCGGTCTTGGTGTAGAAGGCCGGAATGCCGGCGCCGCCCGCGCGAATGCGCTCGGCCAGCGTGCCCTGCGGATTGAATTCAAGCTCCAGATCGCCGGCGAGATACTGCTGGGCGAAAAGCTTGTTGTCACCGACATAGGACGAGATCATCTTCCTGATCTGCCGCGTTTCGAGCAGACGGCTCAATCCGATGCCATCGACGCCGGCATTGTTGGACACGAAGGTCAAATCCTTGACTCCCGAGTCGCGAATGGCCTCGGACAGCGTTTCCGGAATGCCGCACAGGCCGAATCCGCCGGACATGATCATCATGCCGTCCCTCAGAAGGCCATCGAGGGCCGATTTGGCGTCGGGATAGACCTTTTTCATGAGTTGCGACCCGCAAGGAGGAAGGCGCCGCTTATCGGCGCGGGCAGAATGAGAAGTAGTTAGGCAAAATACGCGCGGGGCGTCAATTGGAGGCTTAGCCGGTCCTGGCGACGCGAATTTGACAATCGCTGGCCACTGTGCGGCGATCCGGCTGCGAAGATCAAACTCGCCGTGGCGGCCCGCAAATGTGAAGATCGAACGATCGGCGGCCTTGAAAGCGTCAAGAAAACCAATCAAGTTGCGCGCGCCTCCGGACAGCGCCAGACCGGCGGGCGTCACCCCATCCCGGACATGTTTATTGACGATGGCCCAAGAACGATGGCCCAAGGGATGGCACAAGGAATGAAGCGCCTGGGAATATCGGTCGCGGCCATTCTGGGAGTTGCGGTGATCGGCCTGACGGGGCTGATCTCCATGTCCCGGCTGCTCGACCACAACGCCCTGCGAGACGCCGTCGAAACCCAGATCCGCACGGTGACGGGGCTCGACTTCGTCGCCGATGGCCGCATCGACGTCTCGGTTTTTCCCGGCAGCTATGTTTCCTTCCATGACGTCCGCATCAAGGGCGGCGACGCCGATGCGCCAGCGCTCAGCGTCGAGGCGCTGACCGCCAATCTGCGCCTGCTTCCGCTGCTCATGCAGCGGTTCCAGATCGCCGACGTCATGTTGCTCCACCCTCACATCCGCGTTAAGCGCGCTGCCGACGGCCGTAGCAACTGGACTCCCTTCATGGAAACGATTGCGCGGAACATGAAGCCCGGCGCCGACAGCCCGCTATCGTTCTCGGAAATCCGAATCCAGAATGGCGAACTCAGCTATGAAGACGGCGACGGCAGGATCTCCGAAAACCTCCGCGGCATCGACCTTTCTCTGGCGTGGCCCTCGATTTCCCGCTCGTTCGCCGCGACCGGACAATTCGACTGGCGCGGCGAGCGCGTCGACGGCAGCATCAGTCTCGGCGATTTTCTCGCGGCGCTATCGGGCGAACGGTCCGGCCTGAAGATCAAGGTCGCCAGTCCCCGGCTGAAGTTCGCATTTGACGGCACGGTCGCCAACCCTGTCAGCCTGATCATGGAAGGCACGCTTTCCGCCGACAGCGCTTCCTTGCGCGAGGCGCTGCGCTGGATCGGGCAGCCTCCTCCCGGCAACGGCGGATTCGATCGCTTCGCGCTCAAGGCGCGCGCCAGCGTGATCGGCTCGTCGGTCGCGCTCACCAACGTCAACATCGAAATCGACGGTAACGTCGCCGAAGGCGTCATGACCTACGCCAACAACGGACGGCAGACCCTGCAGGCTACGCTGGCTGCCGGCACGCTGGATTTCACGCCTTACGTCAAGACGATCCGGCTGCTCGCCAGCGGGGCCCGCGACTGGAACCGGCAACTGTTCGACCTGCACGCGCTGTCCGCCACTGACCTCGACATGCGGCTTTCGGCGGCGAAGGTCATCGTCGGATCCACCAGGCTGGGCAAAACCGCGTTCGGCGCCAACCTGCGCAACGGATCGCTGGCGCTCAGCATCGGCGAAGCGCAAATCTATGACGGCGTCGCGAAGGGATCGTTCGCCATCTCGCACGCCGAGGAAGCCGCCGATGTGAAGGCGCAGTTTCAGCTTATCGACGTCGATCTGCAAGCCTGTGTCAGCGATCTGTTCGGCACGGGCCGGCTCTCCGGACGCGGCAACCTGAATGTTTCGCTTGAGGCCAGGGGATCGAGTCCGTACGGACTGGCGCAATCGCTCGACGGCACAGCGGTTCTGACCGGTCACGACGGCGCCATCAGCGGATTCAATGTCGAGCAGTTGCTGAAGCGTCTGGAGCGGCGGCCACTCTCAGGCGGCGGCAGTTTCCGCAACGGAAAGACACCCTTCGACAAGCTGAATGTCGCCCTCAATTTCGACGACGGAGTCGCCGTCGCGACCGACGTGCGCGTCGAGGGGCCGGCAGCGCGCCTCACCCTGACCGGCACGGCCTCGGTGCCTTCGCGAGACTACGATCTCAAGGGCACCGCGAGCCTGACCTCCGCGGGGGCCGACAATTTCGAGTTGCCGTTCGTGGTGCAGGGACCGTGGGACGATCCGCTGGTCTTCCCCGATCCTGAAAGCCTGATACGGCGATCCAAGGCGTCGGCGCCGCTGCTCGATGCGGTCAGGGACCGCAAGGCTCGCGATGCGGTCCGTTCGGTGATCGAGCGTCTGACGGATCATAGGGCGGGTCCCAAGGCAGACCTGCCCGATGGCGCGAGCGGATCCGAGGCTCCGCATCCGAACTGACATTCCCCGCAAGCCCTTTGTCAATCCCAGGTCGTTCCTCGATCCGGCGCCTACAGAAGCGCGGCGCTTTCGCCCTGCCGGCTTGAGAGTTTCGAGGCCAGCGACGCGGCCACGATGACCACGGCGATCGATCCGATGATCAGCGTGCAGATCGCATTGATTTCAGGCTTCACGCCGAGACGCACCTCCGAATAAATCCGGATCGGCAGCGTCGTCGAGCCTGGACCCGTGGTGAAGCTCGCGATCACCACGTCGTCCATCGACAACGTAAAGGCAAGCATCCAGCCCGCGATGACCGACGGCAGAATCAGCGGCAACGTCACCTTGATGAACGCCAGGAAGGGATCGCAGCCGAGGTCCATCGCAGCCTCCTCCAGGCTTCGATCGAGCGAGCCGAGGCGCGACTGCACCACCACGGTAACGAAGCACATGGTCAGCGTGGTATGCGCGATCGTGACCGTCCAGAATCCGCGCTGCGCATCGACGGCAACGAACAGCAGCAGCAGGGACAGCCCGGTGATCACCTCGGGCATCACCAGCGGCGCGTACAGCATTCCCGAGAACAGGGTACGTCCATGGAAGGAGCCGGCGCGCGTCAGGGCGACCGCGGCCAGCGTTCCCAGAATGGTCGCCGCCGTAGCCGACATCGCGGCAACCCGCAGGCTCATCGCGAGCGCGGACAACATGGCCTCGTCGTTGAAGAATGCCACGTACCAGCGCAACGACCATCCGCCCCAGACCGTCACCAGCCGCGAGGCGTTGAACGAATAGATCACGAGAATGACGATAGGCAGGTACAGAAACGCCAGGCCGAGCGCGAGCGACGTAATGTTGAAAGGCGACAGTCTGGCGAGCGCCGGCCTTGCCATCACCGCGTCCCTTCCAACTGGCGGCGCTGCACGCGCTCATAAATCAGAAGCGGCGCCAGCAGCAGCACCAGCAGCACGACGGCGATCGCCGACGCTACCGGCCAATCGTGGTTGTTAAAGAACTCCAGCCACAGCGTCTGCCCGATCATCGGCGACGCCGACCCCGCGAGCAGATCCGGAATCACGAACTCGCCAACGATCGGAATGAAGCACAGCAGCGCGCCTGCGCCGACACCCGGCAGCGACAGCGGCACCGTCACCAGCCAGAACGTCGTCAGGCGCGAGCCGCCGAGGTCGGCGGAAGCCTCAAGAAGCGCGGGATCGATCTTCGCCAATGTCGCGTAGAGCGGCAGAATCATGAAAGGCAGGTAGGAATAGACCAGCCCGATATACATCGCGGCGTCGGTGGACAGCCACACGACGGGCGCGCTGACGAGGCGCAGCGCCATCAGAACGTCGTTCAGGATGCCGTCGTGCTGGAGAATATTGATCCACGCGTAAACGCGGATCAAGAACGAGGTCCAGAACGGCACGATCACCAGGATCATCGCAATCGGCTGCCAGCGTGCCGGCAGGCGCGACATGCCGTAAGCGATGGGATAGCCGATCGCGAGCAGGATCGACGTCGAGACCAGGGCAACGACAACGCTTCGCAGGTAGGACAGCACGTAAAAATGATCCGACGCAAGCAGCCTGAAGTTGTCGAGCGACAGCGCCGCAAAGGCCGCCTTGAGAGCGTCCACTCCCGCGGCCGGATCGAACACCGGCAGATAAGGCGGCTGCGCCATCACCGCGTGCGACAGGCTGATCTTCAGCACGAAGCCGAACGGCAGCAGGAAAAACAGCAGCATCCACAGAAACGGCGCAAGCGCCGCCTTGCGCGCGGGAGCGGCGAAAAGGCGTCGTCCGCTCATCGGTCAAGCACCATGCAGTCGTCCGGCGCGAAACACGCCGCCACGCGCTGCGCCATATCGAACGTTTCGGCCTCCCGCCGAACGGTGTTGGCGACCGATGCGTGCATCAGCGCTCCGTGATCGAGCCTGACCTGATAGCGGGTCTGGCCGCCAAGATAGCTGACGCCGGCAATGACGCCTTCCATGCGGTTGGTCCCGACAGCATCGCCCGCATCGGGCGCCGCCGCGCCGCTCGACAGGCGAATCTTTTCCGGGCGTATCGCAACGCAGACCCGATCCGTCGTCAGCGCCTGCAAGGGCGTCGCCGCCGTCACCCGTCCGGCGGCCTGCGTCGCGACCGTCATGCGGCCGCCGCCGCGCGACTCCACCTCGCCATCGATGATGTTGATTCCACCGACGAACTCGGCGATCCAGCGCGAATTCGGCGCCTCATAGAGCTGTCGCGGCGTCGCCACCTGTTGCAGACGCCCAGCATTCATGACCCCGATGCGATCCGCCATCATCATCGCCTCCTCCTGATCATGGGTGACGATGATGAAGGTCATGCCGAGCTGACGCTGCAGCCGCATCAATTCGGCTTGCGTGTTCTCGCGCAGCTTCTTGTCGAGCGCGGCCATCGGCTCATCGAGCAGCAACAGGCGCGGACGCCGGGCGAGCGCGCGCGCTAGCGCCACGCGCTGCCTCTGGCCGCCCGAGAGTTGCTCCGGCTTGCGTTTTTCCATGCCCTCGAGACTCACCAGCGCCAGCATCTCCGTGACCCGCGCTTCGATCTCGGCGCGCGGCAGGCCCGCCCGCCTCAGCCCGAACGCGATGTTGTCCCGCACGGACAGATGCGGAAACAGCGCGTAGTTCTGGAACATCATGTTGACCGGCCGCCGATGCGGCGGAACGCCGGATATGTCCTGACCGTCGAGAAGGATGCGCCCGCCATCAGGCGTCTCGAATCCTCCCAGCATCCGGAGCAGCGTGGTCTTGCCGCAGCCGCTCGGCCCCAGCAGCGCAAAAAACTCCCCCGTCCCGATGTCGAGCGACAGATGATCGACAGCGGTCACTTCGCCAAAGCGCCTGACGACCGCATCGACCCGCAACAAGAGCTTGCCGGCCGGCGCTATCGCTTCGGAACCCCGTCTCGCCTCGTCCGTCATTCCATCCCGTTTCGTTTCGCGATGAAGATTATAGCGTCTTCGATCGAAGCCATCATATCCATCGCGCGTTCTTGCGAATGTCGAAATCAAACAACCATCGGCAATACACGTTGCCGGCAGAACTTTGGATGCGGCATTCGGGCCCGGAGGCACCAATTCCTACTCAACACGCGTGGTTGAGATTGGTTGGCAAATGTGACCCGGATTGCCACAATCGATCTCTCATGATTAATGGCCACCGCCAAGGCATGATCCCAACCCCGAATGGCCGCGCCAGCGCAAAGCGAAACCGGTTTCGGACAGGATCATGCTCGATTGCGCCGCGGTGATCGGAAAACAGTCCGGATTGCAGATGGACAGGGTTGAGTGCGTGGTGGTGGGCGCAGGCGTGATCGGGCTTGCGGTCGCGCGACGGCTCGCGCGCGCCGGCCGCGAGGTGATCGTTCTCGAAGCTGCGGACAACATCGGAACGGAAACATCTTCGCGCAACAGCGAGGTGATACACGCCGGCATCTACTATCCCTCCGGCAGCCTGATGGCGCGGACCTGCGTCAGCGGCCGCCCGGCCCTCTACGCTTATTGCCGGGAGCACGGCATTCCGCATCGGATGCGCGGCAAGCTGATCGTCGCGACCACCGAAAGCGAGGTCGACAGGCTGCAAACCATCAGAGCACGAGCGCAGGCCAATGGCGTTGAAGACATCCGGTTCCTGAACGGCGGCGAGGCCCGCGCGCTTGAACCGGCGCTACGCTGCGTGGCGGCATTGCTGTCTCCCTCGACCGGCATCATCGACAGTCACGCCTTCATGCTGGCGTTGCGCGGTGACGCCGAGCGGGACGGCGCGGCGTTCGCATTTCTTACTCCCCTGTCGGGCGCCAGGGCGACGCCTCACGGGCTGGAAATCGAAACCGGCGGCGACGCGCCGATGACGCTCGCCTGTGATCTGCTGGTCAACGCCGCCGGACTTCATGCTCCGGCGGTGGCGCACCGTATCGAAGGCATGCCCGTGGACCGGATTCCACCGGCCTATCTCGCCAAGGGAAGCTATTTCGGTTGCAACGTCCGCGCGCCGTTTTCGCGCCTGATCTATCCGGTCCCCGAGCCCGGCGGCCTTGGCGTGCATCTCACGCTCGACCTCGCCGGCCAGCCTCGTTTCGGCCCCGACGTGGAATGGATCGAGACGCCGAACTATGACGTCGACCCGGAGCGCGCCGCCCGGTTCTACCCCGCGATCCGGCGCTACTGGCCCGCCCTGCCTGACGACAGCCTGATCCCCGCCTATTCCGGCATCCGGCCCAAAATCGTGCCGCCGGCGGTGGCGGTGCAGGACTTCATGATCCAGGGACCCGCGGACCACGGCCTGTCCGGGCTGATCAATCTGTTCGGAATTGAATCACCCGGCCTGACCGCGTCACTTGCGATCGCCGATCACGTCGCCTCTTTGGCTGAAACAGCAAACGTACCCGGCTGAAAGCAAACTCGCCCGCGAGCCGGCAGCAGTGAAGCGGCTGCGGACTCCGTAACCCCGTCAAGCGAATGGTTAAGAGTTTAGTGGACGGTCCCGGTCGCGGAGAATTTAAGTCTTTCGATCTCGTCCTTGAGCATCAATTTCCGGCGCTTCAGCTCGGCAATCCTCAGGTCGTCACTGGAAAGGTGCCTGAGAGCATCGTGCAATTCGCTTTCCAGAACTCGATGTTTCCGTTCCAGTTCAGCGAGATGCGCCTGAATTGCCATTCGAACCTCCTCGGTGAGATGAACCTCAGATTCGCCCCGAACCCTAAAGTCTACATGAACCAGAACGACTGTCGATGGGGACTGAAGGACCCGCCAATCATTTTTGCGGGATTCCAAAATCAACCGCTCGCATGGAACCCGCGACTTGCGCGCGGCGCGGGCAAGGAAGATAATTCGCGAAGTTGTTAGTCCAAACCTTCGCATCGCTCTTCGCGATTCAAGTCAGTACGTCATCATGGCCGACGAAGAAGATCGCGAACTCGGATCTGAGCTCGCCCGCCTGCAACAGGAACACCGCGACCTGGACGCCGCCATAGATGCGCTGCATCAATCGCCCGCGCCGGATCTGCTGCGGCTACAGCGGCTGAAGAAGCGCAAGCTGCAGTTGCGCGATCGCATCTCCTTCATCGAAGACCAGATCACGCCGGACATCATCGCCTGAACGCCGGACGTCGGCCTGCATTCCAACGACCCGCCCTGCGCCCGATGATGCGGGGCAAGGCATGCCCTCGGGTGACTTTTTCATGGTCTCGATCGTCGCGAGGCTTGCCGCCGTTCACCAAGAAAGGATAGTTCATGCCCGACCGCTTGCCTCGTCAAGGTGCCTTCCTGTAACCCCGATCAGTTTCGGCTTCTCGAAGAAACAAACAGAAAAATGACCGCCGTTGTCGCCATCATCATGGGAAGCCAGTCGGACTGGGAGACCATGCGTCACGCCGCGGAAACGCTGGCCGCGCTCGGCGTCACGAGCGAGAACCGGATCGTGTCCGCGCACCGTACTCCTGAAAGACTGTTTGCGTTCGCCAGCGGGGCCAAGGCCGAAGGGTTCAAGGTCATCATCGCCGGCGCGGGCGGCGCGGCGCATCTGCCCGGCATGACGGCGGCGCTGACGGAACTTCCGGTGCTGGGCGTGCCCGTGGAATCCAGGACGCTTGCCGGCGTCGATTCGCTCTATTCCATCGTCCAGATGCCGGCCGGCGTTCCGGTGGGGACGCTCGCGATCGGCAAGGCGGGCGCCATCAATGCGGCGCTGCTGGCGGCAAGCATGCTGGCGCTGAATGACCCGCCGCTCGCCAGCCGCCTCACGGCATGGCGCAAGCGGCAGACGGATGCGGTGGCCGAGCATCCGGAGGAATCAGCGTGACCGGCTCCCGGCGGCCGGCGCTCAAACCGGGCGACACCATCGGAATTCTCGGTGGCGGTCAGCTCGGCCGGATGCTGGTCCTGGCGGCCGCGCACCTCGGCCTCAAGTGTCAGGTGTTCTCGCCGGACCCGGACTCCCCGGCGTTCGACGTTGTGCAGAACGCCACCTGCGCCGAATACGCCGACGTCGAGGCGCTAGAACTGTTCGCAACCGACGTCGACGTGATCACCTATGAATTCGAGAACGTCCCGGCGGCGACCGCGATGGTGCTTGCCGCGCGCCGGCCGGTGCTGCCGGATCATCGGATCCTGGAAACGGTGCAGGACCGCCTGCTTGAAAAGAATTTCGTCACCGGCCTGGGTATCGGCACCGCCACCTATGCCGACGTGGCGTCAGCGCAGGGGCTTCGCGAGGCAATCAAGGTCATCGGCCTGCCCGCCGTAATCAAGACCCGACGGTTCGGCTACGACGGCAAGGGACAGGCCATCATCCGCGCCGGCGACGACCTTGATCAGGTATGGGACGATCTCTGCACCAAGTCGGCGGTCGTGGAGGCCTTCGTGCCGTTCGAGCGCGAGATTTCCGTGATTGCCGCGCGCGGCGCCGATGGCCGTGTCGAATGTTTCGACGTGACCGAGAACGAGCATCGCGATCACATCCTGAAATATTCACGCGCGCCGGCCGCAATTCCCGACGCGCTCGCCGCGCAGGCCCGCGACATGGCCGGGAAAATTGCTGTCGCGCTCGACTATATCGGCGTGCTGGCCGTGGAGATGTTCGTGGTGCCCGGCGAAAGCGGGCCGGCGCTCCTCGTCAACGAGATCGCGCCGCGAGTCCACAACTCCGGCCATTGGACCCTGGACGGCGCCTCGGTCTCGCAGTTCGAGCAGCATATTCGCGCGGTCGCCGGCTGGCCACTCGGCAAGCCGGTGCGGCAGGGCAGCGCCGTCATGACGAACCTGATCGGCAAGGACGTCCTCGATTACCGGAAGTGGCTCACCGTGCCCGGCGCAGCCGTTCATATCTACGGCAAGGGCCCGCCCCTCCCCGGTCGCAAGATGGGGCATGTAACCGAGGTGCAGGTCACGGACGCCAAGGGCCGCGACTGATAACGGCGCTACTGATAACCGCGCTGACGCCGAAAGCGCATCTGGCCTGAGAAACATTCTTCATTGGGAAAGGATTGCCGGACCGGGCCCGGCAATCTTCTCGTCTGTAACGCTTGTAACGCTACTTCTTCCCCGCGACGACGCCTTCCGGCTCACTGCTGAGTCCGCGATAGACAACGCCGCCGATAACACCGCCGATCAGTGGCGCCACCCAGAACAGCCAGAGCTGCTCCAGAGCCCAGCCGCCGACAAAAAGCGCCGGACCGGTGCTGCGCGCCGGATTCACCGACGTGTTGGTGACGGGAATGCTGACAAGATGGATCATCACCAGCGCGAGACCGATCGCCAGCGGCGCGAAACCAGCCGGAGCCTTGCCGTGGGTCGATCCCATGATGACGAACAGGAACATGGCCGTCATCACCACCTCGGTGATGAAACCCACCGTGAGGTTGTAGTGACCGGGCGAGTGCTCACCGAAGCCGTTTGATGCGAAACCCTTGGCGACATCGAAGCCCGCCGCCCCGCTGGCGATCACATAGAGCAGCGCGGCGGCGGCGATCGCCCCGATCACCTGCGCGATGATGTAAGGAACCACCTGCAACGCCGGGAACCGGCCGCCCGCGGTCAGGCCGAGGGTGACCGCCGGATTGAGATGACACCCCGAAATATGCCCGATTGCATAGGCCATGGTGACAACGCTCAGGCCGAAGGTCAAAGCCACGCCCAGCAGCCCGATGCCAACCTCGGGAAACGCCGCCGCGATGACGGCGCTGCCGCATCCCATAAAAGTCAGCCAAAAAGTGCCAATCAGTTCGGCCGCGTATTTCCTGACGTCCATGACACGTCTTCCTTTGTTGAAGAATCAACCACCCCGAGCAGGCTTATAAAACCCCTATGTGAGGCGTTGCTGAACCCCAATCATGCATTTTTGGGGAAATTCCACCCGAATTTCGGCGTCTTCGGCGAACCAAACTATCGTCCAACATTGGACATCCGCGCCTTTAACTGATATATGGGCGGCCTTGACGCTGAGGGCTTCGCTTGTCGGCCCTTCGCTGTCTGACAAATCTCACACTGTTTAACTGAAAAGAGGATGCCGCGTGCAGGTTCTCGTTCGCGATAATAATGTCGATCAAGCCCTCAAGGCGCTGAAGAAGAAGATGCAGCGTGAGGGAATTTTCCGCGAAATGAAGCTCCGCGGCCATTACGAAAAGCCCTCCGAGAAGAAAGCGCGCGAAAAGGCCGAGGCCGTGCGCCGCGCCCGCAAGCTTGCGCGCAAGAAGATGCAGCGCGAGGGCCTGCTGCCGATGAAACCGAAGCCGGTGTTTGGCGCCGGAGCCGGCCGGGGCGGTCCAGCCGCCGGTCCGCGTGGACCGCGCTGAGCCCTCACGCGCCCTCTCGACAATCACTTGCACTCAACGTGAGTTAAGCGCGGACTTCACGCCCGCGCTATAGCTGCGGCGTCCTGATAGACACTCGCGACTACAGCTTTCCGCGCTTCCGATGGAGTCAGGGGCGAGCGAGGCGTCACGATCTTGATTGACGCCGCTTCCACGCGATCCGGCCCATTCTCGGATCGAGCCCGAGGACATGCTTCACGCGAAAAGACGAGTTTCGATCGAAAACACCTCGCTCGAAAACACTATGGCGTGGTCAGATCCGCACCGGCCGCGGCATCGGAGAAAGCTATCCATAGCGCTTTCGAGCGAAGTGGCATCCCCGATTCGCGTGAAGAAAACGCGTCACTTCGGGCCGGGATCATGCCCTGGCGCGCTTACCGGCGCTCTTTTTTGTTTTCTTCGCCTTTGGCGTCTTCGCTTTTACCGTCTTCGCCGTTGTCTTCTTTTTGGTCGTTGTCTTCTTTTTGACGGCGGATTTCTTTTTGACCGTCTTCCTGGCGGCGAGGAAAACACCGACTTTCTTCGCGGAGCGTCCAACCTCCCCGACCGCAGTGCGAAGCCTTGCCGGCGTCACCTTGAACTTCTTCGCCCAGTATCTGACCTCATAGGGCTGGGTCAACGCGATCAGCGCCCGGTCGTTGGTCGCGCGCTTTTGCAGCTTGAGATAGCCTTCGACTGTCTTGGCGGCACGACCGACAGCCTTGACCGCGGCCTTTAGTTTCGACGGCGTGACCTTGAATTTCCTGGACCAGTAACGAACCTCGTAAGCCTCACGCAGCGCGATCAAGCGACCGTCGCTTCCGCCGCGCTTCGCCTTGTCATCCGCCATATCGGCCTCCGCTGTTGAACTTCCGTCGCGTTACATCCCCTTGACGATATTCTCCGTCATCTTCTTGGCGTCGCCAAGCAGCATCATGGTGTTATCCCGATAGAACAGTGGATTATCGATGCCGGCATAACCCGATGCCAGCGAACGCTTGATGAACATCACCGTGCCGGCCTTCCAGACCTGCAACACCGGCATGCCATAAATCGGCGAGGACTTGTCGTCCTCCGCCGCGGGGTTGGTGACGTCGTTGGCGCCGATGACGAATGCCACGTCGGCCTGAGCGAACTCCGAGTTGATATCCTCAAGCTCAAAAACTTCGTCGTATGGCACGTTGGCTTCCGCCAGCAGCACATTCATATGGCCGGGCATTCGGCCCGCGACCGGATGGATCGCGTATTTAACCTCGACGCCTTCCTTCTTCAGCGAGTCCGCCAGTTCGCGCAGCGCGTGCTGCGCCTGCGCGACCGCCATGCCGTAGCCCGGCACGATGATGACCTTCGAGGCATTCTTCATGATGAAAGCGGCGTCGTCCGCCGAGCCGAGTTTCGCCGGCTTCTGCTCGCCGCCCGCGCCGCCCGCCGCCGCCGTCTCGCCGCCGAAGCCGCCGAGGATCACCGAGATGAACGACCGGTTCATGGCGTGGCACATGATGTAGGACAGGATCGCGCCGGAGGAGCCGACCAGCGCACCCGTGATGATCAGCGCCGAGTTGCCGAGCGTGAAACCGATGCCGGCCGCCGCCCAGCCGGAATAGGAGTTCAGCATCGAGATCACGACCGGCATGTCGGCGCCGCCGATCGGAATGATCAGCAGTACGCCGATCACCAGCGCTAAAATGGTGATCAGCCAGAAATCGAGCGCGCTGCCCGACACCACCAGCCCGTACATGAAGAAGACCAGGGCGAGAGCGAGCGCGATGTTGATGATGTGACGCGCGGGAAGGATGATCGGCGCGCCGCTCATCCGGCCGGACAGTTTGAGGAATGCGATCACCGAGCCTGTGAACGTCAGCGCGCCGATGGCGACGCCGAGCGACATCTCGACCAGACTCTGCGCATGGATGTTGCCGGGCGTTCCGATCTCGAAGGCCTCGGGCGCATAGAACGCGCCGGCAGCCACCAGCACCGCCGCCATGCCGACCAGCGAGTGAAACGCCGCCACCAGTTCCGGCATCGACGTCATCGGCACCCGGCGCGCGATCACCGCGCCAATGCCGCCGCCGATCGCAACGCCGAGGATCACCAGAACCCACGCCACGGCATCAGCGGGCGGATGCGCCGCGAGCGTGGTCGCGACCGCGATCGCCATGCCGCCCATGCCGAGGAAATTACCCCGGCGGCTCGACGCCGGACTCGACAGCCCGCGCAGCGACAGGATGAACAAGACACCTGCGACGAGGTAAAGCAGCGCGGCAAGATCGGCATTCATGGCGGAGCCCCGGCGTCTCGTCCCGAACGCGGCGCAGCGCGAAGCGATGCGGCGCGGAATCGGGACCGTCCCAAACTATGGCGATCCCGGAGCGGCGATGCAGCACGGCGCGCCGCCTCGCATCCGGGACACTGGAAGTAACCCTGCATGGAAAAATCTACTTCTGCTTCTTCTTGTACATCGCCAGCATTCGCTGGGTGACGAGAAAACCGCCGAAGATATTCACACAGGCGAAAACCAGGGCGACGAATCCGAAGGCCCGCGCCCAGCCCGAACCTTCCGTAATCATGCCGACGCCGACGGCGAGCAGCGCGCCGACCACGATCACCGACGAAATCGCATTGGTGACCGACATCAGCGGAGTATGCAGCGCTGGTGTCACGGACCACACCACGAAATAGCCGACGAAGACGGCCAGAACGAAAATCGACAGCCGAAAAACAAAGGGATCGACGGCCTGCACGACATGTTCCATGGACGCATTCCTATTCGTCGTTTCCGGGCGTGCGAAAGGCGTGAGCGGCAGATCCGGAAATCAACGCGCACGTCGCGCTGTCCGGAATAATCCGCTGGCCGGCTGGGCTCATGATCATCATGCGCTTTTCGGCTGGAAGTTCGGATGAATGACCGCGCCGTTCCGGGTCAGCGCGGTGGCCTTGACCAGTTCGTCATCCCAGTTCACCGCCAGCGCCTTGGTGGTCTTGTCGACCAGCGTTTCGATGAAGGAAAACAGGTTGCGGGCGTACAGGCTGGACGCCGAGGCCGCGACGCGGCCGGCGACGTTGGTGAAGCCGATGATCTTCACGCCGTTGAGATCGACGACCTTCCCCGCCTGGACGCCCTCGATGTTACCGCCGCGCTCGACCGCGAGATCGACCAGCACCGAGCCCGGCTTCATCGAACGCACCATCTCCGCCGTCACCAGCCTCGGCGCCGGCCGCCCGGGAATCAGCGCCGTGGTGATGATGATGTCCTGCTTCTTGATGTGTTCAGCGGTGAGCGCCGCCTGCTTGGCCTGATACTCTTTCGACATTTCCTTGGCGTAGCCGCCGGCGGTCTGCGCGTTCTTGAACTCCTCGTCCTCGACGGCGAGGAACTTGGCGCCGAGGCTTTCCACCTGCTCCTTGGTGGCAGGACGTACGTCGGTTGCGGTGACAGCGGCGCCGAGACGACGCGCAGTGGCGATCGCCTGAAGGCCGGCGACGCCAACCCCCATGACGAACACCTTCGCAGCGGGCACGGTGCCTGCGGCCGTCATCATCATTGGAAAGGCGCGGCCGAACGCCTCGGCCGCCTCGATGACGGCCCGGTAGCCGGCCAGGTTCGCCTGGCTGGACAGCACGTCCATCACCTGCGCGCGCGTAATCCGCGGCATCAACTCCATGGCGAAGGCCGATACGCCGGCATCCGCAATCGTCTTCAGCGCCGCCTCGTTGCCGTAAGGATCCATGATCGCGATCACCAGCGCGCCACGCTTGTAGCGCGCCAGTTCGGATGCCTCGGGACGCCTCACCTTGATGATGATATCGGCGTCTTTCACGGCATCAGGGCTTACCAGCGCTCCGGCGGCGGTGAAGTCCGAATCGGGCACGCCCGATCTGGTTCCGGCGCCCGGCTCGATTGCGACATCCGCGCCGAGCGCCTTGAACTTCTTCACTGTATCGGGTGACGCGGCGACCCGCGGTTCCGACTCATCGATTTCTTTCGCTATGGCAATCTTCATGATGCCTCCCGCAGCCGACGGCCACGCATGACTAAAGCACCACCCACATTGCTAGCGAGCGGAAATCCAGGACGGCCGGAACGACGAACTGACAATCAGGTGAGGAAAACCGCCATCAGCGAGACAACGATGATCACAGCCACCGTACCGATCGTCCCGAACTTGATGAAGGCATTGTACGTATTCTCGTGCGCCGGGTAATCCATGCCGTCCGCCGTCGAGTAAACGATTTCGCTATGATCTGACACGTCGAGTCTCCAGCCAGGGTTGATCTTGCCCTTGAGGAATTAGCGCAATCGCGCGGACAGAGCAACGGTGTGGCGGCCACCTTGGTGAGGTCACCGCCCCTCTATGTATAAAATATGCAAATCCCGCCCATTTCAGCCCGGCTCAGGCTGAGTTCTCCAGGCTTACGGCCTGCTGCTTTGGCGTGATGTTCGACCGGAAAGGGGCTCAGCGTCCTGTCCCGGCCGGAATCGAGCCCTCATTCCGGTTGCCTTACCCCCAGCCGCCCGGCAGGCCACGTCCGCACTGAACAAACTGTCGGGCGCTTGTTAAAGATTCACGCCCTGGTTGAAATTCGGGTTCTTCTTCAGGTTCTCGATAGCGGCTGCGCCAATTTGCCACGCCGCGCGGCGATGATGGGCCGCTTCTATCCCGTCCCTTCCAGTTCATCGATCATCCCGGCAATGACCGACAGCCCGCCATCCCAGAATTTCGGATCTCTGGCGTCGAGCCCGAATGGCTTCAACAGTTCGGAATAGTGCTTGGTGCCGCCGGCGGCGAGCATCGCGAGGTAACGCTCCGCGAAACCCTCGGACGCGTGTTCATAAACCGCATAGAGCGAATTCACGAGACAATCGCCGAACGCGTAGGCATAGACATAGAACGGCGAATGGATGAAGTGAGGAATGTACATCCAGAAGGTCTCGTATCCCGGCTTGATCTCGATGGCGGGTCCGAGGCTCTCGCCTTGCACGCTGAGCCAGAGCTGGCCGATGCGCTCCGCGGTGAGCTCGCCGTTCTTGCGCTCGGCATGAACAGCGCGCTCGAACGTGTAGAAGGCGATCTGGCGCACCACGGTGTTGATCATGTCCTCGACCTTGCCGGCCAGAAGCGCCTGCCGCTGCTTCGCGCTCTTCGTTTGCGCCAGCAGCCGCTTGAAGGTCAGCATCTCGCCGAACACCGAGGCGGTTTCCGCGAGCGTCAGCGGCGTCGGCGCCATCAGCGCGCCGTTCTTCGCAGCAAGCACCTGATGCACGCCATGCCCCAACTCATGCGCGAGCGTCATCACGTCGCGCGGCTTGCCCTGGTAGTTCATCAGCACGTAGGGATGCGCGGATGGCGTGGTCGGATGCGAGAACGCTCCGGGCGCCTTGCCGGGGCGCACCGGCGCATCGATCCACCGGTCGGTAAAGAATCGCTCGGCGATGCCGGCCATTTCGGGTGAGAATTCGCCGTAGGCATTCAGAACCATCTTGCGCGCGTCTGTCCAGGGAATGACGCCGGTGGCGGCGAACGGCAGCGGCGCGTTGCGGTCCCAGTGCGCGAGCTTCTTCTTTTTGAACCAGCGCGCCTTCAGCGCATAGTAACGATGCGACAGCCGCGGATAGGCCGCGCGCACCGAAGCCACCAGCGCGTCCACCACCTCGCGCTCGACGCGGTTGTTGAGATGGCGTGAGTCCGCCACGTCCTGAAAACCGCGCCAGCGGTCGGAAATGTCCTTGTCCTTGGCGAGCGTATTGGTGATGAGCGCGAAGGTTCGCTCATTGGCCTTGAACGTCTTCGCCAGCGCCTGCCCCGCCGCCTTGCGCTTCTCCGGCGAGCGATCCTGCAACAGGTTCAGCGCCGGTTCGACCGCGAGTTCTTTTGCTCCGACCTTGAAGCGCAGCCCTGCAATGGTCTGGTCGAACAACCTGTTCCATGCCGAGTAGCCGGTCTGCGACTTCTCGTGGAATAGCTGCTCGAGGCGATCATCAAGCTGGTACGGCTTGTCCTTGCGGCTGTCTTCGATCCAGGGGCGATAATGCCCGAGCTCCGGGGTCTGCATGGCGCGCTCGATCACGTCGTCGTCGATGCGGTTGAGCTCCAGCGGGAAAAACAGCAGATGCAGCGACGCCGCCGTCAGACGCTCCGAAACGTCGCCGTAGAATTTCGAGATCGCGGGATCGACGCTGTCACCGGCATGAATCAAGCCCGCAAAAGAAGCGAGCCGGCCCGCCAGATCATCGATCGCCTCATAGCGCCGTACGGCCCCCGCGAGCCAGGCTCCACCCTCCGGGCCCGGCGTTTCGGTCGCGAGCCTGCCTTTGTAACCCGATTCGAACGCCCTGCATTCAGCGTCGATCCTGTCGAGATCGCGCGCGATCTCGGGCGCGTCGATCCCGGCATAGAGATCCGCGAGATTCCATTCCGGCAGCCTCCCTACGCCCGATTTCGCGGCGGACGCTTTCCTGGCCGGCTTGCGGCGGGAGGCGGGTTTGCGAGCGGTAGCGGATTTGCGTGAGGCGGAGGACGAACGCGCAGCCATTATCGATCCAGACTTTCTCTATGAACACCAAGCTCTATGAACACTGGTCAAGATGAATACCGATCAACAGGAGCGCAGTAACGACAAAGGCGGCGCAACGGCAAACCTTAAGAGCGCATTAATCCCCATCGGCCAAAGTGCCCCGATTCGATACAGATAGTTGTAGCGTGCGAGGAACGCCATGACCGCCACCATTTTGATCGCCGACGATGACGCGGTGCAGCGTCGTCTCGTCGAGAACATGGTGCGGCGGTGCGGTTATGAAACGGTGGTGATCGAAAGCGGCGACGCCGCCGTCGCCGCGATGACCGCAAGCGACGGTCCGGTGATCGATGCCGTTGTCCTCGACCTGGTGATGCCCGGCCTCGACGGCATGGGCGTGCTGGCGGAAATCCGAAACGCCGGTCTCAACATCCCCGTCATTGTCCAGACCGCGCATGGGGGCATCGACAATGTGGTTTCGGCGATGCGCGCCGGCGCACATGACTTCGTGATCAAGCCGGTCGGCATCGAGCGTCTCCAGGTCAGCCTGCGCAACGCGCTCAACGCCAGCGCGCTCAAGAACGAACTGCGGCGCGTCCGCCACAGCCGCGAAGGCCGCCTCACCTTCGGCGACATCATCACCCGCAGCGAGGCCATGGCCGACGTGATGAAGGCCGCGAAAAAGGCGGCGGGATCGTCGATCCCGGTGCTGATCGAAGGCGAGTCCGGTGTCGGCAAGGAGCTGTTCGCGCGCGCCATTCACGGCACCGGCGATCGCAGCACCAAGCCGTTTGTAACCGTCAATTGCGGCGCGATCCCCGACAGCCTGGTCGAATCCATCCTGTTCGGTCACGAGAAGGGGTCGTTCACCGGCGCGACCGAGCGCCACACCGGCAAGTTCGTGGACGCCTCCGGCGGCACGCTGTTTCTGGATGAAGTGAGCGAGTTGCCGCTCGCCGCACAAGTCAAGCTGTTGCGCGCGCTCCAGGAAGGCGCGGTCGAGGCGGTCGGCGGTCACAAGCCGGTCAAGGTGGACGTCCGCATCATCTCGGCCACCAATCGACGCCTGCTCGATCGCGTCAAGACCGGACTATTCAGGGAAGACCTGTTCTATCGCCTGCATGTGCTGCCGCTGACCATTCCGCCGCTTCGAAAGCGCCGCGAGGACATTCCGAATCTGCTCCGGCACTTTCTGGCGCGCTTCTGCGCGGAGGAAAACCGGTTGATCAAGGGCATCAGCGGCGAGGCGATGGGCGCCCTGTCGCAACTCGACTGGCCCGGCAACATCCGGCAGCTCGAAAACGCCGTCTACCGCGCTGTCGTCATGAGCGAGGGTACGCAACTCGGCCTCCCGGATTTCCCGTCGATGGCTTTGCAGCCCGCCGCGAACGCGCACCCGGAGACGCACGCCCAGGCAAGCGAGCCGCTGGTCATGGAGCCGATCGCGCAGCAGGCAGCATCGGAGGCCGTTCCCGGTAATGAAATACCCCTCGCGCCCGCGGCAGATGCGGGCAGCCTGCCATTGTTCGCGCAGGACGGCGAAGTCCGCCCGCTCGATGAGCTGGAAGCCGACATCATTCGCTTTGCCGTTTCGCATTATCGCGGACAAATGTCCGAAGTCGCGCGTCGATTGAAAATCGGACGATCCACGCTCTACCGGAAGCTCGATGACATCGCCGCGAAGGAGGAACAGTAGCAGGCCCTGTTGCGTTCGAAACTCATCACGCGAGTGTGCGAGCGCGGAAATGAACCGTTGCGGTGCAGTGACAGACCAACGGAAAACGCGCGTCCGGACAACGCATCGCGTTGCCAACAGCGTCTTTTGAGGTCAGTTTGTCGTGAGTTGCCCCTTGCGGCGCTGGCTGCCCGAATCAGGCGCGCGTATAGCATTCGTGCGTGGAGGCCGAATCAATAAGCCTCGGCGGGCGCAGGACAGAATTCATCAGAATTGTTCCGTGGGGACAGTTTCACCCGAGGGGTGCGAGAATGCGAGACGACCCGACTAGAGCCTTTCCGCTTCTGATAGAATCAGAAGCGGGCTCTATGAATTTATTTTGTCGCGTTTTCTTCACGCGAACCGGTGTCCACTTCGCTCGAAAACGCTCTAACCGGACAGGATTCGATCGGATCCTGACGGTGCTTGCAGCCACCTTTCTGGCGGTTTCGACGTCTGCCGCATTTGCCCAGGCCGATGCCGTGAAGAAAAGCGCCTCGGAGCTCGCCATCGACGCAGCAATTCCGGCGCCGGAGCCGGCCAACGTTCCGCCGCCCACGGCAGCCGATTTCAAGGCGGAGGTTAAGCAGCCCGCTGCGCCGGCCGTCGCGGAATCAAAGCCGGACGACCAGAAGGCCGACAGCAGCGCAACCGATTCCAGCGTATCCGATACCAGGCCCGCGGATACAACGGCCGTGGACACGCCGCCCGACGGCGCGGCCGCATCGAACTCCGATACGCCTTCGAACGCAACGACGCCGTCGAACGCAACAGCCTCTTCCGATGCGGAGCCATCGGGCATCAGGCCCGAGCCAAGCTCAAATTCCGAAACCGCCGAAACGAAGCCCGCCGAGCCGAAAACCACTGACGCCAAATCGGATACTTCGGACACGGCCGCCAAGTCGAAGGATGTCACGGCGGCTTCGCCGGACGGCATCAGGACAGGCCAGGAGACAGGCAAGACAACAGAAGCAACAAAGGCAACGGAAGCGACAAAGGACGCGACGGCAACGATTCGTCCCGACGTGACGCCTCGCCCGGAGGCCGGCGCCGCGGCAAACTCCGAACAGCCCGGCGAACCGGTCAAGACCGTAATCAACGTCCCTCCGGCGGATCAGCCGACGGCCGAAAAGCTGCATGGGCTGCTCGATGCCAATGCAACGAAGTTCTTTTCCCGGAAGGCTGGGCGGGCGGCGGTTGAAAAATTCTATACCGCGCGAGGCTACGCGCCTCTCTGGACGGAAGGCGGAACGCTGAACACGCAGGCTCAAGGCGTGATCGCGCGCCTCAGGGACGCCGCGGCCGACGGCCTCAATCCCTCCGATTACCCTGTGCCGGATTTCGCAGCGGCCTCATCGCCGGAGCAGCTTGCGGAAGCCGACCTGAAGCTGACCGCGAGCATGATGGACTATGCGCGTCAGGCGCAGAGCGGCCGGATGCACTGGTCTCAGGTCAGCGCTGATGCCCAGTATCCCGAGCACCCTGTCGATCCCGAGCAGGTTCTTACGAACGTCACCACCGCCAAGGATTCTTCCGCGGCGCTCGACAGCTACAATCCACCGCATAAACTTTATCGGGAACTGAAGCAGAAGCTCGCCGAATTGCGCAAGGATTCGGAAGGGCCCGTCATCGAGATTGCGGAAGGTCCAGGTCTGGTGTTCCGCAAGAATGCCGTGATCGAGGATCCGCGCGTGCCCCAGATTCGCGCAAGACTGGGCGTGACACAAAATCCTGACGACACCCGTTTCGATGCCGACGTCGCCGCCGCGGTGCGGGAATTCCAGGCTCGCCATCATCTCAAGCCCGACGGCATCCTGGGCAACAACACCCTGCGCGCCCTGAACGGCCCGAAGAAGGATCACACCATCGACACCGTCATTGCCAACATGGAGCGCTGGCGCTGGCTGCCGCGCGAACTTGGCGCTTCATCATTGGGCGACGCCTACGCCATCCTGAACATTCCGGATTATTCGCTCAAGGTGATGCAGCATGGCGCGCCGATCTGGAGCACCCGCGTCGTCGTGGGCAAGCCGGGACTCCATGCGACGCCCCTCCTGACGGAAACGATGAAGTACATCACCATCAATCCGACCTGGAACGTGCCGCCCTCGATCATCTACAAGGAATACCTTCCCGCCCTGCAACAGGATCCGACCGTGCTGTCGCGGATGGGCCTCAAGCTGGAGCGCGACCGCAACGGCGGCATCCACATTTCGCAACCGCCGGGCGAACGCAACGCGCTGGGCCGCATCCGCTTCAATTTTCCAAACAAGTTTCTGGTGTACCAGCACGACACGCCGGACAAACACCTGTTTGCAAAAGAGAAGCGCGCCTTCAGCCACGGCTGCATGCGGGTTCAGAACCCGGACCAGTACGCCGCCACATTGCTCAACATCGTTCTTCCGCAGGAACACTATACGCCTGAGAAAGTCCGGAGCATGTATGGCCGGAACGAGTTCAACATCAATTTCCCGACTCCGGTTCCGGTGCATATCACCTATCAAACCGCGTTTGTGGATCAGGCCGGTAAATTGCAGCTTCGCGCGGACGTCTACGGCCGCGATGCCAAGATGCTTTCTCTCCTCCGAAACTCCAACGGGCGCGATCTTGAAACGGTTGTCGCGCATGCCCAGCCGAACTATTCCCGCCCCAGGGGCAATATTCCGCAAGGGATGGCCTTCAATGAAAATCGCGGGTTCGGCGGCGGTTTCGACAACGGCGGCCCATCGTTTTTCGAGCGGCTGTTCGGTGTCCAGACCCCACCTCCACAGTACGACGACCGTCGCCGGCCGATATACAGGCGCTAGAGTCTGTTTCAACTCAGTTGAGTCAGACTCATCGCTTACCTTTTTGCTTGAGCATGATCTTTTCCGAGAACCGGTTTCCACTTTTCGGGACCATGCTCCAACCCACCTTTCGGCGAGCTGTCGAAAAGTCGATTACTTTAATAAAAACAAGGTCTTCGTCACATAACGAAGCCCTTTTTGCATTAACCATTATCCACCCCCCTCCACGGCATGGCTCTTTTCTGCCACAGTCGGCGGGCTAATTACCGTTCAGGCGGGAAGGTTAAGGTAAATCGGCGTTAACCCTCCTGCCCTACGACTTGGCTTTATGCCCTTTCACTGGGGTCTATTGTGGAAGGGCCTTCCGACTTGATCGTCTTTCGGGTGGGCTCATACGTGCTTGCTGGTTTTGCGCGCGGCTTGAAATCGTGGTCGATTTCACGGACCGGTTCTCGCATCGGCCTGTCGTCGCTCCTTCTGCTTGCAGGAGCTGGATCGGTACATAACGCCGCCGCGCTGAACGAAACGCGCACCCTGTCCTTTCATCACACCCATTCCAACGAGAACCTCACCGTCACCTTCAAGCGCAACGGCCGCTATGACGAAAGCGCGCTGAAACAGCTCAATCATTTTCTCCGCGACTGGCGAAGCCAGGAGCAGACCTCCATGGATCGTCATCTCTTCGACATCCTCTGGGAGGTCTATCGCGATGTCGACGGCAGGCAGCCGATCAACATCATCTCCGCCTACCGCTCTCCGGCCACCAACGCCATGCTTCGCCGCCGATCCAAGAACAGCGGCGTCGCGCGATTCAGCCAGCACACGCTCGGCCACGCGATGGACTTCTACATTCCCGGCGTGCAGCTTGAGAAAATCCGCTTCGCCGGACTTCGCCTCCAGCGCGGCGGCGTCGGCTTCTACCCCAAGTCGGGCTCGCCATTCGTTCATCTCGATACCGGACATGTGCGGCACTGGCCGCGCATGACCCACGATCAGCTGGCGCGCGTCTTCCCGGACGGCCGCACCGTGCACATTCCCTCGGACGGCAACCCGCTGCCGGGATACCAGGTGGCCATGGCCGATATCGAGAAGCGCCGCCGCAACGCGGGTGAAGGGGGGACGGCCAACAGCAAGCCGTCGAACTTCCTGCTGGCGCTATTCCGCGGCAAGTCGGCTGATGAGGATGACGAGTCTGACGGCGCGCCGGCTGCCCGGCCGGATCAGGCTCCCACATCCGCCTCCGCCGCGCCCGCTGCTGCCTCCGCAGATCCGGTGCCGCTGCCGCGGGCGAAGCCGGGGACTTTCAAGCTGGCCGCCGCCGACGTGCGCGCCACCCCGACGCCGGTTTCCGCGAGACAGGCGGAGGGTGGCAAACCTCAGACCCCCGCCGACATCATCAATTCCCGCGGGTTCTGGGATGATATCCCGCCGGCCCCGAACCAGACCACGCAGAAGCAGATCGCGGCGGCCGTCAGCGCACGGCGGGCGGTCGCCTCGGCAGCCGACCGGCACACGGCGACAGGCAGCATTTCTGATCCCTTGCAGGCGCTAGCCTATGCGCCGGAGAAGGACGTCCGCCGCGCGCGAATCTTCGCGGCGACCGCATCGATCCCGCCCATCCGGCCAGCGCCGCTCCCCTCGCGCAACCCGATGGCGGTGGACGGTGTGACCACGGTCGTCGCCAAAAGCGCTCAGGGCCAGAAGTCCACGGTGTCGATCTCGCGCCGTCTGGCGCCGGCGGCCTCACGCGACAGCAACGCCTGGATGCGGGCGATGATCCTTTCCCCGAGCGCCAGCCGCACAATGCTGGCGACGGTCATGGGCGAACAGGACATGACCTTGATGCAGCCCTATTTCACCAAGCCGGACCGGACGATCGCCATGGCTTTCACCGGCGATCCGCAAATGGGCATGGTCTGCGATCGATTTACCGGATCGGCCGTCGCCCGGTTGACGACGACCGCACTCGTGGTGCAAGCAGCCTCGCTGCGCTAGAGCATCGGACCCGAAAGTGGGAACCGGTTTCGGGATAAATCCGATGCTCAATCAATTAACTGGAGCGGCGGCGCTGATTCCGTTTGACCGGCCGCCGCTCTAGAGCATTTTCCGGCGAAGTGGATACCGGTTCGCCGCAAGAAAATGCGACCAGACAATAATTTCTAGAGCATGATCCGATTCAACTGAACGGATCATGCTCTAGACGCGTTTTCTTCACGCGAACCGGTATCCACTTCGCTCGAAAACGCTATAGACGTCCGATTCAGAGCTTTGACGAACGCAAAACCGCGCCGCGCCTCACAGCATTCCGAGCGCGTGCATATAGGTTTCCAGAATCGTTTCCTGCTCCTGACGCTCGTTGGCGTCCTGCTTGCGCATCCGCACGATCGTTCGCAGCGCCTTGACGTCGTAACCGTTGCCCTTGGCCTCGGCGTAGACGTCACGAATGTCATCCGAGATGGTCTTTTTCTCTTCTTCCAGCCGCTCGATGCGCTCGATGATCGCCTTGAGCTGATCCTTCGCGAAACTGGTCACGGGCTCTTCCTTGGCGGCGGCGGCGGTGGCCATCCTGCTACTCCTGAATATGAATGATGATGGATATGAAAGATGACAGATATGAAAGATGACGTCGGGAATGTGAGCCCGGACGCGCTCGCCGCCTGTCACATTTTGAAGGTCGACACTCCCGAGCGACGCACGCGGCGTCAAGGCGGCATCACGCTCATCCACAGCGACCCACAGACCGCGGCGCGAGATCAGTGACCGCCCGCGTTCTTCTTCATCGCCGCGAGCTGCTCCGGCGTCGCCTCGTTCTGATGTTTCGCCTTCCAGGCCTCGTAAGCCATGCCGTACACCGCCTCGCGGCTTTCGTCCTTGGTCATGCCGGCGCCCTGTTCGTCCGCGGCCTCCTTGAGCCAGTTCGACAGGCAGTTGCGGCAGAAACCGGCCAGATTCATAAGCTCGATATTCTGGACGTCGGTACGGGATTGCAGATGCTTGACCAGCCGACGGAATACCGCAGCTTCCAGTTCGGTTCTTGTTCTGTCATCAATGGTCATGGACTGATCTCGTCATCGCCTGTGTGAGGTTGAGTTGGGGCGTGTCACGGATTTTACCATATCGCAGGGCAAATAGCAGTTCACAGGCCGGAAAATGAGCACCTTGACGTGAAAAGCCGGCTCCAGCCGTTGACAGGCGCGGCGGGTCACGCGAAATCACGCGAAACGATTTGCCCGGCTAAATGACCAAATCAAACCACCTCCTCTTTCTCGCTTTCTCGCGCCGCGCGAACATCGCGGGCTTGTTGCCTGCCCTCGGCCTCATTGTCGTTTGTCTATGGTCGGCGTCCGCTGCAGCGGACTTCCGGCTCTGCAACAATACGTCCAGCCGCGTCGGCATCGCCCTTGGCTACAAGAGCGCGGACGGCTGGACCACCGAGGGCTGGTGGAATATCTCATCGCATGCCTGCGAGACCCTGCTGCGAGGCACGCTCATCGCACGTTACTATTATATTTATGCTCTAGATTACGACCATGGCGGCGAATGGTCGGGACAGGCTTTCATGTGCTCACGCGATAAAGAATTCACAATCAAAGGCACCGAGAATTGTCTGGCGCGGGGCTTCGACCGCACCGGTTTCTTCGAGATCGATACCGGCGACCAGCGCGCGTGGACCGTGCAACTGACGGAGTCCGGCGAACATGGACCGCAGCGCGTGCCCGGGATGCCCGCACAGGATGGAATTCCTGGCGGGTCCGATTCCACGGGCGGAACGCCTCCGGGGTCTGGTCTGACGCCAGGCGCGCTGCCCGGGCGCAAGCCATGAGACGTCTGCGCCGTATCAAGATACTCGCCACCCTCGGGCCCGCTTCATCCGACAGCACGATGGTGCGCCGCCTGTTCGAGGCTGGAGCGGACGTTTTCCGCATCAACATGAGCCACACCTCGCATGACAAGATGCGCGAACTGGTGGCGACGATCCGTAGTGTCGAAGGCAGCTACGGCCGTCCGATCGGCATCCTGGTCGACCTTCAGGGACCCAAGCTCCGTCTCGGCTCATTCGCCGACGGCCCGATCCAGTTGAGCAACGGCGAGACCTTCGTTCTGGATTCCGACAACAGCCCCGGCGACAAAACCCGGGTTCACCTGCCGCACCCCGAAATCCTGGCGGCGCTGCGCCCCGGTCACACCCTGCTGCTCGACGACGGCAAGGTGCGCCTGATCGCCGAGGAGACCTCGCCCGAGCGCACGGTGACGCGCGTCGTCGTCGGCGGCAGGATGTCCGACCGCAAGGGAGTGAGCCTGCCCGATACCGATTTGCCGGTGTCGGCGATGACCCCCAAGGACCGCTCTGATCTCGACGCCGCGCTGGAAGCCGGCGTGGACTGGATCGCATTGTCCTTCGTGCAGCGAGCGGACGATGTCGCCGAAGCCAAGAAGGTGATCCGCGGCCGCGCATCGGTGATGGCCAAGATCGAGAAGCCGCAAGCCATCGACCGGCTGCCCGAAATCATCGAAATGGCCGATGCCCTGATGGTCGCGCGCGGCGACCTCGGCGTCGAATTGCCGCTCGAACAGGTTCCCAGCCTGCAAAAGCAGATGACGCGCATGGCGCGCCGCGCCGGCAAGCCCGTGGTTATCGCGACCCAAATGCTGGAATCCATGATCCTGTCGCCGGTGCCCACCCGCGCCGAAGTCTCCGACGTCGCCACCGCGGTTTACGAAGGCGCGGACGCCATCATGCTTTCCGCCGAATCTGCGGCCGGAAAATATCCCGTCGAAGCCATCTCGACCATGAACCGGATCGGCGAAGAGGTTGAGCGCGACCCGATCTATCGCGGCGTGCTCAACGCGCAGCGTGCCGAGCCGGAGCCCACCGTGGGCGACGCCATCGCCGACGCCGCCCGGCAGATCGCAGAGACGCTCGATCTCTCCGCGATCATATGCTGGACCAGTTCAGGCTCGACAGCGCTGCGCATGGCCCGCGAGCGCCCGAAGCCGCCGGTCGTCGCCATCACCCCCAACCTTGCGACGGGACGCAAGCTGGCCGTGGCGTGGGGCGTGCATTGCGTGGTGGCGGAAGACGCTCACGACCAGGACGATATGGTCGACCGGGCCGGCTCCATCGCTTTCCGCGACGGATTCGCCAAGGCAGGCGAGCGCATCATCATCGTGGCCGGCGTACCGCTGGGTACGCCGGGCGCGACGAACATGGTCCGCATCGCCTTCGTCGGCCCGAACGGCGAAACCGGAGTTTAAGCAAGGTTCCGGATCGTTGTTCTGACGCGTTTTCTTCACGCGAACAGGTCATCCACCCCCGGCGATCTGCCTGATATGGATCGATCGGAGTCGAGACGGCGCGCTTCAAACTCGTCCATCCACTTATCCTCGTTATCCACAGGCGCTGCAAATCGTCCTGCAGACATTGTTCACGTTCGTGGAAGAAAGTGAGGCGACCTCAACGGGAGTATCTCAGATGAGTTTTGAAGCTGGTCAAGCCGTCATAGACGAGATCGTGGCGTCCTGCGACGGCGACCTTCGCGGCGCGCTGATGGCGCTCCTGATGGTCAACGAGCGGCTGGAGAACGAGTTGCAACGACTCCATGCGGCAGTACGCGACGGCAATACGCTGCATTAGAGCGTTTTCGAGCGAAGTGGACACCGGTTCGCGTGAAGAAAACGCGACAAAACAAAATCTGAGAGCCCCGCTTCTGATTCCATCAGAAGCGGAAAGGCTCTAGATTGTGTTTCAACAGCGTGACTCAGACTCGTCCCTTATAGTTGTCTTCACGCGAAGCGGTATCCACTTCGCTCGAAAACGCTATGGATCACGATGATCTTGAATCGAAGCGATCCAGGATCATGAACGCGAATGCCCTGCCCTTGTGATTTCTGCCTCATCGGCGGTGGTCAGATATCGCGTCCCTCGACTTTTTCCGTCAGGGTTTTGACCAGCTCCTGTACTTTCTCAAGATGGGGATTGACCGCAAGCGCCTTGCGGAAAGCGTCAAGCGCGCGCTTGTCATCGCCAAGCTCCTGCATGATCACGCCGAGACCTGCCAGCGCTCCGAAGTGGCGCGGCTCGCGGATCAGCACCTGCTCGATATCCTCAAGCGAACGCTGATAGTCGTTGCGCATATAGTGCAAGGTCGCACGCCGGCTCCATCCCTCGATGTAGTCGGGACGCAGCTTCAAAACCGCATCAAGCATCTTGAGCGCGACGTCGCTCTGTCTGGCGTCCGTCGCCACCTTCACGCGCTGCATCAAAAGCGAGATCGTGTCGCTTGAAGCCTGACTCCAAAGCGCCAGGATCCGCGCCTCGACATACCTCGCACTCTCCTCATCCGGCGCGGCCTTCAGCGCGCCGAACAGGAAATCGAGGCCGCGAACCGTCTGTTTCGCGTTTCCCGGCAGCCTCAATGGCGATCGTGGCGGACCGCCGGGCTGGGTGGCTTCAGGCGACGTGGCCTGCGGAGGGTTGCGCGGCGGCGACTGCGCGGACACGGCAGTGGTCGTCAGAGTTCCGGCGAGAGCGAGCAGCATCGGGAGACAAAGCCACCCGACCGAGGATGTTGTCGGTTGCATTCACAAGCTCCGGACATCACGCGAGCTTCCTGAGCCTACACGACAGCGCCTTTCCGTTCCACGAATCGATTGGAGTCCGGCGTCCATGCGGACAGGCTACAACACAACAAACCCCGGCGAAGCCGGGGCGCATCAACAATCACATGATAGCGATTATGGGGGGATCGATCCGCCGTAAACCGACGCGCGGAATCAGCCCTGGCGAGCCTTGAAACGGCGCTGGGTCTTGTTGATCACATAAACCCGGCCCTTGCGGCGAACCAGACGGTTATCGCGATGCCGGGAGCGCAGGGATTTCAATGAGTTACGGACTTTCATGGGAACGTTCCTGATCTTTCAAAGCCCATGTTACGAAAGGCCGAAACAGCAAAACGCAGGGCTCGCGGAGAAACCGCGCCAGACGCGCGGTTTCTAGGCTATCCCGGCCCGGACTGTCAATCCAGACGGCCTGAATTTCCGGCCGCACGCGGGTCTGTCGATTCCTCCACCTCATGGGATCCTCGCCCACCCGCAGGTCATGTTCCGCATGATTCAATTTTAAGTAGGTTTATCAAGGTTAACGATGCGCCGACATTCTCCGGTGCACGAGTGGATCATTACGAAAACCAACCCTGATGGAGCCATAAGAAGGGGGTCACGTTGGTATTCCGCCCAGCGAGGACTCAAAGCATGACCGACACAGCCAGGCAGGACGATCGAATCGCGGAAACGCCTTTCGGCAAGCGGAGGGTGAAGCCCCGCGCCTGCATTGTCGAAAGCAAGCATCACGTCCGGTCCCTGCTCAGCGAGGCGCTCGAAGAACAGGGTTTCATTCCTCTCGCCTGCGCCACGCTGGAAGACCTTGATGCGTCTTCGCGCTTCGATTTTCCCGACATCATTGTCATCAGCTTCTCGATGAACGGCCTGTCGGTTCCGGGCATCCTGAACCTGCTGGCGATGCGGGCCTGCGCCGCGAAGGTGCTGCTGATCGGACCGCCGGATGCGCCTGCCGTCAAGGCCGCCCGGGAACTCGGGGAAAATCTGGCGCTCGACTTGCTGCCGGTGCTATCGACGCCTTTCAGCGACAGGGATCTGCGCGCACGCGTCGCCGCCCTGGTGCCGGCCGAGCCGCTGTCCCCTCCAGTCGATGTGGCCGAGGCGCTCGGCGCCGGCTGGCTCGAACTCTGGTATCAACCGAAGATCAGCGCGCGAAGCCTTTCGCTGAGCGGCGCTGAGGCGCTGATCCGGATGCGTCATCCGAACTGGGGCATCGTCCCACCCGCCCGCTTCATTCCCGATGAGGGCGATCCGCATTTCCGCGCCCTGTCGGACTTCGTCATCGGCCGGGTTTTTCAGGACTGGCGCTATCTCGTCGCCAAATCGGGCAGCATCCATATCTCCATCAATCTTCCCCTCGCCTTCTTCACCGACGCCAATGCCGTCGACGACCTGCGCATGCAGTTCCCGAATCATCCGGCCTTCGACGGATTGACCGTGGAGGTCGGCGGCGGCGAAGTGGTGCAGAACCTGCCGCTCGCGGTCGAGGCCGCGCACCGGCTGCGATTTCACAACATCGGCCTGTCGATCGATGATGTGGGCACGGAATGGCCGACACTGGCCGCGCTGAACGATTTTCCATTCGCCGAGATCAAGCTCGATCGCAAATTCGTGGACGGCAGTTCGTCCGCGCGGCTCAAGCGCTCCGTCTGCCGCCAGATCGTCGACCTCGCCAAAAGCCATGGCGTCAAGACAGTGGCCGAGGGCGTCGAGACCCGCGACGATTTCCTCGCGATGCATGGCATCGGCGTCGATTTCATCCAGGGGTTCCTGTTCGGCAAGCCGATGACCACCCGGAAATTCGCACACAGCAGCCGCCAACGTCCGGCCTTCGCAGCCGATGGCTGAAAGCGGCGCCTGTCCGCTCGGCCAATGACCTACCGGTGATTTCCGGTTGCTTTCGCCACGACATCATCACCGTCCGCCTCGGCATTGGACTCGAATACCGCGCGGCACGGTCCGCCGAGCTGAGGCTGATTCTGCCGCAGGCAGGCGACAATACGGCCGACGTCCGGAATCTCGCTGTTGCATAATCTGAGAACGTCCGGCGTGCAGGCCATCCTTTGGGCGAACGTGCCGCGA
This sequence comes from Nitrobacter sp. TKz-YC01, assembly GCF_047824785.1. Classification (GTDB taxonomy): domain Bacteria; phylum Pseudomonadota; class Alphaproteobacteria; order Rhizobiales; family Xanthobacteraceae; genus Nitrobacter. The sequence goes on along the minus strand of NZ_CP181167.1, from coordinate 1,345,164 downwards.
TATTCTTCCGCGGGCGCTGCCGACGCGATGCAGACCACCGCCAGAATTCCGGAAAACAGGACAACTCCGTGCCTGATCATGTGCCACCTCGTCCCAATGCGCTCCACACGCTGACACCTCGTCAAACCTTTGAGGCGGCAGGAAGGTTCGTTTCGGGCGATACGATGGGGCTTGCGTGGCTTTACGCCGGATGCGCGTGCCACGCGCCCGGTCCACCGCGCTTTCCCGCCAGAGCATTTTTCGCTTCTGATTGAATCAGAAGCGAAGCTCTGGATGATTATTTTCACGCGTTTTCTTCACGCGAACCAGCATCCGCTTCGCTTGAAAACGCTATAGATCGCGCCAAGAAACGCTCATCCACCGCGCCGCGCCGGATGCGCGAGTTGATGGGTGAGGTAATCGATCAGCACCTCGACGCGCGCCGGTCGCGGTCCGCCCGGCGGCATCACCAGATGAACCGCGCCTTCCACCTGTTTCCAGCCCTTCAGAAGAACCTCGACCTGCCTGGCGGCGATGGCATCGCCGACGATGAATTCCGGCAGATCCGCTATTCCCAATCCGGCGATGATCGAGGGCAGCAGCGCCTCGCCGTTATTGACGCGCAGTCGGCCCGATGGCCGCACGGCAGCCTGTTCGCCGCGCGCATTGACGTAACGCCATACCCCCGGCGTCGACAGATAAGCGTAACCCAGGCAACTATGCTGGGCGAGATGCATCGGGTGCGTCGGCCTGCCGTGCGCCTTCAGATAGGCCGGCGACGCAACGGTATGACGCGGCATCGGGCAGAGCCGCCGCGCCAGCAATGACGAATCCGGCAAGCTGGCAATCCGCACGCCTACGTCAAACCCCTCGCCGATCAGATCGACCATCGCGTCGCTGAAATGAAGATCCACCGACACCTCGGGATACATCGCAAGGAAGCCGGGCAGCAGCGGCGCGATCACGTTGACGCCGAACGTCATGGGAACCGCAAGCCGCACCAGGCCGCGCGGCGCCGTCGATCGCGCCAGCGCCTCGTTCTCGGCCGCTTCACCGTCCGCCAGCAGACGCGCGGCGCGCTCCGACAGGTTCCTGCCGGCATCCGTCAGCGCCAGGCGGCGCGAGGTTCGGTTGAAGAGACGGGCGCCGAGCCGGTCCTCAAGCCGGGTGACGGCCTTGGAGACCGTTGCCTTCGACAGGCCCAGATCACCCGCCGCGCCCGCGAAGGAGCGCAGTTCGACAACCTTGGCGAAGATCGCCAGCGCCTCGAAATCCGGAAGTTTCACCATTCGCCCGCCCTGCCCGCCATTTCTAATTTTTAGAAACAATGCGTTTCGATAGTTTCTATTTATACACTCATCCGAAAGGCATATCCATCCGTCAACCGGAGCCGGCGGCCGAACACCCAGCGGGCCGTCAGCCGCGACGGAATACGGACAATCGGAAAGGACAGGTCATGATCGAACTCAGACCCTTCAACAAGCTCGGCGGCGCTGATCACGGCTGGTTGAAAGCCAAGCATCACTTCTCGTTCGCCAGCTATTACGACCCGGGCAATGTGGGCCATGGCAGCCTGCGCGTGTGGAACGACGACGAGATCGCGCCGAACAGCGGATTTCCGCCCCACCCCCACGCCAACATGGAGATCATCACTTACGTTCGCGAAGGCGCGATCACCCATCAGGACAGCATGGGCAACAAAGGCCGCACCGAAGCGGGCGACGTGCAGGTGATGAGCGCGGGCTCCGGCGTGCGGCATTCCGAATACAATCTGGAGCCGGTGAAAACCACGCTGTTCCAGATCTGGATCGAGCCTACCAAGGATGGCGGTGAACCCGCCTGGGGCGCGAAGCCTTTTCCGAAAGGCGATCGCTCGGGCAGGCTCGTCACCCTCGCCAGCGGATTCAAGGCCGACAGCGATGCGCTGCCGATCCGCGCTGATGCGCGCGTGCTCGCCACCACGCTGAAAGCCGGCGAGAGCGCAAGCTACGCGGCGAGCAAAACGCGCAACCTGTATCTCGTTCCCGCTGTAGGCGCGGTCGAAGTCAACGGCGTGCGCGTCAACGCCCGCGACGGCGCGGCCATCCGTGACGAGGCGACGGTGAGCATCACCGCGCTGGAGGATTCCGAAGTGGTGCTGGTCGACGCGGCATAAGCCGTCCACCCAACACAGCAAACGCGATGCGCGGCCCGGCCGCCGCGCATCTTCCCTCAAACGCGGAGGCCAAAAATGGCAAAGGTTCTCGTTCTCTATTATTCCGCCTACGGGCATATCGAGGCGATGGCGAACGCCGTCGCGGACGGCGCCCGGGAAGCCGGAGCCACGGTCGACGTCAAGCGGGTGCCTGAACTCGTACCCGAAGCGGTTGCCAAGGCAAAACACTTCAAGCTCGATCAGGCCGCGCCACTGGCGAAAGTCGATGACCTCGCCAACTATGACGCGATCGTCGTCGGCACCGGCACACGGTTCGGACGGATGTCGTCGCAGATGGCGAGCTTCCTCGATCAGGCGGGCGGCCTGTGGGCCAGGGGAGCCTTGCACGGCAAGGTCGGCGGCGCATTCTCATCGAGCGCGACCCAGCATGGCGGCCAGGAAACCACGCTGTTCTCGATCATCACCAACCTCCTGCACTTCGGCATGACGATCGTCGGCCTGAACTACGGCTTCGCCGGCCAGATGGGCGTCACGGAGGTCACCGGCGGCGCGCCCTATGGCGCGACCACCATCGCCGACGGCGACGGCAGCCGCCAGCCGAGCGAGAACGAACTCGCGGGCGCGCGCTATCAGGGCAGGATGATCGCCGAGACCGCGGCGAAGCTGCATGGCTAGAGCGTTTTCAAGCGAAGCATGTCCTCGGGCTTGACCCGAGGATGGACACCGGTTCGCGTGAAGAAAACGCGACAAAACAAAATCATAGAGCCCGCTTCTGATTCTATCAGAAGCGGAAAGGCTCTAAAAACAGCAATCCAGAGCTTCGCTTCTGATTCAATAGACGCGAATGCTCTGGTTTGCCGCTCCTTCACGCTGAACGGCGGGCCAGAGATGCCGCGGGCCGTGGCCAAGACCCCGCCGGTCGTGTATCAGACCCTGAGAAACCACAGCCATTACGGAATACGCCTTGGTCCAGGATCCGACGAACAAGCCATTTCTCGAGGTGCTATCAGGCCGCCGCCAGGCCGTGCCGCCGATCTGGATGATGCGGCAGGCAGGCCGCTATCTGCCGGAATATCGCGAGTTGCGCGCGAAAGCCGGCGGTTTTCTCGACCTCTGCTTCACGCCGGAATTCGCCGCCGAGGTGACATTGCAGCCGATCCGCCGCTTCGGGTTCGACGCCGCGATCATCTTCTCGGACATTCTCGTCATTCCCTACGCCCTCGGACGTTCTGTGCGCTTCGAGGCGGGCGAAGGTCCGCGGCTCGATCCGCTGGATACGCCGGACAAGATAGCCGCGCTTTCGAGCGAAGCCGACATGACGAAGCTCGAGCCGGTGTTCGAAGCGCTGCGCCGCGTCAAGCGCGAACTCGACTCAAAAACAGCTCTGATCGGATTCTGCGGCGCGCCATGGACGGTCGCCACCTACATGGTCGCCGGACAAGGCACGCCCGATCAGGCGCCGGCGCGGATGATGGCCTATCGCCACCCCGACGCCTTCGCGAAGGTCATCGACGCCATCGTTGACAATTCGATCCGCTATCTGCTCGGCCAGCTCAAAGCCGGCGCGGATGCGCTGCAAATCTTCGACACCTGGGCGGGCGTGTTGCCGCCGCGCGAATTCGAGCAGTGGTCGATCGAACCCACCAAACGCATCGTCGCGGGCGTGCGCAGGCAGGTTCCGGACGCAAAGATCATCGGCTTTCCCCGCGGCGCGGGCGCCCTGCTGCCGTCCTATATCGAGGCGACCGGCGTCGACGCCGTCAGCATCGACTGGGCCGCCGAACCCTCCCTGATCCGGGACAAGGTGCAGAACCGGGTAGCCGTGCAGGGCAATCTCGATCCGCTGGCGCTGATCGCCGGCGGCGCGGCGCTCGACCGCGCGGTCGATGACGTGCTGACGAATTTTGCGGGCGGCCGGCTGATCTTCAACCTCGGCCACGGCATTCAACCGGAAACGCCGATCCCGCACGTCGAACAGATGATCCGACGCGTACGCGGCAACGGCACGCGCAAATAGAGCGTTTTCAAGCGAAGTGGATGGCCGGTTCGCGTGAAGAAAACGCGACAAAACAGAATCTAAGAGCCTCGCTTCCGATTCCATCGGAAGCGGGGCTCTAGGGTCTTGCTTTAACTGCGTTGAATCAGACTCGTCCGTCGTATAAGCGACCGCCGAACGGCCAGCATCACTTGGTGTAAGGGCACAAGGACCGCAGCGACAACGATCCGAAGCGGTCCTCGAACGACGAGGGCGCTCCCGCTTTTTTGATGAGGAAAACGATCCGTCGCTCCGCGCGCTCGGTAATTTCCACGGAATCGCCGGTCTCCCGGATCAGGTTCGGAATATCGATCACCGAGAGCGGATCGGTGCAATGCACCTCAAGCCGCTCGCCAGGCGTCAACGATTTCAAGGCCTTGCGGGTCTTGAGCGCTGGCATCGGGCACTTCAGCCCGGTCAGATCGAGTTTCGATATCAGCATGGGGATAAACATGGCGAATCCCGATGAGACCGTCAACCGGTGGACGACGGGGCCTGCTTACATTGCCTCCAATCAGCACGGCTTTCGGGGGATGTTGTTCCGGCCGATCACGTCCTATTGTCATGAGCAACCGAACACCCCATGACCAGCACCCACGCAGCCTCTCCCTCAGATTATCCGCCAACTCCCGCCGTCATCCTGGCCGGCGGGCTTGCGCGGCGTATCGGCGGCGGCGACAAGCCGATGCGCGAAATCGGCGGGCAAACGATCCTGAACCGCGTGATCGCGCGACTGGCATCCCAATGCAGCGGTCTCATCCTCAACGCCAACGGCGATCCGGCGCGGTTTTCAGGGTTCGGCCTGCCCGTGGTCGCCGATAGCGTGGCGGACTTTCCCGGACCGCTCGCCGGGATCCTCGCTGCTCTCGACTGGGCGGCGGATCAGCAATCAGGCCTCCGATGGATCGTGAGCGCTCCGGGCGATTGCCCGTTCCTGCCGCGCGATCTGGTGGCGCGTCTGCATGAGGCGCGGAACCAAGAGGATGCCGAGCTTGCGGTCGCTGTTTCGGGCGGGCGGACGCATCCCGTGATCGGGCTGTGGAATGTGACGCTGCGCGACGAACTGCGTCAGGCGCTGACGTCCGAAGGCATCAGAAAGGTCGATCGCTGGACCGCGCGCTACCGGCTTGCCGCGGTTTCATGGCCGACCGCGCCGTTCGATCCGTTCTTCAATGTCAACACCACCGACGATCTCGCTGAAGCCGAACGCCTGGCCGCGCTCGACGTGGCCGCATGAGGCCAGCGCCTTTTCGCTTCTGATGGAATCAGAAGCGGCGCTCTCAGATCTTGATTTAACGCGTTTTCTTCACGCAAACCGGCATCCATCCTCGGGTCAAGCCGAAGGACATGCTTCGCTTGAAAACGCTCTAGCTATCCTCACCGGCCGCCGCCTGACCGGCCTCCTGCCTTTGCGGCAGCTTCCAGTCCGGCCGGACGAAATGGCAGGTGTAGCCGTTCGGAAAACGCTCCAGGTAATCCTGATGCTCGGGCTCGGCCTCCCAGAATGGTCCGGCCGGCTCGACATCGGTCACGACATAGCCGGGCCAGAGACCGGAGGCGTCGATCTCGGCGATGGTTTCTTCCGCGATCCGCTTCTGCTCATCGCTCGTGTAAAAGATCGCCGAACGGTAGCTCAGGCCCTGATCGTAACCCTGGCGATCCTCCGTGGTCGGATCGTGAATCTGGAAAAAGAACTCCAGCAGCTGCCGATAGCTCGTCACCGTCGGATCGAAGTTGACGTCGATGGCCTCGGCATGATCGCCGTGATTGCGGTACGTGGCGTCCGGCACGTCGCCGCCGGTGTAGCCGACCCGGGTCGAGATCACGCCGGGATACCGGCGCAACAGAGCCTGCATACCCCAGAAGCAGCCGCCGGCAAGAACCGCGCGTTCCGTAGAAACCGTCATACCCACCTCTCTCCTGGAACCTCGCTTCTGACGGAGTTACACCACGAAACGACGTCGGATCGATTATCCTGCCCATTGCATATTCGGATAATCCTCGCAACCGGATTCGCCAGTTGCATCACAGCACGATACCAAGCTATTCGGAGGGTCACTCGATACCAATTTCGAAGCAAAATGAGGACTGGAATGCCGATCAAGCTGGACGAAACGAAGTTTGCCCTGGACGATCACGCACCTTTCGGGAAGCTGTGGGGCAGGCTGTTGATCGAAGTCGTGGATAAAGAAACCGACATCAGACAGACCGTGCACCTCGAGGTTCTTCTCGACAAGGGTGATCGGACCAATTTTCTCCAGTATGAAAAGCTGGCGCGTGACGAAGCCAAGAAACTGCTGACCCAGGTCGCTGAGCAACTGTAACGTCGCAGAGCAACTGTAACTCACCTAGAGCCTTTCCGCTTCTGATCGAATCAGAAGCGGGGCTCTATGATATTGTTCTGATGCGTTGTCTTCACGCGAAACGGATCCACGTCGCTTGAAAACGCTCTACTCCTCCGCTGACCGGTGACTCCGCTTGAAGCGCGCCCCGGCGTTTCGCCAAGCGCGGGGTGATCTTCGATAATCAGCCTCAACGGAATGCGATGCCCCGCATTGCCCAGATGCTTGCCGCGTCTGGGCAATGTGGCTTGTGCCCGGTTCTGGCGATTACTTCCAGAGAACTCAGTCCTTCCTTTTCGCTGCGTTGACCGGACGTTCATGCAGACGCCAGGTCACCATCCGGCCGCCATCGAAGGCGGTGAGAACACCGCGTCGCAGAAGCAACCACCCCAGCATTGCATCAATACCAGCTTGCATTGGTCTCGAACGTTATGGCGTTTTCGAGCAAAGCATGTCCACGGGCTTGATCCGAGATGGACACCGATTCGCGTGAGGGAAACGCGTCATCGCAGAACTAACCGCTCGTGGAAAACAAAAGGCGTCCTTGTCATCCGTCCATGCACGCCACGTCGATAACTATCGAGCGATTCTAAAACACGCAGACATTCGAATTTGAGTTCGCTGGATTAGCTTAACTCAGCGTTCATCAAACAGACAGCAAGCTGTAGAGCGTTTTCGAGCGAAGTGGATACCGGTTCGCGCGCAGAAAACGCGTCAGATCAAAATCATAGAGCCACGCTTCTGACTCCGCCGGAGCGGAAAGGCTCCAGGATAATCAGTTCATCGCTTTCTGAACCCTGTTGACGACATCGGTAGTCGCGCGCAAACTTCACTGCTACTGCTGGTTGTCGATGAAGTGCGTTTCATTGCGTTGAATCAAACTCCGACATTAATTTTTGATCGAGCATGATCTTATCCGAAGGCCGGTTTCCACTTTGCGCTGGCGCGGCCCTTCGGGTCGGGATCATGCTCCAGCTGCAACGCCATGTCCTTTCGTTCCCGATGAGGTCCTCCTCCATCAGATCTTCCTCGATCAAGCGGCTTCGAAAAGATGCGCGCGAATGTCGCGCGAACGTCGCGACTCAACATGCACGACGCGTTCGACGAGATCGGCCGATGGTTTCCGCCGGAGTCGTCACGCCGTGATGGCTCCAGCCCACGGCGTTCGTATCACGATTGACAGTTCCGAAGCAGTATTCTGCCGCAAGCGTATGTTCGACACCGGCGATCACGCCGCAACATGGGGGTAGTGACATGACAACGACACGACGGACGGTTCTTCTGCAGGGAGGAGCGATCGGCGCCGGCCTCATCGCCGCGAATGTACCCGCGGTGCGCGCGCTCGCGGCGACGAAGACGCCTCCTGTCCGGCGTTCACTGCAGGGACTTGCCTGGAACGATCCCATCGTCGCGACTTATCGCGATGCGGTCGGCATCATGAAACAGAAGCCAGCCAATGATAAGTTCAACTGGGTGCAGCTCGCGAATTTTCACGGCAACATCAGCACCGGCTTCCGCTATTGCCCGCATGGCGACTGGTACTTCCTGCCGTGGCACCGCGCCTACACCGCGATGTACGAACGTATCGTTCGGAATCTGACGAAGAATCAGGACTTCGCCATGCCCTACTGGGACTGGACGGCGAGCCCGACAATGCCCGAGGTGTTCCTGCCGGAAAAAACCCCGGACGGAAAGACAAACTGGCTGTGCGTGAATGAGGACGGCAGGAAACGGACGTGGCCGCCGACGCAGCCGATGCCGGCGAACATCGTGGGGCCTGCGGTTCTCAATACGATTCTCAATGCGTCGCCTTACGAGGTTTTCGGCACCAGCCGTCCCGCGGGCCAGAGCTCGCTCGATCCCTCCTGGATCACGGGCGGAGGCGGCGTGCAGGGCACGCTCGAAGCGACGCCGCACAACCAGGTGCACAACAACATCGGCGGCTGGATGCCAACCGCCGCATCGCCGCGCGACCCGATATTCTTCATGCACCACGGCAATATCGACCGCATCTGGGCGCTGTGGAATCTCAAGCATCAGAACAGCACCGATCCGCTCTGGACCGGCATGCCGTTCAAGGAGAACTTCCTCAATCCGGACGGCTCGTTCTGGTCTCCAAAAGTGTCCGACCTCTACGTTCCCGAGAAGCTCGGTTACAGCTATGGCTTCACGCAGACTCCGGTCGTCGCCGCCAGCGCCCGGACAATGACCCTGGAACGCTCGCTCAACGCCGTTCTCGGAGCGAAGGCTGCCTCTGACGTCGAGGCCGGAAAGGTCGAGACCGCGGTGGTTGAAAACAACAAGAGCGCGACGCCTGGCGCAGCGCTGGCTCTCAAGATCGAGGTGCCGCAGGCTGCCTTGCAGGGTGTCGTGCGGAGCGCTCCCGTAGGTTCCGGATTCGACACCATGGACTTCGCAGCCGCGCGCGAAGCATCAGCGCGCGGAAGCCGCGCCCTGGCCATTCTCCGCAATGTCGCCATCACCGATCCAAGCACGACGACGATCCAGATTTATCTGGGCGATGAACCCGTTCCAGCCGACGCATCGCCCTCGGATCGCCGCTACGTGGGTAGTTTCGCCATGCTCGATCACGGCGGCGGCGGCAATGGCGTCCACGGCGACCACGAACTTCCGTCCTTCGTCCTCGATCTTACCGATGCCCTTCAGAAGGTTTACGGTTCGGCCGGAACGATTCCCGGCACCATCGGGTTGCAACTCGTCGTGGGCAATCAGACCGGTAGCGGCAAGGCCGGCAGCGCGACGCCGCAGCGCGTCGAGGTCGTCCTGGTTTCAGGATAGTCTTGCGTCATGAGGGAAGACGGCGACGATGAAGCGAACAAGAGGTTGCGCGATTCGAGCCGTCTTCGCTGTGATGGCGTTATCGGCCCTCGAAATGGCAGCAGCAGAAGAAAATGACGCGCGCGCCCACGTCAACGCTCCGGCGCGGATCGCCATCGCGCCGGCGCGCGAACTGCCGCAACACGATGCCGGACAGCTTGTCGTCACCGTCACGGGTTTCAAGCCCGCGACAGCCGGCACGGTCGAAGGCGTCGTCCTGATCCCTTGCGGAACCGGGGAACGTGAGATCGGGCGGTTCGGCATCTTCCCACAGCAGCCCTTCACCGCGGGGAACAACACCAAGCCTCAGCGCTTCGGTTTTGCTTTGCCCGCTGGTTGCAAGCCGTCGCAAGTCACCGTGCGGGTTGAGCCCAGTGCTGGTGATGGCAGCGGCGCTGAACTTGTTATCGGCGAAGTCGCCTTCAAATAAGCTCAGGTGAAGCCCGCGCTGCAACATGGTCGCGGCCATTCCTTCTTCTTCCACCTAAAAAACATCCCGTTGTGCGTGATCTGCATCGTTCCAGGAGCGATTTTGACCCATGCCGGAAAATTGATTGGCATTGATGAAGGTGTAGCGAGACACTGCAGGAACTAAGTGTGCACGCTGATGTTAAGGCCGCAAATGTGTGATGCGATTTTGAGGAGCCTTTTATGTGCGATTACAGCCTGCATCACGTCTCCTCGCGACCCGCCCAGGTAGGCGACAAACTGGTCACGATGGAGCTTGCGCGATCAAACGCGCGTGGCTTTGCTGCCGTTGGTGAAATCGGAGCCAGGCTCGTCGTTCACGATGACGCGCCTCAGGTGGCGGTCTGCCTGCTTCCGGGAACGGAACTCGCCTTTGACGCCGCTGTCGAGCATGAGCGTGCCTTCAGTCCAAGAGTTTTCGGCGTACGGATTTTTGGCAAGGCGCGCGTGAATTATACGGTCGCCAGCTTCCGTCAGGTCGATCTGGATGATCCCTACGTCCAGCATGATGCGCTGGAGTTCCCCAACGGGGAGATCGTAAAGATCAACCGCCTGATAGAGGGACAGTCGGCCACCGTGCTTCAACTGCCGGCCGTCTCGTCTCGCAGCGATGAGCATGAACATGCTCACGCCGGATCCATCGCTCCCTTGCGTCCTTCACGTCTCGTGCTGAACCGCGCGCTGCCCGAATCCGGGTCAGCGGCGATCCTGTTGCCGAGTCTGGGCGTGGCGACATTGTGGGACGCCTTCCGCGGCGCGGTTGCCGATATCCGGACCTCGCTGAGCCATGCGTTCCGACGCTTGACGGCTCGTAAGCCTGGCCTTGTGCCGGCGCTTCCTGACGCGGGCTCTCACAGCATCGTGCCCGTGACGGCATCACCGCAGACACCCGTAAATCCGACATCGGATAAATCGGATAAGCCGGCTAGAGCGTTTTCAAGCGAAGTGGATACCGGTTCGCGTGAAGAAAACGCGTCAAATAAAATCATGGAGCCTCGCTTCTGATTCCATCAGAAGCGAAAGGGCTCTAGCAAGACCGAAGTCAAATCGTCTGCTGAGTTGCCTTCGGCTTGGTCCGCGCCAGAAAGCCGGCCCGAGGCACGAACGTTATCTTCGTGGTGAACCTGCGACACGAAGATGCTCATTGCAGCAAGAAATCGCAGGATACGCAGCGGGACGATAGTCGTTCGAGCTGCACCGACACAGCCATAGCAAACCCGTGGTGCCGGCCACGAGAGGGACAATCACGGCGCATCTCCCGGCGAGATGCGCCACGCTAGCAGCGTCGAAGACGAGAGACACAAGCACGACCCCGCGCCAACAAGCTCGAACAATAACGATAAGAACGAGCCACAGGAACGAAGGAGTAGACACATGGACATCCGAGCTCAAGTTTCGATGGTCTTTCACCTGGACAAGTGCATCGGTTGCCACACCTGCAGCATCGCGTGCAAGAACATCTGGACCGATCGCAAGGGCACCGAGTACATGTACTGGAACAACGTGGAGACCAAGCCGGGTACGGGTTACCCGACACGTTGGGAAGACCAGACCAAGTATCGTGGCGGCTGGGTGGTTGACGGTCAGAGGCAGAAGAGCCTTCGGCTTCGGCTGCAGGGCAAGTGGGGAACGCTGACCAACATTTTCTACAACCCCTATCTGCCGACGCTCGACGATTATTTCGAGCCGTGGACCTACGATTACCAGAACCTGATCAATGCGCCGCTGGCTGACGAGCAGCCGACCGCGCGGGCGATCTCGATGGTGACCGGCAAGTACATGGACACGATCGAGGCGGGCCCGAACTGGGACGACGACCTCGGCGGTTCGCAGGTCTACGCCAACAACGACCCGAACTTCGACGGCGCTTCCGATGAGGAGATGCGCCAGATCAACGAGATCAACAGCACGGTGTTCTTCTATCTGCCGCGCATCTGCAACCATTGCCTCAATCCGGGCTGCGTTGCGGCCTGCCCGCAGGGCGCGCTCTACAAGCGCGGTGAGGACGGCGTCGTGCTGGTGAGCCAGGAACGCTGCCGCGCCTGGCGCATGTGCGTCTCCGGCTGCCCCTACAAGAAGACCTATTTCAACTGGTCGACGGGCAAGGCCGAGAAGTGCATCCTGTGCTATCCGCGTCTTGAGAGCGGCCAGCCGCCGGCGTGCTTCCACTCCTGCGTGGGACGCATCCGGTATATCGGCCTCGTGCTTTACGACGCGGATGCGATCGAGGAGACGGCGAAGTCGCCGCAGGACCAGCTGGTGATGGCCCAGCGCAACATCATCAAGGATCCGTTCGACCCGGAGATCATCGCGGCCGCAAGGGCCAACGGGATTCCGGCTGCGAAGATCCAGGCCGCGCAACAATCGCCTGTCTACCAGTTCGTGAAGAAGTGGGGCATCGCGCTGCCGCTGCATCCGGAGTTCCGCACGCTGCCGATGCTGTTCTATGTGCCGCCGCTGGGACCGGTTCTGGCCAAGGTCGAGAACGGTGTTTACAACAACATCGCTCATGAAGCCCGGCTGGGACCGCTGATGAGCTCGCTCGACCGATCACGCGTATCGCTTCGCTACATGGCGAGCCTGCTGTCGGGCGGTAATGAGGAGGTCATCCGCGACGTCTACAAGAAGCTGGTCGCGGTGCGCGTCTACATGCGTTCGAGGAAGGTCAAGGACATCCCGGACGAGGAGGTGCAGCGGGCGCTGTCCGAAGGCAAGACCACCGCGGCGGAAGTCGAGGCGATCTGGCGTCTGACATCGATGCCGACCTTCGAGGAGCGTTTCGTGGTTCCGCCGATGGAGCGCGAGACGGCGGTTGACGCCCTGTTCCCGCAGCTCGATCCGGTCTCCCATAACTACCCGATCCGCAGAGGCGCGGTCGGCGTCGGCTTCCACACCGATCCGGCAAGAGGACCATAGGCCCTCCTGCCGCACGACAAGGTGCGAGACGGTTTTCGGATCATGCATCCGGATCCGTCCCGCGGATTTGCAGAAGGTTCTCTTTCGTGCGTAAGCGCTGGGGTTCGGGCGAACACAAAGCAGCCGGTTCGCGCGTTAAACACCAATCGGAAACATCCGGTTTCGGCGTCATTCCGATCAGTGAATGCTGAACGATGCACCATCTTCAGCGCGCGCGGATCCGACTCCATAGCTGGCCATAAGCACCTTCCGCGCCTCTTCGAGGCGTCCGGCCTTGAATAGAACGTTGACGAGCCTGGTGAAGATGTCCGGCACCGCCGGCTGCAACCGAATGACCTCGCGATAAGCGTTCGCGGCTTCAACGAACTGACCCATGGCTTCGCAGGACTGCCCGAGCAGGAGCCAGGGCTTGTACGTGTCAGTCCTTATTCGGGTAAGTAACTTGAACATGCGCTTTGCAGCGACGTGATCACCCTTTTTGGCAAGAAGCTGACCATACCGATGAAGCGAGCCTTCGTTTCGCGGATCCGTCTCGAGTATCTGACGATACGCTCGCGCCGCCTGATCGATCTTTCCTTCCTGATGCAGATTTGTCGCTTCCTTCAACGCGTCCGTAATCGCCCGCACGTCAAGCTTCCCACCCAGATTTCGACCGCTTCGTGTCGCGACAACGTAGCAATGAAGCCGTCGCTCCTTGACGCCAAATGAATATTTGTAACGCTCGTTTCCACGTAGGAAATCATAACGCTTCATTCCGCGTGAGATGGCATAGCGGATGCTGTGGCCGTGCAGAATAAGCCCGGGTTGCGGACCCGCGAATTCTTCGTCCCTTCCCGTGATGTAGAATAGAAATGACTTCTTCCGTTCGTCCATCAGGATAGCGAGGGCGGCAAGAGGACGATCACCCATCCAGAGCGTCGGTAACAGAAGCAGCCCGCGATCGAAACTGCGAGAAAGCATGGCGCGATGCGCGCGGACGAGATTATCCGTAAAACTTCCTTTTCTGGATCTCCATTTTGTCTCCCAGAAACGGAGAAACGTATTCAGGTCCGCCGCCACCGTTTCGGCGGTTGCGTGAGTGATGCGATACTCGCTGTTGGCATCGACCGCGCGCAGCAGGCGGCGCAGCGTCTGCCGCGTGTTCGCGCTGATGGTTTCAAGATATCTATCCCAATTGTCCGGCAGGTCCATATACGGACATAGCGCATTGTCAATCTGATCTGTCTTGTTGACGCGATCCATCTGGCTGATGGTGAACTTCGATTGAGAAAAGCAGGATACGAGCTTTCTGAACCTGTCATCCGAACCACAGAAGTTTCCGAGAACAAAGTCGGTCCATCTCATACGCTTGATCTGCTGCGCAAACGCACTGATCGCATCAGCTTCGGACCGGGGAAACGAGATCAATCCGCAATAATCCGCGGCATGGCTTCCGGCCATTCTAAGATCGTTGAATAGACGCCCCTCCTCATCAATCCTGGTGTCGATCCGAAGCGGAAAGAACGCGACATAGCGAGCGTCAGATCCGTTCTCTTTGGCTGCAAGAACGATCCATGGCGTGGAAAGCTTTTCCAGCCAGGCAAAGAGCCAGTTCCACGACAGGAACAGGGTTGCATGAGGATCGGCATCATAGACTTCGTCCCAGTTTTCCCTCAACCGGTTGAAAGTATCCATATCCTCTATGAGGTCGATATGCATTGGAGTCCTCTTTGCGCGCTCATGTTGTCTGCTGTTCTGCGTCCCCGCCGTACTCCTATCGCTCGCGAAACGCCCGTGACATGCTGTCATCGATCGGCTTCATGATGTACTGGAAGAAGGTTCGCTCGCTGGTCTTGATGAAGACTTCAGCCGGCATGCCCGGCGTCGGATGGAAGCCATGGATCGCGACAACTTCGGCGTTATTCAGCCGCACGCGAATGACGTAAATGTCGGTCGGTCCGGTCTGTAGCGATTTTTTCTCGTCGGCGACCGTATCGGCCGAGAGATAGATAACGTCCCCCGACACCATCGGCGTAACCCGCTGGCTGAGCGCCGTCAGCCGAACCATCGCTTCCTGGCCGTGCTTGACCGAGTCGATATCCTGGGGCCTCACCCTGGCCTCGATGATCAATGGCTCATCGAGCGGCAACAATTCCATGATGGGCTTCCCCGGCTCCACCACGCCGCCGCGCGTGTGAAATCGCAGCTTGACGACGACGCCCTTGACCGGGGCGCGGATCGTGGTTCGGTCCAGAACGCCCTTCGCGCTCTGCATACGCTCGCGAACGTCGACCAGTTCACCACGCACTTCGTGCATCTGCTCGACGGCGGTCTTGATGGCGACCTTCCGCACGCCGTTGATCTGCTCGATCGCACGGGCTATCCGCTCCTTGGCGTCTCCGATGTCGCCCATGATGCGGCCGACCTCGCCTTCCAGATTGGCCTGATTACGTTGCAGAAGAAGAACCTCGGGCTTGCGCACGAGCCCTGCCGCCAGAAGATGTTCCTTGGTCTTGACATCTTCCTCGATGAGCGCGATCTGCCTCCGCACACCGTCGAGTTGAACCTTGGATCCCGCGATGCGCTCGTTCAGGGCCTTGATGCTGTCCTCAATTCCGGCGATGTCGCTGTTTGTGTTGTTGCGTTGAGCCGTGAAAGCAAGCAGTTGTGCGTTGACGATGCTGCGTATCTGCGGATCCTTTGAATCGGACGCCAGTTCCGGCGGAAAGTTGACTTCCGCTTCCTCGCGAACCTGTGCCTGCAGGCGCGCATCGACGGCCGTGAGCCGTGCGTTGCGAAGAAAGAGCCGCTGCATCTCGGCTTTCGCCGAAGTCCGGTCCAGTTCAACGAGGATCTGTCCGGGTACCACGGTATCACCTTCACGAACCTTGATCTCGTCGATCATGCCGCCTTCAAGATGCTGAATGATTTTGTTCTGGCCTGTCGCCACGAACACGCCGGACGCCACGACGGCACCGGCAATCGGCGCCGTGTTGCCCCACACACCGAATCCCAATACCGTCACCACCACGATCACAATGCCTGCCAGGGTGTGGCCGCGTGTCGAGCGTGGAAGATCGACGTGCCAAGGCTGATCGCCAGTCGCTGTCATGCTCATGATCGTCTCTCCCGGCTCGCCTCTGTTTGGCCCCTGATCATGCGTCGAGCATTGGCGCGGCCGACGGGCTGGGTCGTTTGCGGCCTGACATCAGCGGAATCACTTCGTCGCGCGCTCCGAACGCTTGCACGGCGCCATTCTTCAAGATCATGATCTTGTCGACGCTCTGTAGCAGCGCCGGCCGCTGCGTGATGGTCACCACCGTCATCCGCTTCTCCTTCGCACGCATCAATGCCTTCGCCAGCGCCCGCTCGCCGCTCGCATCCAGATTAGCGTTGGGCTCATCGAGCACGATCAACCGGGGATTGCCGTAGAAGGCGCGCGCGAGCCCGATCCGCTGCCGCTGCCCGCCCGACAGCGGGCTGCCATCCATGCCGATAACGGTCTCGTAGCCCTGAGCCATTTCTGAAATCATCTCGTGAACGTCCGCCGTTTCAGCCGCATCGAAGATGTCTTCATCGATCGCGTCCGCGCGCATTCGCGCAATATTCGCCTTGATCGACGCCGGAAGCAGTTGAACCTCCTGGGGCAGGTAGCCGACGCTTTCGCCGAACTGGCGCGGATCCCAGTTGCGCAGATCCATCATGTCCAGACGAACATTCCCGGCGGTCGGAATGATCGATCCCACCAGCATTCGCGCCCTCTCGGATCGCACGGATCGCACAAGTCGTACCCGCCGTTGAAGTTCACCGACGGATTGCTGAGGTGATCGTTATCCACCAGGCTGTTGACCTGATCGATGTTGAACTGGTTACCACCGCCGTTCAGCGTCTGATTGACCACGTCAGGCATGACCAGCGAATCGTGGATATCGTGGATCCCGCTGAGATCGATGACCGGATTGGAGAAGCTGCTGCCATCCAGGTCCAGATCAACTTTGACGTCCACGTCGACCTTGGTCTCGACAGTGTTCTCGACGTTATTCTCGATCTTGTTGTCGATGCTGTTGTCGAGCTTGTTGTCAACACTGTTATCGAGCTTGTTGTCGACGGCGTTCTCGACCTTGTTGTCGTTCGAGTTCCAGTTGCCGTTGCCGTTCAGATTGGTGTTGTCGCTGGATGAATAAAGCCCCTGAACGGCGGTCTGGTGGGCGAACTGGTCTTGGCCCTGGCTCTGGCCTTGACCCTGCCCCTGGCCTTGACCCTGCAGATTGGCCTGTCCCTGCAGCTGAGCCTGCAGATTGGCTTGCGCCTGGCCCTGGTTCTGCGTCGGGTCGTTGTTGTGATCATCTCTGTGATCGTTACGGCGATTGTCTCTAGACATGTCAGGCTCCTGTTGGAGGAGCATCGTCGCGACCAAAGCGCGCCAATCTTCTACGTCAGCGGCCTTGCCGGGAAGCGATGCCGGTTGCTACGCCGGTTCTGCCGGCGACGAAATCGGCCATTGGCCTGTTTCGCGCTGCAAAGCTCTCCCAACAGTATCGTCGCGGCTAGCTGCCCTTAGGTAGATTTACAACCGCCTTGAGGCGAACGATCATTGACCGAAAGGAGTAGTCCCCTACGGCTTAAGGTCATTGCTGGTCGGCTCATGATCCCGCAAGTGATCCTCCAGCCGCGGGAGAAAATCCCAGATCTCCCGGTTGATCCGCGCCATTTCACGCACTGCTTCCGAGATCTCGTAAATGCGGGCATCATCCAGCGGCTTGACCTCACCGAAACGAAGGGCGCTGCGAGTCTGAACCAGGCGCATCGACTGCGTATGCGATATCACACCGGTGTCATCGACCGTATACATGCAGTGATTGAACTCGTTTCGAATGTGGGTGCCGTCGTTGAACCGGTCGATCACGCGATCGAGTTCCTGGCTGAGCGCTTTGTCCCTGATCTTGACCCGTGCCAGTCGCTGGATGAGATCCAGCCTTGCCCGGGTGGTGTTCAGCGTCGCAAACACAATGGCAGCCGACACCTGGTCGACCTTCAAAAGCAGCATTAAAACATAGATAAACAGGCTTTCGTTGTTGGACCAGTTGAAGACCAGGCTCCCGATCAGGGACAGAACGGTCGTCCGGCGATCCGCCGTTTCCGGCGCCGCCGCCTCAAGCGCGGCGAAATCGGGTTTTTGAGGAAGGTGGCTGGCGGTCATATCTGCCATCGCATCTGGAAAAGCGGGCGCTCGGCCCGCAACGTTAAAAGCACCAGGGACGGGGTCGAAAGCGTCGGCGGAGCAACAAGCTCTGTCCCACGGAGCCATCGTCCCGTAGGATAGGGAAGAAGACAAGCCTCCATCGTTCGGAGAAGTCCGCGATAATGTGATCAGGAGACCGGAATGCTGCGCTGGGCGGTTGCTATGGCGGAGGTCAGGAGAGCACGTCGAGCGGCTGTGACGACGATCGGTCCGCTGGTCGAACGGAGTCGCGCTTCCCTGAACGGCATTCCCGACACCGCCTGGCGCGATCCTTACCTCGCTGGGTTCATGCTGACGCTCATCACCATCGTCGCCCGCATCGGCTGTCGTGACTTGCAGGACCACGATCTGAGCCTCGTTCAATCGCAGGCGTGGGGAGAGATCACGGGCATGGATGCTGACCTAATCGGAGAAGACGCGTTAACGCTGAGCAACTCACATCCACGGGAGTTCCAGCATGGATGCTACAGCGCGATGATGGTGGCCATACGTTTATGCAACCCCGGCGCCGTCGCTTCGATCGGCTATGAACCGTGGCAGATAACGGAAGCTTCGCCGGAGGCGGACGCGCTTATGGACGATGGCCGTCACATCGGCACGACGCTGAGCCCGGCCACAGGCAACTGGACCGACGCTTTCGACACCTATATTGCCCGGCTCCCCCTGGTGAAACCGGCCTGAAACCCGGAGGGGAACCGGATTTGTCTCCACCTGTTCTGTTATGAAAGGGCTATAGTCCGGCTGCTAAAATTGAACTAGAGTTTACGAGGATCAGAGAGGGACACTCTGAACCGCGTTTGAAACTCTGAACCACGTTTGAGTTTATTGCATAAGGAGGCTGGCGACGGAAAGGTTTGAGCGGTTAGGGGTGGACCGACCCGTACGTCACAGCGTTCAGAATGGATTGAGTAGGGGTACCTATGAGCGCGAACGAATATCGTTGTTCTGACGGAAACCATTTTTTTTGATCATTTCACATCGACTGACCAGAAAGTCCGCACGACATCCGCCCCAATCCGAATAGCTTATCCACGTCCTCCTCTTGATCCTCGACCACAGTTGAACGTTGGAAGCGCCTCATGCGGTGCATCGCCTCCAGCGCGCCGACACAGACAAGCGCGATTGCAGAACGCGGCTATTGTTAGTGTGGACTCGCCCTGGCAGGCGCGTCCAAAGAACCCCGCAGCCAGGCCCTCCTCACCACCATCAGCACAAGCTGCAGACCTTGATCACAAAGGTCGGGGCACACAATGCGTCGGAGAAACAAAAGATTCGTTCGACGCCGGGCCAAAGCCCGCGCAGAACTCAATTATCATTATCGACGAAAGAGCCCTTGTCCGCGATTGCCTGGTGTATTGTTTGCAGGCCAGGTATGTCAGTCACGCGGTCTTTTCATTCGCGACTTTGTCAGACTGGATAAAAGTGGAGAGTGATTTTCCTGCTCCATCGGTTATCCTTCTCTACACCCGGACTCCCCAAAAGAAGACGCTGAATGATATCGATGACATCGAGAGCCTCGCCCGCGTCGCCGTGAGCGCGCCCTTGATCATCGTATCGGATGTCGAGGACGGATCACGGGTCATGCGCGCGATCGAGAGCGGCGCGCGTGGTTATATTCCGACAAGCATGACCCTCGGCATCGCCCTGGAAGCGGTGCGATTGGTGGAAGCCGGCGGCATTTGTGCCCATCAGCGTGATGTCGTCTTTCCAGAACGCTGGTCATGATGAAAGCCAGCTGTTCACCTCGCGTCAGATCATGGTCATCGAGGCGCTGCGCCGCGGCAAGGCGAACAAGCAGATCGCCTATGAACTCGGCATGTGTGAAAGCACCGTGAAAGCCCACATCCGTCACATTATGCGCAAGCTGAAGGCCCGGAACCGTACAGAGGTCGCGATGATGGTGAGCAGCTTGTTTGAAAGGCTGGAACACGACCGAGCTGATTAATCTCACTCGCGCGCAGGAGACACTTGTCTGGTCGGTCGCAATCGAACGCACAGTCGGAAAGGTGGGCTGTGGCCTTTCACGTACATTCTCTCAGACGCCTTGCATCAGCATAGAAAATCGATCATGATGTGTGAGTTCAGGCCAAATGTCCCAGACTCATTGTGACAAGGCGTCTGAGTTGCGGTTGGCCCTCATCCCAGTCCGCTAAATTCGAAAGATGATGCTAAATGCGACTGCTCAGCACGGTTCTAAGGTACCTCCCTCGCGCGATTCATATTCGGCTAGACATCAAACTTCGCTTTCCCCGTCTCTAACAGGCGCGCGGGCTACCCATAAGAGCTCCGCAAACAACGTCTGAATGGTCATCGCAAAATGGAAGGGGCACCCCGCAGGGTGCCCCATTTTGTGCATAAGCTTGTTAACGGGAGGCCCTCAATCACCAGTCCGCTAAAACCAGTAAGTCTGCCGTAAGGCTCTTGCACGCACAGATTGTGCAATGGTTAAATGGAACCGTCAAGAGGCTTGGATGAACTTTCAGAATCAAAACAGCCCGCATCGAACCGCGGGCGGGCTGGGGCAAAGAGGCGGGAGCGGGTCGGTGAGACAGCAGGTGCAAACGTTGTCTTCCTGATTCGTTTCCCGTCTCTCATGCCCGGGGGAGCATGAGAGATGCATAAAAGGATATCAAGGGCGTACCGCCTGGGCCTGGACCTCGGCTCCAATTCCCTCGGCTGGTTCGTCACATATCTTGAGAAACGCGGCGACCGGTATGAGCCCATTGGACTCGGCCCCGGCGGCGTCCGCATCTTTCCCGATGGCCGCGACCCGCAATCCGGCACCTCAAACGCCGTCGATCGCCGCATGGCGCGGGGGGCGCGCAAGCGGCGCGACCGCTTCGTCGATCGCCGCAAACGACTGATCGCCGCGCTCATTAAATACGGCCTGCTCCCGGACGATGCGCGCCAGCGCAAGGCGCTCGAAACCCTCGATCCCTATGCGCTGCGCAAGGCGGCGCTGACAGATCCCCTGCCCGCGCATCATGTCGGCCGGGCGCTGTTTCATCTCAACCAGCGCCGCGGCTTTCAGTCGAACCGCAAGACCGACAGCAAACAGAGCGAAGACGGCGCCATCAAGCAGGCGGCGTCGAAACTTGATGCTGCAATGAAGGAAGCGAATGCCAGCACGCTCGGCGCATTCTTCGCTGACATGCACCTGCGTGAATCCTATGAGACCCGCCGGAAAGCCATCCGCGCCGAACTCGTGCGGCTCGGCAAGGATCATCTCACCGGCAACGCCCGCAAGAAGGCTTGGGCTAAAGCCCGTAAGCGCCTGTTCGGCGATGAGGTGCTGCCCCAGAGGGATGCGCCCGATGGCGTCCGTGCCCGCGCCCGTATTTCTGGCGCCAAGGCGAGCTACGACTTCTATCCCACCCGCGCGATGCTGCTGGATGAATTCAACGCCATCTGGACGGCGCAGCGCGAACATCATGCGGCGATGACGGATGATGTGAGGGCGGAGATCGAACACATCATCTTCTTCCAGCGTCCTCTTAAGCCCGCAATCGTCGGAAAATGCACGCTCGATCCCGCGACGCGCCCTTTCAAGGAGGATCCGGAAGGCTATCGCGCGCCGTGGTCGCATCCGCTGGCGCAGCGCTTTCGTATTCTGTCGGAAGCGCGCAACCTCGAGATCCGCGAAACCGGCAAGGGCTCGCGCAAGCTCACCAAGGAGCAAAGCGATCTCGTCGTGGCCGCGTTGCTGGCCAACAGAGAGGTAAAGTTCGACAAGCTGCGCGCGCTGCTCAAGCTGCCGGCGGAAGCCAGGTTCAATCTGGAGTCCGACCGGCGCGCGGCGCTCGATGGCGACCAGACCGCCGCGCGTCTTTCGGACAAGAAAGGATTCGGCAAGGCATGGCGCGGCTTCCCGCCGGAGCGGCAGATCGCGATCGTGACGAAGCTGGAGGAGACCGAAGACGAGAACGAGCTGATCGCATGGCTCGAAAGCGAATGCGCGCTCGATGGCGCGGCAGCGCCGCGCGTGGCCAACACCACGTTACCGGACGGCCATTGCCGGCTCGGCCTGCGTGCGCTCAAAAAGATCGTACCAATCATGCAGGATGGGTTCGAAGATGACGGTAAGTCGGGCATTCGCTTTTACAACGCCGCAAAAAAGGCTGACCCTCGCTACGATCCAGCTCAGCAGGCAGATGGCGTTCTTTCACAGACAGGACGCCTGCCCTATTACGGCCAATGGCTACAGGACGCCGTGGTCGGCAGCGGCGACGCGCGGCATCAGAAGGAAAAACAATACGGCCAGTTTCCGAATCCGACCGTGCATATCGGACTGGGGCAGTTGCGCCGCATCGTCAATGAACTGATCGACAGGTTTGGTCCGCCGACGGAAATCGCCATCGAATTCACTCGCGCGCTGAAGCTGTCTGAGCAGCAGAAGGCGGAGAAGCAGCGCGAACAACGCAGGAATCAGGAGAAAAATGAGAAGCGGAAAGAAAAAATTCGCGAAATCCTAGGAGAGCATTACATTCCCACCGGCAATGACCTCTTAAGAATGAGGTTGTGGGAGGAGTTGGGCGCCGGAGATAGTGCCGATCGTAAATGTCCCTACACCGGTGATTCCATTTGCATAGAAGCCCTCCTTTCTTCGAGAGTTGAAATTGATCATATTTTGCCGTTCTCAATGACATGGGACGATAGCGCAGCAAACAAAACTGTGTGCTTTGCATATGCCAACCGTCATAAAGGTAATCGAATTCCATTCCAAGCATTTGGATCAAGCCCGACGATTGACGGCAGAAAGTACGACTGGACTGAAATTGGAGATCGCGCGGCACTGTTGGGCAACAAGAGTTGGCGATTCGAAGCCGATGCCATGCAACGTTTTGATAAAATTGGAGGCTTTCTCGCGCGACAGCTCAACGAAACGGGCTGGCTGGCGCGGCTTGCTAAACAATATCTCGGCGCTGCGACCGATTCGAACCGGATATGGGTCGTCCCGGGCCGCCTTACCGGTATGCTGCGCGGCAAATGGGGTCTGAATGCGCTGCTGCCGGATCACAACTATGCTGGCGTGCAGGACAAAGCGGAGGAATTCCTCGCCTCCACCGACGACATGGAATTCTCGGGGATCAAGAACCGCGCCGATCACCGCCATCACGCCATCGACGGCCTCGTCGTTGCACTAACGGATCGCTCGCTGCTCTGGAAGATGGCCAGCGCCTATGACGAGGAGCGAGAGAAGTTCGTCATCGAGCCGCCATGGCCGGCCATGCGCGACGATCTCAAGGGGGCGCTGGAGAAGATGGTGGTTTCACACAAACCGGATCACGGCATCGAGGGCAAGCTGCACGAAGACAGCGCCTATGGCTTCGTCAAGCCACTCGATATCACGGGCCAGACCGAAGAAGAGGACGGGAACCTTGTTTATCGCAAGGCGATCGAAGGCCTGAACGAGAACGAGATCGATCGCATCCGCGATCGTCGCCTGCGCAGGATCGCGCGCGAGCATGTTGACGCGGAGAAGAAGAAGGGCGTGGCGCTGGCTGACGCGCTACGACAATTGAAGGAACCATCCGATTTGTATCCGCAGCTCAAGCACGGCTTGCGGCACGTCCGTATTCTCAAGAAGGAGAAGGCGGATTATCTCGTTCCGATCACCGACCGGACCACCGGCGCCGTGTACAAGGCGTACAGTGCGGGCGAGAATTTCTGCGTGGAAGTTTTCGAGACGGCCGACGGTAAATGGAACGGCGAGGCGGTGCGTCGTTTCGATGCCAACAAGAAGAACGCCGGCGCGAGGATAGCGCATGCGCCGCAATGGCGTAACGCCAACGACCACGCGAAGCTGGTAATGCGAATCCACAAGGGAGATCTGATCCGGCTCGATCATGACGGCCGGACCCGGATCATGGTCGTTCATCGGCTCGATGCGTCAGCAGCACGTTTCAAGCTCGCCGATCACAACGAAACGGGCAATCTCGACAAGCGTCATGCAACCGACAACGAGATCGACCCCTTCCGCTGGCTGATGGCGTCCTACAATACGCTGAAGAAGCTGAACGCCGTGCCGGTGCGCGTTGACGAACTCGGCCGGGTATGGCGCATCATGCCAAGTTAACCTTGTCTTAACACACGTGTTGCGAGCATTCGCAGCACCGCCTCATAATCCTGCGACGCGAAGGCTCGCCCGCAGGAGGTTCACCACATGGTGGGACGCGTAGTGGAAGTCGCCGGCGACGGTCGGCATCTCGCGACTGAACGCGGCTTCATGATCGTGTCCGAGAAAACCGGCGAAATCGGCCGGGTGCCGCTGGATGACGTCGCGGCGGTGATCGCGAACGCGCATGGCCTGACCTACTCGAACAACCTGCTTGTCAATCTGGCGACCCGCGGAGTGCCGGTCGTTCTTTGCGGGGCCAATCATCGTCCCGCAGCGGTGGTGTGGCCGGTCGACGGCCATCATGCACAGGCAGGCCGCATGAGCGATCAAGCGAATGCGTCGGCTCCGCTGAAAAAACGACTCTGGCAGCAGATCGTTCAAGCCAAGATCCTTGCGCAACCGCAACTCACCGAACGACTTGCAGTCCAGCGCGGTTATTTTAGCGGACTGGTGATTGAGGGCCAACCGCAACGACGCGACCTGAGGTGGTGCCGGTTTCTGAGACAGGGGCATAAGGTGGATCGCCCGATGAAAAGGACGATCCGGTATGAAGACACGCAGACGATTTACGGCTGAGTTCAAGGCCAAGGTTGCGCTTGAGGCGATCCGTGGCGAGCGGACGATTTCGGAACTGGCGACAAAGCACCAGCTTCATCCGAACCAGATTACGCAGTGGAAACGGCAGGCCATCGAGAACCTGGCCAAGACGTTCGACGACAAGGCTGCTGATGCGCAGGTCGGCCGGGAAGCCGAGGTGACCAAGCTGCACGCCAAGATTGGCCAGCTTGTCGTTGAGCGGGATTTTTTGGCCAAGGCCTTCGATCGCTGAGCCTGGATCGGAGGAGAATGATGATTGACCCCGATCACAACCGGCTCTCGATCCGCCGCCAGTGCGAACTGGTCTCGATCTCGCGGGCGTCGTTCTACCGACAGCCCGCCGGCGAGACGCCCGAGAACCTCGAACTGATGCGCACCATCGACGAGGCCTTCATGGAGACGCCCTGGTATGGCTCCCGGCAGATGGCCCGGCATCTGCGGCGTCAGGGCTGGTGCGTGGGTCGCAAGCGGGTCCGGCGGCTGATGCGCAAGATCGGTCTGTCGCCGATCTACCAGGCGCCGAGAACCAGCGAGCCGCATCCGCAGCATCGCATCTATCCCTACCTGCTGCGGCACCTGGCGATCGAGCGGCCGGATCACGTTTGGTGTGCCGATGTGACCTATATCCCGATGCGGCGCGGCTTCCTTTACCTCGTGGCCATCATGGACTGGTTCAGCCGCAAGGTCCTGGCCTGGCGGTTGTCGAACACGATGGATGCCGACTTCTGTGTTGCCGCTCTCGAAGAGGCGATCGCCTGCCATGGCAGGCCCGACATCTTCAACACCGACCAAGGCTCGCAGTTCACTAGCTTCGCCTTCACGACGACGCTGAAGGATGCCGGCATCCGCATCTCCATGGACGGGCGCGGCCGCTGGATGGACAACGTCTTCATCGAACGACTGTGGCGCAGCCTCAAATATGAGTGCGTCTTCCTCAGCGCATTCGAAACGGGAAGCCAAGCCCGCTGCGGCATCGGCTCCTGGATAGACTATTACAACCGGCGACGCCCGCACTCGACCTTCGCCGGCAGGACGCCCGACGAGGTCCATGCTATGGCGGAAATGACGGAGCAATTGGCGGCGTAGAAACGAACCCGATCCACCTTAGCCAGGCCGCCAAACTGTCTCACCAAGCGGGTCCACCTCATGCCTCGACCGCAACCGGTATTTTAGCGGACTGGTGATTGAGGGCCAACCGCAACGAACTTGAGGGGCCGAATATCGGTTGGACTATTTTAGCGGACTGGTGATTGAGGGCCAACCGCAACAAAAAGGTTTTATGAGTTTGCTCACCGATCATTTTAGCGGACTGGTGATTGAGGGCCAACCGCAACTCTGGAAATGGCAAAACTCGAACTTTACCGATTTTAGAGCATGGGCCCGAAAAGTGGAAACCGGTTCTCGGATAAGATCATGCTCAAACAAAAAGATAAGCGGCGAGTCTGATTTAACGCAGTCGAAACAGTCTCTAACAGACCGGTGATTGAAGGCGCTTTAGCGCAATGGTCCTTTCAGCGCCGCCATCCCACCTCAATGCGACATGAAAACGGGAACGGTCATCGCCGAGAGCATTCCGCGCGTCGCTCCACCGAATACAAATTCACGCAGGCGAGAGTGTCCATAGCCGCCCATGACAAGCAGACTCGTCGGGCTGCCCGCAACATGCGACAGAATTGCATTCGCGACGTCCCTATCAGCCGCTGGTATCGTTTCCACCGCTACCTTGATATCATGCCGAGCGAGATGCCGGCCGATTTCAGTCCCCTTAACCTGGTCATTCGTGGTCGTCTCATCTTCAACGATGAGCAGCTCGACAGCGTTGGCTTTTCTCAGAAACGGCAACGCATCATTAATGGCGCGCGCAGCGGTGCGGCTTCCATCCCAACAGCACACGACTTTTTCGAGCTTCAGAGTTTCCCGCTGAGTGCTGGGAACGATAATGAGCGGCCGTCCGGAATCAAACAGCGTCGTTTCGATAAGAATGCTGTTGCTGATGCCCTTATGATCGTCGGACTGCATGACGACGCTGAGATCAAAACACCGCGCTACTTCCGAGAATGTCTTCGGTGTTCCTGAAACAAGACGCGATTCAGCTGAGAGAGCGCCGCGTTTCGTCGCCAGTTCAAAACGCTCAATTGCGCCGCGCGCCTCTGTCTCACTCTCGGCAAAGAGGTCGCCAAGAGCATCCGCGGGAATGTTCGCCTCGAAGTTAAATATAAGCGCCGTCAAGTGGGCGGAAAAAGCTTCAGCTATCGAAACAGCGAAATCACGAGCGATATCCCGCGAGGGATCGCGCTCCAGATGAAGAATGATGTCCTTGAACATTCAATTCTCTCCTCAATCTGAACATCCGCCGCAGCACTATGATATCGAAAATCACGGCGATCTCAAAGCTCCAAACCTACATTCTTTCGTGCCTGATCGATCCTCCCGAAACAAAACAATGGTTCATTGCCCAAACGGAAGCGCTATATGCGCAACACAAGAGGCTCGTATGGCTCGTCGCTGGTGGCGAATGCGAGACTTCAGGGAAAATGTATCGTACTTAGCTTCCCCGCGATCATTTCCGATCGATCAGTTCTCGTCAGCCCGTCCGGCGGGAACCAGTGCGTGCCGAGGTCATGTGGTGAGGACGCTGATAGTCGACAACTACGATTCATTCACCTACAATCTGGTGCACTTGATTGCCGATATAAATCAGGAAGATCCCCTGGTCGTCCGCAACGATGCGGTGACATGGGACGAACTCTCCGGAGAACGATTCGATAATATCGTTATCTCGCCGGGCCCCGGACGACCCGACCGGGAGGCCGATTTCGGCTTATCGAAGGCTGCGATCGAATCGGCCACTGTCCCGTTGCTTGGCGTCTGTTTGGGACATCAGGGTCTCGCCATCGCGGCAGGCGCGTCGTTGGCGCGGGCTCCCTCGCTCGTCCACGGACACACCTCCCAAATCCTGCATCATGGGTCTGGCCTTTTCGCCGGCATGCCGCCCTTGTTCAACGCGGCCCGCTATCACTCCTTTGTGGTCCAGCGTCCCCTTCCCTCCACTCTTGAGGAAATCGCCTGGACCGAAGATGGCCTCATCATGGGCATCGTCCGTCACGGACGGCCGCAATGGGGCGTTCAATTTCATCCGGAATCATTTCTCACCGAGGATGGCAAAGTCCTGCTACGAAATTTTCGCGATCTTTCGTTACGCTTCACAGGAAGAACCTCAACGCCGCCGCCTCCACGGACGAACAAGCGGCGCGCCGCGCCGCCTGTTGCGACGGCCCGCAAAGCATTCTGGCTCGAGATCCCGCGTGCGATCGACACCGAGGCGGTGTTCTGTTCCCTCTTTGCTGATCAGCCCTTCGCCTTCTGGCTCGACAGCAATCTTGCCGGGTCCCCGCTGTCGCAGTGGTCATACATGGGAGACGCATCGGGACCAGATGCGGCGACGGTGCAGTATCGCAACATCGAGCGGCAGATCATTGTCGAGGATGCTCGTGGCCGCCGGACGGAGAACGCCGATATATTCGCGTATCTTCAAAGGGAGCAGCCGGGCCCGCCGCAATCGGCACCGCCCTGTCCTTTCGCCGGCGGTCATGTCGGATGGTTTGGTTACGAACTGCGACATGATTGCGGCTCGCCAACCACGCGGCGGGCTGCAACACCCGACGCCTTGTGGATCCGCCCGGACAGGTTCATCGCCGTCAATCATCGCGACGGGAAAACCTACGTATGCGCGATCGACAGTCCCGAGGAAGCCGGCCGCGCGCAGCGTTGGATTCGCTCAACGCTCAAGCGGATCGAATCGGCGAGCCGCCCGCCCCTGGATTCCCCCGACCCGGTTGACCCAAACCCGCTCGCGTTTCTCATGAAGGATGGAAGAGCGGACTATCTTTCCAAGGTCGCCCGTTGTCTCGACCTGATCGCGCAAGGGGAGACTTATCAGGTCTGTTTGACCAGCGAGCTGTCCTGCCCCGCCACGGTCGAGCCCCTGCGGGTTTACCGCGCGATGCGAAGCGTCAATCCCGCTCCGTTCGCTGCTTTTCTCAAATGGCCCGGCGGAGCCATCCTCAGCGCCTCGCCGGAGCGGTTCCTCGCAGTCGATACCGAGGGCAACATCGAAGCAAAGCCGATCAAAGGAACGATCCGGCGCGCCGTCGATCCGGTGGAGGACAAGCAGCTGGCCGAAATGCTGCGAGCTGGCCGAAAGAATCGGGCCGAGAACGGAATGATCGTCGATCTCCTGCGCCACGATCTGTCGCGCAGTTGCGAGACCGGAACCGTATCGGTCTCGCGCCTGTTCGAGGTCGAAACATATCAGACCGTCCACCAGCTCGTGAGCACGATACGCGGCGTACTGAAGCCGGAGCATACGCTCATTGATGTGCTGCGCAGCGGCGCGTTTCCGGGCGGATCAATGACGGGAGCGCCGAAATTCCGCACTCTGGAGCTTATCGATCAATTGGAACAGCGCGCCCGGGGCATCTATTCCGGCTCGCTTGGCTGGCTGGGCGATGATGGCGCCGCCGATCTGAGCATCGTGATCCGGTCCATCGTGATGGCCAATGGGCGGTTCTCCATCGGCGTGGGAGGCGGCGTGGTTGCGGAATCCACGCCCGAGGGAGAACTTGAGGAAATGCTCCTGAAGGCCGAAGCTTCGATCAAATCGATCGTCCTCGCAACATCCGGAGACTTCAGCGAAAATCAATATCGACTGGTGGAATCCGGCGGCCGCATGGCTCAAGGCTGAGCCATGTCCGAGACTCACATGCGTGACGGCTCCCGCAGGGTGGTCAGTTCACGGAACCAAAAGGCAGGATGGAAACGGTTTCGCCCTGGTCGTTGAGAATGGTGATGCACATCCCGTTATCAGGGAGTTCGGGCGTATCACCCAGCATCTCGCGAGCCAGAAGGTTTCCGTACATCACGGCCTCCTCGTGGTTCTGCAGGGGGACCTTGATGGGTTTCGATTTGCGCTCGGCCAGATCTGTGATGACGTAGCTGAAAATAGGCATGATAAGCGAATACCGCCTGGGTTCGTTGTTGTTGAAGAAAAGCGATGAGTTCACAACGGACAAGAAAACAACGGACAAGAAAAGGAGAGCCGCTGTCGCGGCGCCTTCCGTTCAAGACTGATAGGGCTGATGTCTATTCGTGGGGATAGCTTCGATTTTCTATTATGGTGATGTTTACTTAGACTATCACGGGCTCCGCCGCCAGAGCCTTTCCGCTTCTGGTGGAATCCGAAGCGGAAGGCGTAAGCAGCGCGACCGGAAGGCTGGCGAACAGGTCGCGGGCGAGAAGCGATCCGTGCGAGAGCGTGAGTTCACGCCCGCTGAACAGTTCGGTCCATTGCTGCGGAGCGGCTTCGGATGGCAAAGCGAGAGTGCAGTCGCCCCATATGTCTGCTTGATGCCCACGGGACGGGTACAAAGCTACCGCGGTCACCAGCACGCTATGTTCGCCCGCGCGCATGAAAGCGCAGAGGCGATCAGCCTGCGGCCCTGTGGCATGGAGCGCTTCATAGGAGCCATCCATGAAGAGTTCGGGTTCGCGTTGGCGTAGCGCCAAGGTCTCGGCAATGAGGCGGAGTTTCAAACGGCCGTCACGCCAATTTTCCAGAAGCTCCGGAAGATCGCCCCCGCCGGATCCTAAGGATGCCAGCGCTGTTCTCCGGATGCCGTAATCGACCGGGCGGCGATTATCCGGGTCGACCATGCTGAAGTCCCAGAGCTCCGCGCCCTGATAGAGATCCGGCACGCCGGGCGCCGTGAGCTTCAGCACGACCTGAATGAGGCTGTTCAGAACGCCGAGGGTGGCCACGCGCTGCTGAAACGCAGAAAACGACTCCAGGAAGGGATTGGTGCGCGAGGTGTCCAGCGCATGGCGAATGAACTCCAGCACGGCGTCTTCGTATGCTGTGTCTGGCGCGGCCCAGGTCGTGTGGACTTTGGCTTCGCGCAAGGCTTTCGTCATCGCGCCTTCGATCCGCTGGCGAAAGGCGTCCACCTCCTCCGGATCAAGCTGGCCCGCCGAGAGTTGGGCCGGCCATGCCCCGAGCAGGAGCTGATAGAACGCATACTCGTCATTGCGGTCGGGCGGCGGAGCTTCCCCGGCTCCTGCGTTGCGCGCCCGCAGCATCCGGCTCCAGAGTGCAACATACTGGGCCCAGTCGTCCGACATCTCCGACAGCACCGCCAGCCGCGCGCGCGTATCCTCGCCGCGCTTGGTGTCGTGCGTGGCGGTGCTCAGCATGGCATGCGGCGTTCGTTTCGCCCGCTGCGCATTGGCATGATGGAAGGCCGATACGCTGACGCTGAACAGGTCCGGGTGGCCGCCGACCTCATTCAGCGCCAGCATCCGGTTGTAGCGGTAGAAGGCGGTATCCTCGAGGCCCTTGGCCATCACGGGGCCGCTATATTGCTGCGCGCGCATGGCGACGCGCACCACCTCCACGCGGCTGAAGCCGCTGCGCGGCTCGGCGACGAGGTCGCAGGTCAGGAGTTGGTGGAGGAAGTCGAAAACGCTGGGGTCCAGGGCGGCACCGTTGCGGCGGGCCTGCGCCAAGGCCCAGTCGATATCGCGGCGGTCGGCAGGGGTAGGTGCGCCGCGCCCGTCAACATAGGTGCGGTAGACGGGGAAAACCGCGATGATTTCCTTCAGCGCCCGCTGCAGGACGTTGTTGGTGAAGTCGGCGGTCCGCGGATTCGAGCGCGCCACCCGGGCTGCTTCCCTCGCGAGCACGTTCAGCTCGCTCGCCATCTCATTCTCCATGATCCGCATTTTCGAATCGCGGACGATGACGCTGAACGATGCCTGTTCACCGGTGAAATCGGCGTAGACGCGAGAGAGGTTCTCCTGACCCGCGGGGTCGTTCAGAAGGCCGGTGACGAGGTTGGTGAACTCGTAGCCGGTCGTCCCCTCGACGTCCCAGTCATCCCGCAGGTTTTCATGAGAGGCGAGGATCTTTTCGACAACGAGGTAAAATGGACGCGGCGCTCTTTCCCGCAAGCGAGAGAAGTATCCCTTCGGATCGAGAAGTCCGTCGACGTGGTCCAGCCGGATTCCGTCGAGCACTCCCTGCTCGAGCAACCGGAACACCAGCGAGTGCGCGTGGTCGAAAAGCTGGGGAAGCTCCATCCGGACCCCGGCCAGATCATTGATGTTGAAGAAGCGCCGGTAGTTGATGTCGTCAGCCGCGACGCGGAAGTGGGCCGCGCGCCAATACTGGTCGCGGATCAGCGCGTCCAGCTTCGACCAGCTTTGCAGGTCTCCGGTCTCGCCGTTGAAGCGGTCCACCGCGGCCTCGACCGCAACCGCCAGATCGGGATTGTCCCGAACGGACTCGGCCAGCTCCAGCTTGAGATCCGCGGCCCGGCGGGCGATATGCGGCCGCCATGTCGAAAGATGCGCGAACGCGTCGCCGATGCGCTCCAGATCCGGATGACGATCGCCGAGAACGCGTTCGTAATGAAGCGGGGTAATGGGGAGCTTGTGGGTGTCGTATGCCCACACGGCCAGGGAGCCGGCTTCGGCATCGAACCTCAGGCGGAGCGCGCCCGACTGCAACTCCGCGCCGTACTGGTCGCCCAGAAACGGCACAAGCAGCTTGCCTTGCAGGTAGCGGCGGTCCGACTCCCAGTCGATATCGAACCAGCCTGCGAATTGCGAATCCGGCCCCCATTCAAGCACGTCCAGCCACCACGGATTGTCCGCGCCGCCCACCCCCATGTGGTTCGGGACGAAATCGAGGATCTGGCCGAGACCGTTTGTCCGGAACGCGGCAACCATCCGCTCGAAGGCCGCGGCGTCGCCGAGCTCCGGATTGAGTTCGGTATGGCTGACGATATCGTAGCCATGCGTGCTGCCGGGGCGGGCCCGCAGATAGGGCGAGCAATAAACATGGCTTATTCCCAGCCTGGCGAGATAAGGCGCAAGCGCCGCCGCCTGGTCGAAGCCGAAATCCTTGTTGAACTGCAACCGGTAGGTGGCGCGCGGGATCGGCTTGCGGTCAGGCTGGTCCCGTCGATCAAGGGTCATCCGGTATGTCCGCCGCCGATTGATGTTATGAAAAAAAGGTCGCCGGCACGTAGAACTGACCTGCCAACGTTGCCGTGCGGTGGGAGAAAGCCTTCTTCAACTTCTCAACGTTGCGTGAGTTCCCGCGAAAGGCCCGAGTGATCGCGCCGTGCCGGACTTAGGCAAGTTGCGCTGGCGGAAATTGAGACGCGATTCCTGTACGAGGTCCGCCCGCTATGTCCCGCAGAAAGTCTGCCGGACTTCTTCCTCCGGCCGGGGCGGCTTCGCATAGTCGGCGAACTTCGGCTGGTCATCGAAGGGATGCGCCAGCACTTCGACAAGTTCGTGAAACGTCTCGAAGCGTCCGGCTTCCGCATCGCGAATGGCCGCCTCGATGCGGTGATTGCGCGGAATGAACATCGGATTGACGGAAAGCATTTCGCTGCGTCTCATCCCGGCCGGCTGTTCTTCAAGCGACAGGCGCTCCCGCCACCGTCCGGCCCACTCGTCGAAAGCGGCCGGGTCTGTGAAAAGCCCCCTCACCTCCGCATCGCCTTTCGCATCGGCGGCGGCCCCGCACAGAGCGCGGAAAGTCAACGTAAAGTCAGCTCCGTTCTCCGCCATCCGGGTCAGCAGATCAGACGCGAGTTCGAGATCGCCTTCCACCTCGCGGACAAGACCAAGCTTGCGACGCATGCCTGCGAGATACGCGGCATTGAAGTGATCATCGAAGGCGGCGATCGAGGCATTTGCGCGTTCAATCGCCTTCTCACCGCCATCCGCTATCAGCGGCAGCAAGGCCTCGGCAAACCGAGCCAGATTCCATCCCACGGCGGCAGGCTGGTTTTCAAACGCATAGCGTCCGAACTGATCGATCGAACTGAAAACCTTGTCAGGCCGATACGCGTCGATGAACGCGCAAGGCCCGTAATCAATCGTCTCGCCTCCGATCGCGGTGTTGTCGGTGTTCAGAACACCGTGGATGAAGCCGACAAGCATCCACCGTGCCGACAGCCGGGCCAGCGCTGCGACGACCGCGTCATAGAAGGCCAGATACGGGTCTTCAGCCGAGCGCGCGTCCGGGTAGTGCCGGGCGATGGCATAATCGGCCAGGGCGCGAAGGTTTTCGACGTCGCCACGCGCCGCGAAATACTGAAACGTGCCGACGCGCAAGTGGCTCGACGCGACGCGGGTCAGGATCCCGCCGGGCAGCGCCCGTTCGCGCATGACCTGTTCGCCGGTCAACACCACCGCCAGCGAGCGCGTTGTCGGAATGCCGAGCGCGGCCATGGCTTCGCTGACGACGTATTCGCGGATCACGGGACCGAGCGCGGCGCGGCCATCGCCGCGCCGGGAGAACCGGGTCTGGCCAGAGCCTTTGAGCTGAATGTCGAATCTTTTGCCCGCAGCGTCCACGACCTCACCGAGCAGGACGGCCCGGCCGTCGCCGAGCTGGGGCACGAAGCTTCCGAACTGGTGCCCTGCGTAAGCCTGCGCGATGGGGTCCGATCCAGGCGCGATCCCGTTGCCGGAAAGAACGGCAACGCCTTCGGGGCTCTTGAGGAACGCCGGATCGATGCGCAGCTGGCGAGCCAGCGCGTCATTCACGCGCAGGAGTTTCGGCGCCGCCACCGCCGCCGGTTTCACGCGCTCATAAAACGCTTCGGGCATCCGCGCATAGGTGTTGTCGAACGGAATGGGCGCGACCGCATCCGCGGGGGTGACACACGACTTCTCTGCAAGCTGGCTCATGCGCTTAAAGTCGTTCCTCCGTTCCGAAAAAGCAAGGTTGAGCGCTGAACCTCCTCAACGGCCGCGTGGATCGATCGCAGGTGGATCGGCTGCTGGACATCATGATGAGCGAACATTAGGCTTTATGGCGAGGGCGCGATCAGGGAGCGCGGAAGCACATGGTTCCTCAATGGCAGTATCAGGTCCGGTTTGATGTCGTCGATGCGGCGACCTCGGAATCGATACGAAGAAAAGCGCAGGACCCGGCGCTGACGCGTCTCTTCGAGATCCTCACCAGACACCGCGCCGTGCCGAAATCGCAGTTCGATGCCTTTTCGGAGTATGTCACCACGGCGGAAGAGCGCGGCGTCGAGGGCTATCCGCTTTACCAGTGGACCAAGGCGACGATCGAGGATTCGGCGAAGAAGGAAAAATATCTGAAATCCTTCACGCTCTATGTGGACGATCAGGAGGTCTATGCCAAGGAGATTGCCGACAGCCTGGAGGCCGATCTGCAACCGCTCGCCGCTGGCGGACCTATCACGCGATTATCCAAATACGATACGAATCCAGAAAACAATCCCCAGCCGCCGCAGCGTGGCAGCAAGAACTCGTCATGAATCGCGCGGCCGGCCGTCATCACTGATCACGGCGATCAATGGCGCGGATCATTCGCGCGCGGCCGATCGGTGAACAAGCCTCTGGCCGGGGCTAATTATAGGCGCTTGCCGCAGGCCTCTTCAGGCATGGCGAGCGACTTGCGCCCGGTAAATTCAGTATCGGACAGAGCGTTGAGGAAAGCGATCAGTTGCGCCACCTCGCCCGCGTCGTGCGTCAACCCGTGCCTGACGATAGCCTCATCGAGCGTCCGCGCCGACCCATCGTGCCACCAGGGACCGGTCAGCGCTACGTTGCGCAGCGAGGGCGTACGAAACTTGCCGCGATCGGTTTCGATCCCCGTTTTCTCGAACAGTCCCTGATCGGCCAGCGCGGGATCGACCGGACCGAGACGGTGCATGGTCAAATCCGTGAAGTTCGCTCCTGAGTGACAGCTCGCGCAATCGCGGACGAACAGCACGGAACCAGCTTGTGCCTCGGGATCAAGCTGCTGCCGGTCCCAGGCGCTGCCACGAGAGATCAGCGTGCGTTCGAAGCTCGCCAGCGCGCGCGCCACATTGGAGAAGTCGATGCGACCGCCATTGTCGGGAAAGGCGCGCGCGAACATCACCCGGTAGCAGCTGTCGCGTCCGAACCGCCTGCCGATCTCGGCTTCGCGCCCCGCCATTCCCATCTCGACCGGATGAGTGCCGAATACCGGGGTCGCCGCCTGCGCCTCAAGTGTCGTGGCCGCCGGATCCGCGAAATTCAGCGGCGTGAACCAGGCGACATTGGCGAGCCCTGGAACGTTGCGCCGCCCCGGCTCATCGGTCACGCCGGGACGGGTGCGGGTGCTATCGGCGAAGGCGTGCTTCTGCACGTGGCAGGTGGCGCAGGACATGGTGCCGTCGATCGAAAGATCGGCATCATAGAACAGACGCCGGCCGAGTTCGACCTTGGCGGCGGTCATGGGATTGTCGGCTGGAACCGGCGGCGCCGAAACCCCGGCCGGCAGCGTCCAGCGCCATGGGGCTTCTCCCATCGGCAGCGCGGCTGACAATGATATGATCAGCAGCAGCCCGGCTGACAGCAACGGACGCGAGAAACGCCGGATCTGCACGGGATCAGGGCAGGCGCGCGAGCAGGACCGTCATCTGCGGCTGGCCATTGGCCGATATCTGCAGGATGTAAGGACCTGGAGTGAGGGAGTAATCCACCATCTTGCGGACCCCGGTGCAGTGCGGTCCATGCCCGTGCGCGGTCGAGATCAACGCCTGCTGGTCACGCACGAGGTCAATCCAGGCGGCTGAGTCGAGCGCCACCCGGTAGGTGCCGGCTTCGCGCACATCGATCCGTACAAGACCGCCATGGCTGACCGAGCCGCCCGGCTTCTCGGGACGCAGCGCATAACGCACCTGCGGCGTCTGCAGCAACGTCAGGCGTGCGGCCCGGCCGACCGGCAAGCTCGCGCTTGAAATACCCGCCTCGCTGCCGGCCGCCTGCAACGGGAATGGCGTGGTCCAGGGCGCCAGTTCACCTGTCGGAGCGACCGGTGCCGTACAGGCAGGCTGGGCGGCCTCCTGCGCTTCGGCCGACCCCACTGCGACAATGGCGACGGCCAGCGCGCCCAGCACCGGATTCCATAACATCTTCCCGCGCATGACTTCCTCCCCGTCCCCACGACCATCTATATTCTTATGAATACAACGCATCCGTCTGCGCGGCAACAGCCGATGAGAGCGGGCACATTCAGGCGGACACAATCAGCGCGGCGCGGTTGAGAGATGCACGCCGGAGGGCGGGCGTGCATCTCCTCGCCGCGACCACCGCACTGGAGTCTTCATGCATTGACGCATTTTCTTCACGCGAACCGGATTCTGCTTCGCTCGCAAACGCTACAAGCTAAAATCTGGCCCGCGCCTTGAGGTAGAATGTGCGTCCCGGCTGCGGCAATCCCCACGCAAGCTCGAAGTTCTGGTCGAGCAGGTTTCTCACACCGCCCGCCACCTCGACATTCTCCGTCACCTGATAATTGACGTTGACGTTTGCGAGCGTATAGGCCCCGGTGCGGATATAGAGACCGGGGAAGGCCGCGCGGATAGGCGCGTTCGGTCCCTGGGTACCGACCAGGACGTCGCTCCAGCGGTCGCTCGTGACTTCGAGATTCTGCGTGATGGCAAGCGGCTCGATCGGCCGCCATGTGGCATAGAGAAACGCCTTCTGGGTCGGAACGCCGACCGGCCTGAAACCGGGGATCGATACGTCGCTGACGTTCCGCTCGATGAAGGTGTAGTTGCCGCCGATCATGAACTGCGCGGAGAGTCGCGCTTCGAACGATGCCTCAAATCCGTAGAAGTGTCCCTGGTTGATATTCTGCGTCTGCGACTGAGTCGGACTGACGCGAACAGCCTGTATCAGATCGCGCACGTCGCTGTAGAAGATCGCCGCCGTTCCCTTCACGTTGGAAGCGATCTGGCCCTTCCACCCCAGTTCGTAGTTGGTGGCGCGCTCGGGGCCGAGATTGGGATTCGGAATCGCGTTACCGAAGCGCTGGCTGTAAAGCTCGAAGATGGTTGGAAAGCGCGTGCGGTCGGATACGCTGAAATGAACCTGGCCGGTCTCGTTATAGCGCCAGATCGCCGCCGTCTGCCAGTTCAGGGCATCGGAGCCCCCCTTCGGATATTCATAGATGAACCCGCCGCCGCTGTCCCACTCCTCGGCCCGGTTGATCGCGTACTTGTCGTAGCTGACGCCTCCCACCAGATCGAAGTCGGGGGTGACATGGAAGGTATCCTCCGCGGCGATCGACCATGTCGTCTGCGCCTGGTTCTGCCTCGGTTCGAGCATAGCCATCGTCGGATGGGTCGGGCGGTTGTGATTCCACTCGGCGTGGAAATCCTGCCGGTAATGGAACGCCGCCTTCAACGTGTTCATCGGTATCAGCTCGGTGCCCGCCTCCACCGACCCGCCACGCGCGTTATCGTCATAAAAGCTGTTGAAGCGGCCGTTGTTCGACTGCGACGAGTAGGTGATGTCGTCATACGCCGACAGCACGTTGTAAAACTTGTTGTAGAAAAGTTTGGTCCTGACATAGGACGCGTCGCCGAGCTGTGTGTTCGACAGGAAGGACAGGTTCTCGATATTCCATACCGGCCAGAGCCAGAAGCTGTTCTGGCTCGACGGCGGATTGTTGTAGACATTCAGGGGCGCGCCCTTGGCGCCCGACTGCTTGATATAGTTGATGCTGTACTCGTCGGTTTCGTTCGGCGTGTAACCTGCCTTGAGGTTCAATCTCCAGTCCTGGGTGTCTGAACCGTTGCGCCGTCCTCCATCCTCCAACGAGCCGGCGTAAGGACCTTGCGCCGGGTACGGCGAATAACCGCGCGATAGCGACCAGAAATCCTGACTGAGTTGGTTGACGCTGCCCTGAACGTAGAACTTCTCCTGGCGCGAGCCGATTCTCGCATAGCTGTTCCAACCCTGGAATGCTCCGCGATTGTCGAACATCGTGCCGGCATTAAGCTCGGTTTCGAAAGGCTTGACCGGCTTGAGGGACACCAGATTGATGGCCCCGCCCATCCCGCCCGGCCCGTCGAGCACCGAGGAGTAACCCTTCTGAATCTGAATTTCGGCGACGTCGCCGGTAAGGAACCGGCTGAAGTCAAGCCGGTTGTCGGCTGGAAGATAGACGCGAACGCCATCAATCATCAATGGCACCTGCCAGCGGCCGAAACCGCGCACGAAAATATCGGTCTCGTTACGCTGGCCGTTCACCGTTTGCGTGCCATTGACACCGGGCACGAGGTTCACCGCCTGGTCGAGCGTTTGCCTGTCAAAGGTCCAGGTCTGCTCGCGCGACACCGTCGAGCCGCCGACGCCACCTCCGCTGCCGCTCGTGGTGCCGTTGCGCCCTCCGCCCGAAACGTAGATCTCGCCGAGTTGATAAACTCCGTCACGATCACGATCCTGGTCGCGATCCTGCGCTTCCGCGCCGGCCGTCATCGCAACAATCGCGACCGACGACAGGAGCACCCCCCTGCTCTTGCAATTCTTTGACAGTATCATCGTTACCCCCGGAAGAATCGATATATTTAATAGAATATATCGATGCCGAGAGTAAAGGTAAGCAACATCGCGACATATTGACACATATATAGCGATGTGATCAATGAGTTCTTGCGCCGGGTACCCGGCGCCCGTCGCGGAGAGCGTCAGCGTGCTCCGATCAGTCCCCGGCTGGTCACGACGACCCAGCGGCCATCCTGCCTGCGGATCGCATCGACGCGGCCGAGCCCCGGAACCGGATCACCGGAGCGAACCTCGTAGACGCCGCTTCGGCCTTCGATCAAGGCAATGCCGTCCATGACATCGTGCAAGATCCAACCCTGGACCGTAGGCAGGCGCGCGATGCCGGGCTTGGGCGACGGCAGCGGCACCGGCTCGGTAACTGGAATCGAGCCAGTCACGTTCGCCGCGACGGTTGCCGGCGCGGACGGTGCTGCCGGCGCCGCAGCCGTATGCGGCTTGTCCAGCGTCTCCTGGATCTTTTCCTGGAGCTTCGTCAACTTCGCCGCCGAGTCAGTCTGCGCTTTCTCGATCTTGTCCAGGCGATCGTTGACCTTGGCGAAGCGGCCCGCATCGTTCTTGGCCGAGCGATCGACGCCTGTCTTCAATGAGGCGATTTCGGATTCAAGCTGCTTGATCGTGGCCTCCAGGGCCTGAGTGCGGTCCGTGGCCGCCGACGACTGTTCATCCGCGATGCCGTGGCGAAGGCCGGAGGTGGCGAGCGAACCGCCGATCGCACCGGTGATCGCGGCCAATACCGCCATCGCCGCAACGGCGGCGAGACGCCGCTTGCCGAACCGGCGCGAGGTCCGCGCGCCGCCGGATGCCGCCGGGCCGTGATCTGCGGCCGCGCGATCCCAGCCCCCATCATGGAACGGCGTCACGATCATGGCCTTGCCGAGTTCTCGCGGCAGGCCGGACCTGGAAGTTTCCACTTCAACCTCGGGCTCGACCGGAGAGACTTCCACCGCAGGAGCTTGCCCTTCCGCATCAGCCTCGTCCCGAAGCGCCTTGATCGCCGGAGCCTCCGCGTCGGTTTCAGCGTCGGTCGCGGGATCGATCCGAGGCGCTGCCGGCTTGTTGTCGCCGGGCGACGGCTTGTCCCCTGTCTCAGGGAGTTTGTTATCGCGCTCACCGGCAGTCCGATCAGACGAATGGTCGCTCACGTTAATAACTCCAATACAGGTTGAACTAATCGGTAACTTTCAATGACTTGCAAAATCGTTACCTCGAACATCATTGCGGAAATTTTAGGATGTCTCCCGATCGGAAAGCCGGCTTAACCGGGACCGCCGAGACGCGCTGCATGCGCCACGCAACGTTGTCAAACCGATGCGTCTTCAATGCGGCGCGTCGGGATGCCAGCCGAGAACGGCCAGCATCACGAAAAAGCCGGCAACGTAGGCAACCGCGATGGTCCAGCCGTTCCTGACCCACAGGCCCACGGATTTCGCCTCGGGATACATGTTCGAAAGCGCCACGCCCGCGGAGGAGCCGAACCAGATCATCGAACCGCCGAAGCCGACAGCATAAGCGAGAAATCCCCAGTCATAGCCGCCCTGCTTGAGCGCCAGTTCGGTCAGCGGGATGTTATCGAAGACCGAGGAAACAAAGCCGAGCCCGAGCGCCGTCTACCACGATGCCGCCGGCAGTGTCTCCGCCGGCATCATGGAAGCGGCGGTCACCAGCGCCAGAAGAAAGATCGTGCCCTTGAACGTTTCGGGCATCACCTTCCAGTCCGGCCTTCGCAAGAACGCCGTCAGCAAAATCGCCGCCCACACGGCAAGCCCGAGCACGGGAAGCGTATCGAGCAGCGCCGGGAATCTCAGATTGGCGGTCACGTTCGCCGCCAGCGCCGCGATGAGGATGACCGTGACGACGAAGACTCTCGCGCCGTCCACACGCATACCGCGCCGCGGATCTTTCACGATCGGCGAAAAGCGATGCTGCCGCATCGCGGCCGGAACCGCGAAGATCACGAGCGCCACGATGGCCGCGACATACGCCTCGATCACACTGAGCGGACTGACGCCGTCGATCCACATCATCGTCGTTGTGGTATCGCCGATGACGCTTCCTGCTCCCCCCGCATTGGAGGCCGCGACGATCGCAGCCAGATAACCGATGTGCACTTTCCCTCGAAAAACATGGCGCGCCACCGTTCCTCCGATCAGCGCGCCTGCGATGTTGTCGAGGAAGCTCGACAGAACGAAAATGATGACGAGAAGGACGACGCCGCCTTTCCAGTCATCGGGCAGCACCGCCGGCATCGCGTCGGGAATCCGGCTCTCCTCGAAGTGCCGCGACAACAGCGCAAACCCCATCAGCAGCAAGAACAGGTTGGCCAGCATGACCCACTCGTGCGCCATGTGATGGGCAAAACCGCTCACCCCCGCGCCGGACCTGAATCCCGTGAACCCTACTTTGTAACCGATGATCACGGCGAGACCGGTCAACGCGATCGGAAGCGTATGTCGGTGGAATAGCGCAATGCCGAGCAGGATGAACGCAAAGAAGATGAAATCGAGAGGTATTCCAACAATCAGAATCGAACCGGCCATCGTGCTCCCAGACATTCAATCGCGGCAGGATGCTGGCGACGACGAACCAACACCGGGGCTGAGGAAGAGGAGCCGGAATGCCGCGGCAGGAGCATTCGACGTGCCGGCTCGTGGGACATCGCCGGAATTCAGTCTGCTGCCGTATCGGCCCTGCAGGCCGTCATTCGCCGACGAAACGGCCATACTTGCCGCGGGCGAACAACAGCGCCTCGTCCCGGTTATAGCTATAGGCTTCCACGGCGCCGAGGAAGATGACGTGATCTCCGCCGTAATAACGATCGACGGCTCGGCATTCAAAGTTCGCAACGCTGCCCGCCAGAAGCGGAGCGCCGCCGAGACCCGCTTTCCAGTCGGTCCCCTCGAACTTCCGGCTCGACGGCTGCGCGAACCTGGCCGCAAGACCCTGCTGTGAAGCCCCGAGCACATTGACGGCGAAGTGGCTGGCGTTCTGAAAGACGCTCATGTTCCGCGAATAGATCACGAGGCTCCACAGCACCAGCGGCGGATTCAGCGAGACCGACGCGAACGAATTGCAGGTTAACCCGTGCGGCTTTCCTTCCTCGTCGACAGCCGTGATGATGGTGACTCCCGTCGCATAGGTTCCGAGCGCGTTGCGGAAGTCGCGCGGATCGAGAGCCGACTCCCCGCTCGCCAGTTCGCGAGCCGGATCCGGCGGGTCGGGAAGTTCAGAACCGTCAGTCATCAGACGCCTCACAACGTCAGATTCTGCGACGGCAGCCCGAGGGCGACCCGGCCATAGTCTGTGCCCGCGGCATCGAAGCTGAATGCGATATGGGAATTGATCGCGTTCGCATCACGGAACTGACGCTGCAGCGGAGCACCGGCGAATAGCCCACGCGCGCCGCTTGACGCAAAAAGCAACGACACCGCTTCGGTGCACAAGGTCACGGCATAAGCGCCATCGCGCCGCCATCCGGTTTTCACCGCCATGTCGGGGACAAGCCCGCGCCGCGCATCGGACATGGCTCTGATGCAGATCGAGCGCATGACCAGGCGAGCGGCGTCGATTTTCGCGGATGCTTCGGCGATCTTGATCTGCGTGGACTGAAGATCGCCGAGCTTGGCGCGGTTGAAAGTGGTTGCGCGGTGCCGCGCGATCTCGATGTAGTCATTGAGACACCCCTGGGCGTTGCCGAGCGCCACCCCCGACAGCACGAACGGAAACAGCGCGAAGACCGGCAGCGCATAAAGCGGATTCGGATTGACGGCGCTGCCGGGTGACAGGCCTCCGGCGATATCCGCGACCGACAGGGTCATCGCCTCCTCGACGAAGACATCGTCGGCGGCAACGTCGTTCGAGCCCGTTCCTTTCAGGCCCGCGGCGTTCCACATATCGATGATCCGATAGCGCTCGCGAGGGACCAGGAAAATCCTGTACTCGATGCCATCGGCTTCGTCATCGGATGAAACGTGCCCGGCGAGCATGTTCCAGGTGCAGCAGTCCACCCCAGAGGAAAACGGCCAGCGACCCTGCAGGCGGTACCCTCCCTCAACCTTGGTGGCGCGACCGGAAGGAAACACGAAGGATGAGGCGATCAACGCATTTGGGTCTTTCGCCCAGACGGCATCCTGGGCCCGGTGATCGAACATGCCGAGCATCCAGTGATGGCTCGCAAGGTTGGCCAGCGTCCAGGCCGCCGACGCGTCGGCGACGGCAATCGCTTCGGCAAAGTCAACCAGAGCGACGTAGTCGAATTCAAGGCCGCCGGCCCGCCTCGGCTTCAGGATCTTGAATAATCCGGCCTCATGAAAATCGTTCTCGGTCTCCGGCGGCAGACGCCGCAACTCCTCGCTAAGGGCAGCCCGCTCACGCAGCTGCGGCACGAGCGCCCGCGCCCGCGCCATCACGGCCGCGTAGGCATGATCGCCCGCGCCAGACTCCGCCGGATTTGCGGGCGTGCCAGGATCGTTACCTGCCATTTGACAATCCCCCGAAATTCGGCTGGCCGACCTCGCCCATGCAGCGGACGCCGTAGGCGCACCATCCTAACTACAAGGGAGCAAAAGGGGGAGCAACAACAG
Source organism: Nitrobacter sp. TKz-YC01 (assembly GCF_047824785.1). Taxonomy (GTDB): domain Bacteria; phylum Pseudomonadota; class Alphaproteobacteria; order Rhizobiales; family Xanthobacteraceae; genus Nitrobacter. The sequence goes on along the minus strand of NZ_CP181167.1, from coordinate 1,301,485 downwards.
ATGACATCCGCCAGATCCAGCCGTTTACTGCGCGGCGACCCTGTGAGTTCGCGCGGATAGTCCTTTGTCAAGTTCAACACGGCAGCCCGAGCTGAGGCTGGGGCGGTTCTTGACCATGCAGGCGGTGATCCGGCCGATATCCGGGATCTCGGAGCTGCACAGGCGGAATGCGTCGCCCGTGCATTGTCGTTGTGCCTCAGCCGTGAAAGCAAAGCTCGGGCTGGCCAGCGCGGTCAGAACGGTCGCGACCGCCAGGATCGCGGAGACTTGACGGACAGTTTCAGCATGAACGACGGTCATCGTGGGCTCCTCGGGCTGGCCGTAACTTGCGGCCGGTGTCGATGCGCTACCCTGAGCCATTGAGCCGGGAAAAACCGTGAGGTGGATCACTCAAGTAAATATGTTAATTTTATCAACTATATAGGCCGACGGCGCCGACACGGGCCGACGGCAGAATCCCGACCGGCCGCGACGGATTGGCCTGCAAGCCGGCCGGGCGTTCACCCCGGACCTTGCCGCCGGCCAACCTCGTCAAGCATTCTCGTCCAGCATTGACGAGAGGCCGGATACCGGATCATTTCGCTAAAGTCAGCGGCGGCTGAACCATCCTACACACAATAGGCGGATTTCTACCTATTGTACCCCGAAAATGAACTGTGCGCTTTCACGCGCATTACACGGTCGGACAGGCACCGGAAAGCCGTTACGGCCGGCTCCGCCATTCCGTTCTGGAATGCTGCATCGTCAATCCTCCGTAGTTTCGATAGGCAAAGAGCATGAAGGCAATCCGCGCGGCCATTTTCTTCATCTTCTTATCCTGGGTGCCTCTGAATGCCGCGACAGCCGCGACCGCGCCGGCAGCCGGGAACGGCAAGCCGGCAAGTCCGGCCGCCGCACCCGCCGCGCCTCCTGCTCCCGCAGAGGATCTGCCGTCCGTTCCGGCGCCGGAGTTTCCGCGAGCACAGTCGAAACTCGACGAGTGGAAGCAGACGCTCGATCAGGTCGAGGCGACGCTGCGCGCCAGAGTCATTCACGACACCATGTTGAACGATCTTCGGGATCGATCCGCGACGGCGCAGCGCGAAGCACGCGAGCTGATATCAAAAATCACGCCTCGTCTCGAGGCGGCCAGCGCGCGCGCCGCCGAACTCGCGCCAAGCCCTGAAGCCACCGCTCCGCAGCCTGACGACGTGAAGCTCGAACGGGCCAAGCTGCTGGCGGAGATCGCCGCAAGGCAAGGCGTCATTCAACAGGCCAAGCTCATCAACGTGCGAGCCCAGCAAACGATCGACGCGATCTCCGATCGGCGGCGCGCGGTATTCAACGAATCCGTGCTGCAGCGCTCCGCCAGCCTCGTCAATCCCACGTTCTGGCTCACGGCCGCGAACGCAGCTCCGATCGCCGCCGGCCGCCTGGTCGATCTGCTCTCCAAGTGGGGGCGCGTGCTGTCGTCACAGCCGCTTCGCGCCGCGTCCGGCTTTGTTATCGCCGCCATCGTCGTGCTCGGATTCTTCCTGTCGCCGGGCAGGCGCTGGTGGTCACGATGGACGACGCGCGATCCGGAGATCGCCAATCCCAGCGCGCTGCGAAAGACGGGTTCCGCTGCCGCGATCGTGTTCACCGATACGGCGCTTACGGCCGTCGCGCTGCTGGTGCTGTACCAGGCGCTCCTGACGCTCGAGGTCCTCCCCGGCGACGTGACGCCGATCGTTCGGGCGCTGTTTCTGGGCATCACCTTCGGGTTCTTCTTTATCCGGCTGACCAGCGCGGTCCTCGCGCCGGGCCGCCCGTCATGGCGCCTGATCGAACTGGACAATGCCGCGGCCGACGGCCTGATCTCCTACTCGGTGCTGCTCGCCATGGTCACCGCGGTCGGCATCGTGCTGGACGCGCTCAGTCTGGCGATCGCATCGCCAATCGAGCTTACGATCGCAAGCCAGGCGATACTTGCGATCACGAAAGCGCTTCTGTTCATGGGCGCGCTGCGCGTTGCGGCCGCCACCGAAGCCGAGGAGGAATCCGCCGCACCCTCCTCCGCCCAAAGATCCGCATGGCGCCTGCTGATTCCGATCGGCTGGATGATGGCCATGGCCGCCATCATCGGACCCCTCGCGGGATATGTCGCATTAGGCCGGTTCATCACGATCGAAATGGTCGTGATGGTCGTCGCGCTCATGAGTTTCATCCTCCTGAGCCGGTTCTTGGCGGTTCTCGTCAATACGACATTCGCTTTCAATGGCGCGATCGGCCGCTTTCTGCGGCAAACCGCCGGCCTGGGGAGCGGCGCGGTCCGCCAGATCGCCGCGGTGCTCGGCGGCCTCATCCAGCTGTCCCTGATCGGACTAACGGCCTTTTTTATTCTCACGACCTGGGGAATTCGTTCCGACGACGTCGTCACGTCGATGTCGTCGGCGTTCTTCAGCTTTCAGATCGGCAACATCACCATTTCGCCGTCCCAGATTCTCGGCGCGCTTGCGGTGCTCACCATCGGCGTCGTCGCCACGCGCGCGCTCAAGCGATGGCTGGAGGAGCGTTTCCTTCCTGAAACAAATCTCGATGTCGGCGTTCGCAGTTCGATCGGCACCGGCGCGGGCTATGCGGGCGTCATTCTCGCGACCCTGATCGCGCTGTCGTATGTCGGGCTCAACCTGCAGAACGTCGCTATCGTGGCCGGCGCGCTGTCGGTCGGCATCGGCTTCGGACTGCAATCCATCATCAACAACTTCGTCTCCGGCCTGATTCTGCTTGTGGAGCGACCGATCAAGGTCGGAGACCGCATCGAGGTCGGCACCCGCATGGGCGTCGTGAAGCGCATCAACGTACGCGCCACCGAGATCGCCACCTATGATAACGTCTCGGTGATCGTGCCCAACGCGGAACTGATCAGCGGTCAGGTGGTCAACTGGATGCATGGCAGCTATTCGGCCCGTCTGTCCGTGGCGGTCAGCACCTCCAGCAATGCGGACCCGGACAAGGTTCTTGCAATCCTGCTCGAGATCGTCGGACGCCACCCGCGCGCCCTGAAGTCACCTGAACCGTTCGCAATTCTCAATAATTTCGGCCCCGACGCGCTGGAATTCTCGGTCTTCTTTCACGTCGCTCACATCGGCATCGACGCCGGCGCCGCCAACGAGGTGAGGCTCGAGATTCTCAAGCGCTTCCGTAAGGAAGGAATCGAGCTTCCGAACGCCAAGCGGGACCTGCATGTGCACAACCTCGATCGCATCGAAACCCTGGTGCGCGACCTTGCCGACAGCGAGCGTTCCGGAGCATCACGGCGGCGGATAAGATCAATAGAAAGCTGACGTTCACCGCCGAATGATGTATAGTGCGGTTTCCAGATGGCTTGGATCGTGAACTACCGAGCATGAAATGCAGGCTTCGTCCAACAGATCACTTCCCTCACTGAGTTTACGGATCGATCTCGATCCCAAGGGCCGCATCGGACCGGGTAAAATCGAGTTGCTCGAGAGCATACAGACTTGCGGCTCGATTTCAGCCGCCGGACGCGCCATGGACATGTCCTACAAGCGCGCGTGGGATCTCGTCGATGAAATAAATCGCATCTGCCGGCAGGCGGCGGTCGCGCGGCAGACCGGCGGCAAGAACGGCGGCGGCGCGGTCCTCACTCCGTTCGGGGTGTCGCTGGTTGCCCGCTATCGCAAGATCGAACGCGACGCCGCCAGCGCGGTCCACAAGGAGCTTGAGGCGCTGCGAAACGATATCCGGCACCCGAAAAAGAGCACGGAACGGGACAGGAACGTCAAGTCTCGTTGATCCGGAGCGCTTATTATCGGGCGCGGGGGCCGCGGCGAAGTCATGCCGCACCGGAACCCGGACGCTCTTGCTCTTCCCGTCGCGGCACCCTCCCCGCGCTGCGCTCTACAGCGTTTTCGAGCGAAGCATGTCCTCGGGCTTGACCCGAGGATGGACACCGGTTCGCATGAAGAAAACGCGTCAAACCAGAATCATAGAGCTTCGCTTCTGATTCCATCAGAAGCGGAAAGATTCTGGTCTCGTCTTTTCCTTCGTGATATATGTTAAGATATATCGATAGACCGGTGACGGGAGGAGAAGCCGGATGCGTGGCTCCGGGCCCCCGCAACGCCGGCTGATCATGACGAGCGCGCCACGCGAACTTGAAGGAGGCGGACCATGTTCGACGCCCAATGCGACCTTGCCGCTCTGGTCTATAGGGAGGGAGAAAATCCCGATAATGTGCTTTATGAGTTTGCTTCCGGTCTGAACGCGAGCGGCTACCGCGCCGTCGGCATCGTCCAGCTTGGCCGCCACTGCATCGATGCGGGCCTGTCAGCCATGCTGATGCCGACGGGCGAGCATCTTCAACTCCATCAAAGCCTCGATCAGGAGTCGGCAGGATGCCGGCTCGATGTCGGTCAGTTGACGAGCGCCGGTGAACGGATTGCGACAACGCTCGACGCGGGCGCGGATATTCTGATCGTCAACCGCTTTGGCCGGCAGGAACGCAAGGGCAAAGGCTTTTCCCACCTGATCGAGCGCGCGCTCGGCGACGACGTTCCGGTCGTGATCGCGGTGCCTCACCATCACTTTGATGACCTGATCAAATTCACCGGCGGCATGACCGTCAAATTACATTGCGATTACGAATCGCTGGATGCGTGGTGGGGCCTGGTGTCGACGCCCGCCGGCAGCCTGCGCCGCGCCGGTCATTCGACGGTTTGCGAGGTGATGAAATAGGCGGAGTTGCTCATTCGCCAAGACAAACACCAGAACAACGGTCAAGGCAGATTTTTAGCGTTGCAGCCGGACGCCGAGCATCACCACGGTCGCCGCCGAACTTGCGCCGGGAATGTTCGTGCTCAGTATATCGTGGCGCACCTGAGCCTTGATCTGGAATTCGCGGTTCAGCCTGTAAATGAGATCGCCGGAGATCGAGTAGATCTGGTCGGAGCGCTCTGAGCCCCGATACTCCTGCGTCGCATAGGTAAACCTGCCGATCCCGGTCAGCCAGCGGCGAAAATCGTGATCGATCTCGATGGTGTGGGAGCGGGTCAGCACGCCGGCGACACCGGGCACAAAGGATTCGTCGACAAAAGTCACCGAGGTGAACCTCGCCGTGGTCAGCGCCGACGCCGACCAGATCAGCGACCCGCTGGTGAGCAGGCCGGTCAACTGGTCGAGACGCGGGTCCGCGTAGTTGCGGGCGGTATAGCCGATCGAGGCCTCGCCGATCAGCAAACGTGTCAGTTCAAAGCTGGTCCCGACCTTCGCGTAGCCACCATGGGAGTCGCGTTGGAAGCCATCGCGATCGGCCCGCGTGTCGCGGTTGCGCGCGTCCGCCTCGACTTCGCCAAAGGGCTTGAAACCGGGCAGCAGATCATAGCTGACGCGCCCCACGGCGCCGTATTGATTGAAGTTGCGGTCCGCGTTGGACGCCGATGTGCCATCCGTCAATAGCGAGTTCTGATACATGGTGCGGTCCGCGAAACCATGCAGCGAGACCTGCAGCCTGTTGATATCGTGTTCGACGCCGGCTGTTCCCCCGGTCACGGCAAAGATCGGATATCTGGCGAGACCGGCCTGAACGTTCGGGCTGCCGGGGTTATCGATGCCGATCCGCATCCGCAGTTCCGAATTGATGCGGGTATCGCGCCTGACATCGAGACGTCCAACGGCCCTGCCGAGGAAATCAGGCCGGTCCACGACCGTCGGCACCGAGATGACCGACTGAGACGGATTGTCGACTCCCGGCGGAAAGGTTCTGTCGAATCCGGTGAACGATCCGCGCAAATCGACGAGGAGGGAGTGCCGCGTCCAATCCGACGCCGCTACGAATTCCGGCGCCACCATATAGAACGCCGATCCCTTCGGCTGATTGAAGCGACCGGGATTGGTATTGTAGCCGCCCCACAGCTCCACCGCCGACTTCACGAAAAAACTGCCGACATAATTACCCGCGGCTCCGAACGGATCGTCATCGCGCTTCAGACGCCGCCGCGCGGGCTGCCCCTCGACCTTTCCGGCCATCGCCGGAGCAATCGGCGCCGTATGGGCGGTCGATGACGGCGGAACCGATAGCGGCGGTGGCGGCGGAACGGGGATGAAGTTGCCTGGCCCCGGCGGCTGTTTCGGTTTCGGCGCGCCGGGATAAAGTTTTTTCTCCTTGCGCCGGCGATTGAGTGAATCAAAACCCGTATCGCCCACGCCCGTCGCGGCCGGGATGTCGTAGGTGGGAATCCTGCCGATGCGGGAGGGAGCTATCGTTGAGGATGCCGACGCCACCTCGCCTCCGGCGTCATCGGTCCGGCGCAAGGAAGACTCCCGCGGCTGAAACAGCCCGCCCCGAAGCGGCGTGATCTGCTCGCCGGTCAGTGTCTGCCCCCCCGCAGTCGCGCATCCCGGACCGATGAACGCCAGGCACGCCAAAGCCGCGCGCCAGATCGGTACGCTCCGGCAATAGCCCGCCGCTGGACCGGAACACACGATCCCGAAAACTCCAAGAAAAACATTCGCTTGCAACGCCCGCCTGAGGCGGGCGCACTATCGTTAATGGAGTTAAAACAATTATGGTTAACGGGCCGTTGAGGACGCTGAGCTGCATCGCATCGCACAAGCAGGCGTGCTAAGCACACCGCTCGGACAGAGCATCGCTTCGCGTCCCAGCCTTTCCGCTTCGGATGGAAACAGAAGCGAGGCTCTCGGATCTTGATTTGACGCGTTTTCTTCCCGCGAACAGGTGTCCATCCTCGGGTCAAGCCCGAGGACATGCTTCGCTCGAAAACGCCATAGCGTGGAACCAGTATGACCTCATTCAAATCAGGCACGGTGACATCCGCCATGACCGATCAGGCCAACATCGCGATCGAGTCCGCATTGCGGACCTTCGAGGCGGAGGCTGGCGGCGTGTCGGCGCTTGTCGCGGCGCTCAAATCCGATCTCGGGCCCGCATTCGCTGCTGCAACGGACCTGATCCGCAACGCCAAAGGACGGCTGATTGTCACCGGTCTCGGCAAGTCTGGCCACATCGGCCGCAAGATCGCGGCAACTTTCGCCTCGACCGGGACACCCTCCTTCTTCGTCCACGCCGCGGAAGCCAGTCATGGCGATCTCGGCATGATCACCGCCGATGATGTCATTATGGCGCTGTCCTGGTCGGGCGAGCAGCCGGAGATGAAGAATCTTATCACCTATGCCAAACGCTTCCGCATTCCCCTGATCGCCATGACGGCCGAACGCGACTCCACGCTGGGCAAGGCCGCCGACGTCGCGCTGGTGCAGCCCAAGGCGCGCGAAGCCTGCCCGCACAACCTCGCGCCGACGACATCCTCGCTGATGCAACTCGCGCTCGGCGATGGGCTCGCGATCGCGTTGCTGGAGGGCCGAGGCTTCACCTCGGTCGACTTCAGCGTGCTGCATCCCGGAGGCAAGCTCGGCGCGCTGCTGAAGTACACCCGCGACCTCATGCACAGCGGCGACGCCGTCCCCCTGAAGCCGCTCGGCACGAAGATGTCGGATGCGCTGGTCGAGATGACGTCGAAGGGGTTCGGTTGCGTCGGCGTCACTGACGGCCAGGGGAATCTGGTCGGGATCGTCACCGACGGCGACCTGCGCCGTCACATGAGGCCCGACCTGATGACGGCCCGAGTCGACGATGTCATGACGCCCCACCCCAAGACGATCGGGCGCGACCTGCTGGCGGGCGAAACGCTCGAAATCCTCAATTCATCGAAAATCACGGCGCTGATCGTGACCGAAGGGAAAAAGCCGGTCGGCATCGTGCATCTGCACGACCTGCTGCGGGCGGGCGTGGCCTGATCGGCGTTCAAGCCTGCTACGGCTCCGCAGCGGCCACGGTGAGGCTCGCGCCGTCCGCCTTCACAACCCTCACCCGGCTGCCCGCTGGCGCATCCGGTCCCGCCACCCGCCAGATCGTATCGTCGATCCGCACTATGCCCGTCCCGTCCACGATCGGCCTCTCCAGCGTGAACACGCGGCCGACCAGCGCTTCGGCGCGCCGGTTGAGGAACGGGCTGGCGGCGGCGCCCGACTCCCGACGCGCCATCCGACGCCACAGCGGCACTGCGGCGGCCGCGAACACGGCGAACATCAGGAGTTGGGTTTGCCAGGCTGGATCAAGCGCGAACGATAGCGCCCCTACCAGAAAAGCGGCCAGTCCGAGCCAGAACAGGAACACGCCGGGCGTCAGCAGTTCAAGCCCAACCAGGACGAGGCCAAGGATCAGCCAGTTCCAGTTTCCCAGCGACGCCAACAGGTCGACCATAAAACTCTCCCTCGCCCGACCATCTATCCTTGCGGCTGCATCGGCGGCGGCACCTTTGAGCCGGTATTCGGCACTGCTCCCCGTCGCGCGGCAGAGGCCGGCGCCGCGCTGTCGCCGAAGGTGGCTTTGGCGATCTCGCCGATGCCCGCCAGCGACGCCAGCATGCTGGTGGCCTCCATCGGCAGCATCACGACCTTCTGGTTCGGCGAGTTGGCAAGCTGCCCGAACGCCTTGATGTACTTGTCAGCAATAAAGTAGTTGAGCGACGCCACATCGCCCTTCGAGATCGCCTCGCTCACCATACGCGTGGCCTCGGCCTCGGCTTCCGCGGACCGTTCGCGGGCCTCGGCATCGCGGAAGGCGGCTTCCTTTCGGCCTTCGGCTTCGAGAATCTGTGACTGCTTCTGGCCCTCGGCCTTGAGAATGGCCGACTGGCGCTGGCCTTCGGCCTGAAGGATGTCGGCGCGTTTTTCGCGCTCGGCCTTCATCTGGCGGCCCATCGCCTGCACGAGGTCGGCAGGCGGCACGATGTCCTTGATCTCGATGCGGTTGACCTTCAAACCCCACGGAGTCACCGCGGCATCCACGACGCGAAGCAGCCGCTCGTTGATTTCGTCACGATGCGACAGCACCTGGTCGAGGTCCATCGAGCCCATGACCGAGCGGATATTGGTCATTGTCAGGGTCACGATGGATTGGGTGAGGTTCGCCACCTCGTAGCTCGCCTTGGCCGCATCGAACACCTGGTAAAAGGCGACGCCGTCCACCGTAACCGTCGCGTTGTCCTTGGTGATGACCTCCTGCTGGGGAATTTCGATCACCTGCTCCATCATGTTCATCTTGCGGCCAACGCGGTCGATATAGGGAATGATGAGATTGAGGCCAGGGCCGAGCGTCCGCGTGTACTTGCCAAACCGTTCGATGGTCCAGTCGTGGCCTTGCGGCACGGTCTTGACGCCGGCCAGCAGCGTCAGGATCACGAGTCCCACAACAGCAATCGCGAAAATATCGAACCCGGTCATAAAACTCTCCCTGCGAGGCGCCGTCCCTTCAGGAACGCCATGCGCTCGCCGCCATCCGCATAATGCAAGACTGTGAACTGCCGGTTAGTCGCCACCGGAACGGGTAAGGTTCGATCGGCCGAGCGAAACGCGCGGAGAGTCCGGCATCGGTGACTCGACCCGGCCGGAAAACGGAGCAAGCCTCTCGCCCGGCGCTTCACGCCCTCTCGGGTGAAGAGGTCTTCACCTCGCGCGGCTATCTGGAATAGCTACAAGGAAGTCCGCCTAGATCCAGCCCTGAAGCTCGCGCAGCACCAGATTCCGGATCACATCCATGCCGGGATCGCTATCGTTCAGGCATGGTATCGCGGTGAACTCCTCGCCCCCGTTCTGGCGGAAGATATGCGCATTCTCCTGCGCGATTTCCTCCAGCGTCTCCAGGCAGTCGGCGGAGAATCCTGGGTTGACGACGGCGAGACGCTTCACGCCGTCCTTCGCGAGTTTCTCGACGGTCTTGTCGGTGTAGGGCTGCAACCACTCATCGAAGCCGAAGCGCGACTGGAACGTCAGCATCAGCTTCGACGCATCGAGCCCCATCCGCTTGCGCAGCGCCTCGGTGGTCGCGACGCAATGCCCCTGATACGGATCGCCCTTGTCGACATAGGTCTGCGGCATGCCGTGGAACGACGCCATGATGACCTCGGGCATGAACGGAAGCGAGGCGAGATGACTCTCGATCGAAACCGCCAGCGCCTCGATATAATCGGGGTCGTCGTAGTAGGGCGGCGTCACCCGCAGCGTCGGCTGGGCACGCATCTCGCTGAGAATGCGAAATGCCTCGTCGCATACGGTGGCGGATGTCGTCGCCGAATATTGCGGATAGAGCGGCACCACCAGCAGCCTGTCGCAGCCCTGCGCCGCCAGCGCCGCGATGCGCGATCGCATCGACGGATTGCCATACCGCATCGCCCAATCGACGACGACATGGTCGTGACCTTCGAGCGCGGCGGTGAGCTTGTCCGACTGCGAGCGGGTGATGGTCTTGAGCGGTGACTCATCGAGCTCGGTATTCCAGATTTTCAGGTAATCAAGCGCCTTGCGGCGCGGACGGGTGTTCAGGATGATGCCGTTCAGCACCAGCTTCCAACCCAGGCCCTGCTTCTCGATGACGCGCGGATCCGATAGAAACTCCTTCAGATACACCCGCACGCCGCGAGCATCGGCCGTATCCGGGGTGCCGAGGTTGACGAGCAGAACGCCGACGCGCTCGCGCGGCGCGCTCGCCGCAGTTCCAGCCTTGTCGATAGGAAGGGCGACAGTCATGTCCGTCTGGCTTCGCGCGCCGGTCCGTTCTTGTCAAGCCCACGCATCTGCCGATACGGTTGCGAACCGGCGGCTGAGGGAGTTGCGATGACGATCGCTGAATGGTGTGTCTTCGGTGCGGTCATTCTGTACCTGCTGACGATCGTGCCGTTCAAGGCGCTGGGGTTGCCCCGCTTCGACAACGCCCGGCCGCGCGATACCGGATTCTACGACGATCCGCTGCGTGCCCGCGCGCTCGGAGCGCACCTGAACGGCATCGAAACCTTTCCCTTCTTTGCTGCCGCCGTTCTGCTTGCGGAATTTCGCGATGCGCCCCAGCGTCTGATCGACGAACTGGCGATCCTTTACCTGATCGTCCGCGCCGCCTATGTCGTGACCTATATCGGCGACCGCCCGACGCTGCGCTCTATCCTCTGGGGCGTCGGCTTCGCCATCAACACCGCGATCTTCTTCCTGCCCGCGATCCGGCACTGGCTGCCTTCCTGACGCGCGCGGAAAGGGAGCCAGTCAACTTCCTTTACGCCGCCTGCGACGTTTCCAGCAGTCCACGTCTCCGCAACAGCGCCCCCGGCTCCGGCCCGCGGCCACGGAAGGCGATATAGGCTTCTTCCGGATCGCGCGATCCACCCGATGAATAAATATCATCGTGCAGCCGCCTGGCTGTCTCCGGATCGAAGATATCGCCGGTCTCCTCAAAGGCTCCGAACGCGTCGGCGTCCATCACCTCCGACCACATATAGCTGTAATAGCCGGCCGCATAGTGATCGCCGGAGAAGATGTGGCCGAACTGGGTCGGCCGGTGCCGCATCGCGATTTCCGCCGGCATCCCGATCTTTTCCATCGTGGCGCGTTCGAAAGCCCTGACATCGCTGATCGCCGCGGCGGGCCGGCTGTGGAATTCCATATCCATCAGCGCCGAGGCGACGAATTCGACGGTGGCGAAGCCCTGGTTGAACTGTCGCGCCGCGAGGAAGCGCTCCAGCAGATCATCCGGCGGCGGCTCTCCGGTCTGGTAGTGCCTTGCGAACTGTCGCAGCACCTGAGGCTGTTCCTGCCAGTGCTCGTAGAGCTGCGAGGGCAGTTCGACGAAATCGGTGAACACGCTGGTCCCCGACAACGAAGGATAGGTGACGTTCGACAGCATGCCGTGCAAACCGTGACCGAGTTCATGGAACAGCGTGCGCGCATCGTCCGGAGACAGCAGCGCGGGCTGGCCGTTCGCGCCTTTGGCGAAATTGCAGACGTTCACGACCAGTGGCGCGACCTCGCCGTCGAGCGTCTGCTGATCGCGCAGCGAGGTCATCCATGCGCCTGACCGTTTCGAGGCGCGGGCGAAGTAGTCGCCGTAGAACAGCGCCCGATGCTTACCGGCGGCACCCTGCACTTCCCAGACGCGAACGTCGGGATGCCAGACCGGGATATCCTTGCGCTCGGAGAAAGTGAGCCCGAACAGCCGATGCGCGCAGTCGAAGGCCGCGGCGATCATCCCCTCCAGCGTCAGATAAGGCTTGATCGCCGCATCGTCGAAATCGGCACGTATCTGCCGCAGCTTTTCGGCGTAGTAGCGCCAGTCCCAGGGCGCGAGGGTGAAGTTGCCGCCCTCCTCCGCGATCAAGCCCTGCAAGGCATCGCGGTCGGCGAGCGCCCGCGCGCGGGCCGGCGTCCAGACCCGCTCCAGCAGGCCGCGCGCGGCTTCCGGCGTCTTGGCCATCGAGTCTTCCAGACGATAGGCGGCGAAGCTCGGATAGCCCAGAAGACTTGCGGCTTCCTCGCGAAGCGCGAGGATCTCGACGATGGCTGCGTTGTTGTCGTTGGCGTTGCCGTTGTCGCCGCGGGCTGTAAACGCCTTGTAAACCTTCTCGCGAAGATCGCGGCGGCGCGAGCTCTTGAGAAAGGTCTCCACTGATGAGCGCGAGGTGGTCACGATGGCCTTGCCGGGCAGCGCGCGCTCCTCCGCCGCGGCACGCGCCGCCGCGACGAAGCTGTCCGGCAGGCCGTCCAGGTCATCCTCGCCGAGTTCGAGGAACCACTCCTGCTCGTCGCCGAGAAGATGATGGCCGAAGGTGGTGCCAAGATGGGCCAGCCGTTCGTTGATCGTGGCCATCCGCGCCTTCGCGGTCTCATCGAGACCGGCGCCGGCCCGGTGAAAGCGCGTGTAGGTGCGTTCCAGCAGCCGCAACTGTTCGGCGGTCAGTCCGAGCGTTGCGCGATTCTCGTGGAGTTGCGCGATGCGGCCGAACAGCACCGCGTTCATCAGGATCGGATTCCAGTGCCGCGCCATGCGCGAGGAGACATCCTTGTCGATATCGAGCAGCGCGGGATTGGAGTGCGCCGACACCAGATTGTAAAACACGGCCGCGATCTTCGCGAGCAGCCTGCCTGAGCGTTCCAGCGCGGTGATGGTGTTGGCGAAGTCCGGCGCCGACGGATCATGCGCGATCGCGGCGACCTCGGCGGCATGATCGATGAACGCTCGTTCAAAGGCGGGCAGAAAGTGATCAGGCGCGATCTCCCCGAACGGCGGAGCCTGGAAAGGCGTCCGCCACGGCCTCAGCAGCGGATTGTCTGTTCCGGGGCCGGAAACGACAGGCGACGATTGAGACGTGTCTGACATAAGGTTTTGCTTTCGCCTGCTGCTGCACATTTTAGCCGCGATCCAGCGGCGCCGGAACTATAACACGCGACAGAGCCCTTTGGTGCCTTTAGCGCTTGCCGCGGCCGGCATTTTCAGAGAGATTGCCGCCCTCAACCCGATACTTGGACGAACGGAATACTTGAACGAACGGAATCTTTGGACATGAGTTCTCAACCTGCCTCTTCCGCCTCACGCAAGATCGCCTGGCCCAGCGTCATCACCGTCATTTCGGCGGCGATCCTGATCGGCGCGGAAGTTTTCGGCGCGGCGTTCGCCGGCGGCTGGGCGCTCGCGATTCTGTTCGGACTGAGCGAGATGGAGGGTCACATCCTGCAAGCGGTGCTGTTCGTGATCGGCGTGTTCGTCATGATCAATTTCGTCCGCGCCGCGCAGCGCATCGAACCCTTCGTGCGGCGCACCTGAGAGAAACCCCTGCGGGACAGGGCTAACCTGCACTCTTCGCGCGCGTCATCGGACCGTTTCATTAAAACAATTTTAAACTCACGTTCATCATCGGCGCGCGATTGCGGCATTTCGACAACGTCGTGGAGAAACCGCGCTTCGCTCGAAGAAAGTTGTTGCGAAGCCCGATCAAAAGACTTATCTCCGCTACTGCCCAATTTCGCACGTGCCTGTGGTCGTGTGTCAGTCGGTAGGTATCCGGACAAGAGGCCGGACAGCCGCCAAGGGTGAAGCAGCCGAGGGTCGCCCGGATCGATCGAGACTCAAATCGATTGAAACCGGGAGGCCAGCATCTCTCTCCAGGGATGCCGATGAAGGCGATTCACTCCTTGCAACCGTGACTGGCAGCCGGAGGCGAACCGGCGCACCCCGCTCTCAACGGGGGACGCGACTTAAAGCAACGACGGATCGGGCTTTTTTGGTCTCTACCGGCCTTCCACCGCCGGCGCGGGCTACTGAAAAGGCTTGTCCTTCATTGCCAGGTGTGCGGGCGGGATTCATCCCAACCAATCCACGGCAGCACAGTTGATCTGAGCTCAAGGCGTTGTCGCGTCTCCATCGTGCGACCGCGCCGGAACGTTCAGTCCGACGTCATTTTGAGCGAGTCCGTCGCTGGACCGTTTGGAGGGTGCTATGACCGAACGCATTCGGGAATTCCTGCGCGACCGCCGCAACAAAGGCAACGATACCGAGCCGTGCCTCGTGGTCGATCTCGACATCGTGCGCGACAACTATCAGGCCTTCGCGAAGGCGTTGCCGGACTCGCGCGTGTTCTACGCCGTGAAGGCCAACCCCGCGCCTGAAGTGTTGAGCCTGCTTGCCTCGCTCGGTTCGTGCTTCGATACCGCGACCGTCGCCGAGATTGAAATGGCGCTCGCCGCCGGCGCGACGCCGGACCGCATCTCCTTCGGCAACACCATCAAGAAGGAGCGCGATATCGCGCGCGCCTACGCGCTCGGCATTCGCCTGTTCGCCGTGGATTGCCATGCGGAAGTCGAGAAGATCGCCCGCGCCGCGCCGGGAGCGAAGGTGTTCTGCCGCATCCTCTACGATTGCGGGGGCGCGGAGTGGCCGCTGTCGCGCAAGTTCGGCTGCGACCCGGAAATGGCCGTCGAAGTGCTCGACCTCGCCAAGCGCCTCAGCCTCGAGCCGATCGGCATTTCGTTCCATGTCGGTTCGCAGCAGCGCAAGGTGAAAGCCTGGGATCGTGCTCTGGCGATGGTCTCGCAAGTGTTCCGCAACTGCGCCGAGCGTGGAATCAACCTGACCATGGTCAACATGGGCGGGGGGTTTCCGACGAGGTATCTGAAGGACGTTCCGCCGGTCGTGCAGTACGGCCGGTCGATCTTCCGCGCGCTGCGCAAGCACTTCGGCAATCAGATCCCGGAGACCATCATCGAGCCGGGCCGCGGCATGGTCGGCAACGCCGGCGTGATCGAGACGGAAGTCGTTCTGATCTCCAGGAAGAACGACAACGACGAGAGCCGCTGGGTCTATCTCGACATCGGCAAGTTCGGCGGCCTCGCGGAGACCATGGACGAGTCGATCCGCTACGCGATCAGGACGCCGCACGACGGCGCCGAGATGACACCTTGCGTGCTGGCCGGCCCGACCTGCGACTCGGCCGACGTGCTCTACGAGAAGCAGCCCTATCCGCTGCCGGTCACGCTCGAGATCGGCGACAAGCTGCTGATCGAGGGCACCGGCGCTTATACGTCGACCTACTCGTCGGTGGCCTTCAACGGCTTTCCGCCGCTGAGGACGTATCACATCTGACGCAAGCTCTTCCTCCCCGTTCGCGGAGAGATGAAGAGAGTCGGGAGCCGGTTCGCCGGCTTCCTCCCTGTCACAATTCTGGCTGATGACACGCCGCGCGACTGATCGAGTTGCCGGAGGGGGATGATGCGCCATGAATGCTGTTCTCGAAACAATCGCCGCCCGCTGCGAGGTTTCTTCCTTCGCGATCCGCACCGAGCGTCCTTCCGACGTCGCCGCGCGCGAAGCCTTGCTCGATGCGAGCTTCGGCGCCGGCCGCCTTGCGCGGACCTGCCAGCGGCTGCGTGACGGACGGAAACCGGCCGAAGGGCTGGCGTTGACCACGATTGCCAAACGCAAGCTGATCGGAACGGTGAGGCTGTGGCACGTCAGCGCCGGGGGCGTGCCTGCGCTGGCGCTCGGCCCTCTCGCGGTGGCAGCGTCCCATCGCAGCCTCGGCGTCGGCGCCGCATTGATGAAACGCGCGCTTGAGCTTGCGCAGGCACACGGCCATGGCGCGGTGATCCTGCTCGGCGATGCGCCGTACTACGCGCGCTTCGGCTTCTCGGCGCTGAAAACCGCCGACCTTCTCCTGCCCGGCCCGTTCGAACGCGACCGGCTGCTGGCGGTTGAGCTGCGCGAGGCCGCGCTTGAAGGCGCCTCCGGCCTGATCGTGCCGACGGGCGCTCGGGTATCGAGAGCACGGCGGCATCACGCCCGGGAAGTCGCGCGGCCGATGCCGCGCGCGGCCTGAACGCAGCCGAGGCGGAAGATGCTGGTCTTGAGAGCGGACGCGGCAGGCCCGGGATCCTGTTCCAATTGCTGGAACATTGACTTCCGCGCGGGCCGACCTACCTTCAGATGATGATGTCGAATGCTCGCAATAGCCGTTTGTTGCTGCGCGCCGGTCACCTCAAAGCAGGATGGTGACCCGGACGGACGTGCGTCTGTACCGTCCGGGATTTATCAAGTTCGACCTCAATCCCAACTGACCATTGTTCTCTGGCACATCGCGCGACGCCTTGTCATCGCGGGTTGTGCCGCCCTCGCCGGTGCTCGCTCCATCCACGGACGATCGCTCGCCAGGGCTAACCCGCGGTGAAAGACATGCTCGACAACCTGAAGAAGACACATCTCCCGGCCATCGCCATCAGCGCGCACGATCTCGACCGCTTGCGGCACCTCGCCGAGGCTGCGATAGAAAAGTATCCGGCGACGGCCGAATTTCTCGCCCGGGAAATAGACCGCGCCGAAATCATTCCCGCCGATAGCTCCATCCTTGACGATACCAGGGGCCAGCGGCGGAAAGTCAATCTCGTGACGATGCAGTCCGAGGTGACGTTCATCGACGACATCAGCGGCCAGAGGCGGAAAGTCACTTTGGTTTATCCGGAAGAAGCCGATGTCGATGCCGGCAAGATCTCGATTCTCTCTCCCATCGGCGCGGCGCTTATCGGCCTGTCCGCGGGGCAGAGCATCGAGTTTCAAACTCCCTCCGGCGGATGGCGTTCACTGAGCGTGATCGCTGTCTGGTCGTACTGGCCGAGGCCGGAGCGTAAATAGCAGCTAGAGCGGGATGAGGAAAAGTGTGTAGCGGTTTTCCGCCCGCATCCCGCTCTAAAATATTGAAATCGATCACGTTCAAGATTTTGGATCGATTCGGTCCAAAATCATCGTGCTCTAGGCGCCTGTCTCCACCCCATGGAGACAGGCACGCTGCGTTATGAAAATCAGGCGATCAACGCTCACCCCATCATCGGCTTGAAACGAGGCGATACCCTCCCGATCAAAACCCGCCATGAGTTGCGGTATCGATATGCAATCGACGATGCCGCGCTGCAAACCAAAACATCCCCCGGCGTCGCTTGCGCGCTCGCGCTTGATCATATCGTATGACGCATGACCGATGAGTGAGGCGCGAGAGCGCCTCATAGCACCTTCACGCAACGCGAGCCCCGGTTCGCGTCAACAAGACCCGCCGACACAAGATCGTCACTTCTTATCCTTTCAAAACAAGCGCTACGGATCTTGATTTCATCGGCGTTTTATCGTTCAGGGATAGTCAGCGGTTGCTTGTCCGAGCTGTAATTCCCCGACAATTTTGGAGATACATGATGTCGTCGAATGCTTCATCCGTGCACGCACGCATCACCGGGCCGATCGTCATGATCGGATTCGGTTCGATCGGAAAAGGCACCCTTCCGCTGATCGAGAAGCATTTCGAATTCGATAAAGCGCGCTTCGTCATTATCGATCCTCATGCGGACGACACGCTGGCAAAACAACACGGCGTCAAATTCATCAAGCAAGCCATCACCCGCGACAACTATCGTGACGTCCTCGTTCCGCTGCTGACGGAAGGCGGCGGCCAGGGCTTCTGCGTCAATCTCTCGGTCGATACCGGCTCGGTCGATCTCATGACCATGTGCCGCGAGATCGGATCGCTGTACATCGACACCGTGGTCGAGCCGTGGCTCGGGTTTTATTTCGACAAGAGCGCCGGCCCCGAGAAGCGCTCCAACTATGCGCTGCGCGAAACGTTGCTTGCGGCCAAGCGGAAGAGCGAAGGCGGCACCACCGCGGTTTCCACCTGCGGCGCCAACCCCGGCATGGTCTCCTGGTTTGTGAAGCAGGCGCTGCTCGACATCGCGCGCGATACCGGCACCGAGTTCAACGAACCAAAGAGCCGCGAGGGCTGGGCCCAGCTCGCGCACAAGCTCGGCGTCAAGGGCATCCACATCGCCGAACGCGACACCCAGCGCGCGAGGACGCCGAAGCCGATGAACGTGTTCGTCAACACCTGGTCGGTGGAAGGATTCGTTTCGGAAGGCCTGCAACCTTCCGAACTCGGCTGGGGCACTCACGAAAAGTGGATGCCGGAAAACGGCCGCAAGCACGATGCCGGATGTCAGGCCGCGATCTACCTGCTGCAACCGGGAGCCAATACCCGCGTACGCACATGGTGCCCGACGCCGGGAGCGCAGTACGGCTTTCTGGTCACGCACAACGAAGCGATCTCGATTGCCGACTACCTCACCGTTCGCGATGGCCAGAGCGTGATCTATCGTCCGACCTGCCACTACGCCTACCATCCCGCCAACGACGCCGTGCTGTCGCTGCACGAGATGTTCGGCGCGGAAGGCAAGGCGCAGCCGAAGTTTCACATCCTGGAGGAAACCGAAATCGTCGACGGAATCGACGAACTCGGCGTACTGCTCTACGGCCACGGCAAGAACGCCTATTGGTACGGCTCGCAACTTTCAATCGAGGAAACCCGCCGCGTTGCGCCGTATCAGAACGCCACCGGCCTGCAGGTGTCGTCCGCGGTGCTGGCCGGCATGGTCTGGGCGCTGGAAAATCCCGAAGCCGGCATCGTCGAGGCCGACGAATTGGACTTCCGTCGCTGTCTGGAGATCCAGCGTCCCTATCTCGGTCCCGTGAAGGGCTATTACACCGACTGGACGCCGCTGGCCGATCGCCCCGGACTGTTTCCGGAAGACATCGATACATCCGATCCGTGGCAATTCAGGAACGTTCTCGTTCGCTGATCGCTACAAACCTCATGCAGGCAGGACGGGTGGTGCCCTGCTCTTAATTTCCCTTGATCGGCGGTGCGACTTTCTCTGCCGGCGCGGGCGGCAGCGCCGGTTCAGGGTTTGCGTGCCCCACATCATCGGCATCCGGGCGCGCAGGTTCTGGTGCGGGCGTCGTTGGACGGGTCCCGCCCGGCTTTGATTCGGCTGGCCCGTTCTCCTTGCCAGCGGGCACAGGGAGGGTTTGCGGCGAGGACGCCTGCGCGATCACGACTTCTCTATGTGCAAACGACAGGGAGACACCGGACACGATCATACCGATAGTAACGATCAGCACGATCGCCAGGAGCGTACCTGCATCGTTTTCCCTTCTCGTACCGCCGTCGCGTTTGCTCGCCGCCATGGAGGCCCCCGTCGTTAATCTTCAAAAAGACCAACAACTCGCCGCGAGCAAAGTTCCTTCTCAAGACCCCCGAGGGCCGGACTCGGCTTTCCAGCGAAGGAAGCAGGTCTTCCGGCTTGACCGAGGATGGCGTCCGCCTCGCGTGAAGACAACGCGACCAAACAACATCATAGAACCCCGCTTCTGATTCTATCAGAAGCGGAAAGGCTCTAGAGATCGACCAGTCCCGCCTCGCCGTTCTGCAGGGCAAACGCCAGCATCGAGCCTTTCGCATTCCACGCCAGCGCAGCGACAGACGCTTCGCCCTCACGGCGAACCACCACCTTGGCGCCGTTGGTAAGCCTCACCATCAAGATGGTGCCGTTCTCATAACCGGCCGCAAGGAAATCCTGGGTCGGATGGCAAGCGACCGCGGTGACGCGAGCCTGCAAAGGCGCCAGCATCGTCGGCTCCTTGTCCATCGGGCCGTCCTTGCTGGCGAACGGCCACACCACAACCCGGTCCGCGCCGGAGGTCGCCAGCAGTTTTCCGCCCATGCCCCACGACAGGGATTTCACGCGGCTGGGATAGCCGGTCATTTGCATATGTTGTACGTCGGCCAGCCGCCAGCCGTGCAGCGCCGGCTCGTGCATGGAGGTGATGAGAAACCTGCCGTCGGGACTGAATGTGACGCCAAGATGCGAGCCGGCCCATTCCAGCCGCTCCGGCGCAGCCGTCATGTTCGGAAACCACAGCGACACGCCGTTGTAGTGCGCCAGCGCGAGCCGCATGCCCTTCGGCGCGAACGCGAGTCCGCCAACGCTCGACGGAGCGTCGATCGACTTTTCTTCACCCTTGATCCCGCGCACGTATGCGGTCTTGCCGGCGGACCATGCGAGCGTGCCATCGGGATGGACCGCGATATTGTCGATCCAGCGGCGTTTCGCATCGGTCACAAGAACCGAACTTTCGCCTTTCATGTCGAGCGCGACGACCTTGCCGTCGTCGCCGCCGGTGACGATCCGCTTGCCGTCGGAAACCGACGACAGGATCGCACCGCCATGGACGGTCACCGCGGCCTTTTCGCCATCGCCGGAAACCAGCGTGATGGTTTCCTCGTCGCCGACGAATGCGGCGCGATCGCCGATAAAGTACAGGGCTGCCACCGGCGAGCCGATGGTCACGGGACGCACGCGCTCGCCGATCGAGGCCATGGCGTGCTGCTTGGGGGCGTTGTCTTTCATCACGCGGCGATGCAGTTCTGGAAGCCTTCGCGGATCAGGGCTTCCGGCAATTCGCGGCCAATGAAGACGAGACGGCTTTCCCGCTTCTCGTCCGGCTTCCATTCACGCTGGCGGCTGCCCTCCAGCATCATGTGAACGCCCTGAAAGACGTAGCGATCGTCCTCGCCGCTGAATTCCATGACACCTTTCGAGCGCAGAATCTTCTGTCCCTCCGCCGCCAGAAGCTCCTGCAGCCACGGCATGAACTTGTCCTGATCAAGCGGCTTGTCCGAACGCAGCGACAGCGACTGCATCTCCTCATCGTGATAATGCTTCGGACCATGGCCATGATCATGGTCGTGATGATCGTGACCATGATGGTCGTGGTCGTGGTGATCATGATCGTGGTGGTCGTGGCCGTCGTTCTCGAGGAAATCAGGCTCGATCTCGAGGATGCGGTCGAGATCGAACGCGCCGCGCTCCAGAACATCCGAGAGCGCCACCTGGCAGCGCTCGGTCCGATGCAGTTTGGCATAGGGATTGATACCGCGAATCCGCGCTTCCACCTCGGCCAGTTCCGGCTGCGACACCAGATCGGTCTTGTTGAGGACGATCACGTCGGCGAAGGCGATCTGGTTCTTCGCCTCGGGCGCATCCTTCAGCCGTTCGCTCAGCCACTTGGCGTCGGCCACCGTCACCACCGCATCGAGGCGCGCATTATTCTGCACGTCCTCGTCGACGAAGAACGTCTGCGCCACCGGCGCCGGATCGGCAAGGCCCGTGGTCTCCACGATGATGGCGTCGAACTTGCCTTTGCGCTTCATCAGTCCTTCGAGAATACGCACCAGGTCGCCGCGCACCGTGCAGCAGACGCAGCCGTTGTTCATTTCGAACACTTCCTCGTCGGCGCCGATGATCAGGTCGTTGTCGATGCCTACCTCGCCGAATTCGTTGACGATCACGGCATACTTCTTGCCGTGATTTTCCGACAGGATGCGGTTCAGAAGCGTGGTCTTGCCGGCGCCGAGATAGCCTGTCAGCACGGTTACGGGAATCTTCGTCGAGGCGGAGGCGTTTACATCAGACATCAATGAACTCGGAGCTGTTTTGCTCTCCCCGCGGAGAGAATGAGGGGTCAATAGCACATGCGGCGTTCGGCGACCACAGGAGCCGCCTCGCGATCCTTCCTGCGGGAAAGGCAGAAGGCGCGACTATTCCGCCAGCGCGCTCGTCAATGCCTTTATATTATGCCGGACCATGGCAATGTAAGTGGGGGCGTCACCCTTTTCATCGCTCAAACTGTCGGAATAGAGCGTTCCCCCGATCCGGGCCCCGGCCTCGGTGGCGATCTGGCGGATCAGCCGCGGATCTCCGAGATCTTCCAGGAACACGGCCGGGATTTTCGCGGTCCTGATCTGCGTGATTGTGGCGGCGATATCGCGCGCGCTCGCCTCGCTGTCGGTCGATACCCCCTGCGGAGCGATGAAAGCGATGCCATAGGCCGCCTCGAAATAGCCGAAGGCATCATGGGTCGAGATCACCTTGCGACGTTCCGGTGGAATCCGGGCCACGCCCTCGCGAACCTCCCGGTCCAGCGCGTCCAGTTTCGCCAGATAATCGGCGGCGTTGCCGCGATAGACCGCCTCGCCCGCGGGATCGGCCGCGATCAGCGCGTCTCGAATATTGGCGACGTATATTTTGGCATTGGCGACCGACTGCCAGGCATGAGGATCCGCCGAACCGTCACCGTGCAGCGTTTCACCAGCCTCGGCCCCGCGCAATGGCACGCCTGTAGCCGCAACGACGATCACCGCATTGCCGCCCGAGGCCTGCACCAGCCGCGGCAGCCAGCCTTCGAGGCCGAGGCCGTTGACAATGACCAGCCTCGCGGCCGCGACCTTCCTGGCGTCGGCCGGCGCCGGCGTGAACACATGCGCATCGCCATCCGTTCCGACCAGCGTCGTGACGTCGGTTCGCGCGCCTCCGACGGCCCGCGCGAAATCGCCAAGAATCGAAAAACTCGCGACCACGACGATCCGCTCATCACCGCGGTCACCGGCGGTTGCCTGGGCGCGGGCGGGCGCAAGCGCCGCCAGCACGATCGCGATCACCCACATTGCGAGGCCATACCGCGCCATGATCACCCTCACGCTTCGAGATGGGGCGCGGGGAAAAACCGCCGGACAATCCCGCCGGCGCGCCCGAACAGCACAGACAGGACATAGAATACCGACGCGACCAGGATGATCGCCGGTCCGGAAGGCACCTTGCTGTGAAACGACAGCACCAGTCCGGCATAACCGGACAAAAGCGCGCTGACCACGGCGATCATCATCATGCCGGTGATGTCGCGCGACCAGAATCGCGCGATGCCCGCGGGCAGGATCATCAGCCCGACCGCCAGCAAGGTGCCCATCGCATGGAAGCCGTTGACGAGGTTCACGACGACCAATCCGAGGAACGCCAGGTGCGCCGGCGCACCGGCGCGGCTCACCGTGCGCAGAAACAGGGGATCGACGCATTCGAACACCAGCGGGCGGTAGATCACCGCGAGCACCACGAGGGTCACGGTGGCGTTGATGGCGATGACCATCAGTGTCTGGTTGTCCATCGCGAGGATGTTGCCGAACAGCACATGAAGCAGATCGATGTTGGTGCCCTTGACCGACACGATGGTGACGCCCAGCGCCAGCGATGCGAGGTAGAAGGTCGCCAGCGACGAATCCTCTTTCAGTTCGGTGACGCGCGACACCACCCCGGCCAGAATCGCCACCGCGAATCCCGCGACCAGCCCGCCGACGGTCATCGCGAACAGATTGAGGCCCGACAGCAGGAAGCCGACCGCCGCTCCCGGCAGGATCGCATGCGCCATCGCATCGCCGACAAGACTCATCCCCCTCAACATCAGGAACACGCCGATCGGCGCGGCCCCCAGCGCAAGAGCAGCAGCAGCAGCCAGCGCACGGCGCATGAACTCGAAATCGGCGAAGGGAGCGACCAGCGTGTCGTAGACCATGATGCCTCAGGCCACGCGCGGCGGAACACGGACCGCGCAGGCGGCAGCGCCATCGTCGAAAGCTTCGCACATCTGCCGGGCTCGCGACAGGTTGGCGGCCGTCAGCACCTGCCCGGTCGGACCCCATGCCACCGCGCCGCGCGCAAGCAGCAGCGTCTCCGGAAAATTCGCGCGTACCATTTCCATGTCGTGCAGCGCCGCCAGCACCGTGCGCTTCTCCTCATGCCAACGCCGCACCAGAGCGAGCAAATCGTCCGAGGTCCTGGCGTCAATGGCGTTGAACGGCTCGTCCAGGACGATCACGCCGGCATCCTGCAACAGCACGCGGGCGAACAGCATGCGCTGCATCTGTCCGCCGGACAACGTGCCGATGGGACGGTTTTCGAATCCGTTCAGGCCGACAGCCGCGAGAGCCTCCACGATCCGCCGACATTCGCGCCTGCCGAGCCGGCCGAACGCACCGGTGGTTCGCCACAACCCGGAGCCGGTGAAATCAAACACCGAAATCGGAAAGCTGCGATCGATCTCTGCGCTCTGTGGCAAATAAGCGATGTCGCGAACGTCGAGGCCGCCGAGGGCAATCGATCCGGCCAGTGGTTTCAGGATGCCTGTGATGCCGCGAAACAGCGTCGATTTGCCCGCGCCGTTCGGCCCGACCACCGCCAGCAGCGCGCCGGACGCGATCTCCCCGCTCAGGTGATGCACGGCCGGATGCCGCTCATAGCCCAGCGTGACATCACGAAATTGCAGTTGCGCTACCATCCCGCGATTGTCAGCAATACGGCGGCCCAAAGCACGACGCAGACCGCAAGCGCCGTTCCCGCTCGTGCAGCCAGCGCCATCCGCAGGATCGACCATGGCACCGCCTGGGCCGGATGCGGCGAGGACAGCGTATGGGTGTGTCCGTGCGAATGTCCATCGTCGTGAGCTTGATCCTGGACGTGAGAGTGAGAATGCAGCACCTGAGACGCTTTCCGGACTCGGACTTTCAAGATCGTTATATTATAACATCACAGCTGTCCAGTGAACAAACCGCCGGCCAGCTTGACTAATGACCCGCGCGCAAAAAAGGCGGCACCGACGTGCCGCCTTCTCGAATCTTTACCGGCTTCGGCCCGCCCGATCAGGCGACCTTGGCGTACAGTTGATCCACGTAATCCCAGTTCACGAGATGATCGAGGAACGCCTTGAGATAGTCCGGACGGCGGTTGCGGTAGTCGATGTAATAGGAGTGCTCCCAGACGTCGCAGCCAAGAATGGGGGTCGCGTTGTGAATCAGCGGGTTTTCGGCGTTCGGCGTCTTGGATACTTCCAGCTTTCCGTTCTTCACCTGAAGCCATGCCCAGCCCGAACCGAACTGTCCGGCGCCGGCCGCGGCGAAATCAGCTTTGAATTTCTCTAGGCTGCCGAAATCCTCGATGATCTTCTTCTCGAGACGGCCGGGAAGCTTGTCGCCGCCGCCGTTGGGCTTCATCCAGTTCCAGAAATGCAGGTGATTATAGTGCTGGCCGGCGTTGTTGAACACGCCCACGGACGCGCTCTTGCCGTACGAGCTTCTCACGATATCCTCGAGCGACTTGCCCTCGAACTCGGTCCCCTTGATCGCGTTATTGCCGTTGGTCACGTAAGCCTGATGGTGCTTATCATGATGATATTCCAAGGTTTCCTTGGACATATGGGGCGCGAGCGCGTCATGGGAGTATGGCAGGTTCGGAAGCGTAAGGGTCATGGGTTGTTTGTCCGAATTGTTGGGAGATTGTAAGGGGGCCCGGCGAAACCCGGTCAGGGGTTTCCGTCGCCAGTACGACACCAGCCGTTACATACCATAACTTGAGAGGGGTCAACGTCAGGCATGCCGCTGTTGCAGACTTCCCATTCATAAGACGCACGGCTCGTTGCCACCATGCCTTGCTGCCGCTGAATCCCCATGTCTCTCCCCACATAACCGGGCTCGCCGCACATATCATGTTGCACGACCCGGTTTTTTTGTTATGCACCCTGGAGCCTTTGCGCTTCTGATTGAATCAGAAGCGGGGCTCCATGATTTTGTTTTGACGCGTTTTCTTCACGCGAACAGGTCACCATCCTCGGGTCAAGCCCGAGGACATGCTTCGCTTGAAAACGCTATAGAGCGGGATGAGGAAAAGTGTGTAGCGGTTTTCCGCCCACATCCCGCTCTAAAATATTGGGAATCGATCACGATGGTTTTGGATCAGTTCGATCCAAAACCATCGTGATCTGGGGGCTCTGGGAGGTGGTTGTCATGCTCGTGCGATCCGGATTTGCTGTTGCAGTTCTTGCCGCCATGTTATCCGTCGCCGACGCACAGACAGCGGCCGACCCCACCGGCATCTGGCTGACACAAGCGGGTGACGCCAAGGTTCGCGTCAGCAGATGCGGCGGCAGCAGCCTTTGCGGCGTCATCGTCTGGTTGCGCAACCCGACTGATCCCGCCACGGGAAGACCTGCCGTCGACGATAAAAATCACAACCCGGCGCTATCCAGACGACCGATGATCGGACTGCCGCTGTTCCGGGGCATGTCGCAAACCGGTCCCAACAAATGGTCGGGCTCGATCTACAATGCCGATGACGGCAATACCTATGCCAGCAACGTCTCCGTCGCGGGCCCCGGCGCGCTCCGCGTGGAAGGCTGCGTGGGCGCGCTGTGCAGCGGAGAGGTCTGGACACGCTCTCGCCGCTGAAGAACAAGCGCCGATCCTTCGTCTTCACAGCCTCGCAGCGCGCAGCCGCAACGCGTTGCCGACGACGCTTACCGATGACAGCGCCATGGCGGCCGCGGCCACGATCGGGGATAGCAGCAGGCCAAAGACCGGATAGAGCACCCCGGCCGCGATCGGAATGCCGGCGGCGTTGTACATAAAAGCGAAGAACAGGTTCTGCCGGATATTGCGCATGGTCGCCTCGGAAAGGCGGCGCGCGCGAACCAGGCCCATCAAATCTCCGCCCAGCAGCGTCACGCCTGCGCTCTCCATGGCGACATCCGTTCCGGTGCCCATGGCGATGCCGACATCGGCGGTGGCCAGCGCCGGCGCATCGTTGATGCCGTCTCCCGCCATGGCCACGACGCGCCCCTCATTCTGAAGCCGGGTGACAACGGCGCTCTTCTGCTCGGGAAGAACATCAGCCTCGACATCGGCAATGCCGAGCTGCCTACCGATCGCGTTGGCGGTGGTGCGGTTGTCGCCGGTCAGCATGATGACCTTGATGCCCTCGCCTGCCAGCGCTTTCAGGGCCGCGGGCGTTGAGGCTTTCACGGGATCGGCGATCGCGAGCAGACCGGCCAGCCTGCCGTCAATTGCAACGTTGACGACGGTGGCCCCGTCATTGCGCAGGTCTTCGGCTAATGCCGCCATGCCGTGAACGGCGACGTTCCGGGATTGAAGAAACGCGGCCGATCCGACCAGTACGGTTTTTCCATCGACCTTTCCGATCACGCCCTTTCCGGCGGGAGCATCGAACTCCTGCACCTCGCCCAACGGCAGATCGCGCTCCCTTGCCGCAGCTACGATGGCGTCCGCCAGCGGATGCTCGCTGGATCGCTCGACGCTCGCGGCAAGGCGCAGCAGGTCGTCTTTCCGGGCACCTTCCGCAGCCTCGATGGCGACAACCCTGGGCTTGCCCTCGGTCAGGGTGCCGGTCTTGTCGACCACCAGCGTGTCGACCTTCTCCATGCGCTCGAGTGCCTCGGCATTCTTGATGAGGACACCGGCCTGCGCGCCGCGTCCGACGCCCACCATGATCGACATCGGCGTGGCGAGCCCGAGCGCGCACGGACAGGCGATGATCAGCACGCTCACCGCGGCGACCAGACCAAACGCCAGACGTGGCGCGGGGCCGACGAAGGACCAGACCGCGAACGCCACGACGGCCACGGCGATGACGGCGGGCACGAACCAGCCAGCCACCCGATCAGCCAGACGCTGGATCGGAGCGCGGGACCGCTGCGCCTGCGCCACCATCTGCACGATCCGCGACAACAGCGTATCGCGTCCGATCTGCTCGGCCCGCATGATGAAACTGCCGGACCGGTTGATGGTGCCGGCGATCACTTTTGAGCCCGCTTCCCGGGCAACCGGCATGGATTCACCGGTCACCATGGATTCATCGAGCGAGGAGCGTCCCTCGACGATCAGGCCGTCCACCGCCACCTTCTCCCCGGGACGAACCCGGAGCCGGTCGCCGACAGCCACCTCGTCGAGCGCCACGTCGTGGTCCGCGCCTTGCTCATCGACCCGGCGCGCGGTCTTCGGCGCAAGATCAAGCAGCGCCTTGATGGCGCCGGACGTGGCCTCGCGCGCGCGCAACTCAAGCACCTGCCCGAGCAGCACCAGGATCGTGATCACAGCCGCCGCCTCGAAATAGACCGCGACAGCGCCATCAGCCCCGCGAAAGGCGGGCGGAAAAATCGCAGGCGTCATGGTGGCGGCAAGGCTGTAGAGATAAGCCACGCCGGTGCCCATCGCGATCAGCGTGAACATGTTGAGATTGCGCGTCGTCAGCGATTGCCAGCCGCGCACGAAGAACGGCCAGCCGGCCCAGATCACCACCGGCGTCGCGAATGCGAACTGAATCCAGTTCGACAGCGTTTGGTCGATCCAGCTGTGCACCCCTGCGATATGCGCGCCCATGTCCAACACGATCACAGGCAGCGCGAGGATCAATCCGATCCAGAACCGGCGCGACATATCCGTAAGTTCAGGGTTGGACGCGTCGTTCAGCGACACAAGCTCCGGCTCCAGCGCCATCCCGCAGACCGGACAGGCGCCAGGGCCGACCTGGCGGACCTCCGGATCCATCGGGCAAATGTAGATCGTGCCTTCCGGCACATCCGCCGGCGGCGCTCTGGACTTGTCGAGATAGGACTGCGGCGTCGCGGCGAACTTGGTCCGGCAGCCGGCGCAGCAGAAGTGATACGTCGTACCCTGATAATCGAAGCGATGCTTGCTGGTCCGCGGATCAACCGTCATGCCGCAGACCGGATCGACAACCTTTCCATCGGTCATCGCATCGGCATGACCATGGTGCTGGTCGTGATGTCCGTGCGCGCGAGATTCATCCGCGTCGCGGGAGTGCGTATCATGGGCATGCGTATCATGGACATGCGTCGTCGCGGACTGCCCGCCGCAGCAGTTCGACTCAGGCGATGCAGCGGCGGGTGATGCAGCCTGCTTTTCCCCGGAGCAGCCGCAGCCGTTCCCGCTTTTGGATTCTGGTCGCCCTGCTGTGTTCATCCGGACCTCCGCAATCCCCTTGCAGTTCATACCCCCTAGGGGTATATATCCGGCATGCGCGACAATATCAAGATAACCTGCCGAAAGCGTCTCAGCCGGATCGAAGGCCAGGTTCGCGGGCTGTCCCGGATGGTGGAAGAAGACCGTTATTGTATCGACATCGTGACGCAGATATCGGCGGTGCGCGCCGCGCTCCGGCGCGTGGAAGAAGAAGTGCTGAAGGATCACGTTGCGCATTGCGTCGAGCACGCGATCACCAGCGGCAACAAGACCGATCAGCGGCGCAAGATCTCCGAGCTGATGGCCGTCATCGAACGGGCGAGCCGATAGCGCCGGCTGATGCCGCACGCCGCCTTCCCCAGCGATTCTACGTACGAATGATAATGGGACTTCTTAAGCGCGCCAAATCTGGCTAGGCTCCTTCAGGGGGGCACGCCAATGCAAAGCGCGAATTGCGATGATCGACACGGGGTCGATGTCGCGGAGGTCGGGGTCGATGTCGCGGAGGATGCCAAGGCTCCTGTGATCGTCGCGGATGTCGCAGCCAGCTTTACATACGCATCCTATCAGAATGCGATTCCGGTTATCAGATCCCTGCTGATCGAGAACCTAAGCGACCGTCATTTCGAGACCTGCACGCTCGAGCTGACCTCTTCGCCGTCGTTTCTGAGACTGAAAACGTGGACCATCGATCGACTGCTGCCTGGGGACAAGATTTCCTTGAGCGACCGGAAGGTCGAACTGGATGCCGGTTATCTTGCGGGTCTCAACGAGGCGGAACGCGGCGAGATCACGCTGCGCCTTTCCTTGAGGGAAGAGGTCCTTGACGAGCGGCGCCTTCCCGTCAGGCTGCTTGCGCGTGATGAATGGGGCGGCGTCGCCGATATGGCGCAACTGCTGCCGGCCTTCGTGATGCCGAACGACCCGGATGTGACCCCGATCCTGCGAACCGCAGCGGAACGGCTTGCCGCGCATGGCCATCCGAGCGGACTGGATGGCTACCAATCGCAGGACCCCAAGCGAGCCTATATGCTGACCGCGGCTGTTTATTCCGCCATTGCCGGGATGGGCCTGCACTACGCAGAACCGCCCGCGAGCTTTGAGAGCCTTGGCCAGAAGATCCGTCGTCCGGGCACGATCGCCGAGCAACGGCTGGCGACCTGCCTCGACACCACGCTGCTTTTTGCCGCCGCGCTGGAAGCCGCCGGATTGCACCCGGTCATCGTGATGTTCCGTGGACACGCGGCGGCAGGCGCATGGTTGACCAAGAGGACCTTCGCCCAGGCGATCGAGAGCGACCAGATGGAGGTTCGCAAGGCGCTGGCATCACGCGAGCTGGTCGTCTTCGAGACCACCGGCGTAACCCATCGCCCTGCCCTGACCTTCGACAGCGCGCAGCAGGCGCTGGACCGTCGTCTCGCGGAGGAAGAAGCCCTCGCTTTCGTCGCGGCGATCGACGTCAAGAGATCCCGAAGCGGCGGGATCACGCCGCTCGCCTCGCACGAGCCGGTCACGCGCAACGCCACCGATGATGAAACCGCTCCCGTCCCGGATCTGCCGCTTCCCCCAGCCCCGACTTTTGGCGAGCTGCCGGCCGAAGCGATCGAGGTGAAGCCGACCACCGCCGCCGGCCGCATCGACCGCTGGCAGAAGAAGCTGCTCGACCTGACCCTTCGCAACCGGCTTCTCAATTTCCCGGATTCCAAGAAGACGATCCCCTTTCTCTGCACCGACATCGCCTATCTCGAGGACCGGCTCGCGAACGGCGCCGCCATCCGGATCATATCGCTGCCGGAGCAGAACCCGCTCGGCGAGCGCGACGCGACGATCTATCGCGAGGTTCACGGACGCGATCTTCAGCGCGGTTTCGCAGCCGAAGCCCTGCTCAGGGACGAGCTTCCCTCGCCGCTGGAGGCGCGGCAACTCGAGGCGCGGCTGATTGATCTCTATCGGCAGGTCCGCAACGATTTTGCCGAAGGCGGAGCGAACACCCTTTTCCTCGCCGTCGGATTCCTGCGCTGGAAGAAGAAGCCGGAAGACGGGCGCAGCTATCGGGCGCCGCTTCTGCTGGTCCCGGTGAAGCTCGAGCGCCGCAGCGCCAGTTCGCGTTTCACCATCCGCTTCCATGAGGACGAGCCACGCTTCAACGCCACCCTGCTGCAGTTCCTGGAGCGGGATTTCGACTTGACGCTCCCCCAGTTCGGCGGCGACCTGCCGCTCGACGATAACGGGGTGGACGTGCCGCGCCTTCTCGCCATGATGCGCCAGGCCGTCCGCGACGTGCCCGGCATGGAGGTCGTGGACGAAACGGCTTTGTCGACCTTCTCCTTCGCGAAATTCCTCATGTGGAAGGATCTGGTCGAACGCACCGAAGCGCTTCGCGAGAACCGGGTGGTCCGCCACCTGATCGACACGCCGGAACAGGCCTTTTCGGAAGGCGACGGACAATCGACATTCCGCGACGAACGTGAACTCGATCGCGTTTATACGCCGGCGGACATCATCTGCCTTCTTCCTGCGGATTCGTCGCAGACGGCGGCGAGCCTCGCGGCGGCCGAGGGACGCGATTTCGTCATCGTCGGCCCGCCCGGCACCGGCAAGAGCCAGACCATCGCCAACATGATCGCGAACTGCCTCGCGGTCGGAAAGACGGTGCTGTTCGTCGCCGAAAAGACCACCGCGCTCGACGTCGTCTATCGACGGCTGCGCGAACACGGTCTCGGAAATCACTGCATCGAGTTGCACTCGAACAAGGCTGACCGCCGGCATTTCCTCGGACAGCTCAAGGCCGCCTGGGAGCATGGCGGCCGCACCGATGCATCCGAATGGGTGGAGATCAACGAACGTCTTCGATTGCGCCGTGACGAACTCAATGCCTATGTCGAGGCGTTGCACAAGCGCTATCCGAACGGATGGACGCCCTACCATGCGCTCGGGATCGCGCTCAAGGCCGCGGACGCTCCCGCGCCGGATTTCTCATGGCCGGAACGCGATGCCCATGACGCGCAGACTCTGCGCGGCCTTGAAGAACTCGCCGCTGAACTTGGCCTTGTCTTCGCGTCGATCGAGCGGCAGCCATCGCTGGATCTCGTCGATGTCGTCGACTGGAGTTCCGGCTGGCAGGACAGCCTGCTGACGGCTGCGACATCTCTGCGGAACGCGATCGATCTGCTGGCCAGTTCGTTCGAAGGCTATGCCGCCGTCCTTGGTCTGAAGCCGCGGGAACGGCTGTCACAGACCGAACTTCAGGATCTGGCAGCCCTGGCAACGGCGCTTCAGAAAAGTCGCGGCCGCGACATCACGATCGCTTCCGATCGGGAGTTCGCCCTGTGCGCCGGAGCATTGGACGGTTTAGGCCGCTCCATCAGCGACTACCGCGAAGCGGAGCGAGACCTCAGCGCTGCATACGGCGCCTCCGCCATTCGCGATCTCGACCCGGCGGGGCTGGAGCGGCAGTGGCGTGAGGCGAACGCTTCCTTCTGGCCCGGCGCGATGCTCGGCAAGCGCAAGATCCAGAAGCTGCTGCAAGCCCATGCCGGCAGCGGGACCGCTGATCCTGAAAAGGATCTTCCGCTGCTCCGGCGCATGAAGGAATGCCTTTCGGCCATCGACGAAAACCTGCTGGCGAGGAAGCCGCTGCCGGTCAATGGTCTGGAGACCGATCTCGAAGCGGTCGCGAACATCATTGAACTTGCGCGGGAGCTTCGGGATGCCCTGTGCTTGCCGAACATAGAGCAGGACGAGCTTCGTTCGATCGGCCGGTCCGTCGCCGCCTGCCTGCGCGGCGCGACGGAGAACGACAGGGTAAGGCGCGCCGGGGACAGGCTTCTCGCAGCAATCCAGGGTTTGGAGAGCGCGGGCCGGCGTTTCTCGGACCTGTCCGGCCGCGACATCCAGCCCGGACAGAACGGAATCGACCTCGCGACAATGCGGGAAAATCTCGCGGCCCTCGCGAATACGCAGCATCTGCTGCGCGACTGGGCGGCCTGGTGCCGTATCAGAAACCGGGCGCTGGCATCCAGCCTTGCTTCCCTGATCGAGCGGATCGAAAAGGGAGAGGTCCGGCCTGATGAGGCGCGCCTCGCGTTTCGCCTCGGTTATGCCCGGTGGTGGCTCCCCAAAGTCCTCGACGCCGATCCTGTCCTGCGGAATTTCCGGCGTTTCCAGCACGAAAACGCCGTCAAGGAATTCCGTGAGATCGACGATCTCGTGCGCGCGCACGCCACCCGTCGCGTGATCGGCGCGATCGCCCATGGTCTGCCGCCCGTGCAGAGCGTGCCGCGCAATTCCGAGCTCGGGCTGCTCCGCCACCAGATGGAGCTGCAGCGGCCGAGCCAATCGATACGCGACATGATCGGCAGGATGCCTCAGAGCTTCTCCAGGCTCGCGCCGTGCATGCTAATGTCGCCGCTCTCCATCGCACAGTATCTTCTGCCCAATCAGGCGCTCTTTGACGTGGTGATCTTCGACGAGGCTTCGCAGATCACGACCTGGGACGCGGTTGGCGCCATCGCGCGGGCGCGCCAGACCATCATCGTCGGCGACCCCAAGCAGTTGCCGCCGACAAACTTCTTTGGACGCAACGAAGATGACGACGAGGAGATCGCCGACTACGAGAAGGATCTGGAGAGCATTCTCGACGAGGCGAAAGCCGCCGGCATACCTGTCCGCGATCTGAGATGGCATTATCGCAGCCGAAGCGAATCCCTGATCGCTTTTTCAAACCATCACTATTACCAGAACCGTCTGGTGACCTTTCCCTCGCCGGCCGTCGAAGACCGCGCAGTGCAACTGCGGAAGGTGCCGCATGGCGTCTACGACCGCGGCAAGAGCCGGACCAACAGGATCGAGGCCGAGGCTGTCGTCAAGGAAGCCGTGGCGCGCATGAGGGCCTGGCTGAAGCTTGGCGAAAAGGAGCGGCCGACGCTCGGCGTGATCACGCTCAACATACAGCAGCAGTCGCTGATCCTCGATCATCTCGATGCCGCGCGCCGGGATGATCCCGAGCTTGAGTGGTTCTTCGCCGAGGAGCGAGTCGAGCCGACCATCGTCAAGAATCTCGAGAATGTGCAGGGCGACGAGCGGGACGTGATCCTTTTCTCCGTCACCTTCTGGAAAGATGCCGCCGGCAAGCTCAAGATGGATTTCGGCGCGCTCAACCGCGACGGCGGCGAACGGCGCCTCAATGTCGCCGTAACCCGCGCGCGGCAGGAACTCATCGTGTTTTCGGGCTTCACGGCCGACCAGATCGACTCTTCACGAACCAAGGCGGTCGCCGTCCATCACCTCAAGACGTTCCTCGACTACGCCGAACGCGGCGCGATCGCCCTGCCGGCCCAGGATGACGGTTCTGTCGGCGGCTTCGATTCCCCGTTTGAAGAAGCCGTCGCCACGCAACTGGAGCGACGCGGCTGGATGGTCGTGCCGCAGGTCGGGATTTCCGGCTTTCGCATCGACCTCGGCATTCGCCATCCTGATCTGGCCGGAGCCTATCTCGCCGGCGTGGAATGCGACGGCGCCACCTATCACGGATCGGCGACGGCAAGGGACCGCGACAAGGTTCGTGAGCAGGTGTTGCGGGGGCTGGGCTGGAATATCCTGCGCGTCTGGTCGACGGACTGGTGGTTCGATCCCGCGGGCTGCGCCGAGCGGCTGCACGCCAGCCTCACAAGCCTGTTGGATGAAAGCCGGACACGCCGCGCCGCCGAACAGGAGGAGATCGCGACGCATTGGGACATGGGACACGACGTGGAGGGGATCGACGAGATCCGCGACGACGAGGCCGCCGCTATTGTTGACGAGGTGATGCCGCCTCCGGTGTCCCCTGAAACCGAACGCGTAGCGGTGGAACCCCCGGCGGAGCCTTGCATGGTCAAGGCAGCCACGGCGCAACCAGATGCAGGTCCGATGCCGGCCGATATTCCGGACAAGCGGCAATACCACGTCACCGATCTCTCCAGCTTCAAGGCGGATCCGGATCAGTTCTTCGAATTCGGCTACCGGGACACGCTGCGAGGCATGATCGAGGCCGTCATCGAAACCGAAAGCCCTTTGCGCACGGACATTCTTGCGAAAAGAATTTCACGGGCGCATGACTGGCTGCGCACGGGCGGGCGCATCAGGGAGCAGATCGATCTGCATCTGCGCGGTTACGACACGACGCGCGAATCGAGCGGCGGGTTCATCTGGAAGAAGGGAGCCGTGGCCGACTTTCTCGCCTATCGGCAGCCAGTCAACGACGATGCGCGGAGGGCGGTCGCGGATATTCCGCTTGCCGAACTGGCTTCCGTCGTGCTCGACAATCCCGACCTGCTGGACGACACAGATCCCGTGCGCTGTCTGGCGCGTCTCCTCGGCGTCGAACGCCTTGCAGCCGTATCCCGTGCCCGCCTCGACGAAGCGATCACGAGAGCCCGCCAACATATCGCGACCGTTCAGTCATCGGAATAGACATGTTCCGTTTCATCCATTCGAGCGACCTGCATCTCGGCAAGCGCTTCGGCAATTTCGAAGGCGACCTGCCGGGCCGGCTACGCGAGGCGCGGCACGCGGTGATCGCCCGGCTCGCGCAACATGGGCGTGAACAGGGCGCGGCCACGATCCTGCTCGCTGGCGATGTTTTCGATACCGAGACGCCCGCTTCCGACGTCCGCCGTCAGGCGCTGACCGAGATGGCGCATCATGCGCCGATCCGATGGGTGATCCTGCCGGGCAATCACGACTCGCTGCAGGCGACCCAGCTCTGGGCCACGCTGAAGACCGACGCGCCCGACAACGTCATTCTCGCGGTGGAGCCGCGTCCGATCGAACTGGCGGCGGATGTCGTGCTCCTGCCCGCGCCCTGCACGACGCGCCGTCCCGGCCGCGATCTCACCGAATGGATGGATAGCGAGGCGACGCCGGAAGGAGTCATCCGCCTCGGCCTCGCTCATGGCGCGATCCAGAGTTTTTCCGAGGAGGCCGTCGCGTCCGACGTCATCGCGCCGGACCGGGCCCAGCGCGCCGGCCTCGCCTATCTGGCGCTCGGCGACTGGCACGGCGCGATGAACATCGGCCCGCGCACCCGCTACAGCGGCACGCCGGAGCCGGACCGGTTCAAGCACGATCACCCCGGCGAAGCCTCGCTGGTCAGCATCACAGGCTGCTCCGCCCTGCCCGAGGTGACGCCGCTGGCCACGGCCGGCTTCACCTGGCGCACGCTGAACCTGCATTTGCTCGACGGGGACGATCCCGCGCCGGCGCTGGAGGCGCTGTTGCCGGAGACGCGGCTCCGCCGACAGACGCTTGCCCGGATCATGGCGACAGGCCGCAGCCGCCTGCCGGCGCGCACGGCGCTGACGCGCGCCATCGAAAGCGCGACGCCGGACTTTGCCTTCCTGGAGCTTGACGAGGCCGGCCTCATGACAGAGTGCGAGGTGGAAGACCTCGACCGGATCGATCGCGCCGGAGCGCTTCGTGAAGCCGCCAACACGCTGCTGGCCGAAGCCGGAGATGAAAGCCGTTCCGCCACCGAGCGCGAGACCGCGCGCGCCGCCCTCGCCCGCCTCTATTCCTATGCGCAGGTGGTCGCGTCATGAAGATCTCGGCGCTGCGCCTGTTCAACGTGAAGCGCTTCGCCGGCCGCGGCGTCGCCATCGAGGGGATCGACGACGGCGTCAATGTGCTCTGCGCCGCCAATGAATTCGGCAAGTCGACGAGTTTCGAGGCGCTGCATGCGCTGTTTTTCCAGCCGCATTCGAGCGGTTCGGGAGATGTCAAAAATCTCAGGCCCTATAGCGGCGGCAGTCCGCTGGTCGAATCCGATATCGCGACCGGCGAAGGCCGTTTCCGTATTACGAAGCAGTATTTCGTCGGCCGCTCCGCGCGGGTGACCGACCTCGCCACCGGACAACTGGTGGCGCAGGCGGACGAGGCGGAGAACTTCATCGCCAGCCTGGTCAAGGGCGGCACCGCAGGCCCCGCAGGGCTGCTATGGGTACGCCAGGGCGTGACCGGAATCGAAAGACGCAGCAGGTCGGAGGAAGAGGACGAACGTGAAGTTCGCCGCACCCTGCTCGAATCCGTGCAAGGCGAGGTCGAGGCCGTCACCGGCGGGCGGCGCATGACCGAGATCCTTTCCGCCACGCAACAGGCTCTGTCAGAACTGGTCACCGCCACCGGCAGGCCCAAGGCCGGCAGGCGATACGCCGGCGCTATTGAAGATCGCGACAGGCTGACCGAAGACGAACAAAAACTTGCGGGCGAGGTCACGGTCTTGCGCGAGAAGCTGGATCAACGCGCTTCAGCCACGAAGACGCTTGCCGAACTCGACAGGGCCGAGGCGAGGCAGGAGCGCCGCAAGGCTTTGGAGGCGGCGCAAGCCGCCTTCGACGCCGCCAAATCCCAAAGCGAGAAGCTGAGGACGGCCGAAGCCGAACTCAGGCTCGCGCTGGAGCGCCGGGAGGGCGCCGAAATAAACCTCCTGACCTTCCGCGCCGCCATGGAAAGAGCAAGGGAGTTGCGCCAAAAGCAGCTTTCGGCTGAAGATCGACGACGCCAGGCCGTGGACAAACGTCGTGAGGTCAGCGAGGCGATCGCAAAGGCAACGGCGGAGGCCGAGGCGGCGGAGGCCGGCGAGAGGGAAGCGCGCGACCTGCTCGCGCGCCTGGACGCGGCGTTGAAAGCGCGCGAGGCGTTCGAGCGTCTTTCCCAACTCAAGGAACAGCTCGCCAGGGCGGAAGCCACCCGTGAAGAGTTGGAACGCGGCGAAGCAGAGCTTTCGCTTCTCAAATTGCCATCGAGCGCTATCGACGAGCTTCAGGACCTGGACGTCGAGATCGCAACACTTCACGCTGTCGAGGAAGCCGCGCGTCCTTCCGTTTCCGTCGATTATCAGGCGGACGCGTCCGGTCTCGTGACAATGGATGGCGACCCGCTATCGGACGGACAGGAGCGCACATATGACGGACAGGCGCGGCTTTCCGTTCCCGGGATCGGCACGATCAAGCTTCGGTCGAACCGGCCGCCCCGAAGCGATGATCGCCTTGAACAGGCCCAAGCAAAGCGTCGCACGCTTCTATCCTCAATGGGCGTCGACGACCTTGCCACGGCACGAAAGCGGCAGGTTCAGGCCCAGCAGATGGACGCCGGGCTCGGCGAACTGCGCGGCCGGTTGTCCCAGCTTGCGCCGCAAGGTTTGCCGAGGCTACGGGAGGACGTCGCCGCACAAAGCGCTGTCGAATCCGAGGTTCTCGAACTGAAAGCGGACCCGGCGCAGGTTCGGACCTCCCACGCCGAAGCCGAGGAGCGGCTAACGGCGGCGCGGCTGGCTATGCGCGAGATGGAGCCGCTGCGCCTGAGTGTCGACAATGCCTTCATCGCCGCCGAAACGGAGTCGGCCTCGCTGAATGCCGAGCAAGCGCAGATCGATTCAATCCTCGGTCCTGAAGAAGAACGCGCAGTACGCGAACAGCAATTGGTGAAGGCGTTCGATGATCGGGAGCGATCACGCGCCGAGGCCGAAACGAATGCGAAGAAGCTCAGCGACAACGCCACCGATCTCGATTCCGCCGGGGCGGCGCTGAAGCGGGCCCGCTCGGTTGAAGAAGTCTCCGAGAAAGAGATACACCGGCTCCGTGAGACCATTGCCGGCCTGAACGCCGGAATACGGGCGCGCGCCGACGAGGCGGTGGAAGAAAAGTGGCGCGAGACCACAGACGCGCTCTCCAGCGCAACGGCTCGCGTTGCGGCGTTCGAGAAGGAAGTCGCCGTCCTGCAACGGCTGGCTTCGGCTCTGGAGACAGCCAGATCCCAGGCGCGCGAACTCTATCTCAAGCCTGTCATGACGGAGCTCAAGCCGCTTCTCGGACTGCTCTTCGATGATGTCTCGATCACCTTTGACGACAAGTCGCTGCTGCCCCAGGCGATCCGGCGCAACGGCCAGGAGGAGGACGTCGACCGCCTCAGCGGCGGCATGCGGGAGCAGCTATCGGTGCTGACACGTCTCGCCTTCGCAAGGCTGCTCGCCCGCGACGGCCGGCCGGCGCCGGTCATCCTCGACGACGCCCTCGTCTATTCGGACGACGATCGGATCGAGAAGATGTTCGACGCGCTGCACCGGCAATCCAGTGACCAACAGATCATCGTCTTCTCCTGCCGTCAGCGCGCGTTCCAGAAACTCGGCGGAAATATCCTTCAGATGACAGAGTGGCAGCCCTGAACGCGCGGATAGGCGCATTGTGACGTGGAAGCCTATCCATTGAAAGCGTGATGAACGTCTTTGCGCGTGCCGGCCTTACGCGCCGCAGCCAGCACGAAGGCAGGGCAAAAACGTCTCCACTCCTTCACTGCTCATCAAGCTGACGTACTGGACCTCTGTGCCAGAACGGCATCGAGTTCCGGCAGCAGAACGATGCCGTCCTGATCGCTGCCCGATGAATGCGCGACCAGCCACTTGCACGGCGCCCCGCTTTCATTGGACGGAGCGTGCGGCACATCCTCGGGCATGTAAACATGATCCCCGGCTTTGACGGCGATACGATGCTCAAGTTTGTCACCGTAATAGACGGCGCACTCCCCTTCCAGAAGATATGCGATGGTCTCAATACCGTCATGGTAATGGACCTTCGCCTTCGCGCCCGGAGGCATCGGCAGCACATTCAAACATATGTGCTTTGCTCCGACCGTCTCCTTCGACACGCCGGCTCCGTAAGTAAAGCCCTGCTTGCCGACATAGGTCTTGCCGGGCTCGATCACTCTCACCGCATCTGACAAACCTGACATCGCAATCTCCCAAACACGCGAAGCCGCTATAGCGTTTTCGAGCGACGCATGTCCTCGGGCTTGACCCGAAGATGGAATCCGGTTCGCGTGAAGAAAACGCGTCAAAGACTCTAGCGCAGCTTACCACGAGAGTCCGAAACCATCCGCTGCCGGAATCAGATTGTTCCAGTCAAGATGGCGAAAACCGCAGGGTGCATCCATTGGTAGAGCATCGACGGAAGCAGCGCCTGCAATTTCAGCAGGCTAGGCGCGCGGCTGATAGTTGACGAAAAGGTGTCAGCAACGTGTCGATCAACGAAGATTTCTCGCAGCCAAAGCGTTTTTCTTGAGCAAAGCGGATACCGATTCCCGCAAAGAAAATACGTTAAAACAACAATCTAGAACTCGCTTTTGTTTCAAAAGCAGAAAATGCTCAGACACTGCGTCGTCTTCACCCTTGAACCCGCTCCAGATGAGATGTTATCCATTGCCCCGGAACGTTTGTAATCACTTTACGATTTCTCGTTTCCGTTAAACCCACACACACGATGGAGCAGAAATGAAACTCAAACTCGCACTGGCGAGTCTGATCGCCTCGACATTGGCGGTACCTGCCCTCGCTCAGACGTCCCAGGATGCTTCGCCAAGCTCGCCGGGCACAACAACAGGATCTGCCAGCGCCTGGTATATTCTACAAGATACTTCAACAGAGACATGTGTGGTCACAAGCCTGAAGCCGACGACACGAGGAAAAACCAAGGCTGTCGGCAAGAGCTCCTATCCATCGAGAGCAGAAGCCGAGAACGACCTGAGCAAAATTCCGGAGTGCTCCAGGTAGGAACACATTGTGTTTCACCAGCTTCGCTGTCCTTGATCAGCGAAGCTGAGCCTGCGCCAGAGGGACATTGGAGCGCATCAGCCTTCGGCGTCCCCACGGAAGGCGCGAACCATATCTTCAGGCATGAAGCGGCTTCAGTTCGTCGGTGCGTGTGTTGATCTTCTTGTACAATACGACATCAGCAAGAACTGGTCGCTGGCTCTCAACGTCAACAACATCTTCGACAAGAAGTATTATTATGTGACGGAGAGCAATCCCAGGGGCGGAAATTTCTACGGTACGCCGCGCAATTTCCTGCGGGCCGCGCGGGCAAGTTTTTAGAGCATGATCTTATCCAAACACCGGTTTCCACTTTGTGGGATCATGCTCAAACAAAAACATAAGCGACGAGTCTGATTCAACGCGGTTGAATCGGATTCAACGCGGTTGAACAGGCTCTAAGCCGAGAACCGCGGCTGAGCCGCATCCGCGTCACGGCGCGTGAGCCAGGCGATGGCGTCGGTGAGCGCGCCGTCGATTGGGCGAGGCAGATAGCCAAGCTCGATCTCCGCCTTTCGTGTGTCCAGCGGGATCGAGCGCAAAGCGATGCGCACCGCCTCGATCGAAACGCGCGGCGTGCGTTGGATCACCTGGCCTTCGAACCATTCGGACGCCACCCCGATCGCAAGCGCCAGGGAAGCCGGCAACGCATGCACGTTGGTGCTGCGGCCGCACAGGCTTCCGACACGCCGCACGAGTTCGCGCACGCTGACGTTCTCGCCGCCGAGAATATAGCGCTCTCCCGCCCGGCCGCGCTCTCCGGCCAGGATGAGTCCCGCCGCGACGTCCCGCACATCCACGAGGTTCAGCATCGAGTCCAGCACCATCGGCGGCGATTTGCGCGCGAACAGTTCGAGCATCCGCGTGGGCTCGGTAAAGTTGTGATCGCCGGGCCCGATGGGAACGGTGGGATTGGCGATCACGACACGTAGTCCATCGGCCGCCGCCTCGCGCGCGATCTGCTCGGCCATGAATTTCGATCGCGTGTAGGGCCCCGGCATGTCTTCCGCGCGTTGCGGCATCGTTGTCCCGCCCCTGCGATAGGGAAACAGGATCGCTTCGGTGGAGCAGTGAACGATGTTGCGCACCCCTCTCTCGCGCGCCGCCGCGAGCATGAGTTCGGTGCCATGTTGATTCACGCGCTCGAAGTCGGCGGGGTTCGCCGTCCACAGATGCGAGATCGCCGCCAGATGATACACGGTATCCACGCCGTCCAGAGCGCGCCGCACGTCGTGCGGGTCCAGGATCGTTCCCTGGATGAATTCCGGCACGGGTCCGGGCGGCGGCGGTTGCAGATCAAGAACGCGGACAACGCCGTGCCGGCGGCGCAGCGCCGCAACCAGATATTGTCCGATGAATCCGTTTCCACCTGTGACCAGTATCGGGCGACGGCTGGCAAGCGCCGTTCTGGCGCGAGGTTGCAGCGTTATGGATTTCACGTCCGCAGGCTCCAAGGAGATCGACCCGGTGATGAAGGATACTACACCGGCGGGCCGTTCCAACCTTCAATGATCCGAATGCTATCCGGATTCAACAAATGGTCCCCCCAACCCTTGCTCACAAGGCACTCCGCCGCGCCCGGCCGGACGAGCAGCAAGGCGGCGGCAAACACGGTGGGAATGACGCTCGGCCAATCGATGCGCAGGGGCGTCAGTTCCTCCTGGCTGCCTCTGTAAACGCCCGTTCGCATCAGCAAACGCCGGCATTCGCACCACAGTTCCAGCCTTGACCGCGATCGCATGGCGCATCCGAGCAGGGCCTGCAGAGCCAGATGCGTGCGCACGCCCGCGCGGCCCGGAACCAGCGCCTCGGGCGAGGCTCCCCGCGTCACCCGCAGCAGCAGGCTCAACAGGTCGTGGCCGGCGAGCAGCGCGTTCATCGGCTCGACCAAGCGCGGATTGCAATCGATGTACAGCACGTCGTTCGCGCCCGGCGTCAGATAGTCCACCGACAATGCGCCATGCCAGTCGAGATGCTTTCCGATACGGGTCAGATGCTCCCTCACCAGCGGGCGATCGACGCTTTCCTTCACCGCATCCCCGCCTCCCGCGCCGCGGGCAATCTGCCGGTAAGCGTGCGTGCCCAACAGCCGTCCGCGGTCGAACACCGCCTGCGCATGTTCCACGGGCGCGTCGATGAATTCCTGTGCGACGATGTCGTCGGCGAACGCGCCGCATCGCGCGAGTTCCCTGACCCCGGCCGCAAGCTCGCGCGGTCCCTTCACCGGCCACACCGCCCGGCTCGCCGTTCCGGTCGCGGCTTTCAGGATCAACGGGAAACGATCGAGCGCCAGCACGTCCTCGCTGGTCCTGACGAGCCACGTGCGAGGCTGCGGCAGGTCAAGGCCGCTCAGGAGGCGGCTGAAGGAAGCCTTGCTGTGCGCCTGCTGATAGGCGGCGTGCGCCGGCAGGGCGACGGCGACATGCTTCTCGATCGCCTCGCGCATTTTCGAAAGCGCGTATCCCTGCTCATGGATCGGCAGCAGCACGTCGAAGGGCCGTCTCGCCAGAAGCGCCAGCACAAAGTTGACGTAACCGGCCGGATCGACGCCAAGACCCGGGCAGCGATAAAATCGCCGCACGAACCGCGAGAAGCGTCCGAGGCAGCGCGGATCCGGATCGCAAACCTCGACATGATGCCCCTGCATCCCGAGGATCGTGATCGCCTCGCGCGCCGACGTACTCGATCCCTCGGACAACAGGATCCGCAGCGGCGACGTTCTTGCCTCGCTCGTTGCCATAACCGGACTTAGAGCATTTTCCGGCTGAGTGGAATCCGGCTAGCGCGAAGAAAAAATGCTCGCAACCGAGAACGGCGTGATGCAACCAGAGCACCACGCGCGTTGGCCGCAGCAGGCCGTCGTCTGCCGTGCCAGCGCCTCACGCGCACCGGTTCCCTTGGACGTTCCTGACGTCAAAAATCCATCGTAGCCG
Organism: Nitrobacter sp. TKz-YC01; assembly: GCF_047824785.1. GTDB lineage: Bacteria > Pseudomonadota > Alphaproteobacteria > Rhizobiales > Xanthobacteraceae > Nitrobacter. Next base: position 1,258,088 of record NZ_CP181167.1, on the reverse strand, counting down.
ACAACAGGAAGGTTCTGGGAGCGGAGATGGTCAACACGTTCAAGCCATTCTCCCAATAATCCTGATCGAAGGCATTCTGCACATCGAAACGAAGGGTAAGCGGCCTGTCGTTCCAGCCGGTGTTCAACGTGTATCTCATGCCGAGATCGACGCGTGTCCAGCTCGGTATGATCTGAGTATTCGCCGCATCAAAGAATTTCTTACCGGAGTGGTTCACTCGTCCGCTGATCGTACCGCCCGGCATGAAGGAAGGATCCCACTCAACCCCAAAGGCGACATTGATGTCAGGCACACCAGGCGCCTTTCGTCCATCATTCACACCATCCTGGGTCTTCGCCAACCTCCCATCGAGCATCATGACACCGCCCAGTACACGCAGGCCGTTGACAGGCTCGCCGAAGATGTTGACTTCGACGCCTCGGTTGACCTGTTCGCCATCGACCGAAAGAGTTGGAAGCGGAGTTCCGGGAATGGAGAGCGTGCTGGCACGGGAGATCTCAAAGGCGCCAACGGTGGTGGTCAGCGTACCCCAATCGACCTTCACGCCCGCCTCATACTGCTTGGTTCGATACGGCGGAAAGATCTCTCCGGCATTGGCATAAGTTGCGCCAACAGTGGTGCCTTGTTCAAGTCCTTCGATGTAATTTGCATAGACGGATACATTTTCGAGGGGCTTGATGAGCAACGCATACGCGGGAGTCCAGGCATACTGGTCATAATTCGAAGTCACGGTTGTGCCCGCAGCGTTGAAGCCGTCCCGGTCCACGCGCTGGCGCCGCAAGCCCACGGTCAACTGAACACGTTTCTCCAGAATCGAGAGGGTATCCACAAATCCCACGCTCGAAGCGGTGGTATCCGACATCCTGAGCGGGATGACGCCGGGAAGGTTGGGATTTGCGATCATGGGGTTGACATAGAGATTCGACGCGATCAGCGAACCAGATAGGCCCGCATAGCGGTAGTCTCGGGTTGCGCGGGAAACGTCGGCCGTCAGCGCATGGTTGATAGGTCCTGTATCAAACGACGCCCTGATGCCCATCTGTGAAGTTAAATTCTTGTACTTTTCCTCCCAGCTTGTGGGCGTGGCGGTCCAGTCGCCATTCGCGTTGTAAATAGTAGGCGTTCCGGAAACGCCGCCGACCTTCCAGTCCCGGGCTCCCAACGCCATATAGGCTGTCACGTTTTGGGAGATATCGACTTCCCCCTGCATCATCCCGAACAACTCTTCGTAATAGCGGTTGAACCAGGAAGGACTGATGTTCCTGCTTGCATTGGGCGCACCTGGGATCGGAATACCAGGCGTGACCTGAACAAGGGGTGTCACGGCATCTATGTGATTCTTCTTGTAGCTGAAATCGGCGGAGAATCGTACGCGCTCGCCCTGATAGTCGAGTCCTAAACCCGCCAGAGCAGCTTCGTCCTTGTTGCGACTGAATGCGGTTTCGCCATCCCTGTAACTTCCATTGAAGCGAACACCGAACTCCTTGTTCTCGCCATAGCGGCGGCCGACGTCGAGGTGCGTGCCGAGATTCGACCGCGACTGGTAGCTGGTCGTCAGGCGCGTCAGCGGCTCGTCGCGAGCGCGCTTCAATACCAGGTTGACTGTGCCTCCGATCGCGTTGCCTGATGCCGGCAGGCCGTTCAGGAGCGCATTGGGGCCTTTCAGGACTTCCACTCGCTCCACCATTTCCATCGGGACAATGGGCGATGCGCCATAGAGACCGTTAATGCTGATACGGTCCTGTGTCAGGTTACCAAAACCGCGGAGCGTGAACTCTTCGAAGCCACCGCCGCGGGCGCTTTGTTGCGTGATCGAGGGGTCATTGCGCAAAACGTCGGCGACCGTCTTTGCCTGCTGGTTTCGAATCAATTTCTCCGTGTAGCTGGTCTGGCTGAACGGCGTATCCATTATGTGGCGATTGCCAAGCAAACCAAGATTACCGCCCGTTGCTACCTGTCCGCCAGCATAGGCCGGAGGCAACGACATAGTCGAGTTGGGATTCCCGGCGCCCTGCACATCAATGGTATCGAGCGAGATCGCGCCTGATGGCGCCGCGCCAGCGCCGCCGGTGGCCGCCGGCTGCGAGATCGCAACGGTGCTGGCGTTGGTGAAGTGGTAGCTCAGCCCGGTGCCCTGAAGAATCCGCGCAAGCGCCTGCTCGCGCGTGGCCGGGCCTGAAATACCCGGCGACGTTTTTCCGGTGCCAATGCTCGTCAGATAAGTCACTTGCAGGCCGGCCTGCCGGCCGAATGCCGTCAGCGCGCGACCGAGCGGACCGGCCGGCACATTGAACGACGTCTGCGCCGCACTCTGCGCACAGGCGTCGCCGCCAGTCATGACAACGCCGGCGATGGTCGCCGTGCTCATCATCAACACTGATGCCAACACCCTGCTGATGCCGACCTTGCCAGAAAACGTCCGAGCCGCGTACCCCATCATCAATGCCACCCCAATTGTCTCATCAGGGGGCTCGCGACGTCAGAACGCCTGAACGGCGCCAGCCCCTATAGCTGATACAATCGGGGTCGATTTTTTTACCTGCTCGCGAAACTTTTTTCAGAGCCTTTCCGCTTCTGATTGAATCAGAAGCGGGGCTCTACGATATTGTTTTGACGCGTTTTCTTCACGCGAACCGGTGTCCACTTCGCTCGAAAACGCTCTAGATGGGAGAAATCACCGTCAGGTAGGACGAAACCTGCCGAACATAAGCGCCGGCCGGATGCACGACGGCTTCAAGCGCCCGCTTAGGATTACTCAAATCAAAGATTCCGCTCACCCGCTGCGAACCGATGAAGGGATCGGCCATGACGATCCGCCCCGGAATCCAGCGGCCGATGCGCGCCACCAGCGCCGAGACCGCTTCCTTCTCGGCCATGATCAGATTGTCGCGCCACGACGCGATCTGGCCCGCTTCGCGCGCTCCGCGCTCGATCGCATAGGTCGCGCTATCGAACGTTACCCATTCTCCGGCGGAAAGCTTCGCGCCTGCCGCGATCGCCGAGCCCGACGCCTGCGCTTCGACGACGCCATGATCGACCGAGACCGAGAGCATGCCGGCATCGTTGGCAACGTCGAAGGCCGTCCCGAGCGCCGTTGCCGTCAGCTCCGCGGCCTGCACGGTGAAGGCTCGCTGCGGCTCGGCCGCGACCTCGAAGAACGACATGCCGGCCAGAAGCTGAACACGGCGAAGCCGGGTGGTGAAATCCACCGCAATGGCGCTATCCGGCCCGAGCGTCACTACGCTTCCGTCTTCAAGCGTGACGCTACGAATTTCGCCCTTGGCGGTAAGATGGTCGGCCCGGCCGCGAAGCAGCATCTCGGGCAGAATTGAATAGCCGGCGCCAGCGGTTCCAAGCCCAATGATCCCGCCGATCATGAGATTACGGCGCGTCAGTCCCAGTTTCTCGCGGCGTTCAGTCTTGCGGCGCCGGGTCAGGATCTTGCCGGAAGCGCCGTGAACCTTGGCGACCCGCGCCCAGATGCGTTCATGCTCCGGGCTGCGCGCCCGCCAGACTTTCACCATCTCGGCCGCAACCGGATTTCCGGGATCATTCTGCAAGCGGATGACGAGATCAATCGCCTCATCCATCAGCCTGTATTGATCTGGCCCCGGCTGGCTCATTCATATTCCTTCGACAGGCAGCGAGATGCGCGGAGAATCGCGCCTACCCTTCTAGTACAATCAGGCGGCGTCGAATTTCACGCGAGAGACGGAAAAAGTTCAGAAATCGTCCACCCGCGTCAGGAGATGCCGGTAGCCATTCCGGATCAGTTTCCAGGCCCGGCTGGTCGAAACACCCAGCTCGTCGGCCACCTCCTGGATGGTCTTGTCGCCGAGCCGGTGCATCTCGAAGGCGATCCGGGTACGATCCGGCAATTCGGCGAGGGCCTTGCGCGTCTGCGCCAGATATTGCCGCGAATAGACGATTCTCTCCGCCGATGGCGATGGATCGGCGATAGCGCCCGCCTCATCGAGATCAATCGTCTGAATCAGGCTTTCGCGGCGCAGGTGGTTGATGCTGAGGCTGCGCGACACCTGATAGAGATAGGCTTTCGGATTATGGTTGGTCCGGGCCTCGCCCGGCGGCGCCGCCAGCACCCGCAGGAAGGTATCCTGGGTAATATCGGCCGCCGTCTCGGCGTTGTGGCCACGGCGGCGGAGAAAGCGATCGATCTCCCGCGCGTGCCGAATGAACAGCTTTTGCAGATCCCACGTCATCGGCGCACCATACGGCATACGCCTGGGAGATCCGCGCGGCCGGATGATCCGGCCAACGGAAGCCGATGAACCAAGTTGGATGCGAACCCCGGATGAACCATGATGCCGACGAGAATTGGCGCGAGTTTGGACCCCGACACGCTGTCACCGATGCCGCGATCGTTGCATCAGGCGTATGGCCTTTGAAATTCCGCCCCAACCGTAATTATTTAGATTGGTTCTAGAGAAATCGATCAATGATCGTGGGGCCAACGCCGATCAGAACCACGGATGTTAGCATGCACGGCATCAGCATGCGCTCCACGCTCACTCGTGGACGCATCACTGCCTGGCTCATTTCAGCCGCCCATCCATGATCATGAAAGCGACGCGATGCGCTGGCAGAAAACGCAACGCAGACGTCGTTCCGCCATGTGGCTGCGCCACGATCCTTGACCCGCCCCACGCAGGCAGGATGCGCTCCGCCTGAGATTTGCATGCAACGCTGACATATTCCGAACCGCGAGGAGAGAACCATGCCCAGCACGATCCGACTTCACCGCGTCATCGCCGCCAAACCGGAGAAAGTCTATCGCGCCTTTGTGGAGAGCGATGCCGTCGCAAGCTGGCTGCCGCCCTACGGTTTCCTGTGCACCGTCCAGGAAATGGAAGCCAAGGTCGGCGGCAAACACCGGATGTCCTTCCGAAATTTCACTACCGGCGCAAACCACAGCTTCGGCGGCACCTATGTTGAAATCGTGCCTAATGAGCGTCTCGTTTACACCGACAGTTTCGACGACCAGAACCTGCCGGGCGAGATGCGCGTGACTGTAACCTTGAAGGCCGTGTCCGTCGGCACCGAGATCAACATCGAACAAACGGGCGTGCCGGATGTGATCCCGCCCGAGGGCTGTTATCTTGGCTGGCAGGACTCCCTGGACAAGCTTGCAAGACTGGTGGGCCCCGAGATCAACCAGTAGCGCGGAGCAGCCGTGACGCCACCGCCACTTCGAGCGGTCGCCCGATCACGATAACGAGCTGGTGCGTGATATGGGCGTTACGCGCTTGAGGAAGCCGCCCTCACTTATGCCGTTCAAGAACCGGGGGAGCATGCAGTCGGAGACCGGTGGCTCCGACATTCGAAATCTGCCCGCCGGCTGTACCGGTTCGCCGCAAGAAAATGCGACCAGACAATGAGTCTGTTTCAACTACGCTGAATCAGACTCTATTCCGCCGTCGCGCACAGCGTAAGGTTTTGAGCGGTCGCCGCCATTGAGTCGCCGCCGCGCATGCTGTTCAGCTACCAGCGATAGGTCACTGTGCCGAGTACGGTGCGGGTACGTCCGACGTTACATTGAACAAGAGAGAAGCATCCCGCGACATACTGAGTATCGAACAGGTTGGTGACGTTGACGGAGAAGCGCCAAGTATCGATCTCGTACCGGACCATCGCGTCCACCACCGTATAGGCGGGCGCATCGAACGTGTTGAGGCTGTCGCCGGCGCTGGCCGCGACATAGCGTATGCCGCCGCCGAAGCCGAGCCCGTTCAACGCGCCTTCGCGGATGGTGTAGTCGGCCCACAGCGACGCAAGATGAGGTGGTATAGTGACTGGCCGTTTGCCCAGATTGGCGGTGGTGCTTTTCGTCACCTTGGTGTCGTTGTAGGCATAGGCGGCGGTCAGATTGAGATTGCTGGTGAGGCTGGCGACTGCTTCGAACTCGAAGCCACGCGATGCGATTTCGCCGGTCTGGATTGAAAACCGGGGATTACCCGGGTCCGTCGTCAGGACATTCTGTTGCCGCAGATCGTAAACCGCGGCCGTCATCCGCAAATTCATGTCCTTAGGCTGAAACTTGATGCCTCCCTCATACTGTATCCCAGTGGTCGGCTTGAACGGAGACCCGTCAAACGCCGTTCCGGACGTGGGCACAAACGACTCGGAGTAACTGATGTACGGGACCACGCCGCTTTCGAACTCGTAGCCAAGCCCGCCCCGCTTGGTGGAGGCGCTGGCGTTCTGGTTGGTGGTGGTACCACCAAAAGCATTGACGGTCTTGGAGTCCGTCCAGTCGTGGCGACCCCCAAGAGTCAGAATCCAACGATCGAGCTTAATCTGATCCTGAAGGTAGACGCCAGTAAAATTCTCAGCTTGCCGGTATCCGTAATTGTCAGCGGGGATAAAAACAGGTGAACCATAGATCGGTGCAAAAACATCGATCGGACCAGCGGTACCGCTATATGTGCCTATGACATTACTTTTGCGCCATCGATGGTCGACGCCGAACAGCACGGTATGCTGCAAGATACCGGTCGTAGCTTTCAGTTCGGCCTGATTGTCGATCACAAACGTGTCCCAACTCCACCGAGTGGAAGCTGCCCCACGATTGAGCGTGCGAAGATCGGCTTGAAGTCCTCGCGGCGATATTTCCTTTGCGGCCCAATCCTCTTGGACGTATTGAAGGTTCTGCCTGAAGGTCACGCTGTCCGTAGCGTGATGCTCGAGATTATACCCGACGATAGCCTGCTTTTTATTATCATAAGTAAAGTCGGGCTCGCCAATGAACCGCGTGATCGGGATTCGCCCGTTCGGATTCGGCAGCGCGGTGCCCTGCGCGGGCAGGCCAAAGTTAAATTTTCCTGTGTCGTTTTGATACATGCTGAAAGCCGTGATTTCCGTCGAGTCCGTCGGACGCCACGTCACGGTGCCTGAAACGAAAGCGCGTCTGTCGTTTGAAAAATCGATGCCGTTGCCACCCTCGCGCAAGAGGCCGGTGAAACGATAGAGCAGCGTCCTGTCTTGCGTCGCCGGGCCACCGAAGTCGAAGGCACCGGCTTTATTGTCGAAACTTCCGCCCCGCAACTGAACTTCATGAATGAGCGTCTCGGACGGGCGCTTGGTGACGAGGCCGATCACGCCACCCGGCTGGTTCTGCCCGTAGAGAACCGACGCAGGTCCTCGCAAGACCTCGACACGCTCCAGCCCGTAAGGCTCGACGTCGCCGTTCGTGAGCGAGCGCAGCCCATTCAGATACACCGACCCCTGATACGGAGAAGCGATGAAGCCTCTCATTTGAACAGCCCCAGCGTTGAGCTGGAGGCCACCCGGTTCGGCGTAGACGCCCGGCGTATACCTTAGTGTTTCGTTCAACGACTGGACCTGCCGCGTTTGCATCTGGTCGCGCGTGACGACCGAGATCGACTGCGGCACCTCGATGATCGGCGTATCGGTCTTGGTGGCGGTAGCGCTGCGGCTGGCGACATAGCCCTGCACCGGACCCCACGCGGTCTCGCCCTGCACATCGATGGTATCGAGCGAGATCGCTCCGGAAACAGGCCCGGCCGCTGCACCAGATCCTGTCCGCTCTATCGTGACCGTACCGGCGTTGGTAAATCGATAGACAAGCCCTGTCCCGGCAAGAAGTCGCCTCAATGCTTCTCCCCTGGAAAACGTCCCCTGCACACCATTGGTGCGCATGTTTCTGGCGACATCGGCGGTATAGAGAATCTGGAGATCGGCCGCGTTTCCGAATGAGGCCAGCGCCGGCGCCAGCGGTTGCGCCGGAATCGAAAACCGCACAGCCGCGCGATCCGCCACGCCGGAAGTCGCCGTGACATTCTGCTGCGCCTGCGCCAGCGCACATTCGCCTGTCATGGCTGCAACGACCAACGCAGCCGCGCCCCATGCGCCCTTTCTCGATCCCATGTACCAACCCTCGCCCCTTCGACATCGAACCATCGGACGGGCCGATGGCTCCTCATGTTCTCCAAGACGAAGACCAGCGGCGCTTACCTCACGTCAGCCAGAGCACTTTCAAGATGTTCTCGATATTTCTTTGGATCAGGCATAGAGCCCCGCTTCTGATTCAATCAGAAGCGATAATGCTCTAGGCGGGACGGATGACAACGAGATAGGGGGTAATGCTGGTCATGGTGACCGGCAGGGTACGGGCAATCGCGTCCAATACCCCGCCTGGATCGCGAACATTGAAAATGCCGCTCACCCGCAGCGCACCGAGCCCGTCGCCGAACAGGACAATGCGCCCTGCCCTGTAGCGGTTGAGGTCGCTGATGACGCTGATCAATGATTCATCCTCGAAGATCAGCTTGCCGCTACGCCAGGCGACCTCGGTCTGGCCGGCCGGCTTCATGCTTCCAAGGCTCTTGCTGTCATAGGCGATCTGCATGCCCGCCCCAAGCGTCGCCTGCGCATCATCGGCGCTGCCGTCCAGACGAACCGTGACGGCATGTTCCAGCGCGGTCACGACCACCCCGTCATTCGCACAATGAACGACGAACTGCGTCCCGAGCGCCGTCGTGACGCCGTTGCGCGCGATCACGGAGAACGGACGGCCGGGGTCGGCAGCGACCTTGAACAACGCCCTGCCCCGCTGCAGCGCGATCCGGCGCTCCCCGTCAGAGAAATTCACCGAGAGAGCGGTGTCCGCGTCAAGTTCGGCCTGGGAACTGTCGGCCAGTGTGACCGTGCGGATTTCACCGATATCCGTGGTGATGCCACCCGTGAGCCAATCCCAAACGCCGGCCCGATAGCCGGCGCCGAGTATCGCGGCGGCGCCAATCGCGGATGCCCCTGTCTTCAGCGCGCGCCGCCGTGACACGCGCCGCGGATCTTCCACTGCCTCCAACCGCCCCCACATCGCGGCAAGTTTCTCGAACTCGGCCTGATGGCTTGGATCGGCGGCCTGCCAGTGCCGGAACGCGACCCGTTCCTCGGCGGTTGCATCGCCTGAGTTCAGCCGGACGAACCAGGCCAGCGCCTGATCGCGCGCCGTCGGCGACGAATGCGGTACGGAAGGTTTGGGCATTCAGACTGAGTCCGTACGAGATGCAGTGACGACCATCATGCGCCCTTCGATCCAGAAACGATCGCAGAGCCTCAATGCCTCACCCCGCACTTGAATAAATTCAATCGACCAGCCCGTCCATTCGGTTACGGCAATGGCCGATGGCCTTCATGATGTGCTTTTCGACCATGCTGGTCGAAATCCGCAGTCGATCCGCGATTTCGCGATAGTTCAACCCGTCGAACCGATTCAGCAGGAAGACCTGCCGGCAGCGCGGCGGCAATTCATCGATTGCCTCGGCGAGCGTCTGGATGGCCCGCCTGTAAGCCAACACCGTCTCCGCGTCGGGCAGGTCGTCGGGCATGTTCTGCACGACATCGAGACTGACGAAGCGGTTCGATTGCACCGAGCGGCGGCGCAGATAGTCGATCGCCAGATTGTCGGCGACCCGGTAGAGATAGCCTTTCTGGTTCTCGATGATTTCGGCCGAGGGAGCCGAGGTCATCAGCCGCAAGAACGTGTCCTGGATGATGTCCGCGGCAATATCCGAGGACTGGACTCGTTTTGAAGCCCGTCGCAACAGATCCGCGCCAAATCGCCGGAACAAATCCTGCAGATCCCAAGCCGACACGAGCCGCTCCATGCAGAGAAACCGAAAGGGCTGCACTTCCCCAACATTCAGTATTTCATTTCGCTTAAGCGGAAGCGGACAAGGTGGCAATCGGCACGACTTAGATTCTTTCTAGACGGCAAGGCCCGGGGCTCCATAAAAGAAACCGCGAGTGAGGCAGTTACGCGTGGCGACGGCCGCCAGATTGTTCAAAGCGTTTTCAGGTATTGCACCAACGCATCCCGTTCGGCTTCGGTCAGCCCGCGTCCAATGACGCCATTCGGCAGCTTGGTCTTGTCGGTCTCGGCGCCTTCAAATGAATGCCCAAGATTGCTGTTTCCAAGTCCGGTTACATCAAAACGGGTGATACCGGCAGCACACGTTTCACCAGATTTCACCGAAAGGCCGACTTTGACAGGATCGAACTCCCGGCTTCCGACGCAGAAAACCCGCGGCCTTAGGTGCTGTGGGGTGAGCATATCATGCAGGGTCGGCACCGAGCCGTTGTGAAGATAAGGCGCCGTGGCCCAGACACCGTCGAGCGGTCGTGCGCGATAGTGCGGCACCAGGACGATCGGCGGATTGGCGGGCTTGCCGCTATCAGACGAAATCGGCTTGAAGGTCTTTTTGTTCTGGCAGTTCCGTCGCTCCCCCCGCATGATCTTCTCCTGATCCGCCGGTAGCGGGTTGTCCTTGAACCATTGGTCGATCGACTTGTCGACCACCGCCATCAGCGCCAGCGTGAACGAAGCGTTGAGCGCTTCGTCATTCGGCGGCAGGTCGCAGGACCACTGCGCGTTGAGCTGCTTGATTGGATTCACGCCAAGCGAAGGCGGTAAATAGACCTGGCGCTCGGACAGAACACGAGCCTGCTGGCGATCAGTGCCCATGACGGCGACCGGCTTTTCAACGGCATTGAAAAACCTGCGACCGCCGATCGTAACCCAGTTCTTCTCGGCCCGGTCCGGATTCTCGGCGCGCCAGAACGAAAGATCGGGCCGTTCCCTGTCGAACTCGGGATCGCGCACCGGACCGCGATGACACTCGACGCAAAGCTCGGCATAGAGCCGTCGACCGCTTCTCACTTTCTCCCCGTCGACCCGCCAGGCTGGATCGTTCTCGAATATATCCGCGGCCTCCTTCCATCTGGGCGCGACCAGCCCCTTGAATTCCGGCGCCTGACCAGGCGCGTTATCGGCAAACGGATCAGGCCCGCGAAGCATTTCCTCAATCCAGAAGATGTTCTTCATCTTCATCGACGACCTGAACAGCGGCCGATCTGGATCCGAATGCTCTGTCAGGTTGAGTTTTGTTTTCACCCCCAGCGACTGCCCGGCATTGCGGACGAGTTCATTCTGGACTGAGCCGTCATACTGCGCCCAAAGGAACCACGGCACGTCCCAGATCGGCGGAAAGCTGACCGGCGCATCAGGCCGCACATAATTCCGCGCAAGCACCTCGGGAAACGCTTGGTTGTCCCTGGTGACCGGTGGCAGCAAATTCGAGAAGAAGATTTGATTGCCGATCCGGTTGAGGGCATCGAGCCGGCCAAATCCTTCATCGATATAAGTCATATTGTCACGCGCAAGAATCGCCTTGCTCCAATCCCTTTCGCGTTTGATCTTATCAAGGGTCTGCCGCAGTTTTTTCTTTAGGTCTTCCTTGAATGCGGAGTGATCGGCCGGCGGCGAACCAGCTCTTACAGCGCGCGCGATGACACGATCGGCAAAACGATTGAAACGCGTGGGAACGTGAACCGTGTAAAAAATCGAAAGCCCGATGGCGGACTCCAGATTCCCGAGATTGACCATCGCCGGCCCGCCGTCAAAGCGAATGTCGACATCCCGATAACGGATCTGGCCCGTGTGGCAGGCGGCGCAGGTGAAGCCAAGTTGAGCGGGATAAGGCTGGCCGGTAGCCGGCTCGACGCCGCTTTCCAGCCTTGCAAAGCCCACGGGTAACCCATCCGGATTTTCGGGATAATTCTTGAACTGTTCGGGTTCGGCCGCAGAACTGGCATTAAGCGAGTCCTTGCTGTAACCGAAATCGGACGCGCTGCTGTCAGGTTTGCGCGGACTGGGAATGAAGCCAAAACGGATCAGATAATCTCCATCGCTCAGCAGCTTTGGCGTGGAAAACACCGCAAGCTCCGCCCGCTCAAGCGAGACGAACCAGTCATAGGGCACTGGAAAGGTCGCGGTACCTTGAGATGCATGATGAAACCAGAAGCGCTCGCGCGCTGACCAGTTTTGCTTGAGCCAATAAGCCTTCGAAGGCATCTGCGCGGCCGGCAGCGGTGGAGGCAATATGGCGGACACTGTTTCGCCGGCCCGGCCGATATCCTTGAGCGTCGCTCTGACCTTCTCCGGCGCGAAAACTGCCACCAGAAAGAAGGTCGCCAAGGTCATCACCACGCCGATGATGATCACAAAAGCAGCTTTGAAAAAACCAGGCCAATGTTTGAATGAAAAGCTCATAACAATGCGCCCCTGTAGTCGGATCAACTTTTAGAGCCTTTTCGCTTCTGATGGCATCAGAGGCGGAGCTCTATAATCTTGATTTGACGCGTTTTCTTCACGCGAGCAGGTCATCCGCTTCGCTCGAAAAAGCTGTAGCGGTCGCCCTGATTCAGGTTACATAAATCCGAACTGTGTTCAACGCCCCGACCTCGCATCGCTGGAAGGTAGGAACGCCGTAAGTGCAGGACGATGATTGGCCCGATGCCTCGCGGCGGCCCCAACTGCCACGACACCGATCCGCTCCGCAAGACGCCCCTGCCAAGCTGGCGGTTGATAACAGGCCGCCACGGGACAAGGATGAACTCGTGGCACTTTTGGACGATGGCGAACTTGCCGCTGGATAGCTGGCGACGAAACGGCTTTCAATCCGGCGCGCCGTTGCACCACTCGACGGAACCGCGTATCGTCGACGTAAATTGACGCAATAAAGTAAAATGTCATCTGAAAGCATGCCACATCCGCCCGGGAGGCGATCGCATGACTTTGATGTTTCGACGCGCTCTTGTTGCCACGCTCCTGCTCATGAGCGTCGGACTGCCGTCCGGCGTCCGCGCGCAAGACAGTCCGCCGGCGAGCAGCGCCGTCACGCTGTTCGAGAACGTGCGCATCTTCGATGGCAGAAGCGCCGCGCTCTCCGCGCCCTCCAACGTTCTGGTGCGCGGCAACAAGATCGAGACGATCTCGACCCAGCCCATCGCGGTCGATCGCAGAGCGGATACCCGCATCATCGGCGGCGGCGGACGCACGCTGATGCCGGGCCTGATCGACGCGCATTGGCACGCAATGCTGATCCGGGTGACTCCGGCACAGTCATTCGGTGACGTCGGCTACGTCAATCTTCTTGCTGCCGCAGAAGCTAAAGACACGCTCATGCGCGGCTTCACCACCGTTCGCGACGTGGGCGGCCCGGTGTTCGGACTTAAGGCCGCTATCGACGAAGGAATCGTCAAGGGCCCGCGCGTCTATCCCTCCGGCGCCGTTATCACCGTTACGAGCGGACACGGCGATTTCCGCCAGCGCACCGATCTGCCGAGAACGATCGGCGGTCTGCTCACCCGCATGGAGCAGGTCGGCGGCGCCATGGTCGCGGACAGTCCTGACGAGGTACGTTTGCGCGTTCGGGAGCAACTCATGCAGGGTGCCTCCCAGGTCAAAGTGACGGCGGGCGGCGGAGTGTCGTCACCCTTCAGTCCGATCGACGTGTCCACCTTCACCGAGGCTGAACTGCGCGCTGCGGTCGAAGCCGCCGAGAACTGGGGAACGTACGTCGCAGCCCATGCCTTTACGCCGGCTGCGATCCAGCGATCCATTGCCGCCGGTGTGAAGTGCATCGAACACGGCATGTTGATGGACGACGCAACCGCCAAACTGATGGCCGAGAAGGGCATTTGGCTGAGCATGCAGCCGCTCCCCGAAGACTTGAGGCTGGGCTTTCCGGTGGGTTCAGTCCAGCGCGCCAAGGCGGATGAGGTCTGGCCCGGCATAGCCAGGACCTACAAGCTGGCGAAGAAGTACAACATCAAGACGGCCTGGGGCACCGATGTGCTGTTCTCGGGCGCGCTGGCGCGGCAACAGGGGGCCATTCTGGCCTCGCTTGTGCGCTGGTACACTCCCGTCGAAACGCTGGTCATGGCGACGTCGACAAACGCCGAACTGCTGGCGCTCTCCGGCAAACGCAACCCTTATCCGGGCAAGCTCGGTGTTGTGGAACAGGGTGCGCTCGCGGACCTGCTTCTGGTCGATGGCAATCCCCTGGACAACATCAACCTCGTCGCAGATCCGGGCAAGAACTTCCTCGTCATCATGAAGGATGGCGCTATCTACAAGAATGACGTGCCCAAGTGAGTCCCATCTGCCCAAGTGAGTCCCATTCCGGAGGGGCGCGCGATCCAGATCATCATGCTCGCACGTACGAAGGCGAGACGACAATGCGGTGGGTTGATACACAATCATTGTTCTATTCGCGGCCGCCACGCTGATCTTCCTGTGCAGAAGCGGCGAGATCGATCCCAATCTTGCCGCTGGTGCGACCTATGATTTCGCTGGTGCGACCTATGGTGAAGGATCGGTTTTAGGCACCCTTCCATTTGATCGAGCAGCCGATGGACGGCTGTTGGTCAGCGGGCGCCAGACCGGTGCGCGCAATCGCGCGCATGGCTTCGACAAGCTCTCGGGGCGCCTCCGCGCGAGGCGGAGTTTTGCGGCCTTCGTCGAGCCGACCGCGGTACTTAAGCTTGCGGTCGGCGCTGTAACCGAAGAAGTCCGGCGTACACACCGCCCCGTACGCTAGCGCGACTTCTTGGGTTCCATCATGCAGATAGGGAAACGGGAAATTATGAGCCTTGGCGAAATGCTTCATATTTTCAAATGAATCCTCGGGACGGTTCTCCGCATCGTTCGAGCAAATCGCCACGAAACCAATGCCCTCCGACATAAGCACCCGCGCGTCCGCGACCATGCGGTCGATCACCGCTTTGACGTAGGGGCAATGGTTGCAGATAAAGACCACGACGGTGCCATTTTCGCCGGCAAAGTCGTCCAGACTGTAAATCTTGCCGTCGGTCGCCGGAAGCCGGAACTCCGGCGCCGGCGTATCGAAAGTGACCTGGGTGGCCGTCATCGCCATCTCGCATCTCCTTGTGACAGGAATAAAGTATATATGTAATCGGGCTTCAAGGTTCGGCTCCTTTCGGCTGTAAACGGTGAGCCCGGGTCTCAAGGAGCAAATCTTCCAGCCGTCGCGACCATTTGCAATGGCGAATACTGGAGGTTAGGCGCGCATCAAGACGGAACGGTATAGCTGACGCGAGCCACCCTTTCCAATTATCAGGCCCCCTCGCCAATTATCAGGCCCTCTCGCTGCGGCCGGCGTCGGAGATCGGCCAGATCGTTCCGCCGGTGTCGTCGGCCCGCGGTGTCGTCGGCCCTCCTTTCGTTACTGCGAACTCGGCGGAAGGTCCCCAGACTTGGCGAAATCAGCACCGCGGCGCGGAGGCTTGAATGACCCAGTGCGGCATAGGGATGTTACTTCTATGCTATGCACGATGATACGCGGGCTTTGGAGACAGGATCGTCTGTGCTCCGTTCATTCGGACGGCGACAGGAACTCTTTGACCTCGTCGTCGGATAAATCGATGCGATAGAAATTCCGGTAAGAGGCGCGCGTCTCCGCGACCATATCGATATCGGTGAAGGCATCGGGACAGAGCAGCTTCGCGAGCCAAAGGAACGGCAACGCTGCTTCCGACGTCTCGCGTCGGTGAACAATTCCTGGCGTCCCGCTCCTGCCAGCTTCCTGTTGGGCTTGAGACCTGCCTGTATGCTAACTGGTATTGCCCAGCGGTAATTTGCTGCGGGTACGATTTTTGCGAGGTCCAATGCCTGTCGAAGCCACCAAGGCTGCCGTCACGCGCGATCCCGTACTCATCGACCTTGCGCTGCAAGGCGGAGGCTCGCATGGCGCCTTCACCTGGGGCGTGCTCGATCGGCTGCTCGAGGAGCCCTGGCTGCAGATTGACGGCATTTCCGGAACCTCGGCCGGCGCCATGAATGCCGCCGTCCTGGCCGACGGCTACACAAAAGGTGGGGCCGACGGAGCAAGAATTGGACTCGAGACGTTCTGGCGCCGGGTCTCCGAGGCGGCGCGCTTCAGCCCGTTCCAGCGCGGACCGCTCGATGTGATGCTCGGCCGCTGGACGTTGGACTCGTCGCCCATGTACGTGGCTATGGATCTCATGTCTCGCCTCGTGTCTCCCTATCAGATGAATCCGAGGGGAAAAATCCGCTACGTGAGATTCTAGCCAATCTGGTCGACTTCAAGCGGCTGGCAACATCGCCGATCAAGCTGTTCATCACCGCCACCAATGTGCGGACCGGCCGCGGTCATGTGTTCAGGAACGACGCTCTCACGCCGGAGGTTCTGCTCGCGTCGGCCTGCCTGCCTGCCGACGATGTTTCAGGCTATCGAGATCGATAACGAACTCTACTGGGACGGCGGCTATTCGGGCAATCCGACGATCACGCCCCTGGTCCGTGAGTGCAATTCGCAGGACACCATTCTGGTGACCATCAATCCGGTCGAGCGCAAGAAACCGCCGCGATCGGCTGCCGAGATCCTGAACAGGCTGAATGAGGTTTCGTTCAACGCCGTCCTGCTCAAAGAACTGCGCATGATGGCCTTGCTCCGGCAGGTCGCCGATCCGGGCGGCGCCGAGGGAGCAAAATGGGCAGGCATGCGAATCCACCGGATCGGGAGTGAGATGCTGACCGAACTCGGTGCGTCTTCGAAGCTCAACGCCGAGTGGGCTTTCTTTACTCTCCTGCACGCGGAGGGGCGAAGGTCGGCGCAGGCCTTCCTGGAGGCACATGTCATGGATCTAGGGAAACGCTCCACCCTCAATATCGACGATCTGTTGCGGCAGATCTGACCCATGGGACTGCTTGGAATTCTCGTCGCCCTCGGGCTCCTGATCTGGCTGGCGTATCGCGGCTGGAGCGTGCTCCTGCTCGCTCCAGCCGCCGCCGTCGCTGCGGCCGGACTGGCAGGCGAACCGCTGCTCGCCCACTGGACGCAAACGTTCATGGGCAGTGCCGCACGCTTCATCATGCAGTTCTTTCCGATTTTTCTGCTCGGCGCGCTGTTCGGCAAATTGATGGAGGACAGCGGCTCGGTGTCGGCCATCGCCAGGTTCATGACCGCGCGTTTCGGTCCGCAACGCTCGGTCCTTGCGGTCGTTCTCGCCGGCGCGCTGGTTACCTACGGTGGCGTCAGCCTGTTTGTCGCCTTCTTCGTACTCGCTCCGATGGCGCATGAGTTGTTTCGGGCGGCACAGATTCCGAAACGGCTGATGCCGGCGGCGATCGCTCTCGGCACCTCCACGTTCACGATGTCGGCGCTGCCGGGAACGCCGGCAATTCAGAATGCAATCCCGATGCCGTTCTTCGGCACCACGCCGTTTGCGGCGCCGGGCCTCGGAATTCTGGCCTCGGCCATCATACTGGGCTTCGGCCTGTGGTGGCTGTCCCGCGCCGAGGCCAAGGCCCACCGTAACGGCGAAGGCTATGGAACGCAGGGAGCCGCGGCCTCGGACGCAGCAAGCGATCCCATAGTTCGCGAGCGCGCCACGACCTCGGGCGCGTTCGACCCGGCCGAGATATTTCATGGCGATCAAAGCAAGGACGACCCTCCCATCGGTGTCGCCATGCTGCCGCTCGCGGTCGTCTTTGGCGTCAACCTGCTGATGTCGCTGTTCGTGTTGCCTCGCCTCGACGCGTCCTGGCTCGCCCAAGAAGCCTGGGGTTCGACCTCGTTGGCAGCCGTTGGCGGCGTGTGGGCCGTGGCGACCGCGCTTGCAGCCGCGATCGTCGTGCTCATCGCCGTCAACTATCGACGCCTGCCTACACTGCGCGCATCGATGGATGCCGGCGTTAATGCTTCCGCCTTGCCGGTGTTGAGCGTCGCGAGCCTCGTCGGCTTCGGCTCGGTTATCGCAGCGCTGCCCGCATTCGAATTGGTACGGAGCTGGGTGCTGGAAATCGAGGGCGGTCCCCTTGTATCACTTGCCGTGGCGACGAACGTACTCGCCTCCCTCACGGGTTCGGCCTCCGGCGGCCTCACGATCGCGCTCGACGCGCTCGGTGAAGCCTACATGCGGATCGCCGCCCAGCAGGGCATCGATCCGGCGCTGATGCATCGTGTTGCGGTGATCGGCGCGGGCACACTCGATAGCCTGCCGCACAACGGTGCCGTCGTGACGCTGCTTGCGGTCTGCGGATCCACCCATGGCGAAAGTTATCTTGATATCGTCGTCGTCAGTATCGTCGGCGCACTGATAGCGCTGGCAGCGGTCATCGTACTCGGTTCGACACTGGGATCGTTCTGAGACAACGGCGATTTAAAGAGCCACAAGCGCTCGAAAGTAAGCAGCCATCGGCTGCGAGGGGAAAATGGTGGGGCCCACGATGCGTCCAACGCGTTCATCCCTCCGGCAGAGGCGGCTCTCAGACACTCCGCGAAGAATGGCTTGAGCAAAAGCAATCGCGCAAACCCTCGCGCCGATATCTCGAGACGTCCGTCATTCTCAGAAACGCCTTCAGCTCCTTCTCTCCCCGGTACTCCACCTTCCCTACAAAGCAGGCGTCCTGCGACGTTTGCGGATGTACGGCCGTCAAGGCTGTCAGCAGCTTGCGGGGAGTTGAGCGGTTGCGAAGATATCGTTTGCTCGGGCCGTTCGCATAGAGAACGACTGGAAATGCGCGAAGCAGTTCGTGGTGCTGACCTATCGTGCGACGATCAATGTGCCACAGATCAATCACCGTCCAAGAAGACTGACAGGACTAAACAACTAGAGTATTTCCAGCTAAGCGGAATCCGGTTAGCCGCAAGAAAATGCCCTCAATCCGTAACTTGCGCGTATTCTAATCGCAAAACCGGTATCCACTTTTGCGGAATAGGCGCTAGCATAAACCTCGTCAGGCGTCTTGCCGCCGAAGGTGGAGTGCGGGAGATCGGCACTGTAATAGCCGATCCCACGTCCGATCCCGGTTCGTGCCTCGCCACCAGTCTCGAAGACATTCAGGAACACACACTCGTATTTGAGCGAACGCCACAGTCGGTCGATTAAAGACATTGTCCATCCATCGGCCGCGGTCGTTCATCGAGATGCGGATGCCGGCCTTCCTCAATGTGCTGGTGAAGGCAAAGCCGATGAACTGCGAGTCCCAGTCGGTATTAAAGATATCCGGGTTGCCGTGGCGGGCAATGGCTTCTTCCAACACTGCAACGCAGAAGTCAGCCTCCCTCGTGTTCGACAGTTGCCAGGCCAGGATCTTCCGGCCGGCCCAGTCCATAGCCCCAACCAGATAAAGGAAGCCGCGTCGCATCGGGATGTAGGTCACGCCGGCACACCATACACGGCTCGGTTTCTGATTTCGGCGGAGACGCAGTTCAATTCCGAGGCCTGTTCGTTGGCAAAGTTTACGGCAACGTGGTTTGGGCTTCGTGTCGCCGTCGGCGTGACTATTCTCCGCGACGATCGTCCTATCTTTAAACCCCTTATTATCTTTAACTCTGTGCCATCATGCGTTCGACGCTGCCGGATTGCTACTGAGCTGTAAAGCTCGGAAGAGTTTCCTATCAATGGGAGTCATGAAAATGCGCTGGGTACACGTGACTTGATCGTGCAAGACACCTAAATCCATGACGCCGCCTATTGATTCGCGCCATGGCGATGTAGGCAGGCTGCTCCGATACCATACGAACAGCGCGAGCATAGATCATCACGCGGCTTACGATTGATCACGCTGCAACAAATCTATACGGTTTGAGAAAAATTAGTTCGCCGCAGGATGCACGCCACACACGGAGGGCCGGACGCCAGTAGCAACGTAGTGCCGGGCATCGCTTTTTCGTCAATGCCGCGATTTCGTATTTACGATACGAGAGCAAGAATTTCGATCTGCTGCTGCTCTCGTGAGCCGTCCTTTTCTACAACAGACCTGCGTATTCTTGACACTCTCTCCTGGCTGCGACACTCTTTGTAAAACATTGGGCCGTGCTCAAAGGGCAAAAGATCTAAAGGTCTGGAGGTCGGATTGTCCGCGCGTTACAGCAACACAAGATTCACGGTTCAATCGAAATCCTGGTTTGAGGCTCGTGTGCTGCGACCCGTGTCGCTGGCTCCCGTGCTGGCGCTGGTGATCGCTGGCTGTTCGCAGGAGCCGGAGCCTGCAGCGCCTGAGGTGCGCCCCGTTCGCACGGTAACAATCAGCAAGAGCGCGACTGGCGTACCGGTTATCTTGACCGGACAGGTTCAGGCGCAGGACCAGGCCGCTCTCGGCTTTCGTATCGCAGGGCGAATGATCGAGCGGCCCGTCAACGTCGGTGACCGTATCAAGGCTGGCCAACTGATCGGCCGGCTTGAACCACAGAACGAGCAGAACGCATTACGTTCCGCGCAAGCGAACCTGGTCGCGGCGCAGGCGGCGCTAACACAGGCGCGCAATCAGTTCGAACGTCAGGAGACGCTGTTCCGCCAGGGATGGACCACGGCGGTGCTGTTCGATCAAGCGAAGAAGGCCGCGACGACCACGCAGTCGCAGGTCGACGCCGCCGAAGCACAGCTCAAAAGCGCGCATGATCTTGTCGAGTTTACCGAACTCAAGGCCGATGCGCCTGGTGTTGTCACCGACGTCGGCGCGGAGCCTGGCGAGGTCGTGCAAGCCGGTCAGATGATCGTGCGCCTGGCGCGCCAGGACGGACGTGACGCGGTGTTCGATGTGCCTGCCACGATCTTGCGCTCGGCGCCCGCCAATCCGGTGATCAGCGTTCACTTGACCGATGCGCCGAACGTGACAGCCGTAGGGCGCGTTCGCGAAGTGGCGCCGCAGGCGGATCCCGTCACTCGGACCTTTGCGGTGAGGGTCGGGCTCGACAATCCGCCGGAAGCCATGCGGCTCGGCGCAACCCTGACCGGCTCCATGCAAATGGAGGCTGTGCCGATCATTGAAATCCCGGCGACGGCGCTGACCAAGGCCAATCAGAAGCCGGCCGTTTGGGTTATCGATCCCGTGAAGCTGACGGCGTCGCTTCGTAATGTCGACGTGCTGCGGTTCGATCCGGCAAGCGTTGCCATCTCCCAGGGGCTCGACGTCGGTGAGACAGTGGTTACGGCCGGGGTGCAGGCGTTGCGCCCGGGCCAGCAGGTGCGTCTGCTCGGGGCGGAACAGTAATGCGGTTCAATCTTTCCGAGTGGGCGCTCAATCATCGTTCGCTTGTCGTCTACTTCATGGTTGTCGCCATTTTCGCCGGTACATTCTCGTATTTCCGTCTTGGTCGCGGCGAGGATCCGACCTTCATCATCAAGACGATGGTGGTTCAGGCGGCGTGGCCGGGAGCAACGGTCGAAGATACCCTAAATCAGGTGACGGAGCGGCTTGAGCGGACTCTGCAGGAAACGCCGCACCTCGACTTTATTCGAAGTATCACAACCGCCGGCGTCACCACGATTTTTGTCAATTTGAAAGGTAGTGCTAACGCCAGACAGGTCGCCGATACCTGGTACCATGTCCGCAAGAGCATCGGCGACATGCGCAGCACCTTGCCGGCCGGCATCGTCGGGCCGGGCTTCAACGACGAGTTCGGCGACACGTTCGGCATCATCTACGGATTCACCGCGGACGGATTTACGCATCGCGAGTTGCGTGACTACGTCGAGCGAGCGCGCTCGAAGCTCCTTCGGGTGCCTGACGTCTCGAAAATCGAGATCCTGGGCGCTCAGGACGAACGGATATTCGTCGAAGTATCCATGAAGGAATTGGCTAATCTTGGCGTCGATCGATCGGCACTTGTTGCTGCGCTGCAGACCCAGAATATCGTCCAGCCTGCCGGCATCATCCAGACGGGTGAGGAAACGCTGTCGCTGCGCGTATCCGGCGCATTTCTTTCCGAACAGGATATTCTGAATGTCAATTTCGCCGTTGGTGGTCGTATGCTGCGGCTTGCGGATATCGCTCAGGTCCGACGCGGCTATGCGGATCCACCGCAACCGCAGTTTCGGGTCAACGGTGAACCCGCCATCGGTCTTGCCATCGCGATGCGTGACGGTGGCGACATTCTCACGCTTGGCCGTAACATCAAGCGCGTGATGAATGAAATCACCGCGGATCTGCCGATCGGCATCGAGTCGCGGCTCGTGGCAGACCAGGCGGTGACGGTGAAGAGCGCTATCGCCGAGTTCATGGAATCGCTGTGGCAGGCGGTGGGGATTATCCTCGCGGTTAGCCTGATCAGCCTGGGTGCACGCCCCGGCCTGATTATCGCGTTGTCGATCCCTCTGACGCTGGTCATCGTGTTTTCGATCATGGATCTGGCCGGCATCGACATGCAGCGCATCTCGCTCGGTGCGCTTATCATCGCGCTGGCACTGATGGTCGACGATGCGATGACGACGACGGATGCCATGCTCACCCGTCTGGCTGCTGGCGACGACAAGGTGCAGGCTGGTGCTTTTGCGTTTCGGACCTACGCGTTCGCCATGCTGGCTGGCACGCTCGTCACAATCGCGGGCTTTGTTCCCGTAGGCTTTGCCGCAAGCTCGGCAGGCGAATATACGTTCTCCCTGTTTGCGGTCGTCGCGATCGCGCTCGTGGTGTCATGGTTCGTTGCGGTGATTTTTGCGCCGCTGCTCGGCGTTCTGATCCTCAAAGCGCCTGAAGGCGCTGGGGAATCAAGGCCGGGGCCGGTGATGCGCGCCTATCGGAGCTTCCTGACGCTTGCGGTGCGAATGAAATGGGCGACGATCACGCTTACGGTAGCGATGTTTGTCGCTTCGATCTTTGCGATTCCGCTCATTCCGAACCAGTTCTTTCCATCGTCGGATCGCCCCGAACTGCTGGTCGACCTTCGCCTGCCGCAGAGCGCATCGATCTTCGCGACCGGAACCGTCGCCAGTCGATTTGATGCAGCTCTGAAAGATGATCCGGATATCGAGCGCTGGAGCACCTATGTCGGCCAGGGCGCGATCCGTTTCTACTTGCCGCTTGACGTCCAACTGCCGAGCAATTTCTTCGCGCAAGCGGTGATCGTCGCCAAGGATGTGGACGCACGCGAGCGGTTGCGAGGCAAGCTCGAGAAGATTTTGGCGAACGACTTTCCGAACGTCATCGGGCGAGTTTCTCCTCTTGAGCTGGGGCCGCCGGTCGGTTGGCCCGTGCAATACCGCGTGAGCGGCCCGGATATTGCCAAGGTGCGGGAGATAGCCTTCAAGCTGGCGCAGGTGGTCGCGACGAATCCCCAGGCTGAGAAAATCAGTTTCGACTGGATCGAGCCGACACGTGAAGTGCGCATTCGAATCGACTAGGACGAAGCACGGCAACTGGGACTGAGCTCGCAGACGCTTGCCGGCGTGCTGAACACGGTGATCTCCGGCACGTCGATTTCTCAGGTGCGCGACGATATCTATCTCGTTGATGTGGTGGTGCGGGCGACCGACGAGCAGCGCGTCTCGCTCGAAACTTTGCGCACATTACAGGTGCCTCTGCCGAATGGCAGGACGGTCCCACTCAATCAATTTGCAACGTTCGAATATACCCAGGACTACCCGGTGGTGTGGCGGCGCGACCGTGTTCCAACCCTCACCGTCCAGGCCGATGTAACGGCAGGCGCGCTGCCGGAAGCGGTGATCAATGCCCTGGCTCCTGCGACCGCTGATCTGAACAAGAGCTTGCCGCCATCCTACCGGATTGCCGTTGGTGGAACGGTTGAGGAGAGCGCCAAGTCGCAAGCCTCCGTGGTTGCAGTCGTCCCGTTGATGCTGTTCATCATGGTGACGGTTCTGATGTTCCAATTGCAGAGCTTTCAGCGACTGCTCGTGGTGTTGAGCGTGGCGCCGCTCGGGTTGATCGGCGTCGTCTCCGCGTTGCTGATCTCCAATCGGCCGCTCGGCTTCGTCGCTATTCTCGGCATTCTGGCGCTGCTCGGCATGATCACCAAGAATGCAGTGATCCTGATTGGTCAGATCGAAGCCGAGCGGACGCAGGGTAAGGACGTGCGCCAGGCGGCGATCGAAGCGAGTACATCACGCTTTCGGCCGATCATGTTGACGGCTGTTTCGACCGTTCTCGGGATGATCCCGATTGCGTCGACGGTGTTCTGGGGGCCAATGGCGTTTGCAATCATGGGCGGGCTGTTGGTGGCGACCATCCTGACGCTGATCTTCTTGCCGACATTGTATGTAGCCTGGTTCGGCTGGATGGAAGCTCGCGCCAGCAAGCGCGATGCGCACGCGGCTTCGCAATAACATGGCGCCAGGTCGGCGGGTTGCCTGGTTCAGTTGGTGATCGCGTAAAGGAAATCCCTACTGTAGGAAACATCGCGGCCGACCCGACCAGTATTGCTTTCGCCGGGCTCCCCGCTTGACAGCGCGCAGGCGACTTCACGGACCTGGCGCCAGGGCACGCCCGGTACGAAACTGCTTCTGTCACTCATTCCCACCCTGTGATCCCACCCTGCGATCGTTCGACCAGGTGAACCCCTGCCGATCGCGGCGACGACAGCATGCTCGAGATCCTACCGCCGCTCTTCATGCGCGGCGATATGTTCGCGCTACGCGGGTTCATGACCGGCAGCGTCACCAGCATCTTCTTCGCGCTCGTCATCGACGGGAAGGCGCGCTAGTTTCATGGCTATTGCGACCTCGCGGGACAGGCGAGACTGTCATGCTCGGCCTCGGCCGTCTCGAACCACTCGCCGACACCATATGCGGGGTCACTGCGATGTTGGTTGAACATGCGGTACATCTCAGGGCGCGTGGCGATGCTCTGGAAGATCTTGCGGATTGATGGTAAGCGTGAATTTCCCTTCACCTTTTGCTTTTGAGTGGTGTACGGATCGCGTCGTCCAACTAGAGGAAGAACTGGCGCTGGCACGCCTGCATCGGTTTGCGCCGCGCAGCGAAAAGCACGTCGATCGTCTCTTCAATGAAGCCGAGCAGGCCGCCGATGAGGATGACGCCGGCAGTGCAACGAATGATATCGCCGAACTTCCGGACACGGGATTGCCGCCCCTCGAAAGCACGACGGGAAAGAAGCGCGGCCGCAGGTCGCTGCCGGCGAGCCTGCCGCGCGAGCGGGTTGAGTATGATCTTCCCGACGATCAGAAGGCGTGTCCGTGCTGCCGTGGCCAGATGCATCGCATGGGCGAGGCTGTTACCGAGCAACTTCATATCGAGGTGAAGGCGAAGGTTTTACAGAATGTGCGATTCAAATATGCGTGCCGCCATTGCGATCGCACCGGGATCAACGCCCCTGTCGTGACCGCGCCGATGCCGACGCAGCCGTTGCCGGGCAGCGTCGCCACGGCCTCGACGCTGGCGTTCGCGCTGGTTCACAAATATGTCGATGGCACGCCGCTCTACCGCCTGGCACAAGCCTTCGAACGCGCCGGTGTTCCTGTCAACCGCGGCGCTTTGGGCCACTGGGTGATCGGCTCGAGCGAAAAGCATCTGCATCGCATTCATGACGCCCTGAAGCTGCGGCTTCGATCGCAACCTCTCATCCATGGCGACGAGACGACGGTTCAGGTGCTGAAGGAAAAAGACCGAGAGGCCACCAGCACATCGTATATGTGGGCCTACCGCAGCGGCAAGGACAGTCACGAGCCGATCGTTTTGCTGGATTATCAGCCAGGCCGCGGCCAGATCCACCCGCAGGCCTTCCTCGGGGATTACCGCGGCATCGTGATGAGCAACGGCTATACGGCGTGGCGCACGCTGGAAGGGGCCTGTCATTCGGCCTGCAATATTGACCCTCTAAGCCGGGGGCTCGGCGTCCAAAATTGACCCCCTGAAGGTTGGTCTGTTGCGCTGCCTGCTTTGTAACGAAGCAGGTGGTGGGAGATGCTGGTCGTGGAGACGATTGCGCGGATACGGCGCGAACACTTCATCAAGGGCAAGACGATCAGGGCGATCGCCCGCGACCTTAAGGTGTCCCGGAACACGGTCCGGAAGGTGCTGAGGTCGGGAGAGACCTCGTTCGAGTACGAGCGGCAGGTTCAGCCGCGGCCCAAGCTTGGACACTGGGCATCTGAGCTCGATGTGTTGCTGGCGGCGAACGCGACCAAATCCGCGCGCGAACAACTGACCTTGATCCGGATTTTCGAAGAGCTTCGCGGCCGCGGCTATGACGGTGGTTACGATGCCGTGCGGCGTTACGCCAGGCGGTGGAACAAGGAGCGCGGGCAATCGACCGCGGCGGCCTATGTTCCGTTGAGCTTTGCGGCGGGCGAAGCCTACCAGTTCGACTGGAGCCATGAGATCGTTCTCCTCAACGGCGTGACGGCGATCGTGAAGGTCGCTCATGTCCGGCTGTGCCACAGCCGCATGCTGTTCGTGCGAGCCTATCCGCGCGAGACGCAGGAGATGGTGTTCGACGCCCATGACCGGGCGTTCGCGCTGTTCAAAGGGACCTGCAGCCGCGGCATCTACGACAACATGAAGACGGCGGTGGAGACGATCTTTGTCGGCAAGGATCGCCGCTACAATCGCCGCTTCCTGCAGATGTGCAGCCACTATCTGGTTGACCCGGTTGCCTGCACGCCGGCGTCGGGCTGGGAGAAGGGCCAGGTCGAGAACCAGGTCGGGCTGGTCCGGGAACGCTTCTTCACGCCACGGCTGCGATTCAAAACCCTCGACGAGCTAAACGTCTGGCTGCTCGACAAATGCATCACTTACGCCAAGGCGCATCGCCATCCGGAACTGGCCGATCAGACGATCTGGGACGTGTTCGAAGCCGAGCGCCCCAAGCTCGTTCCCTATGCCGGCCGGTTCGACGGCTTCCACGCGGTGCCGGCGTCTGTCTCCAAGACCTGTTTGGTACGCTTCGACAATAACAAATACTCGGTCGCGGCCAGCGCCGTCGGACGCCCGGTCGAGGTTCAGGCCTAGGCCGACCGCATCGTAATCCGTCAGGATGGACGGATCGTGGCGGAGCATCCGCGATCCTTCGCACGCGGCGAGACGACCTACGATCCCTGGCACTATGTGCCGGTGCTCGCGCGCAAGCCCGGCGCCTTGCGTAACGGCGCTCCCTTCAAGGACTGGGTGCTGCCGGCCGCGATCGAACGGATCCGGCGCAGGCTCGCCAGCACCGACGATGGCAACCGGCAGATGGTCGACATCCTCAATGCGGTGCTGACCGATGGTCTGCCGGCCGTTGAAGCAGCCTGCGCCGAGGCGATCGCTCATGGCGTTCATTCCGCTGACGTCGTGCTCAACATCCTGGCCCGTCAACGCGAACCCGCTCCACCAGCCAACATCCTCACTCCCGCGGCGCTGATCCTGCGCCATGCGCCGATCGCCGACTGTGCCCGTTATGACAGCCTTAGGAGAACCATCTGATGGAACGTACTCAACTGTTCGACCTCATGGGTGAGTTGAAGCTCTATGGCATGAAAGCTGCCTTCGACGAGATCATGGCGACCGCCATCAAGCGCCAGCATGAACCCCAGCGCATTGTCGGCGACCTGCTCAACGCCGAGATCAATGAGAAGCAGGCCCGCTCAATCAAGTACCAGCTCACCATCGCCAAGCTGCCGCTGGCCAAGGATCTCGCCGACTTCCAGTTCGACGGCACGCCGATCAACCAGACGCTCGTCAACGACCTCGCCGGCGGCGGCTTCATCGCCCAGCAACGCAACGCCGTGCTCGTCGGCGGTACCGGCACCGGCAAGACCCATCTGGCCATCGCAATCGCCAGAAGCTGCATCCGCTCCAGCGCCCGCGGTCGCTTCTACAACGTGGTCGACCTCGTCAACCGCCTCGAGATCGAGACCCGCAACGGACGACAAGGTCGTATCGCCGAGCATCTGACCAGGATGGACTTCATCGTCCTCGACGAACTCGGCTACCTGCCGTTCGCTCAATCCGGCGGCCAGCTCCTGTTCCATCTCGTCAGCAGGCTCTACGAGCGCACGTCCATCGTCGTCACAACCAATCTCGCCTTTGGCGAATGGCCAAGCGTGTTCGGCGACGCCAAGATGACAACCGCGCTGCTCGACCGGCTCACCCACCACTGCGACATTGTCGAGACCGGCAACGACAGCTGGCGATTCAAAAGCCGCGACGACGATCACGCCACCCGCGCTCGCCTCGTCTCCGCAATCCCGGCCAGCTCCGACGAGTCGAGCGCTATCAAACCACGCCGCGCAAAGGCGTCAAAATTGAACGCCGATACGGGGTCAAATTTGCGAACGATGGCGTAATTGCGGTCAGCGCTCGGGCACGAGAGCTCCGTTATCGTCTACCTCTCGCAATCAAACGATTCGGAGGAGCTGTCATGCGGCAATACGTCGGGCTAGATGTCTCGCAGAGAGAGACTGCGGTTTGCGTAGTCAATGAGACGGGTGAAGCAATTTTTGAAGGAAAGGCCAAGTCTCATCCTGGAGATCTGTCAAAGTTACTTCGTAAACATGCGCCACTGGCGGAGCGTATCGGCTTTGAGACGGGCGCAATGGCGAGCTGGCTTTGGCATGAGCTTCGTAGGGTCGAACTCCCCGTCGTTTGCATCGATGCAAGGCATGCACACGCAGCACTATCGGTCCGCATGAACAAAAGCGATCAGAACGATGCTCGGGGCCTTGCCGAACTGGTGCGGGTTGGTTGGTTTCGAGAAGTCAAAATCAAGAGTGAGAAGAGCCAGAAGGTTCGAGCTATCCTCGTGGCGCGATTCCGCCTTGTGTCCATACGCCGGGATATCGAGAACCAGGTCCGCAGTCTGATCAAGGAGTGTGGGTTGCTATTCCCTCGCGCCATTGGCCAACAGTTCCGTAACCAGGTTGGCGAGCTATTGGGCGAAGATCATCAACTCCTCAGCGTGATCGCGCCGCTCTTGTCGATTCATGAACTCATCTGCCAGCAGCAAAGCAAATTTGACGACGAGGTCCGCCGATTGGCGAAGTCGGACGAGACGACGCGTCGCCTGATGACAGTTCCTGGTGTCGGCGTGGTCACCGCCTTGACGTTCCGCCATACGATCGATGACCCGTCTCGCTTCCGATCGGCCTCGACAGTCGGCGCCTATCTCGGCCTCACACCTCGGCGCAACCAATCTGGTGAGACTGACACTAGTGGCAAGATATCCCGATGGGGCGACAGGCTCCTCCGAACGTACCTTTACGAGGCGGCGACCGTTCTGCTTTATCGAACAAAGAAATGGTCCTCCCTCAAAGCCTGGGGTATGAAACTTGCGAAGCGGATCGGCATGAAAAAGGCAAAGGTTGCTATCGCCCGCAAGATCGCTGTCATCCTCCACTGCATCTGGGTCGACGGCACATCATTCGACTGGGGCAACGCGCCGGCCTGACCTTATTTTGCAAGTTCCTGGCCCGGTCCGCCGGGCTGGCGATGTCCCGCTGGGACGGTGGTCGTGGTGACCTCGGTCAATCGGCTGGTGGCGGCTCGTCCGCACCCCGTTGCAAACGATGAGGCGCCCGATCCGGACATCATCATGAGGCGCTTGCGACCTCGGAAAGGACCATGACCCCAGCGACGGGCAACTGATCGCATTGAAGCCAGGTGACAGCTAATCGGCCCACTATACGAGTTGGCTATCGATCCACCAGCCGCGCTCGCCCCGTCTGCGCAACCCGGACCTGCTCCGTCGGGCCGAGCGTTACCACTTTGCCGAATGGCTTCAAAAAGAGAGTTGACAACAACCCGCAATTAAAGGGCCGATTGACACCCGCGTTCGCCGCACTCCGACCCCATGGTCGAACGCTGAGATTGGCGTCCGGGTACTCCAAAGTCGGCAATCCGCTTACGGCCGGACAGCATCAGAGGACTCCCGCGATATCGGTGCGCGCGAAATCCTCACCCACATAGAGCAAGAGGCACCCATGCTCCTTGGCGACCTCATAAGCGAAGCAGTCCCCGAAATTCAGCGCCGCCGGATGCACACCTTTGCCCCAGCTTTCGTAAGCATGCGCGATGCGCCGCGCCGATGCCGGCGTCACGCTGACGATTTCGAAGCCGAGCCCTTCGATGAGGCGCTCCATCTCCTCGCCGACATTTCGTCGAGCGGCGACAATCAACGCCTCTGCCACCGTGCCAGCGGAGATCAGGAGATCGCCATCGGCCTCCAGTGCTGCGACGCAGGCATCCGCGCCCGGCTCATTGAGCACGATCGCCATCAGAGCCGACGTATCGATCACCATCATTTGGGTAGGCCGTCATCGCCATAGAGGAAGTCCTGGCTGCGCGCCGCGCTCAGCCCGGCTGCGGCCTTGGCGGCGGCGGATGCCCGCACAGCTTCAAGTAGCGTCCGACGGGATGTCCGGTCCGTCGCCGCCTTGATCGGCACTAGCCGCACGGCAGGATGGCCATGCCGCGTCAAGATGACGTCATCCCCCGCCTCGGCTCGCCGAACTAGCTCTGTCAACTGCCCTTTAGCTTCTGTCACAGACACTTGCATGGCTCACTCCAATACGGACCATGTAGCGGTCCAATCCTATTTGTGTATTTAGACTATTTCATGGTCCACATCAATGCCGTTGCTTATGATCACCCTCGATGAACTTTGCGGCGATTGCGATCTCCGAAAAACGCTTCACGGCAAACGGCCGCGATCGCAAGGATAGGAAAACGTTCTTACGGTTTCATGGGGTTAGAAATCAATTTCAAACGCTGATCGGGAGGGCTAGAGAAGATGTCGTACCCATCGGCATCCTGCATGCCCCGCCAGCCTCCTCAAATAAGCTATTGTTATTTCTTATCAATTTGCGAGATAAGATCGCGCGGCCCTATTATGAGCCCCAGCAATGGCTAAGGCCATCAGAGCCAACCAGGAATTCTTCGACTTGCTTGCGGGCGACATCTTCGCGCGTCTCTACACGCATTTCCCTGAGCCAATCGACATCTACCCCAACGGAATTTGGTACAACGAGGAGTTCGAAGAATCTGAGCTATTTGACGATGCTGATCGCATCATGAATCTTTATGCTCATACGGTGCAATGGCTGTCGGACGAGGGCTTTCTCCGTTTCGGTCAAGCGACCGGAGAGAGCAGCGATGGTGACGAAGCCTTCTTTGATTGCGTTTTGACATCCAAGGGTTAGCGGCGTTGCGAAAGACCCCTGGTTCTCTTGTCGGCCCCGGAGAAACGCTCGGCGGTAAGATAGAAGCGGTCGCCAAAGACATCGGATCCGATGCTGCCAAGGCCACCATGAAGCAACTGGTCGGCGCAGCCCTCGGCTGGATCGCTCGAAGCGTAACCGGAATTTAGCCAACCAAGGTAGGGCCAGCCACGCTCACCATCGCCGCGTCGACCTAGGTGTTTAGTCCCGGCATTTGCTGGAGCGGGTTAAGTCTGAATCGTTCTGGTTGGGAAGTCCAGCACTTGCAGATGTATTCGTAAGGTGTGAGACCCTTCAGGGTCTTCAGCCGCCGAGCGTAGTTGTAGGCGGTAATGAAGTCGGCAAGGTGAGCTTCGAGCTGATCGTGTCGGTCGTAGTGGTAGCGCTTGACGGTTGCTTCCTTGATCGTTCGGTTCATGCGTTTGAGGTGGTGCCGGTTTCTGAGACAGGGGCATAAGGTGGATCGCCCGATGAAAAGGACGATCCGGTATGAAGACACGCAGACGATTTACGGCTGAGTTCAAGGCCAAGGTTGCGCTTGAGGCGATCCGTGGCGAGCGGACGATTTCGGAACTGGCGACAAAGCACCAGCTTCATCCGAACCAGATTACGCAGTGGAAACGGCAGGCCATCGAGAACCTGGCCAAGACGTTCGACGACAAGGCTGCTGATGCGCAGGTCGGCCGGGAAGCCGAGGTGACCAAGCTGCACGCCAAGATTGGCCAGCTTGTCGTTGAGCGGGATTTTTTGGCCAAGGCCTTCGATCGCTGAGCCTGGATCGGAGGAGAATGATGATTGACCCCGATCACAACCGGCTCTCGATCCGCCGCCAGTGCGAACTGGTCTCGATCTCGCGGGCGTCGTTCTACCGACAAGCTCGCGTTCCAGCTTTTCAAAGAGAGGCGCGTACGCCGGACCGTCCCGCTCAATCAGATAAGCCAACAAGGCAAGAGCACGCTTAGCTTGGCGCGATTCGGAAGAGCTGTAAAATTACAAAACGTCCAACAAAAGCTCCCCGATCTGTGGGCATCAGCGACGCCACGTTGACCCTGGTCAGACACGCAGCGCGGATACCGAGGCCTTCGCAAAGAGCAGCTGCGACTTCAATCGCTTAGGTGGACTAAGCCGGCATCCTACAAATGCCGGCCTCGCCATCGACCGAACACGGCGCTCGACCTCGATTTCCAACGCGTTGGCCCGTGCGCGGAGCACCGACACTGTTTCAGCCTAACGGAACATGCACTCTAGTCCGGAATTGTCGGAGGATACGCCGGGCAAGCGGCCAAGAAGAGGATGATAAAATGCGAAGCATGCTTTTGATCGTCTCGCTCCTGTTTACAACCACGTATTGTTTTGCTCAGGGAGCTCAACATATGGGCACTCCGCAAGAGCAGAAAGCATGCTCCCGAGACGCCTCGCGCTTTTGCAGAAAGCAGCTGGGTGATGACATGGCCGTACAACAATGCCTTCAGCAGCATCGGGCGAAGCTTA
This sequence comes from Nitrobacter sp. TKz-YC01, assembly GCF_047824785.1. Lineage (GTDB taxonomy): Bacteria > Pseudomonadota > Alphaproteobacteria > Rhizobiales > Xanthobacteraceae > Nitrobacter. Next base: position 1,225,839 of record NZ_CP181167.1, on the reverse strand, counting down.
GCCGGAAATGTCAGAAAGTCTTTCAAAGCCACGGAATGTGAGATCTCAACTTCCTGATCACTGCTTCAGCAGTTCCATATGACGCACGGCTCGGGCCCGAATGCCCAACGTGTGTCTTCTAGCTACTCAATTGAGATAGCCTCTCTATGATCCTCAGACACGCATGCCTGGCCCATTGAACTGTGGAACCTTCCTAAACGGGTAGCGGCGGGCAGAGAGTGACAAAGCCTGTTGAGACACATCGCTGCCATCGCTTGCCTTTTCGGAACGGCTTTGCGATTGGCCTTGGCCTTTGTCGCGAGATAGATCAAATCGATATTGTCGAAGGCTTCGATCCAGGCCAGCCCACGGCCGGGCCAAAATGGATGTGCCAGCAATAAGATCACTGACGCCCTGAATTCCGGCCGCCGTCAACGCGCGTTCATTGCCAGGACCTGAAATGATCACTGAGGATATCCGCAAGCCGGCATCCTTCGGCGTTTTTGTCATCCGATCATCCAGCGTGGACATGCAGACGTTTGCGCCATTAGGCTCCGTAAAAGAATTCAAGTATGGAACCCAGCTTTCGGCGCGGCCAGAGTGGTAGGCGAGGTTCGGCGTGCTGATCTTCGCTTCGCAGTTTCACGTCATGGTCGATGACATTCCGCCCGGCACGGACAGGGAGTTTGGCGGCGTCATCAATCTGTGGCTCATTCCGGAAGCAGTTTTCAAAGGCGTCACCGAACCTGCGCATCAGCCCGCTGCCGTCATCGGCCTCCTAACGATCGCGATCCTCTCCTTATGGGCGGCCCTCGCCTCAAAAGCGCTAAGGCTCGTGCCGGCCGCGCTGCTTGGCGTCGTCGCCGCCACGGCGGCGGCGTCCTCATTCGATCTCGACGTGAGGAACGTGCCTGTGCCGGAGCGTCTGCTCGACGCGGCGCGCGCGCCACACCTTGCCGATCTCGACGCCCTGCGCGACATCGGCGTATGGCTCGCCGGTCTGTCCCTTGCCTTCGTCGCCAGCGCCGAATCGCTGCTTACGGCCACGGCCGCGGACTCCCTCCAGCGCCATGCCGAGCGCACGGGTTACAACCGAGAAATTATCGCGCAGGGGACCGGCAATATCCTGTGCGGTCTCCTGAACGTCCTGCCGGTCACCGGCGTGATCGTGCGCACCTCCGCCAACGTCATGGCGGGCGCGCGCACGCGCCTTTCGAGTTTTCTGCATGGCGCCTGGATACTGCTCTTCGTGCTGCTGCTGCCGCAACTCCTCAGCATGATTCCCGTCGCCGCTCTCGCCGCCATGCTCGTCTACACCGGGGCGAAGCTCGTGAAAGTGGATGTCGCCAAAGACCTCTGGCGGCAGGATCGTATCGAAGCCGTCGTCTTCGGCGTCACCTTCGCAGGCATCGTCGGATTCGATCTCCTCACAGGCATCCTGCTCGGCCTCGGCGCGTCGCTGGCCAGGCTTGTTTACACTTTCTCCCATCTCGCCATTCGGATCGAAAAGGATGACGATTCAAAGTTCGTGCATATGTTCCTCGACGGCGCCGCGACGTTCATCCGCCTGCCGAGGTTCGCGAGTGCTCTGGAAGAGATTCCGCCAGGTTATGACGCGCACATCCATCTGGGCCGGCTTACCTATATCGATCACGCCTGTCTGACGATGCTCATAGAATGGGGCAAGAATTTCGAAGCCGCGGGCGGTCGTCTCCATCTCGACCGGGACATATTGCACCGCCTCTTCGACGAACAGGCATCGCGCTCGGCGAATACGACCTGAGCATGGCGCGCTTTCCGGTGCGGCGCGCCGCCACGCTCTCGGCCGGTGCGGCCCCGGCCCGCGAGTATTCGGTATAAGTCGCGGGCAGCTCGTTGCCTTGCGACGAACGCCGACTTCGGCAAACGATCCGCCGTCGGCATGGTGGCCGGGCGGGCGGTAGGAATGTGCAACCTCCTGTTCGATGACGATGGAATGTCGACTCTGTTCGGCGGCTGTTCGGGGCGATCAATACCAGGTCGGTAATCTGTCATCCCTACCCGGCGTCTTTCCCGACTGCCGGCGCCGGCCGTGCACAACCACAGCGAGGGTGAGCGCGAAATTGTCATGGCGCGCTGGGATATGCCGTCATCGTAATTCACGCTGATGGAATCGACCACGAAGCGCGCGGCAAAGCTGGAGGCCAAAAGCCAGGCCGTCGAGTTCAAGGAGCTGCTGCGGTCGAGCCGGACAGTGGCGTGGCCGGCATTCGCAATGCATCGAGCAAGCATTGGCAGCGATGCCTCGGCCCCGATAGCCGGAGCCTGGTGCCGTTCACATCGTCTTCTGAATACGATCCGATGGACGACAAGAAGGTGCCGGTCTGGTTCGCCCCCGACGAGTGCCGCCCGCTCCTGGCCTTTGCCGGATCTGGGCGAACTGGACGTGCGCGCGCAAGACAAGGAAGACGGGATCACCGCGGACGTCTTTGGCTTCCTGACCTGCCAACCGAACGCCGGAGTTGGCAAGGTACTAGCGACGGACGGGGGGCTAATGTTGCGAACGACGCTCAGCACATTATATAATGACAAACTGCTTTTGATGGTCAGGGCAGCGATGGCATTTGTTTTTTTAGTTTTTGGCCAAGGCGCGTTTAGTCGCGAGGACCATATCGCGAGCCTTGTTCTGTCCGGTCATGACAAAGATTCTATAATCGGATCTAAATACGGACTTTATACGAAGAAAAGAATTCCCGGCGTTCTCCTGCGGCTGATATTCCCGATGTGTCTGTTTGCAGGTACCGCTTTTGTCGGTGCGACATGAGCGCTTTCCCGCAACGCCTGATCGACGGCTATCGCGCCTTCATCACACAACGGCTACCGATCGAGCAATCACGCTATCGCGCGCTGTCCGAACGCGGGCAGTCACCTGAGACGATGGTGGTCGGCTGCTGCGATTCGCGCGTTTCCCCGGAAGTAATTTTCGATGCCAAGCCCGGCGAACTGTTTGTCGTGCGCAACATCGCCAACCTGGTGCCGATCTATCAGCCCGACGCCAACGCTCATGGTATCTCGGCCGCGCTGGAATTCGGGGTGGAAGTGCTCAAGGTGAAGCACATCGTGATTCTCGGTCACGCGCAATGCAGCGGCATTGGCGCCATCATCAAAAAGGCCGCGGCGCTGTCGTCTGGCGACTTCATCGGCCGGTGGATGGCGATGGTCATCAAGCCCGGCGAGGTCATCGAGCAGCGCGAACGGGAGACGATGAAAGAATTCACTACCCGCATCGAAAAGGCGGCGGTATTCCGCAGCATCGAAAACCTGATGACCTTTCCCTTCGTGCAGAGATCCGTGGAGAGCGGGCATCTTCGGCTGCATGGCGCCTATTTCGGCATCGCCGAGGGTTCGCTCTACGCGCTCGATCGGGAGACCAAGGAGTTCCGCCGCGTCGGGGACAACAACCTCGTCTGACGTCTGATGGCGGGAAGCCGGGAAGACCCGCATGAAGGCGGGCAAACTAGAACTTAGCCCTGCTCGGGATGCTCTACTGAAAAAATCGAGCAAACGGAAAACGCAGCCTGGTATGACGCATGGTCGAGATCGTCAGGATTGGAGCTAGGTGCCGTCATGCTTCACTCACCTAGATGCCGTAATGGGCCGGCCTTCGCGAGCCTAGCCAGGTCAGGTGACTGTCCCTCAGAATGATGATGTTGAAACGAAGTCCGAGTGATCGGCTCCAGGCATCAAGTGAGGAACAGCCATGAACTATTATGCGGGGATCGACGTGTCTTTGAAAGAGAGCCGCATCTGCGTTGTTGACGAGACTGGCAACGTCGTCCGCGAGGTCAAGGTTGGTAGCGAGACTGACGTGCTTATCGGCTATTTCGACGAGCTGGAATTACCTGTCAGCCGCATTGGGCTCGAGGCTGGGCCGTTGTCGCGGTGGCTGCATGCCGGGCATTTGGCAGCCGGGCGCGATGTAGTTTTGCTCGAGACACGGCATGTGAAAGCAGCACTCTCGGCCATGACCGTCAAGACCGACCGGAAGGATGCGCGCGGGATCGCTCAGTTACTGCCGATGGGCTGGTACCGTCCGGTTCACGCGAAATCGGTGCCCTGCAAGGATACCCGGGCTCTGCTTGTTGGACGAAAACTTATGCAGCGCAAGCTTCTCGACGTCGAACTGAGCATCCGCGGCATCCTGCGTGGCTACGGGCTGAAGGTCGACGAAGTGAGCCGTGGACGGTTTGAAGCGCGCATTCGGGAATTGACAGCGGAGCATGTGACCCTGGAAATGGTGATTGGCGCGATGCTCGCTGCGAGAACGGCGTTGTGGAACGAGCTCACCAGGTTGCATCGTGAGATGTTGAAGATCGCGCGGGCCGACAAGGTTTGTCGGCGATTGATGAGCACCCCTGGCGTCGGCGCTTTAGTCGCCCTGACATATCGCTCGGCGGTGGATGATCCATCGCGATTCGGAAAATCCAGTATGATCGGCGCCTACTTCGGGCTCACGCCAAAAAAATATCAGTCGGGTGAGATCGACCGGGACGGAGGCGTCAGCAAGGTCGGCGACGCCATGGTGCGGACCGCGCTCTTTGAAGCGGCGCATATCATGCTGACGCGTGCGACACGCTTCTCGGGCCTGAAGCACTGGGCACTCGAGGTTGCGCGACGTCGGGGCATGAAGCGCGCCAAAGTGGCCCTTGCTCGCAAGTTGGGCGTTGTGCTGCATCGCATGTGGGTGGACGCGACCGGGTTCCGCTGGAGCAAGGCCGCTGCGGCCGCATAGGAGATAGAGAGGGTTCGGAACGAGCCGGAAACGGTACGTTCTCCTGAGGTCCCGTCGCCGGGACGAGGGCTTGGCAAGGTCGGAAGTAGTGCTGTGAATGCTGCGGCAGATCACGCGTCCTAGATTGACCTGCCGGCTCTGGATCTGATGGCATGGTGTGGCGGTCTTCGTGCCGACCACGGACAGAAGCATGATCCTGGCGATGAGATTTGTTCAGAGGGATTTGACGAACAAAGGCCCATTACAGAAGCATTACTTTGGCAGATTTATTCACGTTGTTGCCGTTTGCCGATTTGTTTTCTGCAGTATGGGCATCACTGATTTGCTGGTCGAAGAATGAGCTCGACGATGGCGTGGTGCACGGCCGGCAAACTCGGCTGTGGCGGTGGGCCGTTGATCCTTTTTTTCCGGGCCGCTGTGGCGATGCGGCGGTGCTGTAAAAAAGCGTAAGCGATCATGGTCATGCGAGCATGACGGTGAAGGCCGTGCCAGGACCGGCCCTCGAAGTGATCAAGTCCGAGCTCCTCTTTCAACTGCTGATGCGCTTGCTCGCAGATCCAACGCGCTTTGACGGCTGCAGCCAACTGTCGCAGGTTCGTCCGGGCTGGCAGGTTGGCCAGATAGTACTTCTTCTCCCCCGAGCTGCGATGCTCACCGATCAGCCAGGCCTCCTCGCCGGGAAGATGTTGTTGGCCCTTGTCCTTGATTCGTTGTGGCGGCCCATCGGCGATCCGCACGCGAACAGCGGCAAAACGTTCTTACGGTTTCATGGGGTTAGAGATTAATTTGCGTTGATTGGGAGGGCTATATCCAGCCGAGCAGCGTGGCGACGTCTGGCGCCATGCCGGGATTTTGGGGAAAGGCCGCTGGATCGTCAGCAGGCTGTCGATCGATCACGCTCAGCCGCGTGTCGATCGTGGTGCCGTGCCTGGCATAGACGACACCGTCGATCGCAGCCGAGAAGACGACGCGGCCATGTTCCTGCAACTGCACGAACGCATCCCGCCATGCCGGATTGTCGGCGGTGAAGCTCGCGCCCGTGATCGCAACCAGGCGTCCGCCGTCGAGCAGGCGTGCCAGCGCCGATGCGACGTGCCGCAGGGTCGTATCCGCCATGCGGCGATCGACATGCGCCAGCGCCGAAAACGGCGGGTTCATCAGAACCACATTCGGCACGATGCCCGGATCGAGATGATCGTGAATGTTCGCCGCATCGAACCGTGTCGCCGTGCGACCGAAGAACAGGCGGTCGAGGATGCCGGCGCGGGTGTCGGAGAGTTCGTTGAGGACAAGTGGAGCCCCGGCGAGCTCGGCGAAGATCGCGAGCAGCCCGGCGCCAGCGGACGGCTCCAGCACCACATCGGCCGGTGTGATCGCGGCCGCGATGCCGGCGGCGTATCCCAGCCCGATCGGCGTCGAGAACTGCTGAAGCGCCTCGCTTTCCTCGGAGCGCCGCGTGTTGGTGGGAAGCAATGCCGTGATCTTCGCGAGCATCGGCAGTATCGCGGCCGGCGACGCCGCCTTGGCCCGGATAGCCGGGCCGAACTTGCGCAGGAACAGGACCGTCGCCGCCTCGCAGGCGTCGTAAGCAGTCTTCCAGGTCCACGCGCCATCGGCGTCGGACGCGCCGAACGCGCCGAACGCGATTTCCATGACGGTGCGCAGCATCGCCGCATCGATGCGCCGGCCGCGCTCGAGATGGGGAAGGAGAAGCCGAGCGGCCTCGACGATGACGGGAGCCGGATCAACGGCAATACGGAGAGATGCGGCGGCGGCCGCGGACACGAGCGGAAGATACATGAAGGAAGCCTCGGGAGAGCGGGGACAGATCGGCCGCCCGGACGCCCGGACGCTCTCTCGACCCGCGACGGCTCACATCCGTCCCGGCCCGCCTCTCCCTCTCATGTCCTCACATGCTCGAAAGGCTCGACCTCGGAAGACTTAACCAGAGTATGCCAAATCTGGCATAACTCGATGATGAAGGAAGTGAGGGGCACGGTAGCAGCCGATCCGATGTCGAAGCATTTCCTGCGGGCGTGCGGCGAGAGGCCGGGTATCAACTGTTCCAGGTCCAGATTGGCGAAGATCCGTCGGACTGGAAACCGATGCCATCCATCGGTTCCGGCGTTCGCGAGATCAGGATACGTCAGACGTCCGGTGCATTCCGGATCATCTACCTGACAACCATCGGCGACGTCGTGCATATACTGCACACATTTCAGAAGAAGACTTAGGCGACGGCCAAGCGGGATATCGACCTCGCCAAGGCACGGCTTAAACAGATCAGGTGACGACGATGGCAAAATCCGTATTCCACGACCTCTTTCCCGCCGAGGAAGCCGCGGAGCTTGAGATGCGGGCAAAGCTCTTGTCCGGCATAAACAAGTGGCTGAAGAAGTCGGGACTGACGCAGAGTGAAGCGGCCGATCACCTCGGCATCACCCAGGCCAGGGTGTCCGAGATCAAGAACGGCAAGATCGACCGTTTTAGCCTGAGCATGTTGGTGCGGCTGGCGCAACGTGCCGGCTTGCGCCCCGGCATCAAGTTGCAGAAAGCGGCGTGAGCACCCGACGCGGGAAGCGAGTGCCGGTCAGATCGGGTCGATCAAGCGGTAGGTGCGGCGCTTGACGCTCGTGATGCGATAGAGCCCGCCGATCTCCGTCGAGCGAAACAGCGCCGTGCGATGACTGCGCGGATTATTGGCGACGACCTCGAAACGATCGAGCGTGCGGCCATCGCAGAACAACACATGTTGTTCAAACACAATTGTTTGCCCCGGACGTGGCGATGACTTCCGCGCAATCGCGCGTTGTGCTGCTGCATTCTGCCGACAGCGCGCGCGCCACTCGATGGCGTATTGGCTATCCGTCGGCGTCAGAAGATCGAGGATCGGCTGGGGACATTCGGACTCGCATGGCCCCATCGATTCCCCCATGTCTTTGTAGCCGAAAATGTAGCCTTCGCGGTCTCGCGGATTGTAGCGAACGAGACAAACGATACCGACGATCGAGCGCTCGCCTGTTGTGAGGCGGGCGTAGACTGTCTTGACCTTGAGTGTCTTCATGAAGCTCTCCGTCTTGGCGTTGTCGTAGGGGTTTCCGCGCCGGCTCATCAAGCCGACCAAGTCAAGTCATGGGCCGCCAGCAGTTCCTGATAGATGTTCGCCTGCGAGCATGCTTATTCCTCACGAGTCGTCTATGTGTGAGGTTGGTCATGGCAGCGGGCACGCGCTGCGACGGGGAATTGGAATGATGAATCGATTGACGTTGGCGCGATCTGCAGTCGCAATGCACCATTGGGGACGCTCGGTTGTTGTGATGTTCGCGGCGATGGCCGCGTTGATTGCACCGATTGTCGAAGCCACAGCGAAGAAACAGGCGCGACGCGTACAACCCGTTGAAACGACGGCGCCACGCGAGGCAGGCGAGCCAATCATGGCAATCGTATCGATCAAGAACCAGCAGGTCACGTTCTATGACGCCGAGGGCTGGATCCTGCGCGCGCCGGTATCGACCGGCATCAAGGGGCGTGAGACGCCGGCCGGTGTCTTCGCCATCCTGGAGAAGGACAAGGACCACCGCTCGACGATGTATGACGATGCCTGGATGCCGAACATGCAGCGCATCACCTGGAACGGCCTCGCATTGCATGGCGGGCCATTGCCCGGCTATGCGGCCTCACACGGCTGCGTGCGAATGCCCTATGGCTTTGCGGAGAAGCTGTTCGACAAGACGCGGATCGGGATGCGCGTGATCATCTCGCCTGTCGATGCGGTTCCGGTCAACTTTTCTCACCCGACGCTATCGCACTTTGTACCGAAAGCGGAAATCATCGCAGATGCTCCGGCAAATGCCGAGAGGCTCGCACGTGAAGCCGAGGAGGCTGCCAAGGCGGCCGACGAGGCCAAAAAGACTGCGGTCGCAGCCGCCCGCGAGTCGGCGCCGCTCGCAGCGTCTCTGCGTAAGTTGGAGCGGTTCAAAGCCCGAGCTGACGCCGAGCGCGTATCCGCCAACAAGGCGCTGGCCGCGGCCAGGACCGATCAAGCCAAAGCGAAGGCTGAGGACCGTAAGCAAAAGGCCGTTGCCAAAGCGGCGGAACTGGAGACCCTGTTAGACACAGCCAAGGCAGACGCGAAATCAAAGTTCGGCGCCGCCAGCACCGCAAAGGAAGCAGCCAAGGCGGCTCAGACAAAAAAGGGCGACCTCGCCAAGGCGACTCTCGATGCGAAGCTCGCGCTCGAGCCGTTCTCGATCTACATCAGCCGCGCGACGCAAACGCTTTATGTTCGGCGCAACACACATAAGCCGGCGCCGGACGGAGGCGGCGAGGTGTTCGATGCGACGATCGAGGTCTCCGTCACGATCCGCGATCCCGGCAAACCACTCGGCACGCATGTGTTCACGGCGGTGGCGCGCAACGACGCGGGCCTGCGCTGGACCGCTGTCACGATCGAAGATGGGGATGACGCCAAAAACGCGCTTGGCCGTATCACCATCCCGAAGGAAGTCCTCGATCGCATTGCGCCTGCCGCATTGCCGCGATCCTCAATCGTCGTCTCCGACGAGCCGCTGAGTGAGGAGACCAATTATCGCACCGAGTTTGTTGCGGTGCTGAGCGACCAGCCCCAGGGCGGCTTCATCACCCGCAAGCCGAGCAAGGTTCTCGTGGCCGACGAGACCGGCTTGGATTACGGTAACCCGCAGGGAAACGACGGCTTTGGTTTCTTTTTCCAGCGTAGCCCGAATCCTTACCCGAGCAATACGCGCAGGGGTGGCGGTCAATTCTTTCCTCCGATGCAACGAAGCTGGTGGTAAATACGGTATTCTGCGTATTGGCACCAGTGGTGCGCTTTGGGTTGATTGTGTTGAAGATGTCGCCTTTATAGCGTTTTCGAGCGAACCGTATTCCATCCAAATGGACGTCCTTTTTGCCGTCCAATCCCATCCCGAACGTGCGCTCAATTCGAAGGAAGCTTCGCATCTTCAATTCGATCACGACACCAGGGGATCAAATGAGCGCCTACTGCCGATTGTGTCTCGATGACTGTGAATTGGCCGGGAGGGGTGTTGCGAGGCGGGCGTCATTGACGATTATTGCCTTGATGCGCTCAAGATTATCTGGTGTGGCGCAGGAAAAGGAAAAACTTGCAACGGCAACATGAAAACTAGGAGACTGGGAACATGAACGAAAATCGCTACTACGGAGTGCGAGTCGAAGGAGCAAAATACGGCGTGGGTTTTGGTTCCGCTCTTGCTATCGCGATATCATACACCGCCAACCATTCGATACTTTGGGCAATCATCCATGGCATTTTAGGTTGGCTGTACGTGATTTACTTTGCACTGTTTCGATCCTAGTCACGGTGCATTGGATCAATCGTTTTTTTGATCCAATCATATCGTACGACGGAATCCCGTCGGAGACATTCTGCGCCGCAGGCACTGCGACGCTATTGGTCATGACTTTTTAGCAAAGAGACGAAAGCACACACCTTACATTTGGAGGTCAGTTGAATCAAAAGGGCAATTGGTTGACCGGGCTCCACAGAGGAGCCCGACTGGAATGTCAGTTCAGGGATTGTATACCTGACGATTTCCCTTGGTGCTGGTCAGACGAAGGCTTCGGGTGCCGACGGTCGATATCCGCCGGGGTGACTGAAGCATCCTGAGGGACAGCAAATAACGCGGCGGCCAGACGATCGGAAATCTTGTCGGCGGCCTGCTTAACAGGATCAGATGCAAGATGAGCGTAACGGGCCGTCGTCTGAACTTGCGTATGTCCAAGCAGCTTGCCGATCATGGACAGCCCTTCACCGATCTGAAGACCACCCGAAGCGAAGGTATGTCGCAGGTCATGAATACGAACATCATCGAGCAGGGCTTCCGAACGTATCCTCCACCATGGATGCTGAAGATCGGTCAGGTGTTGTTTCTTCTTCTTGCCGACAATCACATAGGGATTGTCATCGATGCGCCTTAGCGCCTTCAATACCGCGACCGCGGCGTTGCCGAGGTGGACTGTTTTTGCACCCGTCTTGCTGTCGGGTAGGGAACGCCTTAGCAGAAATCCTGTCATAGAGTTCCAGATCAAGCCGCGTCTCCCGGAATAGGATTTTCAGCAATTCGGGGCGTTGACGTACATCTGGCTTGTCACGATTTCAGCATTTGCGGCGTCAATTCGCCAAGCGCCGCTTTGATTCAACGGGCCTTCAAGATGAGGCTTGTGAAGCGGAACCCAGCACCGACCGATGGTACGGTGTTGCATGCGAAGAGGAGGCAAAAAGGAGCGGTGATCTCCGGCCAAACCCTCGTGCGGCGCAACTCTGTGCCGTTCACGATTCCTGTCACATCGAGAGCGCCGAACAACGCATTGCACGCTTCCGGCATGGTTTCGCCGCGCTGAAACAGAAGGCGGGCATGCAAAGCAAAGGCGATCTGGTCATCGGCAGCGATGGTGCACACGGTTTCGTGTAGCATGTCGCGATCGGCAAGAAAACTGACAAATAGAGCGCGCCCGACGAGCGAGATGGCATCGCCGTCGGCTACCGCCAAGTGCGCCAACTCATCGAGGGCGCTGGTCAGAAGTCTGTGGATGACGTCGCTGATCCAGCGTCGATTGGCAGGCGTTTGAGGCCGGAGGTTTCCGAGATGGGGAATGACGATCCGCCGATCGTCATTTGCTTTTCCGATCGATACGCGCGCTTGAGCGGCGTCTCCCTCCAGACCGACTTGGTATATCATCATGCCGCCAGACGTCACGACCGCGAGGTAAGGAGCATCGCCGCGCATCGCCACCAAGCGGCGGATCCGGCTTAGTCGTTGCGGGTTGCCATCGAGCAATGTCCCATCGACCAGGAATAGTAGTGGCCTATGGGCGCGCTGGATATGTCCTCAACCCTCAATCTACCTGTGGCCGGGATCGTCACACTATTGAGTGACCGAACTGACGACACCGTGCCAAATTTGGTCTTTCAGCGCGATCAGCGGTGGCGGCGGTATAGTAACCGGCGGCTCTGCTCGCCTGATGCCATCCACGGACAGACTGGCAATGTAAATCTCCCCATCCGTATAATATGGATCACCCTCGCCGTTTCGGCTGAACAGCGTGGGGCCCCTTCCGGAAACGTGGAAGAAGCTTTGAACCATGCCCGCTTCCTGCAAATCCTGCATCAGGAGATCACGTTCGGCATCAATGTTTGGCGCGATGTGATGGGTTACCTGACCGGTGTCATGGCTCAGGCCGACTCCGCGATCGAAGGTTATTGAGCCCAGCCATACCGGGCGGCCATCTGTTCCGTTCTCAAGGACCTGCCAGAAGCGGACGTGATGCCGGCGGTCCGCGCTCCCGCCATCAGGTTTTTCGAACGAGAATTGTTCTTTTCGTCCTTCGTAATAAAGTGGACTAACAGGCGCATTTCGATAGGGCCTACCAAGTATTACGCTTCCAACGATCTCGATGCTCGTACGGAACGTGATCGGATCGGCGGAAAACCAGCCCGCTTCGTGCATGGTACGGAGTACTTCTTCCTTCCGTCCGACGAGCCCGACATTGATGGCATCACCTGGGATGCCTTCAGCAGTTCGCGTCACCATGGGCAGGAAGGCAAGGCCAGGCTCGTGCTCGTGATGGGTCCACAAGGCGGGCAACACGATATAGGCAAGCATCAAGTAGGCAACGAGCACGCCAACCAAAACAATCCACCGTCGCCGATCTGCAAATGGCTTCATGCGCTGCTGTCGTAGGAACTACTGCGAGCCCGGAACCTCATCATCCAAAAGCTAACATTGCCTTTCATCACCCAACAATCTTGCGGAGAGCGCTAGTAGAGTCGCAATCGTCACAATACGAAGCTGCCATAGCAAGAAGAGGGTATCGCGCACCCCGTTTGAGTGCCCCATCGCCAGCTCCTTTCCTCCAATCTCGTATACGCCCGTAGAATTCGCTGCCAGCGACAGGAAAACCATCTCTGGCCATGATGATATAGTGAGGTGGTACAATTTCGTCACGAACATTACTGTTTCAGCAGAACGCTTGCCCGCTAACTCTCTGATATCGCTACGGCCAGGAAAATAAGGCTCTTCTCCCTCCCTCTCCGCCATCCAGCGCCAGAAATCATTATAAATCAGCATGTTACGAATCAGGCAGCTTGCCGTCCCATACGTCAGCCATATTCGGTTCGTGACGTGAAAAGAGCCGAATCGAGCTTCTTGCGACGATCAAAGAGATATTGTCCGTGCCCCGGCGCTTAAAGCCTTGGCGGTGAGGTCACGGACGGATCAAAATGTTCGGGTCAATGTCGGTGCATACCGGCGTTCGTGTTCTGTCTTCTGAACGATGCGTGGCGAGTATTGATGGATCAGGCGCGTGAATAACCTTCGATTCAGTCTCTTTCTCTTATTCCTCATGCAGTTCTGTTGTGCCGCCGCGATCGCAGACGATGCCACCGACATCAGAACGCGCTTGCAGCAATGGACAGCCAGCTTCAACGGCCGGGACAAAGTCGGGTCTTGCGACCTGTTCTCGAAATCGCTGATTTCTGATGTCCGAGGCCAAGGTGAAACGAACTATGAGATGAGATGTGCAATAATCAGCAAAGTACTCGATGACCCGCAAAGATCGTTTCACTATAGCTTCGACATCAAGGATGTCATCGTTGATAAATCCATCGCCGTTGTCCGGCTGGACTGGACCTTGAGAATATCTCCCGGAGACGCGGTCAGCACAGAAACCGGCTTGGACGTCTTTCGCAAAGAGAGCGACGGACAGTGGCGCATCATCCGGTACATGGCCTACAGCGCCGAATAGTCACGAACACGACGGCGATCTGACCCCACATGACGCGACTGGCGGACACAGCGCACGACCTTCCCTGCACATTGCAATGCTGCGAAGAAGGGCAAAGACTGCGGCGGTTTCAATTGTGTGATTGACGCTTCGCGTAGCACAGCGTAGGCCGTCGAAAAAATACTTGCGCGACGCGGCGCGCGATCGTCACCCTTCCCAGGGGTTGACCACGACAACGCCCGTGCCCTCGAAATCCCGGACATTGCGCGTTGCCACGGTCAAGCCGTGGACAAGCGCGGTCGCGGCGATCAGCGCGTCGACCTCGTTGCGCCGGTCGGGAATATGCAGATGCGCGCAGCGCGTCGCAATCTGGTCGTCGACGGGCAGAATGCGTCCGGCGAACTCCGGTCGGACATGATTGTCCAGCCAGGCGCGCAGGCGCGCGCCCTGCGCAGCGTCGCGACGCTGGATGGCGAGCACGCCGCGTTCCAGCTCAAGGATGGTGATGGCCGAGATGAAGAAGCTCTCGGCGTCCTCGGCGTCAACCCATGCGGCGACCTTGGCATCGGCCTTGCCGTCGCCGATCTTGCGCAGCTCGGAGACGACGTTGGTGTCGAGCAGATAACTCAAGACAGATCGATCCCGCGCGGTGCGATTTCGACCCGCGGTGGATCAAAGTCGATATCCGACAGGCCCGGCATGGCGAGCGCTTGCGTCAAACTGCGGCGCTTGCCGCTGAGGCGGCAGAACTCGTCATAGGTCATCAGCACATGAGAGGGCTTGCCCCGGTCGGTGATGACGACCGGGCCGTCCTGCGCGGCCTTCTTGGCGCTGCTGACGTCATGGTTCAGCTCGCGGCTGGAAAGAGTGGTGATGGTCACGGCGCACCTCCATGTAGGTAAGTACGTACGTACATAAGCGATAAGCGAGATGGCGGCAAAATGCAAGGTTTAGCCTGCCCCGTCACAACCCCAGTCCCCGCTTGCGGCCGAACGACCAGTCGATGCCGCTGTCGGCGCGGGCACCCCCCGGAAATGTGTTGCCCGATATGTTTCTCAATCGAAGGCGTTCAGGGCACGAGGTTGAAGCCGAGCCCATCGTCAATCATGGCAAAGCGGCCGGAGGCGAGCGCGAAGCGCTGCCGGTACGGGATAGCCCAGGCGCGATAGCGCCCCCTCCCCGTCATCTCGCGCACGCAGAGATCGCGGATCAAATTGAGCGCTACGCGTGACGTAATCTCGGCGAATTTCGCAATCTTGATGCTGGGCTCAGCTCAGTCTTCGAAAGCCGTCAACATCTGTCGATGAACAATTCCTGGCGTCCCGCTCCTGCCAGCTTCCTGTTGGGCTTGAGACCTGTATGCTAACTGGTATTGCCCAGCGGTAATTTGCTGCGGGTACGATTTTTGCGAGGTCCAATGCCTGTCGAAGCCACCAAGGCTGCCGTCACGCGCGATCCCGTACTCATCGACCTTGCGCTGCAAGGCGGAGGCTCGCATGGCGCCTTCACCTGGGGCGTGCTCGATCGGCTGCTCGAGGAGCCCTGGCTGCAGATTGACGGCATTTCCGGAACCTCGGCCGGCGCCATGAATGCCGCCGTCCTGGCCGACGGCTACACAAAAGGTGGGGCCGACGGAGCAAGAATTGGACTCGAGACGTTCTGGCGCCGGGTCTCCGAGGCGGCGCGCTTCAGCCCGTTCCAGCGCGGACCGCTCGATGTGATGCTCGGCCGCTGGACGTTGGACTCGTCGCCCATGTACGTGGCTATGGATCTCATGTCTCGCCTCGTGTCTCCCTATCAGATGAATCCGAGGGGAAAAATCCGCTACGTGAGATTCTAGCCAATCTGGTCGACTTCAAGCGGCTGGCAACATCGCCGATCAAGCTGTTCATCACCGCCACCAATGTGCGGACCGGCCGCGGTCATGTGTTCAGGAACGACGCTCTCACGCCGGAGGTTCTGCTCGCGTCGGCCTGCCTGCCTGCCGACGATGTTTCAGGCTATCGAGATCGATAACGAACTCTACTGGGACGGCGGCTATTCGGGCAATCCGACGATCACGCCCCTGGTCCGTGAGTGCAATTCGCAGGACACCATTCTGGTGACCATCAATCCGGTCGAGCGCAAGAAACCGCCGCGATCGGCTGCCGAGATCCTGAACAGGCTGAATGAGGTTTCGTTCAACGCCGTCCTGCTCAAAGAACTGCGCATGATGGCCTTGCTCCGGCAGGTCGCCGATCCGGGCGGCGCCGAGGGAGCAAAATGGGCAGGCATGCGAATCCACCGGATCGGGAGTGAGATGCTGACCGAACTCGGTGCGTCTTCGAAGCTCAACGCCGAGTGGGCTTTCTTTACTCTCCTGCACGCGGAGGGGCGAAGGTCGGCGCAGGCCTTCCTGGAGGCACATGTCATGGATCTAGGGAAACGCTCCACCCTCAATATCGACGATCTGTTGCGGCAGATCTGACCCATGGGACTGCTTGGAATTCTCGTCGCCCTCGGGCTCCTGATCTGGCTGGCGTATCGCGGCTGGAGCGTGCTCCTGCTCGCTCCAGCCGCCGCCGTCGCTGCGGCCGGACTGGCAGGCGAACCGCTGCTCGCCCACTGGACGCAAACGTTCATGGGCAGTGCCGCACGCTTCATCATGCAGTTCTTTCCGATTTTTCTGCTCGGCGCGCTGTTCGGCAAATTGATGGAGGACAGCGGCTCGGTGTCGGCCATCGCCAGGTTCATGACCGCGCGTTTCGGTCCGCAACGCTCGGTCCTTGCGGTCGTTCTCGCCGGCGCGCTGGTTACCTACGGTGGCGTCAGCCTGTTTGTCGCCTTCTTCGTACTCGCTCCGATGGCGCATGAGTTGTTTCGGGCGGCACAGATTCCGAAACGGCTGATGCCGGCGGCGATCGCTCTCGGCACCTCCACGTTCACGATGTCGGCGCTGCCGGGAACGCCGGCAATTCAGAATGCAATCCCGATGCCGTTCTTCGGCACCACGCCGTTTGCGGCGCCGGGCCTCGGAATTCTGGCCTCGGCCATCATACTGGGCTTCGGCCTGTGGTGGCTGTCCCGCGCCGAGGCCAAGGCCCACCGTAACGGCGAAGGCTATGGAACGCAGGGAGCCGCGGCCTCGGACGCAGCAAGCGATCCCATAGTTCGCGAGCGCGCCACGACCTCGGGCGCGTTCGACCCGGCCGAGATATTTCATGGCGATCAAAGCAAGGACGACCCTCCCATCGGTGTCGCCATGCTGCCGCTCGCGGTCGTCTTTGGCGTCAACCTGCTGATGTCGCTGTTCGTGTTGCCTCGCCTCGACGCGTCCTGGCTCGCCCAAGAAGCCTGGGGTTCGACCTCGTTGGCAGCCGTTGGCGGCGTGTGGGCCGTGGCGACCGCGCTTGCAGCCGCGATCGTCGTGCTCATCGCCGTCAACTATCGACGCCTGCCTACACTGCGCGCATCGATGGATGCCGGCGTTAATGCTTCCGCCTTGCCGGTGTTGAGCGTCGCGAGCCTCGTCGGCTTCGGCTCGGTTATCGCAGCGCTGCCCGCATTCGAATTGGTACGGAGCTGGGTGCTGGAAATCGAGGGCGGTCCCCTTGTATCACTTGCCGTGGCGACGAACGTACTCGCCTCCCTCACGGGTTCGGCCTCCGGCGGCCTCACGATCGCGCTCGACGCGCTCGGTGAAGCCTACATGCGGATCGCCGCCCAGCAGGGCATCGATCCGGCGCTGATGCATCGTGTTGCGGTGATCGGCGCGGGCACACTCGATAGCCTGCCGCACAACGGTGCCGTCGTGACGCTGCTTGCGGTCTGCGGATCCACCCATGGCGAAAGTTATCTTGATATCGTCGTCGTCAGTATCGTCGGCGCACTGATAGCGCTGGCAGCGGTCATCGTACTCGGTTCGACACTGGGATCGTTCTGAGACAACGGCGATTTAAAGAGCCACAAGCGCTCGAAAGTAAGCAGCCATCGGCTGCGAGGGGAAAATGGTGGGGCCCACGATGCGTCCAACGCGTTCATCCCTCCGGCAGAGGCATGCGACAAGGATCACCCGGACCTCAAAGATCCGGAACGACCTATTCGTCACCGATAGCCGTCCTTTGCCGCTCGCTCGGAACGCAACGTCGAACGTCATGATTGCTTTCCCCTTCCGGCCCTCGGCGTCACCGCCATGCCAAGGAACACGGTCATGGCCTGATTGAGCCTCACCATGTCCTCATCATCGAGCCGCCCGACCTGTGCACCCAGCTTCGCCTTGGGAACGGTGGTAATCTTGTCCACCATCAGACGGCAGGCGGAGCGTAGGCCGTTGCGCTCGTTCGGCTCCACCACCAGACGAAACAGCGGCGCGTCGGTCGGATCGGTGGTGAAGGCGCAAATGGTGATGGAGTCGGTCGCGTCGAAACTGTCATCCTGCACGATGACGGCGGGGCGTGCTTTGCTCGCATAGTCCTTGCCGCCGGAAACGGTCCAGACCTCGCCGCGCCTCACTCGTCGTCCCAATCCGAAACAGCGTCGATGAAGGCTTGATCCTCATGCGCGTGGGCGCTGGCGGCAACTGCCTGCGACTGGCGACGGGCCTGCTCCCGGAAAGAGGGCGAGCGCACGTCCGGCACCCAAATCTGGATCGGCCGCAATCCCTGCGCTCGCAGCCGCTCACGATGCTCCCGCACCTTCACGCGCACTGTCTTGGGCTTCGATTCTGCTGCCATGATCGACCTCCACATTAATAGTTACATGTAACTTATCATAGGACGATCCCGAACGCCAGACCTTTGGGCCCCGAGGCTCAAAATGGTGCTGGATTCGGGCAGGCGAAGCGCGGCGGGCGGTGGCAGGAAATTGGCAAATTGCACCGTGCATCAAGCAATTGAAATCACGGGGCAATCGGACATAGTGCAACGTGCGCCGCCAAGCCGCACGGTGTGAAAACGGCTTGTAACCTATTGAAAAACATCCGTCCGAGCACCGCGCAATGTGCGCCCGGCCAAAAACGAACACGGTCAAGCACCTCGAAGAACGGTATGCGCAGGCATATCCTCGGTTTGATTGCTTTCGCGCATCAAGTGGACGAGGCGTATGCGTCCAAGCTGTAGCCGCAGATTCTCCGCGCTCTCTTTGCCGCGGTTCGCCACAATCTCGTAAGATACCTTGGCGCCCTCTGCCAGGCCGGTGAACCCGGCCTTCTCCACGGCTGAGATATGGACAAACACATCCTTACCGCCGGTTTCCGGCTGGATGAAGCCATAGCCTTTCTGCTGGTTAAACCACTTCACAGTTCCTGTAGCCACGTTGGTCGTCGCCAAAACGTTGAAACGCGAATACAACCCTAAGCAGTGGCGAGGGGCAAGGCACAATCCTGCCGGTGGTGAGCCGGCGGAGGCGTCCTCTTCGCAAGGAAGCGCCGATCTTAGGAATCGATCTTCATAGTTTTGGCGTGAATTTCACGTAGATTCAGTGAAAGTTATCTATTTTCATGAGATGTTTCCGTTAGACAGACTTTTCATAGACTGGCATCGAAATTCATGGAACCTGGGCAACGGAAGCCATTTTCAGAAGCTGTCGTCGCTTTTCACGGTCGCCCGTTGCCGGAAGCAGCCATTCCGGTCGGTTATGCCGCCTTGATCGACGCCTTCGAGCTGGCTGCCCCGGCGCCCATCCGCTTGGCCGCAATCGGTCCCCGACACAAAGTTTATGAGGCCGATGGCTGGAAGCTCTATACGCCGCGTCACCGGCCCGATGCCAATCTCGGTGGCCATCTGACTTTCGCGCTGCGTTATGAAGGACTCGATCTCGCCGTTCTGAAGAGGCTGTTCCATGCCACGGGGCCAGAGCCGATCGTGACTCTTGTCCGCGCAGCGCCAACAGGCGCCTACGCACGGCGGATCTGGTTCTTGTACGAATGGCTGCTCGATGTCCGGCTCGACCTGCCTGATGCAACGCAGGGGAGCTACGCTCTTGTCGTTGACCCTGGGCAGCAATGGGCTATCGACGGGACGACATCATCGCGCCATCGCGTGAAGAACAACCTGCCCGGCACGCCCGCCTATTGCCCGCTGATCTTTCGCACGCCTCTATTGGAACAACTCGTCGCCCGCAATCTCAGCGATGAAGCACGACGTCTTGTGGCCGAAATACCCGCCGACCTCCTCGCCCGCACCGCGGCCTTTTTACTGCTCAAGGATTCGCGATCAAGCTTCCAGATCGAGGGCGAGGATCCACCCCAGGACCGCATTCAGCGCTGGGGGCATGTCATTGGCGAAGCAGGCCGACGCCCGATCAACCGCGCCGAACTGGAACGCTTGCAGCGCATCGTCATCGGAGATGCGCGTTTCGTCCATCTCGGATTGAGAGAGCAAGGCGGGTTTGTCGGTGAACACGATCGACTGGACGGCACACCCATTCCCGATCACATCAGCGCGCGCCACCAAGACCTAGCTGCGTTGATCGATGGCCTGACGGCTTTCGATCGCGGGGCCGCGCAAAGCCTCAACGCGGTTCTTGCCGCGGCCGTTCTCGCATTCGGCTTCGTTTACATTCATCCGTTCGAGGACGGTAACGGCCGTCTCCACCGTTACCTCATCCATCATGTCCTGGCTGAGCAAGGCTTTAACCCACCTGGTCTTGTTTTCCCAGTATCGGCCGTCATCCTCGATCGGATCGACGATTACCGCCGCGCGCTGGAAAGCTATTCGCGCCGACTGCTGCCGCTCATTCGCTGGCGCCCGACCGACCGGGGAAATGTCGAGGTCCTAAACGAGACGGCCGACTTCTATCGCTATTTCGACGCGACGCCCCATGCGGAGCTTCTGTTCGAATGTGTCGCACGCACCATCGATGTCGATCTGCCTGCCGAGACCGCGTTCCTCAGGAGCTACGACAGCTTCAAGACGCAGGTAAAGCGGATGATCGACATGCCGGACCGGATCCTCGACCTCCTATATCGTTTCCTGCGGCAGAACGGAGGCAAGCTGTCGAAGCGTGCGTGCGAAAAGGAATTCGCGGCCTTGACCGATGACGAGGCAGCGGAGATCGAGGCAATCTACGCGGACCTTTAATGCTTAGGCTTGCGTTTACGCCGAAGTTCGAAGCTTGACTGAAGTAATTACAACTGCAAATCAAAGGCTCTGCGCGGCGAAATGAAGACTCGAATTCCAAGGATATCCTAGCGCGGTTTGCAGACTGAGACGTTGCTGCTGGAGCGAACACGGACATGCAAACGTTGGGGTATCAGACCGATCTTCTTGCTCCGGCACCATTACGCTAGACGATGAAGAAGGCAGAATCCCATGGACTTTTGTTTCGATCGGACTCGGCAGCGTTTGAGCCGTCGCGGCGCATCTCTTCATCGGATTCACGGGGCATCATCACAGGCAATCCGGCGTGGTCCGAAGACGCCATCCGGCGTCCGGCCACAGGCAAGACAACGTGCGTCCCGTCGTCCTCGGTCTGCACCAGTCCTCATCCGCTCGCGCGGAGCTCCATTGTTCAAAAGGCCGTCGCCGCCATGACGTGCGGTTGCAATACCTCGTGTTGCACACTGTTCATCGATACGCTCCCAGCAGCTTGCGGTCCTTCACCGCCGCGCGTGCGGCAACATCCTGTTCGCTCAAAGCCGTATCGCCGACATAGAAGGTGCCGCCGATCCACATCGCATGCATAATCACCGCCAGCTTGCGCGCCACCGCGACGCAGGCCTTGCGATGACACGACCGCTTGGCGATCTGCTGGCCCCAGGTCTTGACCTTGTCCTTGCGCTTAAACCGCGTCAGCAGCGCCGACGCCGCCTCATAGAGCGCGCGTCGCACATCCGGATCGCCGGCCTTGCTGATCCGGCCCTGCACGTCGATCGACGTGCCGGACTGCCAGCGTCGCGACGTCAATCCGAGCTAGGCCGCAACATCGCGCGAACGGCGGAACCGTGACGGATCGTCGATCGCCGTCATGAAGCTCAGCGCCGTTACCGGACCGACGCCGGGAATCTGCATAAAGCGCCGGCACAACTCGTTGCAGGCGACAAACCGCACCACCAGATCGTGCAGCCGGCAATACTGCTTCCACAGCATCGCCCGTGCCGTCAGCATCGCATCCATCAGCTCCGCGGTAAGCGCATCCTGCGCCACCGCCTCGCGCACGGCCTGATCGAAGGTGCCGCGCGAGGTGCCGCCGAGCTTGATGCCGAACGCCTCCAGCGAATGCCGGATGGTGTTTTCCAGATCGAGGAATTTGGCTTTGAGGTTACGCCGCTGTGTCAATAACAGCCGCATCCGGTAGCAGTTCTCGCTCTTGATATGCGCCTGCCGGAACCAGCCAGTGCGCATGATATGCGCAATGCTCAGCGCATCCGCTTTGTCGGTCTTGTTGCGCTGCGCCGACAGCGCCGCGCGCGCATGCTGGGTTTCCAGGCACACCACCGGCAGGCCAGGTTTGAGCGTCTCCGGATGCAGCCACGGCGACAGCGAACCCGCCTCGTGACCGGCCCGCCGCAACCGCCCGAGATAAGGCTTGAGCGCATCGCGGATCGCCACCGGATCGCTCACCGCCGAGGTCTCCAAATGCATCGCGCCCTTGTCGTTGACCACGCAAATCGCTGTTTCGTCCATCGCAACGTCCAGGCCACAAAAGAATTCCATCAAACGCCTCCCATGTGTTGCCGCAGCAGACGTTCTAGCCGCCGTCGCTACGCCAATCGGCTGCGCGCCAGCCGACAGTCCGGCGTCAGACCGATTACGGGAGGCATTCTCCAGAATGGCCGCGCAGGACACCTTTCCGCGCAGCTCATCGATGTCCTTCTTCTCCATGACCCTATGCCGAACCGCCATGCCGGCGACGTCCAGCCCTTTCCTCGGTTGGCTTCGCTTTTTCCCGCCATGCGCGGGACCGAGCCGAACAGCCGCGAAGCCTGCCGGGGGCAAGGGCACGATGACAAGCCGTCGGAATTACCGGGGCATCACCATGGCGCAGCCTCCCTTGCGCCCGGCCGGGCGCAAGCGGCAGCAGCACAACCGCCGACGCGGTCCCGCAGGGAGACACCCATCTCGTCTGAGCGCCGATGAGCCCCTACATTGGGCCTATGTGCAACAATCATCCTCCCTCCGGCATTCACTGGGAGCAAGGCTCACTGGCCACGGACAGTAGGCGGACCTGCGCACCCCGTCGGTATCGGCGGGGTGGTGCAGGACAAGTTCGCTTGAACCTTTGTAACGGTTCCAGCGTCTCATCCTGTGCTGGGGGATTGCAAAGCCCAGTGCGTAAGCCAGCGCCGCCCGGCGAACATATTCCGCCGCGCGGCGTTGTCCTTTTTGGTGACTAAGAAAAACGAAAACCCACCGGCGCGTAAGTGCCGCCGGCGGGTTCGCAAGGGGCAAGGGGGATTGCAAAGGCTTGCCCGAGTTAGTTCGTGCGTGGCGCATCGGGCCAAAATTGGGCGATCACATGATCAGTTCTGTACAGGATACCGTCAGAGGCCGATAAAATCTGCGTCCTATTTTCAGGCGCGACTCAAGTGTTTCCTTCCTTGCACATTTTCGCTAAATTCAAGCTGCTTTTTTCCAGTAGCGTAGCACCTTTATTTGAGCCTTCGTCGCGAACGGATGCGGCGCTCGCATTGATCTGGACAGAACGTTCAGTGAAATCACAATTTAAGGTGTCTTTTGCATGATCCACACATTGTCTCGCCGAGACGCACCAAGTCTGATCTTCCCGCGAGGAGGTCCCAATAAACCCAAGGAAAGACGTCGTTCGAAAGCGCTAACGCTCCGGTTAAAGAAGAGGCCGGAATGCGGGTGGTTTTTGATCGCCATGATCGCTTTGATCGCCATCGATGGCCTGCTCGGGGCTGGGGCTTGGTACGCCGTCGGTTACATCGTCAAATGATGGGTCGAAAGCGCTGGATCTAGGACTTGTCTGAACAAGGAGGTAGGCGGCCTGGCTCAGGACCAGACACGCAGCTATAGTGACAATCCCACTTCCGGCTCCAAAACCGTACATACGGAGAACGGCGGCGGAAACGAGAGCAATCAGCAATGCGATGGGCACCAGGACCAGGACTTTAAAGCGCAAGCCCGCAACTGCTCCAATCAAGGCGCTAGCAACTAGCAAAATAAGGGCTATATCCATGCTGATGCCATTGTGATCATTGACTTAAGGACTAATTATAGACTCCATGTTCATTAACGTTTGGTGCTATTATAGCGGCTGGCAATGTGCCGATTTGTTTTTCATGTTCCTGGACCGCGCTTGAACTGATCACGGCCTGCGCCTTCTGATAAAGCTCAAGTTTCGCCATTCCGAGAAGGAATCTAACCATCTCTAAATCCAGGCGCTGGGCTGCGTCCCAGGCGTCATCTATCAATTGTTCAAGTGCTTCATATTGCCGGAGTGCTGACATTGATCCTGCCGATCTGAGAGAGCATTTGATATAAACGGGTGGCGAAGTCCGCTGCATCGCAGACGCGGTTGCGAAGAAGATAACCGACGCAAGCATCTAATCGACGCAAGTTGCCTGTTAATATAGTCCGCGAGCCGCCGGCGTATTACGGCGCGGGAGAGACGGCGGAGCAAGTACGCAAATCCGTACCTTGACCTATCGAATCAGATTTTGTCTGAGCGCAATCGCGACCGTCTGGGCGCGGTTCGTGGCGTTCAGTTTGGCGCGAAGTTGACGTGCAATCTTATCGACGAAGTGTTCTGAAACCTTCAAAATGACGCCTATCTCCCAGTCACTTTTTCCTTCCGCCATCCACTGTAGGGCATCCATTTCTCACGAGGTCAGATTCACTGAGGCCGGCTTATACTCTTCGCGTTGGCTCACGAGAGAGTGTCGTCTAGCGCTTGTTCCGACATTGCCGCTCCGCCGTCCCGTCATCGCGGAAATAGGTGCACGGATTCTGTTCAGAGGGTTCAATGGCATTGATTGGAAGGTTGTTCCAGCAACGCAAGTCTGCAAGGACGACGAGACAGCCTTCCCCGGATATGAAAACCAAAACCATTACTGCGCGGTGTTGAATCAATATAATATAGTCGCGGAAATTACGATAAATCTACACAATCACTACTTTCTGCCTCTTCGTCAATTCCGCCATACTCGCCTATGGCCTCCGGTGTGCCGGCCAACACCGTACCGACCGAAGAAAGCCTGCGCCTTGAAGACGAAAGGGCTTTTTTGTGGAAGCTTCCATTCGGCGAATTTCGGAAATGGATCGTGCGGTGACCCAAATCGTTCTTGGTGCCGCCTGAGAGCCGATCCGGGAAGTTCTTGAGTCTGATGAATCGGATGTGATTCCTTATT
This sequence comes from Nitrobacter sp. TKz-YC01, assembly GCF_047824785.1. Lineage (GTDB taxonomy): Bacteria > Pseudomonadota > Alphaproteobacteria > Rhizobiales > Xanthobacteraceae > Nitrobacter. Next base: position 1,201,015 of record NZ_CP181167.1, on the reverse strand, counting down.
GGGCGCGTGATTTGCGAAGGAGCGCCCGATGGGGACACCTGAACAGCGCCGCGCCGCCGACCGCAGCGGCCTGCGTTATCCAAGCGACCTCACCGACGCCGAATGGTCGATCGTGGAGCCGATGATCCCGCCTGCCAGACACGGCGGTCGCAAGCGCTCGGTCAATGTACGCGAAGTGCTCAACGGCACCTTCTACATCTTGTGGACCGTAAGCGACAAGGAGATCTCATCTATAGCACGTCCTGTGATTGATGAATCGATTGTGATGTGACGTTTGGGCTCTGTGCTCGCATCGAACGCCACCTGGTTGAGGCGCGGCTGCCTGCCGGAAAGACCTTCGACAACTTCGACTTCGAGGCCGTGCCGATGATCTCCAAGGCACAGGTGACCGCACTTGCCGCCGGCGATGGCTGGTTGGGCAAGGGCGCCAATCTGCTCCTGTTCGGCCCGCCCGGCGGCGGCAAGAGCCACTTGGCGGCAGCGATCGGCCTCGCCCTCATTGAGAACGGATGGCGCGTCCTGTTCACCCGCACCACCGATCTCGTGCAAAAGCTCCAGGTGGCGCGACGTGAGCTCAACCTCGAGGCGGCCATCAGTCGTCTCGATCGCTTCGATCTCATGATCCTTGACGATCTCGCTTATGTCACCAAGGATCAGGCCGAGACCAGCGTGCTGTTCGAACTCATCAGCGCACGCTACGAGCGACGCTCGATGCTGATCACGGCCAATCAGGGTCACGCAGACAAGGTCCGGATTGTCGCCGAGATCGCGACGAGCGGAGACACGGTCTGTGCTGTGGCTCGCCGCCATGGATTATCACCGTGCCGTTTCTGCGCCGCCTCGATCAGGCGACTCGCAACCGAGGGGGCGATCGTGGAGGCTTGTTCCGTTAGAGGCGGTGCGCCGATCGCGGCAGTTCTCACGAGCTCGTCGTCAAGCGAGGCGTGGAAGACCGATCGCCCCGGATCGCCCTGCCGTCCGGCCCGACCGCGCAGCTGTTCGTCCATTCCGTCGATGATCGTGATAGGTGGTGCCGATCACCAGCAGCCCGCCTGCGGCAATCACCTTGGCGCGTGTTGCGACATCGGCGTGTTCCCCGCCAAGTCGGATATCCGTGCCCCGGCTAGCCTGGCCCGTGAAACTTTTAAACCAGCTTGAACCTTTAGTGCGCTGCAAAAACTAACTTACTGGTGCAGTAGGTTACCGCCGATTGAAGGAATAACGGGCATGTCCCCAGAACAGCGTCTTGCCACGATAAGCCTTCGCACAAAAAACTTGGCGACAGAATTGCAGCAACTGAACCTTCTGCGGACCAAGCTCCGTAGGCAGAATCTGGTAGTCAAACGAACTAGGGCCGCTAAAATTAAGGAACCAGCGATGTCACGATCAAGATTGCGGCGGGTTCCGCATTGCCGTCGGCGCTGGCTCTGTTAGAAGTAATTGCGGTCGGTGCAATGTTCAGGCCTGAACTAGCCGATGAGAATCAGACGCTAAAGCGGTGCTGACAGCTCCGTTTAATTCGGTGAAAGCGTCGTCGTTCGCGCAGCGAAGCGGCAATAGAGATCAGCGGACCCGGGCCGGTGCCCCAAACACCTTCGTCCGCGGCGGAACGTTGCGGTTGACTAACGAGTTTGCACCAATCACGGCCTGGTCGCCGATCTCGACGCCCATCTGGACGATCGTATTCGGTCCAAGATAAACGCCGCTTCCAATCTTGGTCGACGCGTAATCCACCGGCTCAACACCCAGCGACACCGAGCGCCTTACTGTATGATGGGTATAAATCTGAACCCCCGCAGATATCGAACACCAGTCTCCAATCTCGAGGCCTCCACCGGATCCGTCCAGAATACATCCAGGACCAATCCAGGTGTGCCGGCCTACCCGCACATCCCCCAGCACGAGCACGTTATCATACATGGTGGTGCCTTCACCGAACCCATACATCGCGGCGTTGTCGGCACGCTCCGTCAATAGATCGCCCATGGAAACGCGGCGATTGAATCGATCCTTCTTCCGGCGCGCCAGCGCGTTAAGGAACTGTCGGATAATCACCAGCCATGCATCCGTATCACCGGGCGCTGGAAAGCGTGTGCCGTTTGACATGTCCTATGAGTTCCAGGCAAACAGGGGATGAATCAGGTAGCAATTTTCCGCGACACCATGCCGTGGTCGTCAACCAGGACGCAACGTGTTCGAGCCATGGAGCGATCTTCGCATGATCAATACGCTTCTGCCGCGAACTTTCACCAGTTTTAACTAGTATGACCAGCAAATATTCGTCACGCCGAAACTTGAATATCCTCGGATATCAATAACGATATAGTTAAACTAAGGGTGCCGCCTGTGTGGAAATTGCGCGCAACCTCAGAACAAAAGAAGGACGTCAAACTTATGGACGGCGTCCGTATATACGCGATTGGAGATATTCACGGGCGCGCTGATCTCCTCGAGAAATTACTATTCCAGATCGAAGTAGACGATAACCGGCATCCGTCAGATCGGTCGCTAATAGTCTTTCTGGGTGACTACATCGATCGCGGACCAGACTCCCGAAAGGTTCTTGATATCCTTGTGGAATGCTCCACTTCCCGTGAAGCCGTGTTTCTGAAGGGCAATCATGAATCCTTCGTTCCCCGCTTCCTTCATGACCCCTCGTCGCTCAAGGATTGGCGGCTTTTCGGCGGCCTAGAAACGCTGGTATCCTACGGATTGACGCCGTCAATCAATCCAAGTGCCCACGAGCAGAACCTTCTGGCGACCGAGCTAATTAGATCCATGCCCGCACAGCATCTCAATTTCCTCGAAACGCTTGATCTGTCGTTCTGCTGCGGCGACTTCTGTTTTGTCCATGCCGGAATCCGTCCTGGAATTCCGTTAGCCAAGCAGCGGGAGGAAGATCTCCTATGGATACGCGATGATTTTCTTTCCTGGGATAAGCCATTTGAGAAATTCATCGTGCACGGCCACACACCGGTCCGCGCGCCCGACATACGTTCGAATCGAGCGAATATTGATACGGGCGCCTTTGCGACAGGACGTCTCACCTGTCTTGCGATTGAGGGTTCAAGCATCGTCCCCCTTATCGATTTACAGAGCTGGCGACACCACGACGACACACGGGCGTTGTCAAAGTCCCCATCCGGTTTTTGAACATTCATTGCAAGCCTGATAGAGCGCATACTCTCTTGCCAACGGTGCTAGCGGTTAAACCGTTTGATGGATACTCAAAACGGCGCTCAAGCCTATCGCTCCTTAAAGGCTCTCTTCGCTTGTTCTCTCAGCGGCTCAATAAGATAGGCTAAGGCGGTCCGGCTGGGCGTTTGTATGAAAACATCAACCGGCATACCTGGCACTAACTTCGCGCCGCCCAACCTTGTAACCTGATCCGGCTTGAGCGACACGCGCACCGTATAATGGCTCGCTCCGGTACGCGGATCCTGCGTTAGATCGGCCGATACCAGAGTGACGTTGCCCTCGATCTCGGGTGTGGTCCGCTGGTTAAGAGCCGCAAACCGGATGAACGTTGACTGACCGACATAGACTTGTTCGATGTCGCGCGGTGAAATTTTGACCTCGACCGCCAAAACGTCGTTGTCGGGTACAATCAGCATGATCTGCTCACCAGGCGCGACAACCCCACCGATCGTATGTACCATCAGTTGATGAACCCGGCCGTTCTGCGGAGCGCGAATATCGATGCGATTAAGCTGATCAACCGCGGCAGTCTTGCGCTCGGAAAGCTCGGAAATCTTCGAACGAGCCTCGATCAGATCCTTGCCGACCTCTGTCCGCAAATCTTGGTCGATCTGAATGGTTTGAAGTTCAATCTCGGATATCTTGCCCTTCGCCTGTGCGATCATTCCGGCCAACTGGCTGCGCTCGCCCTCAAGACGCGCCGTGTCGCGCTCCAAAGCGGTCAGTCGGGTAATCGGCACAAGCTTCTTCTGCCAAAGCTCCCGGACCCCCTCTAGTTCCTCATGGATGAAACCAACTTCCTTCCGCTTGGCCTCGAACTGTCCGATATAGCCTGTGATCTCATCGCGCAATTGGGCGCCACGCTCTTTCAACTGCGCCTTTTGTCCCTCTCGAGCCAGTCGGCGAAGATCAAACAAACTTCGTTCAGCCGCAATCGCACGCGCCGCCTCCGATTGAATGTCTTTCGCGCGATCAAGCAGGGCGCTCGGGAAAATCACCTGCTCAGCACCCTCCCGCTCGGCTTCTAAACGAGCCTGGCGCGCGAGCAATTCATCATAGCTCTTCGTGATAATGGTCGCGTTTGCGAGAGTCTGGGTCTGGTCGAGACGCACCAGAATGTCTCCGGCCTTGACCTGATCGCCATCCCTTACACGCAGTTCGCTGACGACGCCGCCGGTCAGATGCTGTACTTTCTTGACACTCGAATCGACGATAATGGAGCCTTGACCGATGACAGCTCCCGACAACTCAGCCGTGGACGCCCAACCACCGATACCTAAAACCACCACGGCCATGACTATTATCCCGGTGACGATATAGCGCTGGATCGAATGTAGCGCGGAGGTATGGGATACAATCATCGAGCATCTCCAACGACCTTTAGCGGCGGCGCATTCGCTCGAAGTACTTTGTGAAGAACGTCCTCCTTCTTACCCAACGACTGGATCCTCCCTCCAGCGAGAACCGCGACATGTTCTACACCATCCAATGCCTTTGGACGATGCGCGATCACCACCACGATACCGCCACGACGCCGCACGTTCAAGATAGCTTCGGTAAGCGCCTCCTCGCCCTCAGCATCCAGATTCGATGTCGGCTCGTCGAGCACAACAAGAAACGGATTGCCGTAGAACGCCCGGGCAAGCCCGATGCGCTGCCGCTCACCGGCCGAAAGCGCCATCCCACCCTCACCGATCTTTGTCCCATACCCATTCGGAAACGAGACAATTAGATCGTGTACTCCGGCGGAACGGGAGGCTTCCAGCACCGCATCCGGAGTTGCGTGAGGATCGAAACGCGCAATGTTGACAGCAATGGTGCCATCGAACAACTCTACATCCTGCGGTAGATACCCGATATGTCGACCGAGGGCCTCCGACGACCACTGCCCAAGTGCGGCATTATCCAGACTGATCTGGCCGCGAAGTTGCGGCCAAATGCCAACAAGCGCCCTTGCAAGCGTGGACTTTCCTGATCCGCTCGGCCCGATAATCCCCAACCCCTCGCCCTTCGACAACTTGAACGAGACATCGTTGACGATAGACTTCTCGCCGGCTGGCGCAGATACGTGCACGTTTTGAACCGTCACGCTCTGAACTGGCGCGGGAAGCGCAAGGCGCTCCTCCTCCCTCGGCAGCAATGTAAGCAGATCGTCCAGCCGGCGAGCTGATTGTCGAGCGCTGACAAAGCCCTTCCAGTTGGCAATTACCACCTCCACGGGTGCCAATGCGCGAGACGTGAGAATTGAGCCCGCAATGATTATGCCCGCCGTCGACTCTTGATATATGACGAGATAGGCGCCAACGGCCAAAACCGACGACTGAAGAATTGCACGAAAAACTTTCGACGTTCCCCCGAGGCCACTTGCCACATCGCTCGCGGCCTCCTGCGCGACAAGATACTTCTGGTTGACCTCGCGCCAACGTAGCGCTGCCAGCCGCCGCATACCCATGGCATGCAAAACTTCGGCGTTGCGTCGCCCCTCGGACGCGAGTGCATTACGCATCACGGCAAATTGCGCAAACGCCTTGGCCGGAGCCTGCGTTCGCGCTTCGGTCAGGATTGTGATGACAATCAGGATCAATGCGCCAACAAGGGCTGCTACCCCAATCCAGAAGTGAAACATAAAACAGATGCCAATATAAATCGGCATCCACGGAAGATCGAAAAGCGCCGATGGCCCGCCGCTCGAAAGAAAGCTGCGAACTTGATCAAGATCGCGAAGAGACTGCAGGCCGTCACCGTCACCCCGAGTCTTCAATGGCAGCCGGACAACTGCATCAAACACCCTAAGGCCAAGCGTTTCGTCAAGATGGCGGCCGATACGAACGCTGATGCGGCTACGGATGAGATCAAGCACTCCCTGAAACGCATAAAGCACCACCGCCAACGTCAATAAAGCGATCAGCGTTGGAATGCTGCGGCTGGGCAGAACCCGATCATATATCTGCAGCATGAAAAATGATCCGGTGAGCATCAGAATATTGCTCACGCCGCTGAATGCCGCCAAACCCCAGAATACTTGGCGGCACGATCTCAGAAATCCGGAGATCTCGGATTTTGAAGTGACGTATTCGTCACCCGCTCGCGAGCGGCCCGAGAAAACTTTCTTGCGAGCGCCTTCGGCGATGCCTTCCAACGCGACGCGCGCGCGTCCGGCTGGAAACAACGATCGTACACGTTCGTTCAGTGCAGACAAAGCCCCCGCAAAAACCGAGGCGAAATCGACTGCGGTCTTCGCAGGCAGGGGCATTTGCCCCGGCCTTCCCGAGTTAGTCATGATCGTCCCCCAATTCATATCGCCGTTAGATGACCCCGGTAGATTTATCACCTACCCATCTCACGGCCTGCACAAACCTACACGACGTGGAAATCCGACTTATCGATCGCGCGCCCTTGCTCCCTTGGATAGCCGATCATTTCTATGGGATATGCAGGTGTTTCCGATAGCAGGATTTTCAGGTGATGCTGTCGGAGACAAGAACGACTGATGCCGATTGAGGTGGAAGTTAGCGCATCCCGACGCCGCCAAAGCGGCGCCGGGACGTGGGGGCTCTACGAGCCCGTCGCTTACGCGAAGTGAAAGTCATAATGACTAAGACCGCTCAGCGTGGCATTCTTCAGTGTTAGCGAGTCGTTCCCAGTAGAAATGACAACGTCTTGACCCACTTGGCTCGCGTGGGAAATCATATCCGCAAAGTCGGTAAACACGTTTTTGCTGAACTCAATTTTATCTTGTCTCCATCCGACTGAGTAGTTCGCCTCAAAATCTTTGATGGTATCATTGCCAAAATTTTCGGCGAACACAAACGTGTCAGTTCCCCCATTTCCGATGAACATGTCATCGCCTGACGTGCTTTTTAGAATATCGGAGCCGTTTGTGCCGGTAATTACGCTCCCCGAACTGGCGACAACTTCTCCACTGTTATCGACCTGCTTTGCGGAGAACGAATTTACTGCATTCGGCGACGAATATGTGGAAAAACTCCACGACCCGCCACTATCAGATGTCACGCTTCCGATCGCTTTTTCGCCATCGAAGATCTTGATCTGACTGTAAGCGTCAGCAGTCCCCTTTATCACGACTGACTTGGACCAAGTATGGTTCGCATCCGTGAGATTGACGTAAGTCGTTGAGGCGCCTGGCGCGTCGAGCACGGTAATACCCTTCGCCACGGAAAGCCCACTGACGTTACCGGCGGCGTCGACCGCGCTGGAGGTAAAACTGTGTTTTCCGTCGGCGAGAGGTCCAGTATCAAAGCTCCAAGTACCATCGGCCTTGGTTGTTGCGGTGCCGATCTGCTTGCCTGCATCAAATACCTTGATGGTGCTATTCGCTTCGGCCGTTCCTTTCAAAAGAAAGTCATCGACCGTCGTCGTCCCGCTGACGGCTTTGCCTTTGTCCGTAAAGACACCCAGTGTCGGCGCACCAGGCGCTTGGGTATCGATGGTCACCGAAAGAGTAGAAGACGCCGGCCCGGTTTTGCCCTGAGCATCGGTTACCTTGGCCGTCAGATTGTGCGCGCCATCAACGAGCGTAGCCGTTGTGAAGCTCCAGGCGCCCTTGCTATCAGAAATCGTGACGCCGATATACTTCGCGCCATCATAGAACTTGACGGTGCTGTTGGCAGCCGCCGTTCCCTTCAAGGTCAAAGTATTGTCGTTGGTAATGAAGTCACCAACTTTGCCACTGTCATGCGAGAACGATGCGATCGTCGGGGCGTTCGGGGACGACGGAGCGGTCGGCTCACTTGGCGTCAATGGCGGAGTAATCGTGACGGAAAGCGCTGTCGACGCCGCACCGGTGTTACCTGCTGCGTCGGTCGCCTTGGCGGTAAAGTTATGGCCGCCATTTGAGAGCGACTTGGTTGTAAAAGTCCATGCACCAGAATTGTTGGCTGTGGCGGTGCCAATCTGGGTGGAACCATCGAACACCTTCACGGTGCTGTTAGCCTCCGCCGTTCCGTTCAACTTGGCGATTTGAGTGCTTGCAAGCGTTGCCGCCGAGGTCGACATGGTGATCGTGGGCGCCGCAGGCGCGACGGTATCGATCGTCACTGATTGCACTGCCGAAGCCTTGCTCGTGACGCCCGAACTTGTGGCGGTCACCGTGAACTTGTGCGCACCATCTGAAAGCACCGCGCTGTTGAACGACCAGGTACCGTCCTTGGTCGCCGAAACCGTACCAATCTGCTTTGTACCGTCAAACACCTTCACGATACTATTGGCGACCGCCTTGCCCTTGAGAGTGATCGTGTTGTCGTTGGTAATCCCGTCGCCCGCGATGCCGCTATCGTCGGAGAACGAATCGATTGTAGGCGCTCCAATCGCTGGAGTGCTACTCCCACCAACCACCGGAAAGGGCGGCGGAATAAGAGCACCCGGAACGAGCTCCCCGTTCACGATCGTTGCGTAACGCACATTCTCCCAATGGGTAATGTGTATATCCGCATTCACCTCCTGAAAAAGAAGGGGATCATGCATGAATGGTCCCACAAAATACACGTCCTTGAGCGAGACCGAGATATCCTTGTCATCCGCGTTGATGCGCAAACCGAATGGGCCGCCTTGAAAGACCACGTTATCGAACGTAAAAGTCCCGTTATAGTCATCGGCAATGAACATCCCGGCGGTAGCATTGCTGTTGTGGGATACGATGGTTGTGTTGGTGATAGTGACATTCCCGGTGCTGCCCGGAGAATAAGCCTGGATCCCATCCGCGTGATCGCCCGCGTTTCCCTTCGTCTCAATGTACGAATTGTTGATGACGATGTCGCCGCTACCCCCGATACGAACACCCTCGGCTGAACTAATACGGACTCCGTCGAGAGTGAATGAGCCACGACCGACCACGGACGCAGTATGGCCAGTATCGGTGATGCTCGTGTTCGAAAGTACCCCACCGTTTGCCAGAGTGACAGAACGAGAATTAGTAGCCCCGCTGAATATAGAGTCATTCCAACTGAGAGGAATGGCTGCCATCTGATTTTCTCCGAATAGCTTCGCTAGTTTCCCCATGGCACGCGCCCATTCAGTTCCCTGGGCAACGACACCAAACTAAATGCGCCCATCAGCGCAGCGTTGCCGTCTAGTTAACGGTAAGGGCTTTTCTGGGACGATATGGTGGCCCACTCAAGGTAATTCTAAGTGCAGCTGGAATTCATCCAACCATTTGCGCAGCGCAGCAAACAAATCCCTCGAAATAAAGCGTTCGTTCAACGGCTTTAGGGAGGACTATACTCATGATGCTTAGAAGAGCCGGCAGTCTCCGCAACCTTAAAGTATAGGAAGAACCAAACCACTACTTTCCAATATAATATATTCGAGAATAATAGAAAGGCTGAAACGAATCGAGAAAAGCGGCGGTGGGATGCTTGTTGAATAATTTTAGATACGAAAGATTCTAGCAGGCGGTTGAAGAAGTATCCGGTCTGGCTTTAGGGACGGCTTGATTGCCGTTGTGATGGGCGAATGTGATCTGGATCGAGCCGTTGATCAGTTTGGCGTGGCGGAGGGACGGCGGGTCATGCTGGCGCCGCCATGAGCTTGGGCAATCGCACCAGATTGTAAGCGGCGGCTGCGAAGGTGAAGGCCCATCCGACACGGTTGCGGCCGCGGAAGCGGGTCTTGTCCTGGTTGGCGACCGTCTTGATCCAGCCGAACGCTTCCTCAATGCGCTCGCGGATACGCTGGCTGACGGCATAGCCGCTGTGCCGCGTCGTGCGTCCGTCGATCGCCGAGCTTCGGCCGCTCGTGTTCCGTGCCACGTGCGACGTCACCTTCATCGCACACAACTCATTGACGAAGTCCTCCGTGTCACAGGCCCTATCAGCGCCAAGCGTGATGGCCAGGGGCCGGTCGGCGCGAGGTTCGATCATGTGCAACGCCGCCACCCGCTCGGCATGTCCGCCGGCCAGCGTCAGGCAGGCGTCGACCAACAGGCCGTGGCGGTTCTCCATCAGCCCATGACCCATGAAGCATAGCTTCGCCTCCTTGCCCTTCTTGTAGAGCCTTGCGTCCGGATCGGTGGTCGAGGCATGCGTGTCGTTCGTCCGTTTCTGGCCGTGGAAGCCGGCTTCGGCATTGCGCCCGGCGCCGCCGGCCGGCGGCTCGCCAGAGCCGTCCTTCGGTTTGACGCTCTTCATCGAAGCCCAGGCCTCGACCGGCGTGCCGTCGACCGGGAAGTGATCGCTCGACAGCAGCTTCTTCACCTTGGGCTGGGCCAGCACCGCACTCAGGAACCTGGCCGCGATGTCACCCTCAAGCAGCCGGTCGCGGTTCTTCGAGAACACCGAATGGTCCCAGGCTGGATCGTCGACGCCGATGCCCACGAACCAGCGGAACAGAAGGTCGTATTCCAGCCGCTCCATAAGCAACCGCTCCGGGCGGATCGAGTGGAACGCCTGCAAGAGCATCGCCCTGAGCAACTTCCCGGGGGGATCGACGGCCGCCCGAGCGGCGAATACAGCGCCGCGAACTCCCGCTCCAAAGCGACAAGCGCTTCGTTCACCTTGACCCGGATGGCGCGAAGCGGGTGATCGCGCCGAACCCGCGCCTCCAGATCAACGCAGCTGAACAACTCGCCAGTCAGATTGTCACCACCGCGCACCCATCATCTCCAAATCGCTTCAAAGCCAATGAATCATGCTCACAGCTCAGCCACCACTGACTTCTTCAACAGCCTGTTAGGCGTGTAACTTCTCCGCAAACGCCATCTGGCATCGTTGCTAAACAGCGCACCAAAATTTCGGACCGGGCGAACTGCGAAGCTTACCAAACAAAAACATCACGAGCACGATTGTCGCCATGGCAATCCATCCGGCCGGCCTGTCTTTCCTCTTGCACCGTCCAGCATTCCCATGAATGCGACTTTTCCGCTCGAAGCAGAGTCTTTAAGTATGTATCGTAACACGAACAATAACCCGACTCCGAAATGGCAAATCCAGCGCCACCCCGCAAAGCGCCGAGCATAAAGAACGCCATTACGCGCGGACAGATAGATCGAGAGGTAAGAGCGCTGCTCAGACGCAACAGCCGATCCGATAGTAGTTCCGCCAACATGGCGAATGGCGGCTTTACTGGCAAAACCGATGCGGTGTTTTCCGCGCCGGAGCCCCCAATCCAGATCTTCCATATAGAGGAAGTAATCTTCCGCCATGAGACCCACGTCCTCAACAAATGCGCGGGTTACCAGTACACACGCCCCACTTATCGCATCGATTCTGCCAAGGTCTTCCGCCGATGGCGCGCTGCCGCTTGGCGCATTTCTTCCTACGGCAATGACTCGACCCGTCATCCGCGACCAATGCAGCCCGTAATTGATGATCTTGTCTGGCGAATCGTCGAAGACCAGATTTCCGCCAACCATGCCGAAACCCTCAGCAGATTTCGCCACCAGTTCGGACAGGGTGCGCCTATCCACTTCGGTGTCGGGATTTAGAACCAACACCGCATCCCAACCGGACAGGCCGAGCAACGGTTCAAGCCACGCGTTGACGCCGCCGCCGTAACCGAGATTTTCCGTCGCCAGTCCGACCCTTACCACGTTCGCGCGATCCTGAAATCGGCATTTCGCAACCGATGCCAATCGTTTCTGCGGCCTATCGAGAGCATCTAACTCGCCGGACGTTCGAAGCAACGTTTGGTCCGTCCCAAGGAGCGTAGCGAGCAGGGTCTCGTAGGCTGCTTTCCCACCATTCTCACAGATGAAGACTTCGAAGCGACTTAGGTCCGAACGCGTGAGCGATTTCAAGCAACGAGCAACATCATCGGCATTACCGTACGAGACAATGATGACGGCCAGCTTGACGTTAACGGTCGACATAACCCGGACACTCGCTCATACTGTCGCAACGGCCGATTGGTCGTTGCAGCGGCAACTAACGCATCTTGCGCATTAGGCGCGCATCTCCGATAAAAAACCAGCCCGAAGGCAAGCCACAATTGTTTGGGTTCTGATTCAACTGCGTTGAGCCTAACCCTGAGCCGCCCTTTATGGATTGGTTTCAGATTGCACTGGCGCGGCCCATCATTCGCAAATGCGACCGGCTCAAGGGCGACCGCGATGACAACAAAGCAGTGACCTGTTTGAAACGCGCCTGTTTTATTTTGGCCAGATGACTTTATCGTACTCCTTCCGCGAAGGCTCGTGCCGGAACACAATCAACGCTGGCGCCAAACACTTGTAAAACCTGATCTCAGAGCCGTTTAACCAATTTAAGCAAATTCCCCTACTCAAAGAAATATTATTATTGATTAAATTTTAATATTTGATACGGTCGGTAATCGGGCTAGATTATTGTTTAATTTTTAAGCCGCAATCGGGCTGGTATTATGACCGAGTCGTCTCACCGTGGAAGTCATGTTGTTCGACGGAAGGCCGCACGCCGCAAATTGCTGGCGGTTGCCTCGGGCGGCGGTCATTGGATACAGCTTCTACGTATCGGTCCGGCGTTCCAGGATTGCGATGTTACGTTCGTAACAACACACGAATCCTATCGATCTCAGGTCGTCGGCTATCGGTTTTTGACCGTAACCGACTCTAATCTCTCCACCAAACTCCGTCTTCTTAAGACCGCGTTTGAGATTGCCTGGATCATCGCGACCGAACGGCCCGAGATCGTCGCTTCGACCGGCGCCGCACCCGGCTATTTCGCCCTTCTCCTCGGTCATTTGTTCGGAGCCAGAACAATCTGGTTGGATAGCATCGCGAATGTCGACCAACTGTCGGTATCCGGCCGTCGGATTGGCCGCTGTGCAGATCTGTGGCTGACCCAGTGGCCGGATCTGGCAAAAGCTGGCGGACCATATTACGTGGGTTCGGTGTTATGATTTTTGTTACCGTGGGCACCCAGGGATCTTTCGATCGTCTGATCCGGGCGGTCGACGAATGGGCGGGCGTGCGCGGCCGCTCCGACATCTTTGCCCAGATCGGTCCCTCCGACTTTCGTCCCAGGCACATCCGCTCCGCACCGTTTGTGGGCGCCGACGAATTCAAAAAGCATGTCGAAGTCGCCAACCTTATCATCGCTCATGCCGGAATGGGGTCGATCATCACCGCTCTCGAACTCGGCAAGAGGATCGTCGTGATGCCGCGCCGTGCAGATCTTGGTGAGCATCGCAACGATCATCAGATCGCAACCGCGCGGCGCCTCTCTGAAAACGGCCGTATTTTCTCCGCCATGGATCGGCAGGAACTCCATAAAAGGCTGGATGATCTCCAGAATCCGACGACCTCGGAGCGACTCAACTCCGAAACATCTTCAGATCTGATTCGCGCCATTCGGACGTTTATTGAAGCAAAGAACATTCGCTCCGACGATAAGGGGTGTCGCCGGGACTCGCCAGGCAGGATGCCCAGAGTCGTCCACCAGCCGGCGTCCGATGCCAGCCGGACAGTGAAACGATCGTAAAAGTTCTTCTTCTGCGCGCTTCGCCTTCTGCAGAGCGCAGCAAGGAGACCCCAATATGACAGGTAAAACATGACGAACAGGCAACTCGGCGTCGGCGTAATCGGTTACGGATATTGGGGTCCCAATCTCGTCCGGAATTTCTCGAACGGTATATCGACCCATGTGGTCAGCATATGCGATCTCGATCCTGGCAAGCTCGCGACCAGCCAACGGCTCTATCCAGGTGTCACAACCACTTCGGATTTCCACGACCTGCTGACAAACCCGGCGATTGATGCGATCGCAATCGCAACTCCGACCCGCACCCACTACGATCTGGCTCTGGCTGCTCTGAAGGCGGGAAAACACGTCTTCGTCGAAAAGCCGCTAGCACCAACGGCGGAGCAGGTCCGCAGCCTGATCGACGAAGCCAACCGCCGGAATCTGATCCTGATGGTGGATCACACCTTCCTCTATACGCCGGCGGTCCAAAAGATTCGCGAACTTGTCCACACCGGCGAACTGGGTGAAATTTATTACTATGACAGCATCCGCTCAAGCCTTGGCCTGTTCCAAAGCGATGTCAACGTGATCTGGGATCTCGCCGTTCACGACATTTCCATTATCAATTACATCATCAAGGAAAAGCCGGTTTCGGTTTCGGCAACTGCCTCCCGTCATGTTGACGGCTCTCCAGAAAATATGGCGCATATCACGCTGTTCTTTGATTCCAAATGCGTCGCCCATGTCAGCGTCAACTGGCTCTCCCCCATCAAGGTGCGCCAGACCTTCATCGGCGGCAGCCGCACGATGATCGTCTATGACGACGTCGAACCGACTGAGAAGATCAAGGTGTATGACAAGGGCATCATCCTGAATCCCTCGTCGGAGAACACTCACGAACTCAAAATCGGATATCGCGCGGGCGACATGTGGGCTCCTCATATTTCAACCGCTGAAGCGCTTCAAACCGAGATTGAGCATTTCGCCGATTGCATCATCAATAATAAGATGCCGATCTCGAGCGCTACGTCGGGACTGGAAATCGTCGAGATTCTCGAAGCCGCGTCGCGATCGATCACCGAACAAGGTCGTCCGGTCCGCCTTGGACAGTCCATTGCATTTCGAAAAAGTGCCTAGAGTTTCTGTCTAAGCGGGCTTGCCCGGGAACTCCGTGGCGTTTGATCCGCCGCGGATCTAAAGGAACCGCTTCACGCCAATCTTGTTCGCTTGAGATCACAGTCATTCTTCAGATCGCAAGATGATGTAACTCGCCATGGGCTCCGTTCAACGCTCAATCTTTTTCTCCGCGATTGAGCGGTATGGCGGCCTGTTGCTGTTTTTCATCTCGACCGCGATCCTTTCACGACTACTGACTCCGGCGGAGTTCGGCATCTATGCGGTCGTAAATGCGGTCGTTGCGATTTTTGCGGCGTCGTTCCAGGAGTTCGGCGGCGCGAACTATCTCATTCAGAAAGAAGACCTGACAGATCTGGATACCCGGACGGCATTTACCGTCACCGCCTGCATTTCGATCGCTCTTGCACTGATACTTGTCGTTTCCGGCAAGGTTTTTGTCGTATTCTTCAAGCAGAGCGGCCTCGATACCGGCATGGCCGTTGCGGCTCTGAACTTTCTTCTGACTCCGTTTTCGGTCGTGATATCGGCCTTGCTCCGGCGGAAAATGGCATTCGGAAAACTTGCCCTCTGCAGTCTTACTGCGAATACTGTCGGAGCAGCTGTTTCTGTCGTGCTCGCCGTTCTGGATTTCAGTTTCATGGCGCCCATCTGGGGCGGAGTCGCGATGAATCTGTTCCTGACTATCCTGTTGGTGGCGACGTCACCCAATATTCGAATCTTCAATCCATCCCTCTGGAACTGTTCCGACGTCCTCAAGTTCGGGATGTACTCAGGCGGCGTCAGCCTGATCAACGTCTTCTATAATCTCTCGCCACAACTGTTCCTTGGCCGCATACTCGATTTCAGCGCCGTCGGACTTTACAGCCGTGCGATCGGGGTCACCCAGGTCTTCGACAAGCTGGTTGGTCAGGTGCTGGGTCCGGTTATCATGCCGGCGATCTTCGTCGAGAATCGAGCAGGAACAGGCCTCCGCAAGATTTACCTAGACTCGGTAACGCTTCTGAGCGCCGTCCAGTGGCCTGCCCTTACATTCCTCGCCGTCATGGCCCATCCGGTCATTCTGATCTGGCTGGGTTCGACATGGCTCGAGATCATCCCGCTTGTGCAGCTTCTGTGCATTGCGAATCTGGCTCTGTTCGCCGCCTGCCTGACATATCCGATGCTGGTTGCGGTGGGGCACGTGCGCGACGCGCTTATCTCATCGCTCATCTCGCTGCCGCCCTCCCTGCTTCTGATTTTTGCCGCCTCATTCATCGGCATCGAAGCAGTCGCGGCATCCGCGCTTCTGACACTGCCGCTACAGGCCTTCGTGGCGGTCTATTTTGTCAGCAGGCGCCTTGATGTAAAATCGAAGGATCTTCTTGGCGCGATCTCCAAAAGCGCGCTGGTGACGCTCGCCAGCTTAATACCCGCCGGCGTCTGCGCCGCGCTCGTGGCTTTCCTGATAGTTCAACCTATCGCCGGGCTAGCCCTGGCTTGTTTGGGTACGGCCCTATGTTGGCTGCTGGCATTGATTGCGACCCGCCATCCCTTGCTGCCGCTGTTGCAGCAGGCGAGCCGCGCGGTACTCGAGCGTCTGCCGTTCAAATTTGCGCTGCCCGCGCGGCGCAACGTCGTGCGATAGATGTTTTTCCAAGAAACCGCACCTCAAGACAGATCGGGGCCAGAACCAATGCCAATCAAAAATGACGTTCAGCTAGGACGTAACGTCCGTATTTTTCACCCCGACCTAGTTAATCTCTATGGATGCATTATCGGAGATGAAACCCGCATCGGAACCTTTGTGGAGATTCAGGTTGGCGCCAAAATTGGTGCTCGATGCAAGATTTCGTCGCACACCTTTATCTGCGAGGGCGTGACAATTGAAGACGAAGCGTTCATCGGACACGGCGTTATGTTCACCAACGACAAACAACCGCGCGCCACGACCGAGGATGGCCGGCTGCAAGGTGCCGATGATTGGCAGGTTGAGCCGACTCGAGTCGGGCACCGCGCATCGATCGGCTCCAACGCCACCATCCTATGCGGAATCTCGATCGGCGATGGCGCCATTGTCGGCGCGGGCGCCGTCGTCACCCGTGACGTGGCGCCGGGTGATGTGGTCGCCGGCGTTCCAGCCCGATCCGTCAAATCCAGAACCAATGCGCCTGCCTGACGGTTCGGCCTTTCCAAATTAATCAAACTTGCGGAAATGCCCTGTCTGCCAGATGGATCAATTTAGTTTACTCTGTTATTATCTTTTAAATTGTGTAGTTTTTGTTTTTGCCTCAGAATTAAACGTTACCGCGAGATGCGCCCTACAAAAGGATTATTTCCTTGATACCCTTTCTCGATCTAAAAGCGCAATACCTGCAAATGAAGCCCGAGATCGATGCCGCCGTGCTGCGCGTCATCGATAGCACCCAGTATGTGCAGGGTCCAGAAGTGGCTGCCTTCGAGAAGCGATTCGCGCTTTATTGCAGTACCGAACATTGTCTTGCGGTGAACACCGGGACATCTGCCCTACATCTGGCCCTTCTTGCAGCGGGCGTTGGGGCCGGCGACGAGGTTATTACCGTTTCGTTGACGTTCGTCGCGACCACGGCTGCCATCCTTTACGCCGGCGCCAAGCCGGTCTTCGTCGACGTTGATCCCGAGACATGGACGATAGACCCGGAGGCAATCGAAGCCGCGATCACACCGCGAACCAGGGCGATTCTCCCCGTCCATCTTCACGGGCTGATGGCCGACATGGATCCCATCATGGAGATCGCCCGGCGGCACGGCCTCGTGGTCATCGAGGACGCCGCGCAAGCTCATGGCGCCGAATACAAAGGCCGGCGCGCCGGTTCGATCGGCGATCTCGGCTGCTTCAGCTTTTATCCCGGCAAGAACCTCGGCGCATATGGCGAAGGCGGCGCGGTGGTCACCAATAAAGCCGACTATGCGCAGCGCATTTCACTGCTTCGCGACTGGGGTCAGGAATCCAAGTATAATCACGTTCTACGCGGCTATAATTACCGCATGGATGGGGTTCAGGGCGCCATTCTCAGCGTCAAGATGAACTATATCGAGGCATGGACGGAAGGCCGCCGTGCCGCCGCCTCGCAGTATGACCGCTTGCTGCAGAAATTACCCTGTCAGCGGCCGGCGTCTCCGGCGGAGCGCAGGCACGTCTACCACGTCTATGCGGTGACCCTCGCCCGACGCGACGAAACGCAGGCCGCCTTGCAGACCGCAGGAATCGGCACTGGCATCCATTATCCCATTCCCGTGCATTTGCAGAAGGCCTACGCCGATATCGGTCATGGCGTCGGTTCGCTGCCGGTTACCGAAGCGCTTTCGAAGCAGTTTTTATCGTTGCCGATCTACGCCGAGCTCAAGCCCGAGCAGGTTGATGTGGTTGCGGCGGAACTGAAAAAGGCTCTTCCAGCTCTCGCGGCGTAGCACGCGTTCTCTCGTTTTGCTCTCAAGCGAAGCGAGATTCATCAAATCGCAAATGGAGTGTAATGTGGCCGACTTAAAGGGAAAACAAATCCTGGTCACTGGCGGAGCCGGATTTATAGGCTCTCACATCGTCGACCTTCTGTGCGACGAAGGTTGCCGGGAAATCGTCGCTATCGACAACATGGTGCGTGGGCGCCCAGAGAACCTGGAGAAGTCCCTTGCCCGCGGCCCCGTCAGATTGATCGATGGTGATATCCGCGACAGAAAACTAATGACGTCGCTGATAAAGGATGCGGACATCGTGTTTCACCAGGCGGCCTTGCGGATCACACACTGCGCAGCCGAACCCCGTCTCGCAATGGAGGTCATGGTTCAGGCCACCTATGATTTACTCGAGCTTTGCGTCCAGCACCACATCGAGAAAGTGATCGCCGCATCCTCGGCATCGGTCTATGGCATGGCCGATGAATTCCCGACGACGGAACATCACAACGCATATGATAACCGTACGCTCTATGGCGCCGCGAAAGCCTTCAACGAAGGTTTGCTCCGCACCTTCAACGAGATGTATAAGCTCGATTATGTCGCCTTCAGATATTTCAACGTCTACGGCGAGCGCATGGACATTCACGGGCGGTATACGGAAGTCCTGATCCGCTGGATGGAACGGCTGGAAGCGGATCTGCCGCCGATCATCTTTGGCGACGGCCAGCAGACCATGGATTTCATTCACGTCAGGGATGTCGCCCGCGCTAATATTTTCGGCGCCAAATCAAACGCCACCGATCAGGTATTTAACGTGGCCAGCGGAACCGAAACCAGCCTGGCGCAGCTCGCGACCGCACTGACCTCGGTCATGGGTCGAGGCGGCCTCACCCCTGAATTCGCTCCGGAGCGTAGCGTCAATCCTGTTCCTCGACGTCTTGCCTCGACGGTGAAGGCAGAAGAGTTGCTCGGCTTCCGGTCCACGATTCCGCTCGAACAAGGATTGAATCAACTCGTTGCGTGGTGGCGCAGCGAACTCTCGTCCTCGGCAACGCCCCGGCAAAAGGAGGCAGCCGTTTGATAACCCGGGCGATTGCTTGATGCGAATGAAATCGAGACTGCTCGCGAAATCTGTCCGGGCTAGGCTCCGTATTCCAGTGCCTGCCCTCGAACCGGAGCTATGGAAACCGAAAGCTAACCGAAACTAATCCATCTGAATTAGGCCAGCCATGATTTCGATCGTCGTCCCTGCCCACAATGAAGGCTCCGTGATTGCACGGACGTTGAGCCAATGGGTCACAGCCCTGGCTTCGGAGGAGGTCGACGTAGTCGTCGTTTGCAATGGATGCATGGACGACACCGCGGCAGTCGCACGAGGCTTCGAACCCACCCTCCGTGTTGTCGAATCTGAGATCGCGAGCAAGACCCATGCCTTGAACCTCGGCGATCAAATTTCGAGCGGTTTCCCCAGAATTTATGTCGATGCCGACATCCTGATCTCCATTGACGCGATCCGGGCTCTGGCAAAGCGGCTCGCGCAAGGCGACGTTCTGGCAGTTGCGCCAACGGCGGATATCAATCTGACGGGCTGCTCATGGATGATCCGCAAATATTACGATATTCGTTCGCGACTGCCGTCTTCGCGAGAGGGGATCGGCGGGTCCGGCGTCTATGCACTATCCGAGGCGGGACGAAGACGGTTCGGTAAATTTCCGGACGTCACCGCCGACGACACCTACGTTCGCCTTCAGTTCGGCATGAACGAACGGGAGACCCTACCGGACGTGACATCCACGGTCTTCCCTCCGCGCACCTGGTTGCAGCTGATCGCGATCAGAACCCGTGCCTATAGAGGAACCTTCGATCTCGCCCGGCGCTTTCCGGACCTGCAAAAAAACATGGGCGAAGCCAATGATTCGAGGCTTCTTGCACTGCTCAGCAAGCCGAGATTGTGGCTGGGGCTGGTGATCTATTGTTTAGTCAACATTATTGCACGGTACAGAGCAACGCGAGGTCTTCGAAGCGGAGCACATCTTTGGCATCGTGATGAGACCTCTCGCACCGCGCTATCTACAGATTTACTCAAATAATTTAAACAAGAGCGTAGCGTTCGTATCCCCATCAACCTGCCGCATACCATCCTTCTTCGTTACATGGCATCGCCGCCCCGACCGTTTAGATGAGGTGTCCAGCGACGCACCCTGCACCTTCCATAAGGTTACCAACACTTCACCGAACATGTTTCACTCAGAGAAAACGTATCCAACAAAGCAGAGGCGCTGGCATCATCATGATCCCGATTGCAAGACCATTTCTTGATAAGGCCGAAGCCGACGCCGCGCACGAGACAGTTCTCTCCGGCTGGCTGTCTCAAGGCCCTCAGGTGGCTGCCTTCGAACGCGAGTTCGCAGCACTCGTCGGTGCGCCGCATGCCTGCGCGGTATCGAACTGCACGACCGCTCTGCATCTCGCGCTGCTTACCCTTGGGATCGGAGCCGGCGACGAAGTCATCACCGCGAGCCACTCTTTCATCGCAAGCGCCAACAGCATCCGCTATTGCGGCGCGACACCTGTTTTTGTCGACATCGACCCCGCCACTTACAACCTCGATCCAGCATGCGTCGCCGACGCGATTACCGAACGCACACGCGCGATCCTGGTGGTGCACCAGATGGGAATGCCATGCGACCTGGCATTGCTCACGGCTTTGGCCGAGCGCCACGGCATTGCCATTATCGAAGACGCCGCCTGTGCAATCGGAAGCCAGATCAAGATCGGAGGCAAATGGGACCTGATCGGAAAGCCGCACGGGACAATGGCGTGTTTTTCGTTTCATCCTCGCAAGGTCATCACCACCGGCGAAGGCGGCATGTTGACGACCTCCGATTCCGATCATGATCGCAAGCTCAGACTCTGGCGACAACATGCGATGGACGTTCCTGATACCGTTCGGCATGGCTCGCCAGAAATTATCTTCGAAAAGTATCTTTTCGTTGGATTCAATTACCGGATGACTGATATGCAAGCCGCTATTGGGCGAAAGCAGCTTGAACGCCTCCCTAATCTGATTGCGCGGCGGCGTACAGTCGCGGCTCGTTACAGCGAGCTCTTAGGTAGTTTTGACGGCTTGATTTTGCCGCACGAGCCGGAATGGGCGCGATCCAACTGGCAGAGTTACTGTGTACGTCTGCCCGATGGCATCGATCAGAGAGCGGTGATGCAGAACCTTCTCGATAAAGGCATCGCCACACGGCGCGGCATCATGTGCGCACATCGGGAAGCGCCTTATGCCGGCAGCGAGCAACGCCACGACTTGCACCAATCCGAACTTGCGCAAAACCGCTCGATCCTGCTTCCGATCTACGCGCAAATGGTCGAGGAGGAGCAGGTGCGTGTCGCTAATGCGCTACAGTCCGAACTGGAGCGCGTACGCGTGTGATTTATGGACTTCGGCGCGGCGCACGAGGCTCGCTGCGCCGATTCAAGTCGCCTTGATTATGTATATGTGATGCTATTGCGGGCCTGTTCTGAAAGGCAACGTCTCACCGCGCTTGCCGTTCGTGATAACCGCAGCGATCAACTCACGTGCGTTATTGTCATCGACTGACGACCTGCCGGTCCACCGCTGATACTTTCGTCCGATCTTGTTGCCTACCAACCCGGCGCTGACATGGACGAAATCCGAAAGCATGCTCCCAAAGGGCGCGGGGTTCCGAATTGCAGACAGATACAGATTTTCAACGACGTTGGCCGCGTGCTCCAAGCTAAATCTCTGCTCCGTGAGTTGGCGGCCCAGCTGCCCCAACTCGCTACGCAACTTCGGCGAGCCGACAAGCCGCTCGAGCGCAATGCGAAGCGCTGGCGTCCCCACGCCCAGCGAACCCGGCCCAAGACCGTACCATCCCTGCCCGAGAAAGACCGGTAGGCTTTCCGAGGTCAATAATTCGCTGAAACCCTCCTCGCCGACGACGACAAGTGGCTTTCCGAAAGCCATTCCCCGCAACGCCGAGCCGCCTTGACCGATAACGACATCCGCTGCAGCGTAGGCAGCGGCAGGATCTGTCATCTCGCCTGTGATCAACACAACTTCGCGGCCTGCGGACGCGTTGACCGCGGCGGCGTGTCGCGCTACCTCGCCGCGCGCGCGGCCATCACCGACGATGACCAGCCGCACCGGACAGCCTGCGACGGCCAGTTCACGAACCGCCTCGCATGCCGATAACAGACCTTCCAGCTTAAGATCCGGCACCAGCCGACAGACCATGGCGAGAAGGACTTCGTTCGGCTGAATGCCATGCCTGGCGCGAAAGCCATCCCCGTCGACAGCCGGATTATCCGCGTTTGTATCCACCGGTGGCTCCAGCAGTTCGACCTGCCGGTACCCTGCTTCCATCGCGGCCTTGCGAATGAATTCCGTTCCCACTGTCAACGGCACATCACGGGGCAAAAACGACGCCACCGACATCGACATTATTGTCCCGACAACGGCGGTTCGATGAGGGACACGTGCGCCAAAAAACGCCTCGATGATAGGAGGCCACTCATGTCCGTGCACGACGTCTATACCGCGTTCCCGCACCAGACGGCCGATTGTGCGCATCACACTCCCCGATGGCCGTCTCCGACGCTCCGGAATCTCGATATGCTCGAGCTCCATCCGCCTCACCCGCTCCACAAGCGGGCCCGGTTCCGACAACGCGATCACCTCGTGCCCGCGCTCGCGGACCGCGCCCGCAAGCTGAAGAGCGTTCAGCTGCGACCCTCCTACTTCCATTGAATGAGGGTAAAAAAGTACCTTCATGCCTTTTCGCCCTTCACGTCTGCCGGAGAATGCTTGGCCGACCGGCTGTTCGAAATAGCGACACACGTGCGGACGCACTAGCGTCCGCGTTTGACTTTCGTCCTATTAATTTACAACTCTCGTCATATTAATTATTCAATTCAATTGCCGTAATGATGCAGTTTTTTTTCGAAGCAGAGCGATCCAATTTATTGTACCTTTATAACGTAAGGTTTGTTTTCCCGCGGTTGTCCGCACAACGGGTCTCGGCGGCGACAAAGCCGACATTAGCTTGGAAAGGACCATTCCAAAAATGACTGCCCTTCATGACCATGCCTGGAGTGCATCGTTCCGTATTCTCGTAGCGCTGGCAAGCTATGGCACGTCCAACGACCGTTACCTGGAGCGGCTCATTCATGAATACCGATCCATGCCGTTCGATATCGACATCGTCGTCCTTTCGAATATCGATAAATCTGCTCCGGGCGTTGAATGTCGCGTAGGTTTCCCAAACAAGAACCCGTGGTCGCTGCCCTTTGCCCACAAGCAACTTTTTGCCGAGCGGGCCGGCAAATACGACCTGTTCATCTACTCCGAAGACGACATCGTGATAACGGAAAAGAATGTCCGGGCTTTTCTAGAGGTGACAGCGGCGCTTCAACAGGACGAAATCGCAGGGTTCTTACGGTTCGAGCAGGGCGAGAACGGCGAAAAGAGCTACCCGGACATTCACGAAAACTTCCATTGGGATTCGACATCGGTTCGGGTCAGAGGTCCCTACACCCTCGCCCATTTCACCAACGAGCATGCGGCCTGCTACGTTCTTACGCAAAACCAGCTCAGAATGGCGATTCAGTCGGGGGGATTTCTGGTCGATCCTCACGAGGAAATGTACGACCTTCTTTGCACGGCAGCCACAGACCCCTACACGCAATGTGGCTTCAAGAAGCTCGTTCCGGTATCACACATCGAAGCCTTTACCGTTCACCACGCATCCAACAAGTATGCGGGACGTGTCGGCATCACCAAAGCCGAGCTTACGGATCAGACCGAAGCGTTGATCCGGATTGCCGAGCAGTGGAGGACGCCGCGCCCGTTGTTCAACACCGAAACAAAACTTCCCCGCGGACATTACTCCAAGGATTACTACGAGCCGATCAACGAGGACGTAATGTCCGCAATCCCACGAAGGGCGCGCAACGTTCTATCAATCGGATGCGGATCCGGGGCTACGGAAACGAAGCTAATCGAGCAGGGATTGCGGGTCGTTGCATTGCCTCTGGACCCCGTGGTTTCCAATGGTGCCGCCGCTCGTGGCGTGGAAATGATCGATGGAAACATTCACGAGATCGTGACGCTGACACATGGAGAGAAATTCGATTGTATCCTTTGTCTAAACGTCCTGCATCTTGCCCAAGACCCAGAAGGGGTGTTGTCGAGGTTAATCGATTGTCTGAGCGACGGCTCCACATTGATCATTCAAAGTCCAAACATGTTGTCTCTTCGTACCATCCGGCAGATCTCCCATGACCTATCCGTCCTTCAACTAGGAAAGGGTTATTCAACCACCGGAGTCCACCTCAGTACAGCTCGTCGCGTAAAGCGTTGGTGCATCAAGTCGGGAATGAAGATCGATCAAACGATCGGGGTTCGGAATCGCCAGGAAACAAACACATATGGCAAGATAACCTCCGCGATCAGTGGTTTCCTTCCAAAATTTTTTGCGATCTCCCTTGCAACATCCGTCGTGGTATCGGCAAAACGGTCGCCGGACGTGCGCGGGCATCTTCCATCGCCAACGAAACCTTTGCACCCAGCACAAACTGACTTTATCACTCAATGAAGACCGCACCGAAACAACACTTCACTATTGATCCGCGTAACCGGTGAGCTCCCGTATGGTCGAACAAGATCTCCTGCAGGAGAACAAAATGAATCGGAATCACATCTCCGGCGGCCAAGCAGCACGGCGGATCGCTTTTGTCACTATCGGCGACGGAAGCAATGTAAGATTCTGGTCCGGCACCCCGTTCCATATGTCGCAATCACTCGCAAATGAAGGCAACGATATAGTTCATATTGGTCCTCTAAGCGCGCCGATCCTGCCATTCTACAAAGCGTATTCTAAACTTCGCCGCACGTTTCGCAGGCGAAGCCTCTCGCCATTCCAAGCCGCTTCGGTCGTCGCACAGTACTCGGCGGACGCGGCGCGAAAGATCCGTGCGGTTTCGCCCGATGTTGTGTTCGCACCCGCCGGGTCCACCTTCGCCTGGGGCGTGCCGAACGGCATTCCCCTGGTCTATGCGTCAGACGCAACCTTCCGGCTGATCGAGGACTATCATCCGAATTATAGGAACCTATCGCGCACCGCCCGCGAAACTTCGGACCAACTGGAGCGCGATACGATCGCGCGCGCTGATCTCATCCTCTATCCGTCGCAATGGGCAGCCGAATCTGCCGTTCGGGATTACGGCGCGGATGCCGCCCGGATACATATTATTCCCTGGGGAGCGAACCTCAAGGAGGCGCCGAGCCGTGATTCTATCCTTGGAACCCGCAAGCCGGGTCCGTGCCGGCTGCTGTTAATCGGAGTTAATTGGGGCGAGAAAGGCGCCGACACCGCAGTCGAAACCCTCGTCGAGTTAAGAGCCAGAGGCGTCGAGACAGAACTCGTGATCTGCGGATGCACTCCACCCAAGCCCGTCTCCCAAGAGGGCCTGACAATTATACCTTACCTCGACAAGAACGATCGCGAGCAGCGAGACCGAATGGATCAACTATACCGCGATGCGGATTTCTTTCTGTTGCCAACCCGAGCCGACTGCAATCCCATGGTGCTTTGCGAAGCCGCTGCCCATGGCCTGCCGAGCATTGTGCGCGCCACCGGAGGGGTGCCCTATGCCGTGCACGAGGGCGAAACCGGAATTTTGGTGCCCCCAAACGCCACGAAGGTGGACTATGCGGCCGTCATCTCCGAGATATTTGCAAACTCGGAGCGGCTGGAACGCATGAGGCAATCGAGCCGTGACGCCTTCGAGACGAGGCTGAATTGGCAAGTCTGGGGACGGCGCGTGTCGAAGCTGATACAAAGCCTATGATCGTCTTAAATTATCATGAGCTGGTTGAAACTTCGCCCACGAATGCGTGGTGCCTGACGCATGATGCATTCGATGCGCATCTCGCCCTTTGCGGTGATATGCTGATCTCGCCTCAAAACTTCATGGACCACTGGTCTCATCCGAAGACCGGTCGTAATAGCGGAATTCTGCTCACTTTCGATGATGGCTTTCTGTCCGACTACACGCATGTTTACAATCGTTACATTATGACCGGTCGCATTCCGGGGTTTATATCCTTTATCCCGGTCGATTTCGTCGGTACGGCGGGACGCATGGACTGGACAATGATCGAAGAGATTAGCAGAGGCGGCGGCGTTATTGGCTCACACGGGATGGCTCACGCTGATCTGACGACGGTCTCGGATGTTGAACTCAGTCGTGAACTCAAGATGTCGAAATCAATACTGGAGCACCATCTCGGGAAAGAGGTCCCCCTTTTTGCCTTTCCATACGGGCGCTTTTCCCGGCGGGTTTGGGATGCGGCTCTGAAGGCCGGCTACACGCACCTCTTCACAATCCAGCTAGGGTATCACCGCGGATTCGAATCCTTTCTTTGTTCCCGGCTTTGTCTGACAAATAATATGGACGCGGAATATATGCGCCAGCACTTGCTCGATCCGAATACGAAGCGGGGCATTGCCTGGAAGGTCAGTACGAAGCTGGGACTTTATAGGCCGCTGATGCGCTGGCGATACCGATAATGTCCAAGGTCGTCGGCCAGAAGATCCCGTCAAGCCTTCTCGTCAGACGCAGGAGAGAAAATTTTACCCTGATAGGGTCGGAGCTTTCGTTGTATCCGACAAACATCAGACGCCACAGCCTTTCCGCTTCTGATGAAATCAGAAGCGGACTCTATGGTTTTGTTTTATCGCGTTTTCTTACCGTGAACCGGTGACTACTTCGCTCGAAAACGCTCTAGTATTCGCACCAAAGCGATCATGCCATTTGCCGTAAGGGGGAGCCGGTTGGAACGCATAGCCAAAAGGGCGCCTCACCGGATCGGAGGTTTCCAACCTTCCGTCGCCCCAGAAGCCGCGACCGCGCAACCGGTCCGGCGGCTGAAGCCCTCCATACTCATTCCTATCTTCGTTTTCACGTTAGCATCACCGGTGCTCTTCTACATAGGTACGGTGCGCCTCTCTCCATATCGGCTAGTGCTGATAGCGACCTTCATTCCATGCCTGATCGCGTGGCTGTCCGGCTCGGTCGGGCGAATACGGTTGCCGGACATTTTCATGCTTTCGACCGCCGCGTGGGGCGCGATCGTACTGTTAAGCCACCATGGTATCGATGGCCTGCAATCTGCCGGTATATTCATCATCGAGACATTCGGATCATTCCTTTTCGCCAGGCGGTATATTCGAGACATCACCGCGTTTCAGAATATGGTTAAATACCTCACGCTCATGGTGATTTTTCTCCTTCCG
Organism: Nitrobacter sp. TKz-YC01; assembly: GCF_047824785.1. Taxonomy (GTDB): domain Bacteria; phylum Pseudomonadota; class Alphaproteobacteria; order Rhizobiales; family Xanthobacteraceae; genus Nitrobacter. Next base: position 1,173,549 of record NZ_CP181167.1, on the reverse strand, counting down.
TTCGCCATCTATGAGAATGTTTCAGGATCGCCGATTCTCATCCAATTGTTCGGCTCGGTATTTTCTGTTTACGATGTCGTTGGCAGCGAAGCGAGATTCGGACTCAGAAGAGCACAAGGCACCTTCGAACATTTCATTCTGTTCGGCGTCGTTTGTTCAACCGCCTTCGCTCTCAGCTTTTATGTCCTTCGCAGCTCGCTTTTGAGCCGATTGAGTCCAGGTTTTGTAGCCATAGCGGTTGTCTCCTCTCTTTCCTCAGGAGCGATCCTGTCGGTCGTCGTCCAGGCGATGTTGATAGGCTGGGACAAAGTCACTGCGGCCGTAACGCGGCGCTGGGCTATACTGGCTACAATCGTGCTTACGGCCTATTTTTTCGTGGACGTCATGTCCAACCGTAGCCCCATCGACGTTTTTATTTCATACCTGACCTTTAACGCTGACACATCCTACATGCGCGTCCATATATGGAACTACGGGACCCAGTCGGTGATGAATAATCCGATCCTGGGAGTTGGTATGAACGACTGGAAACGTCCATTTTGGATGGGTGGCAGCATTGATAACTTTTGGTTAGGCACGGCCGTTACCTATGGCATTCCCGGCCTGTTGTTAATGATCGGTAATTTTCTTTCGGTGTGCTTCGGTCTGGGACGGCTGAAGAATCTTCAGTTCCATGCAGCACAATGCCGTAAGGGCCTCATCATTACGATATGCGGTGTCATCCTCGCCGTATGCACGGTCCACGTGTGGGATGCGCCTTATGTCTTGGTCCTTTTTTTGCTCGGCAGCGCTATGTGGATGTTCGATGACCGTGTCCGTGACGCTCCCGAACCATCCCGCAATCATGTATCCCGGCCGCCTCGCCGTGGCATCAATCGACAGATCTAACGAGATCGCTGGCCCCGGAGGTGTATCGGCCCCAAGCTAACAGCCGGCCGAAACTCAAAGTGTGTATCTCCGTGACTTGTTTCAGACACTGCCCTGAGAAGGCAAATATCACCTTGTGATTGTATCGCGTTCGGCGGCATTCAAATGACCGGGAATTATAAATCTACAATGACACCAATCGGTTGGTCACAATCAAGCACTTCACGGCCTGAACGGTAACGCTCTTAAACTTTTAAATTTTTATGGGGTAGAATTATTTTTAAAAATGATTTACAGATTATTTTTTTACGAATTTTCGCTGATGCTTTTTCGAGGTCGAATTAATGGGCACGATAGGGGCAACAGAAGATACGCGTTCCGCGATTGAAGCGTGGAGCACCCAGTGGCAACAACAAGCTCTTACGTCACCATGCGGCTCCTGCACCGGCAGAGCATGCACGGTCTGTTCGGTCCGCACCGGCGGCGCCCAGGGCGAAAGCGGCATGCCCTCGGGCTACGCGCCGAAGGTTCTCGAATATTATAATTCAACTGGTTCCTCGGCCGATACCGGCGGCGTCAGCCTGTCGTCCCTGATGCTCACACCCCTCACAGCGCAGGGGATCCAGCAATCGCCCTCGCCAGACCACTCGGATCCGAGCACGGATGCCTCAACGTTTCCATCGCTGACGCCGATCACGGCGACGACCACGGCGACGTTCGATACGACCGTGCAAAACATAACTCCCAATGCGATCGTGCTTGAAAACATGAAGCAGGGGGCGCCCGAGAGCGAGTGGCTGATCGATCAAGGCGACCGCAGCATCGAGGGATTTGCCGCGCAATTCTCGGTCATTGGCGGGGAGCGCGTCGACTTCAAGATCAACACCGACGCCACCGACTACCGGATCGATATCTACCGGATCGGCTATTACAATGGCGATGGCGCGCGTAAGGTTGATACCATCAATCAATCGCTGTCTACCGCGCAGATTCAGCCAGTACCGATGTTCGACCCGACGATGAAACTCGTCGACGCCGGAAACTGGTCGGTGTCGGCGTCCTGGGATGTTCCCCTCGAAGCGGTGTCGGGCATCTACCTTGCTAAACTGACGCGTCTCGATACCGGCGGGGAGAACATGATCCCCTTTATCATTCGGGATGATGCAAACCCGAGCGACATCACGTTCCAAACGTCGGACACGACGTGGCAGGCCTATAACTGGTGGGGCGGCTACAATCTTTACGGTGGCATTGACGCCGCCGGCAAGGCAGGCCGCTCCAGCGCCGTCAGCTATAATCGCCCGATCATCACCCGTGACGGCGGCTATTCGGCAGGTCCACAGGATTTCATCTTCAGCGTTGAATATCCGACGATCCGATGGCTTGAGCAGAACGGCTACGACGTCAACTACATTACCGGCATCGATACCGCTCGTGACGGCGCACAACTCCTGAACAGCCAGATTTTTCTGTCGGTCGGGCACGACGAATACTGGTCCGCGGAACAGCGTTCGAACGTCGAGGCCGCGCGCGACGCTGGCGTCAACCTCGCGTTCCTCAGCGGCAACGAGATGTATTGGCAAATCCGCTGGGAATCGAGCATCGATGGCAACGGTACGCCCTACAAGACGATGGTCTCCTTCAAGGAAACCTGGGATAATGCCGACTCAGATCCCGGGTATACGACCGGAACATGGCGCGACCCGCAATGGGGCGCCGGCCAACCCGAGAACAGTCTTACCGGCACCATTTTCACCGTCGATTCTTATCGGCTCGACACGATTACGATTCCGTACGATCTTTCCAATTTCCGCTTCTGGTCCAACACCGAAGTCGCCGACATTCAGCCGGGTCAGGTCTATTCGCTGGTCCCCAACCTGCTCGGTTACGAGTGGGATTCTGATCTGGATAACGGCTTTCGCCCTGCCGGCCTCATCCCCCTTTCGTCCACGACGGTTGACGTCAACACCTTGCTGCTCGACAACGGCAACACGACCGGACCCGGGACCGCCACGCACAGTCTGACGCTCTACCGCGCTCCTAGCGGAGCCTTGGTGTTCGGCGCCGGAACGGTCTATTGGAGCTGGGGTCTCGATTCACATCACGATAACGAGGCCACCCCCACCGATCCCAACGTACAACAGGCGATGGTCAACCTGTTTGCCGATATGGGCGTCCAGCCACAGACGCTGATGCAAAGCCTCGTGGTCGCTTCGCAATCTACCGACCATATTGCGCCGACGTCCTTCATCACGTCTCCAACGACAGACGGTTCATACACTGCTGCACAGCCGATCACGATCACCGGAACAGCTACGGATACGGGGGGCGGACTGGTCGCCGTCGTCGAGGTTTCGACCAACGGCGGAACAACATGGCATCGCGCGACCGGCTACGAGAACTGGAGTTACACATTCGTTCCGATAGCCGGCGGCACTTACGATATTCGTTCCCGTGCGGTCGACGACAGCGTCAACATGGAGATTCCACAGCAGGGTACTGTCATCACGGTTGACCCTGCTCCCACGATATCGCTCTTCTCGCCGTCAAGCGTCCCGACAACTCTGGTCGATATCGATCCAAAGGGCGTCAATCTCGGCGTAAGCTTTTCCTCGAGTCAATCTGGGACGATTGTCGGCCTCAGATACTACAAGAGTGTCGGCGACGGCGGCACTCACGTAGGTTCGCTGTGGAGCAGCACCGGCACGCTGCTGGGTTCCGCGACCTTTACGCAGGAGACCGACAGCGGTTGGCAAACCGTTACATTCGCCAATCCGATTTCGATCGCAGCCGGAACGACATACGTTGCGAGCTATCACAGCAACGGGCACTACGCTAATAGCTCGGACTACTTCACTGGCACCTATACCAGCGGTCCTCTCACAGTAGCTGCCGGCAATGGTTATTATGCCTACGGTCTCGCCAACGCATTTCCGACAACGGCATCGAATGGCACCAATTACTGGATCGATGTCATCTTCAGTTCCGCCAACACCGTCAATGAGCCGCCTGTCGGCTACAACGACTACGGTTTCACCGCAATCCAGAATACACCGATCACGTTCTCCGCTGCGACGCTCTTAGCCAACGATATCGACCCTAATGGCGACATTCTGTCGATCAGCGGCGTCGGCGCAGCAGCAAACGGAACCGTTTCGTTCAACAGCGAAACCAACATCATCACATTCACGCCGAATCCGGGATACGTCGGCGCGGCCAATTTCGGGTATGCCATCTCCGATGGTCGCGGAGGCACCGGATCCGCGGTCGTTCACATGAACGTCCTCGATCCCCAGAGCAGCGTCTCGCTGTTCTCAAGCTCGGATGTACCGGCGGTGCTATCCGATCCGGATAACGTTCCGGTCAACCTCGGCATACGATTCACGTCATCCGCCAACGGCGTTATCGACGGGATCAAGTTCTACAAGGGCGTGAACGATACCGGCACGCACACCGGTTCGTTGTGGACCAGCACAGGCACACTGCTGGCTACCGTCACGTTCACGAACGAAACGGCCAGCGGGTGGCAGATCGCCACATTCGCTGATCCGGTCACTATCACCGCCGGGACCACTTACGTGGCGAGCTATCAAAGCAACGGCCGCTATGTTTCGACGCCGAACTACTTCTCGACAAACCACGTGAACGGCGTCCTGACCGCCCCTGCCGGCAACAACGGCCTCTACGCGTATGGCAGTGGCAACATTTTCCCGAACAACTCCTTTAACGCCGCCAACTATTGGGTCGACGTAATCTTCACTTCGGAAGGCGGCAGCACAAATAATGCCCCGGTCGCCAACGACGACAGCGGGTTCACCACCCCCGAAAGCAACACACTGACGATTTCGGCGGCGACGCTGCTGGCCAACGACACCGATGCGGACGGCGATACGCTGACCATTACCGGCGCCGGTTTAGGAGTCAACGGTACCGCCGCCTATATCATGAACACGAATTCGGTGACCTTCACGCCGACGTCGGGTTACACGGGTCCTGCTTCGTTCACTTACGCCATCTCCGACGGCAACGGAGGCACCGCCACCGCCACCGTCAACCTGACGATCCTACCGTCGAACAACAATCCGCCGGTCGCCGTCAGCGACAGCGGCTTTACGACAACACGAGGCACGGCTCTTTCGATATCCGCCGCGACGTTGCTAGCCAACGATACTGATCTGGACAATGACACACTTGTTGTCACCGGGGTCAATGGTGGTATCAACGGAACAGCGACATTCGACGCTCAGACCAACACGGTGATCTTCACGCCGACTGCAGGCTACACGGGGCCTGCATCGTTCATGTACTCCATCTCCGATGGCAATGGCGGCACCGACAGCGCCACCGTGAGCCTCAACGTCAACGCACCTCCAAATCAGGCGCCGGTCGTAGTCGATGACAACGGTCTAACGGTTGCTCAGGATTCGACCTTGTCGATCCCGGCCTCGGCGCTGCTCGCCAATGACATTGACCCCGACAACGATACGCTCACCATCACCGGAATCGTCAACGGCAGTTCCGTCAATGGAACAGCGACCTTCGACGCGCAAACCAACACCGTGTCCTTCTCTCCGATCGCCGGATACACCGGCGCGGCCAGTTTCCAGTACACGGTGTCGGACGGCCGTGGCGGCACCGCAAACGCAACGGTGAACCTGAACGTATCTCTTCCGACTGTGAGCCTGTTCTCGCCTTCAAGCATCCCGACCTCGCTTTCCGATCCGGATAACGTTCCGGTCAATCTCGGCGTCAGGTTCGTGGCTTCGATCGACGGGGAGATCACCGGCATCAGATACTACAAGGGCGCCAACGATAACGGCACCCATACCGGATCGCTGTGGAGCAGCAACGGCACGTTGCTGGCGACTGCCACCTTCACCAATGAGACCTCCAGCGGCTGGCAGTCCGTTACATTCAGCAATCCGATTGCGATTACGGCCGGGACAACCTACGTCGCCAGCTATCAGAGCAACGGCCGTTACACGTCGACGAGCGGCTTTTTCAACGCCACCTACACGAATGGGCCATTGAGCGCACCGGGATCCCAGAATGGCGTCTACTCCTATGGAGGAGCCAACCTGTTCCCCACCAGCAGCTATGGCGCGACCAACTATTGGGTCGATGTGACGTTCAGTCCGGCAACCCCGGCTGCCAATCAATCGCCAATCGCCGCAAACGATAGCGGCTTCAGCGGCACGCAAGACTCCATCCTCACGATCCCCGTTTCGGCGCTCCTCGCCAATGACAGCGATCCGGATGGCGACGCGCTGTCGGTGACAGGCGTTAGCAACAGTTCAAATGGCGTTGCGACATTCAACTCGCAGACCAACACGATCACTTTCACGCCAAATGCCGGGTACAACGGCTCGGCCTCTTTTGATTACGCGATCTCTGACGGGCGCGGCGGCACAGCAACAGCAACGGCGAGCCTTTCCATCAATCCAGCGTCTTCATCGGTCGTGAGCCTGTACGACCCGAGCTACGTCCCAGCGATGACCTCGGTTGTCGACCCGAATCCGGTTGAGCTTGGCATGAGGTTCCAAGCATCAGCCGACGGACAGATCACCGGCATCCGTTTTTACAAGAGTGCCCAGGACACCGGCACCCATGTCGGCAATCTCTGGACCGCCAACGGCACATTGCTGGCGACCGCCACATTCACTAACGAAACGGCAAGCGGCTGGCAGCAGGTGGAGTTCGCATCGCCTGTCTCTATCAACGCCAATACAACATACGTCGCGTCCTATCACAGCTCAGGAAATTACGCGGCGGATCCCAGACTGTTCAATAACTCCATTACGAATGGACCGCTGACAGCTCCGTCGTCGTCGTTAATCGGCGGCAACGGCGTATACGCTTACGGAAGCTCGAGCTTGTTCCCGACCAGTTCGTACAACTCAACGGGTTATGGCGTCGACGTCCTATTCCGTGCGCAGCTCGCTGCGTAAACCGAGGATCGGAGCCTTTCCGCTTCTGATGGAATCAGAAGCGGAGCTCTACGATATTGTTTTAACGGGCTTTCATCACGCGAGCCGGTATCCACTTCGCTCCAAAACGCTATAGGTTCAGCTTAAGTGCGGAAATCGAGCCCTGGCTGTTGAGGCCATGGCCTCAATTATACGACGGTGACATGCGCGTGCCCCTCAGTATTCACGGATGCTCTCATCCAACCCACGTAGCAGAGGATACAAGAAGTAAGATATCACACGCCGTTGGCCTACCTTCAGCTCCGCCGTAATAGCCATACCTGGAAGCAACTGCATGTGCTCCGGCTGTCGGCGCAGTTTCATATCGGCGACATCGACCAGAACCCGATAATACGGTGTCTGGATACGATGCGTCGGCTCGTTCTTGGCATCCGGCGTGAAGGCGTCGTAACTGACCACACGAACTGTACCTGAGCCGGCACCGAACTTCTGGAACGGATACGCTTCGTATTTGATCCGGACCGACTGTCCGATCCCGATCTGGCCGATATCACGTCCCTCGACATCAACCTCGGCCTGTAATGGCACGTCTCGCGGCACCAGAACAAACAGCGTTTCCGCCTCCCGCGCAACCGACCCGACCGTGCGGTTGGCGATCTCTAGTACGATGGCATCCGCCGGAGCGGTTAGCACGATCAGCTTTCGGCGAAGCTCGGCCTTCTTGAGATCCTCGGCAGCGCTATTACGTTTTGCCACCGTCTCCACCAGATCCTGAGATGCCTGCTTGCGAAAGTCCTCGATAAACACTTGACGATCAGCCGACACCTTGTCGACACGGTGGGAATAATCTACTTGATTACCACGGACGCGCGAGAGATTGCTTTCAATATCAAGTCTGGCGTCCTGAGACAGTAGAAAATTCAGGCGCGATCCAACCTTTTTGTCCATCAAAGTACTGCGCATCGATTCAATCGAGTTCATAGTCTCCAATCGCTGCACCAGAACAGCTTCCTCGCTCCGGCTGGTCTCCAGGTTTGCGCGTGCGCTCGCGATCTGAGCATCGAAGTTTTTCAATTGAGCAGCATTGAATAACTTCCGCTGCCGAAATAGTTTGTCCTGAAGGACTTGATCCGTATCCGAAGGATTAGTGACGGTGTAGTCTTGCCCCGCCAGTTCGGCATTGAGACGATTAATTGCGGCATCCAGTTCTGCGACCCGAACGCGAAGCTGGTCAAGGTCGGCCTGTGAAAAGGTCGGATCGAGCGTCGCGAGTACATCGCCGCGATTGACGACATCGCCAGCCCTGACATGGATCTCACGAATGACCGATGTCTCCAGCGGCTGAACGACAAGGTTTGGCCGGGTCGTGATCAACTTGCCTTGCGCGGTCACGATCATATCGACATGCGAAACGGTGGCCCACACCGTGGCCGCGAATATCAACGCCACTACGCAATACAGCGTCGTACGCGCTAGACGCGGCGGCTTGCGCTCCTCGATCTCCATCGCATCCGACTGAAATTCGTTGACGATGGGTGGTCTTGCCGGAAGCGCTCTCGATATGTCGCGTTTGCGACGCCGATTGTCGCGCAGCCTAGCCAGGCCGCTTTGCTTGACCTCGACCGGCTTCTTGAAATCGTCCGACTTTTCTGTAGAGCCGGTCATGCGACATGCCTCATCTGTTGATTCCACAGATGACGATACATCGAACACTTTTTCAAAAGACCGTCATGACGATCGATATCGATGACGCGCCCCCGGTCGATGACGAGTATCGCGTCCGCCTCGGACAACATCGAGAGCCGATGCGACACGATGATTACGGTACGCCCTGAAGCGATCCGCCGCAGATTCCTGCGAATGATCATCTCGCTTTCAGAATCGAGCGCACTCGTCGCTTCGTCGAGTATCAGTACGCGAGGATTGACGATCAGTGCACGGGCGATCGCAAGTCGCTGCTTCTGCCCTCCTGAGAGATTCGAGGCGTTCTCCTCGAGCATCGTGTCGAAACCACGTGGCAAACGCTCAATAAATTCATCGGCGCCGGCCAGTTGGGCCGCCTGCACAACTTCATAAAAAGTCGCTCCCCGTTTCACGCTTGCGATATTGTCCCGCACGGTGCCGCGAAACAGGAAATTGTCCTGCAATACCAGACCGAGATTCTGACGCAGATGCGCAAGGTCAAGCTCACGCGCGTCATAGCCATCGACCCGCACCAGTCCATCCTGAACTGGGTGAAGACCAGATATCATACGGGTAATCGTCGTCTTTCCAGAACCGCTCCTGCCGACGATTCCGAACACCTTGCCCGGTTCGATACCGAAAGACACGTTGTCGAGTGCCAGCGGTGCATCGGGACTGTAGCGAAACGATACGTTCTCGAACTCGATCTTTCCAGTCAGTTCCGGCCGCAGTCCCTCGCGAGAAGCCTCTCGTTCTGGCTTCTGGTTCATCACCTCGCCGAGCATCCTCACCGCAAGCGCGACTTCCTGATACTCATGAACCATTGTCACCATTTGAACGAGCGGTCCCGAAACCCGGTTAGCAAGCATGTTGAACGCGACAAGCGCGCCGATCGTCATTTCACCGCTAAAAACGTCCAATGCCCCCAGGCCAATGATTCCAAGGGACATCAGCTTCTCCAGCAATCCGGTGATCGATTGTGCGCCTGCCGAAAGCTTTTCAACGCCGAAACGCATTTGCGTCGACTGCGCGCAACGATCATCCCACTGCCGCCCCTGCAACGGCTCCATCGCAAGCGACTTCACCGTGCGCATACCATGGACGGTTTCGACGAGAAGGGCTTGGCGCGTAGCCTCTGCTTCATAAAGCGATAACAATCGACGCTGGAACGGACCCATCAACAAAACGACAATCGTCCCGCTGAGTGCGGTAAAGGCCAGCACGAGACCGGTCAGCTTGACGCTGTAGAATGCGAGCACCGGAATGAAGACGAATAGCGAAATGGTATCCAGCATCGTGACGAACATCCTGCCCGTCAGGAATTCACGGATACGCGCCGCCTGTTGCATATGCTTGACAAGGACGCCTGCGGAAATGTGCTCAAAGAAAGCGACAGGCAAACCAAGCAGATGACCGAACGTCCTGGTGGCGACGCGAATGTCCACGCGGTTAGTGGCATAGAGCATCAGATAGCGGCGAAGAAACCCGAAAATCGCATCGAATATCAACGCGCCGATCGCGCCGACCGCCAGGACATACAACGTTGTGAAGCTTTCGTGGACAAGAACCTTGTCAATCACGAGCTGAAAGAAAATCGGAAGAACCAGCCCCAGCGCGTAGAGAAGGATCGCAGCGACGGCGACATCAACGAACAACCGCCACTCGCGCAGTAACTCTGGGACAAACCAACGAAAGCTGAATTTCCCTGGTTCGCCGGCCGAACGATTGTTGCGTTTGACCAGGAAGACGACGCCGCTCCAGTTGGCGCAGAAGCGAGCCCGATCGACAATGACAGGCTCGTTCAAACGCTCGGCAAGCGGATCGATCACCTGAACGAACTGCTCGCCGTTTGGCGCTGCAGCGGCAGCGGTCACCACGACCCAATTGCCGTTAGCGAGTTGCACCACGGCTGGGTATGCCTCGCCGAGCTCAAACAACGTTCTCCAATCGGTCGTCGTGGTGCGCGCGCGCAACCCTGCTCTCTTCGCCATCCGCAGCATCATCGCCCGCGACACAGTTTCCTGGCCGATGGCGTACGTATGCTTCAGGCGTTCTACCGAAAGGTCGATGCCGTGATGCGCCGCAACCCACGCAAGACATTCGAGCGCGGTCCGACTCCCTGCGTCGGAGCCTTCAGCCTGAGGGAGGCTTACGACTTCGGCTGCGCAGTTGTCATTTTGAGCAGCTTCAGCGGAAATTGGTTGAGACATTGGGTAGCCGCGGGTTCTGGGAATGATCGGCACTTTCAGGCGTCGCACCGGCGCGCGCCGGCTCAGGCTGTACTCTCGGTGCGTTTCGTTTCACGACGCCTGCATCGACCAAACCCTGCAATGCGTTCTGCATCACTTCCACCGAGTTGGCGAAGCCTTCGATCGAAAAAATGACCCGCTGGCAGAACACCTTCTTTGGCGTATTGTTGGTATCGCGCTCGGTTGGCGATAGGCTGACGAGATCGACACGAACGATCGAGCCGCCAACCATTATCTCACCGATTCCGTCCGTGTAGATTTGATCGTGCATTGTGTCCTCCTATTCAGGTCGCCGTCGGGATAAACGCTCGTGCGGAATGGAACCGGCGCGCCGGCCGCGCGATTGGTGGCCGACATGCCATTGGCGTGATCGCGTGAAGAAACTAGATAGGCCGAATAAGTCGTCGCCAAAGTGACACGAGCCAACATAGTCCGTTCCAAAAAGTGGCTGTCCGAATGTGCAGAATCGGCCCCGAATCGGCTATCTCATAATTTAACTGCTGCAGCGACGTTGCACTGGTTAGGGCAACCAGCCGAGCCCTACTGAATCAATCGTTTTGAATAGCATCCTATACGTGAGCAAGGAACAAGGCAGCACTGACCATCATCAGGGCGGCAATCGTGATTACCATCATGATGCCTCCCCTTTGATTTTCGGGGAAGAAGCCGAACGCAGTACTTCAAATTGACCTTCGCGATTCCACCCAAGAGGCGTCGCCAGAAAACTTTCGCAACGCCTATACCCTCTGGAAAACACAAGTTTTCTTTTGATTTTCCGTTCGGTATGGGAACTAAGACGTTTGCCTATAGGTTGAACTACTGCCATCTTTCGGACCTGTGCCGGACCCTTCATGGCAAGCTCGCGCCTCATCCTTTGAATGGCAGCCATTTCAAGGGAAAATTTCTCACGTTGGGTAACGATCCGTCCGAGCGAAAAAGTAAGAAACGCCTGTCTGGTTTGATCAACTGAGGTGGCACGCATGGCAACACTCGCTCACTACACCCCACCCTGTTCTGGTATGTCTCACAGCGCCCCCAAAGGTTCAATGCAACTCTAAGAAAAACTCTGCACCAGGGTTAAACTGCGGAGAGCCTAAACCGCCGCGGGTCTGCCGGAGTCCGTTTCGTTTGGGTCACGCTGCCATGGCTTGCTCTTGCAGCGTGGCGTATTAGCGCTCCTCGGCTTCGGCCGGCGGGATGTAGCCGATGGGCTCCAGCAGCTGGCGATTTGAGGTGGACCCGCTTGGTGAGACAGTTTGGCGGCCTGGCTAAGGTGGATCGGGTTCGTTTCTACGCCGCCAATTGCTCCGTCATTTCCGCCATAGCATGGACTTCGTCGGGCGTCCTGCCGGCGAAGATCGAGTGCGGGCGTCGCCGGTTGTAATAGTCTATCCAGGAGCCGATGCCGCAGCGGGCTTGGCTTCCCGTTTCGAATGTGCTGAGGAAGACGCACTCATATTTGAGGCTGCGCCACAGTCGTTCGATGAAGACGTTGTCCATCCAGCGGCCGCGCCCGTCCATGGAGATGCGGATGCCGGCATCCTTCAGCGTCGTCGTGAAGGCGAAGCTAGTGAACTGCGAGCCTTGGTCGGTGTTGAAGATGTCGGGCCTGCCATGGCAGGCGATCGCCTCTTCGAGAGCGGCAACACAGAAGTCGGCATCCATCGTGTTCGACAACCGCCAGGCCAGGACCTTGCGGCTGAACCAGTCCATGATGGCCACGAGGTAAAGGAAGCCGCGCCGCATCGGGATATAGGTCACATCGGCACACCAAACGTGATCCGGCCGCTCGATCGCCAGGTGCCGCAGCAGGTAGGGATAGATGCGATGCTGCGGATGCGGCTCGCTGGTTCTCGGCGCCTGGTAGATCGGCGACAGACCGATCTTGCGCATCAGCCGCCGGACCCGCTTGCGACCCACGCACCAGCCCTGACGCCGCAGATGCCGGGCCATCTGCCGGGAGCCATACCAGGGCGTCTCCATGAAGGCCTCGTCGATGGTGCGCATCAGTTCGAGGTTCTCGGGCGTCTCGCCGGCGGGCTGTCGGTAGAACGACGCCCGCGAGATCGAGACCAGTTCGCACTGGCGGCGGATCGAGAGCCGGTTGTGATCGGGGTCAATCATCATTCTCCTCCGATCCAGGCTCAGCGATCGAAGGCCTTGGCCAAAAAATCCCGCTCAACGACAAGCTGGCCAATCTTGGCGTGCAGCTTGGTCACCTCGGCTTCCCGGCCGACCTGCGCATCAGCAGCCTTGTCGTCGAACGTCTTGGCCAGGTTCTCGATGGCCTGCCGTTTCCACTGCGTAATCTGGTTCGGATGAAGCTGGTGCTTTGTCGCCAGTTCCGAAATCGTCCGCTCGCCACGGATCGCCTCAAGCGCAACCTTGGCCTTGAACTCAGCCGTAAATCGTCTGCGTGTCTTCATACCGGATCGTCCTTTTCATCGGGCGATCCACCTTATGCCCCTGTCTCAGAAACCGGCACCACCTCACCATAGCCAAGACCACCAATCTGAATCAGGAGGTAGGTGGCCTGGTTCAGAACCAAACACCCGATAATGACTACAATGCCTCCCCCGGTTCCGAAACCGCTAACACGGAGAACGGCGGCGGAGACAAGAGCAATCAATAATGCAATGGGCACAAGGGCGAGGGCTTTAAAGCGTAAACCTGTAGCCGCTCCGAGCAGCGCGCTGATAGTTAGCAAAACAAGAGCAATATCCATGCTGGTGCCAATCGCGGTTGTTACCCAGGAGACTAACCTATAAGTACCTGACATCATTAACGTTTGGTGTTGCTGTAACGCTTGGCAAGGCGCTGTGTTCTTCGTGGCGGTCGCCCGCGCTTGAACTGATCGTGGCCTGTGTCTTCTTCGAATGTCTCATAACGAAACAGGCTTGATATGATGGCTTAGCGAGCGGTCGCCGACTGGTTTCCGGCGGCACTGCGACGGCCGGCATGTTATTGCCTCCCGTCTCCTGGAGTTCTCTCAGCGTATGTCGATCGGACTTCGCTGTGACGGTGCCCACGGTATCGCTCCAGAATTTCCGAGGTAATCCAGGTCTCGTCACGGGGAAGTGCAACTGCAACAAATGAAGTTGCCGCAGGGATTCATCTCGATGATGGTTCTCTTGACGCCGCTCCATGGCTTAACCGATATGCCTGCGCCATCTCGCCCTCATGGTGAATCATTGTGTCAATCCCGCCTAGCCCAAGTTGAATAGGGCAAATGGAAGGTGGTGGGACAAGTACGCAAATCCGTACTAGACTCCTAACGGATCTGATTCTTTTGTGAAACAGCGTCGGCTCATCAACTTCGTATCAAGCGGAGGCGAGGTCGTCTCGGAGAACTCCGAAGTGCGAGCCGCGGCGCTGGAGGAGTTTTGTCCAGTTCTTAAGTGACGACATATCGAACGTATGTGCTCTCAATGGCGCTTGGTGCGCCGGAGACGGATGAGAAGTTCCATCGTAAGGGCAGGCAATGAAGCTGCCGGATAATCTCGCGGAACATCTGCGACACGGGCTGCCCCTTGATCTACCGCCGTCCGGGCGGTAGGAGGCTGGAGCGAGGGAGACGCTACAGCAAAGATAATGGACGACTTGCAGGATACGCTAACATCAACGCGAAGCATCAAGACAGTCGGTCAATGGTGAAGAATTCTCTCCCCGACGTCGTGTTCAGCGTTTCAGCACTGTGCAAAGCCAAGTGTTTTGCCCCTGAGTTGTCTTGGCTTCATCCAACACCTTGAACGTTCGCTTTGCATCCCGCAACACCGCTAACGATCGTCTCGATGCCGTGTACGTCGAGATAATCATGCAGCCATCAGATTTGAGTGATTGAGCGTAACGCTCAAGTGATCTTACAGGCGCGCGCAAGTAGTAAAGCGACTCATTGAAGACGATGACATCGAAATAGCCATCGGGCTCATAAACGTCCCCATCGGCCGAAAGAAAACTTGTGCGACGGTCATTATAGCGACGCAGCTTCTCGATCGCGACATCCGATATGTCAACTCCGACGAAACGCTGATAATCCAGAGGTTTGAAACGTTCAAATAGAAGTCCTTCTCCGCAGCCGACGTCAAGGTATTCGCGACCGCGACCAAGAGAGTGCATATAACCTATGAGTGTCCAGTAACGAGTGAGTTCGTGCTGCTGGCCCATGTAGGTCCAGCGTCCATCGCCGTACTCGGCGTCCCATGTAGGCTTCGCTTTTGGACTATCTCCAAAGCCTTGCGCCGTCTCCCACTCGCTGACGAAGCGTCCTAGCGTAGCGCCAAGAGGCAGTCGGTCCAGGGCAAAAGCGTAGTATGCAGCCCGCACGCGGCGCCACAGATGATGCTTTAGTACTGGAAGCATTTCTTAACCCGTGCGTCGGTCTGCGTGCCCCATCATAAGCGATGATGGGTAGCAAATTATAACGATCGAATTCCGTCTCGTCCGTACTACCGTCTATTTTAGACTAGGTTCAGGACTCATTGATCAGATCCAGAAGATGACGGTTGCTGCGATGCAGATAGCCGAGAAGAAGGTGTGAGCGCATCGATCGTAGCGGGTATGGATGCGCCGCCAGTCCTTGAGCCTGCCGAACGCATTTTCGATTTTGTGCCGTTGGCGATAGAGAATACGGTCATGTTCGATCGGCTTTGCGCGGTTGGACTTGGATGGGATGCAGGCCGTGATGCCCCGGGCCGCGAGCGCCTGGCGGAACCAGTTGGCGTCATAGCCCTTGTCGCCGAGCAACTGCTTGGCGGGCGGCATCGCATCGATCATCAACGCGGCCCCTTTATAATCGCTCATCTGGCCTTCGCTAAGCAGCATGATGACAGGGCGTCCCTGACCATCGCAGACGGCGTGCAGCTTTGAGTTCAGACCGCCCTTCGTGCGCCCGATACGTCGGGGAATAGGCCCTTTTTTAAAAGGCTTGCAGCGGTGCGATGCGCCTTCAGATGGGTGGCGTCGATCATTAACCGCTTCGGAGCGCCGCCCTTACGAGCCAGTTCGGCAAATATCCTGTTGAACACACCAAGACGGCTCCAGCGCACGAAACGATTGTAGACGGTCTTGTGCGGACCATACTCACGCGGCGCATCGCGCCAGCGCAGCCCGTTCCTGATGACAAAAATGATGCCGCTGATCACCCGCCGGTCATCAACCCTCGCAACTCCGTGCGACAACGGAAAATAAGGCTCGATCCGGCGCATCTGCGCTTCGGTGAGCAGAAACAAATCGGACATCGCGGCGTCTCCCAGCAACGCTAATGAATCAGTCCAAACACCTCTCCGCAAGAAATTAATGGGTCCTGATCCTAGGTCATCGACTCAATAAACCGCAACCAGATTCGGATTGAGGCGAGTTTGATACTTGTGAGGAAGTTGTCGTCCCGTTTGTCGTATCGGGTGGCGACCGCGCGATAGTGCTTGATTTTGTTGAAGAACCGCTCGACCAGATTACGCTTGCGATAGAGCCGTCCGTTGAAACGCAGGGCCGCGACGCGATTTGGCGTCGGCTTTACATTGGCTGTCGCGCCGCGCGCGGCCAAGGTCTGGCGCAGGGCGTTGGAGTCATAGGCCCGATCCGCCAGCAGCAAGTCGCCGCGTTCGACGGTGTCGATCATGTCCTGCGCGCTGCGTCCGTCATGCGCCTGGCCTTCGGTGATCTTGAGCCGGATGGGCAGGCCGCAGGCATCCACCAGCACGTGGATTTTGGTTGTCAGCCCGCCGCGCGAGCGACCCATCCAACGGGGTCGCGTCTGTTTTTTTGACCGTTGGCGGCGTGCTAATGCACGCGGATCGACGAGGAGTCGATCATCTGGATGTCGCCGTCGTAAGCCTTTGAAACCGCCGACAGAATACGATCCCACACGCCTGCCTTGCGCCACCGGTTGAAGCGATTCACGCAGGTCGTATGCGGGCCGTAGCGCGCCGGGATGTCTGCCCACGGCGCGCCGGTGCGCAGCCGCCAGAAGATCCCGCTCAGCACCCGCCGATCATCCACCCGTGCAACGCCGCGCGATTTGTTCGGCAAAAGCGGCTGGATCACAGACCATTCAAAATCTGTCAGATCAAAACGGGCCATTCAATCCTCCCGTGCTTCGGAGATTGAATGAATCATGACGATCCCTCAAACGGAATCCCATTTATGGGTTCGTGACCTTAATGTTGTTTTTGGATTGATGATACTGATCGCACCAGGATATAATCATAAAACTCAATGCAATAGGTGTCGGCGACGTAAATCCCAGATGGCCCTCATTTGCCACGCGGTCCGTCCCGCCCGTTCCTGGAAGAAGAGGATTTGCCTCCTGAGACAAGCGAAACTGCACTTGCCCTTTCATTGGTGGAGGCTGCATGTTTTTGCAGTCGCTACCCTTCTCCATCTTCCCTCCCCTGCACTCAGCGAGGGCATAAAGCTCAGCCAGTGGCCGCTTACCTCCGTGGGGCGGGTCAATGTCATCACCGGAGCGGGGCGCCGGTCCCAATGCACCGGTACCCTAGTTGGCTCTCGTCACGTCCTCACAGCGGCTCACTGTCTCTTCAATACCGCACGAGGCACGTGGGCTCACCCGACCTCCATTCACTTTGTGGCCAGTTACGCGAAGGGTGAGTTTAAGGCGCACTCGCTAGCAGCCTCCTATGTGAAGAGTGAAGAATTTGAGGTGACGACGCCGCTACAGCCCGCGATGGCGGCTCGGGACTGGGCGATTATCGAGCTTGCTGAGCCGATCGACCTCAAGCCCATCCGAGTTCAGTCCGTGAACGAAGGTGACGTCGCATCGTCCGGGATAGTGAGAGCTGGTTATCGAGGGGATCGCGCCCACGTGCTGACAGTCCAGCAGGACTGCTCGGTCAGGCCCATCTCTACTCCCGCCGCCCTCTTGCTTCATACGTGTAGCTCAGTCTCGGGCGAGTCGGGGTCGGCGCTCTTAAGGGTGGGGAGGGGCGGTGAGCCGGAGATCGTTGGGATCCTTGTCGCCAGTTCTAAACACGAAAGCCTGCCACCGTCATTGGCAGTGCCGTCCAGCACCTTCGCGGATGCCGTCAAAACGGCGCTCAGCCGGTAAAGGCGCAGCCCTTGAGTTGTAATAGCAGAGTTTCGCTCTCCCCGCACCGATGTAGTTTCTGAGCATAATGCTTGGGGCCTCTGCCCGTACGCGTTCACACTTGGAAGCCATCGCTCACCTTCAAGAGCAATCCAGCCACCTGCCCGCGGTCAGAATGAGTCTGTTAGGAACTGATTTAACCTAGGCTCTGAGAGCCGATCCGGGAAGTTCTTGAGTCTGATGAATCGGATGTGATTCCTTGTTGGGCGCGTGATTTGCGAAGGAGCGCCCGATGTGGACACCTGAACAGCGCCGCGCCGCCGACCGTAGCGGCCTGCGTTATCCAAGCGACCTCACCGACGCCGAATGGTCGATCGTGGAGCCGATGATCCCGCCTGCCAGACACGGCGGTCGCAAGCGCTCGGTCAATGTACGCGAAGTGCTCAACGGCATCTTCTACATCTTGTGGACCGGTTGCCAGTGGAAGGCGCTGCCCAAGGACCTGCCACCGAAGAGCACGGTGCACGACTATCTCGAACTGTGGAACTGGGACGGCACGTTGGAACGCATCCATCATGCGCTCTACGTGGCGGTGCGCGAGCAGGAGGGCCGAGAAGCAAGCCCCACCGCGGCTATCATCGATTCCCAGACTGCAAGAGGCGCTCAAAAAGGGGTCTTGGCTCGATCCTTCGGGCTACAACGCGGGCAAGAAGGTCAGGGGTCGCAAGCGGCACATCCTGGTCGACACGCTGGGCCTGCTGCTGAACGTGGTCGTGCATCTGGCCGACGTTCAGGACCGCGATGGAGCCTTCCATCTGCTACGCCGGGCCAGGTGTTTGATCCCGGCGTTTGATGGTGCAGTCTTTTCTCAAGGATGGAAGGATGCGCTATGGGACAGATTCTGCACGGGAGCGCCACGATGCCACGCGGCAATCAGGATGAGAGAGCTTCGCCGGGCTCGTGACGCAGGGAGGGCGTAGCCCGACCGGAGTTACGAGCCCGGCGTCGGCGCGATCCACAGGGGACCGCGCCGACTGGTGCTCGCGGCCGGCTGGTTATGCAAGTGGTTCTTCCGCCAAGAGGAGTCACTCGCTTGCCAGGCCGACACGTAACCGATCACCAAATGAGGCTCTACATGAAGCACCGTCAGACCAATAGCCCGTCAGTAGCTGCCGCCAAAGCGTCGTTCAGCACGTCGACCGCGTATCGCTTGGACAAAGATCGCAGGCTCCCATCGCAGAAGAAGGGCGCCCGCAGTCGTCGCCGGCCGGATCCGCTGGCCAGTGTGTTTGAGACCGAGGTTGTGCCGATGTTGAGGGCTGCCCCCCGGCGTGCGGGCCGTCGCGGTCTTCATTGCATCGCTGCCTGCACCGTCACGGCATCAGCCGGCTCCCGGAGGTCGAAGGCGACAAGCCGATCAGGAAGACGTTCAGGAGCTACCCGATCGGCTACTTCCACATCGACATCGCCGAGGTGCAGACGGCTGAGGGCAAGCTGCGCCTGTTCGTGGCCATCGACCGCACTTCGAAGTTCGCCTACGCCGAGCTCCACCAGGAGGCGGGCAAGATGGTCGCGGCTCAGTTCCTGCGCAACCTCATCGCGGCAGTTCCCTATGCCATCCACACAGTGCTGACGGACAACGGCATCCAGTTCACCAACCACGCCCGTCACAAATATGCGTTCCACCACATCTTCGATCGCGTCTGCGATGAGAACGGCATCGAGCACAGGCTCACCAAAATCAACCATCCCTGGACCAACGGTCAGGTGGAACGGATGAACCGCACCATCAAGGACGCCACCGTCAAGCGCTTCCACTACGACAATCATGACCAACTGTGCCGGCACCTTCAGGACTTCATCAATGCATACAACTTCGGCCGAAGGCTGAAGACGCTCAAAGGCCTCACACCCTACGAGTTCATCTGCAAACGATGGACTTCAGAGCCGGATCGATTCATTCTCGATCCAACCCATCAAATGCCGGGACTGAACAGGAAAATAAGGCTCGATCCGGCGCATCTGCGCCTCCGACAGCAGCAAAAGATCACCCATGGCGATGCCTCCCGACATCACCATTGAATCAACCAGTCAGCACTCTCGCAATAGATTTAATGGGTCCTGATCATAGAGTCTGTTATGGACCTGGGTCAATTCGATGAACTGTTTGAGCATAAGGCAAGCGAAAGCGACGGTATGAAGGCCTTCGAGTGTTGTGTGCAGACGTTCGTAGTCCTTGACGAGCCGTCGGCAGCGTGTGGCCCAGGCAAAGGATCGCTCAACCACCCAGCGCCGTGGCAGCAGGACGAAGCCGCGCTTGGCCTGCGGCAGGCGGACGACTTCCAGCACGATTCCGTGAGCCTTTGCGGTGGCGGCGGGCTTTTCTCCGGTATAGCCCTGATCGACGAAGGCCAGTTCGACGCTCTCGCCGGTGGCTTTCTGCACGGCTGCGGCGAGCCTGCCGACCTCGGCGCGATCGTCAGCCGTGGCGGGCGTGACGTGAAGGGCGAGCAGATGCCCGAGCGTATCGACCGCCAGATGCAGCTTGGAGCCCTTCTTGCGTTTGGCTCCGTCATAGCCGGCACGATGACCGCTCTCCGGCGTCGAGCGCAGCGTCCGGCTGTCCAGAATCGCAGCCGAAGGCTCTGCCGGCCGACCGGCCGCCATTCGCAGCAGGGCACGCAGGTCGTGCGCCAGCGCCGCGAAGCAGCCAGCATTCAACCCTCTCGCGCAGCCTGCTGATAAACCGCAGCCCAAGGCGGCAAATCATTCGGCATCGCCCGCCAGGGAATTCCGTTGCGCACCACATAGCGCAGCCCGTTGAACACCTCGCGAAGCGCATGTTCGCGTTGGCCCGCTGTTTCAGGCAACAGCCCAGGTACGGCGCCACAAATGCCCATTCATCATCGGAAACGTCAGAGGGACAGGGTTTGCGAATCATCCCCGCAAACTGAATCCTCCAACTGAACCAGTCCATAACAGACTCTAGTTCACGGAGATCACAGGCTCAGCCATAGCACAGCAGATACACTGTTGCCATCCAGATAGGTAAGTAGTCCCATTACTCCAGCCTTGTCCGAAGAAAGGCACCGTCATCGGATTCCCGCCGCGCACGCCCTGGACGAATGCACAGCTATCGGAAATGTGCTGGCGGTGATGGTGGTGATATGAGGCGGCCCGCGTAGCACGCAGCCCAATTTCGAGTTCCCCTGCTTGAGCCATAACTACCGAGACGGCCGCTATCGCGGTCGCTAGCAAGAGAGTTTGCAGCCAGCCCATCGATCCATCCTCATTTTGATCGCGAGTTCGTTTGCCCATTCTGTATCAAATCTGGCAACGGCGAAAGCCCCGGCGAGACCGGCTCTCCTTCGATTATCTTCATCGCCCGCGTTGGCGTGAACACTCCACCGCCTGAAGGCGGTGGCTTCAGGTTACGGCTGGAAGCCGGATTGATCGCCCCTTTGGGGCGATTGGTCAAACCACCTTGAAGTTGTCATCCGGCTCTTCCGGCTTCTGATCCTCGATATATTTTTTCCAGATCTCGTCGGTCACGTTGCCGCTTGTGGCGGCCCAGTATCCCCGGGACCACAGATGCTGCCCCCAATACCTCTTTCTCAGCGATTGATATTCCGACAGAAGCTTATGTGAACTCTTTCCTTTCAGGTATTGGACCGCTCGCGATACCGACAGGTGCGGAGGTATCGAGAGCAACATATGAACGTGATCCCGGTTGATCGCCCCCGCATGGATCGACATCTCATGACTGCGGGAAATCTCCCGAAGCAGTTCTCTCGCCCGAAGACCAACGTCCCCTACTGTCGATCGCCACCGGCATCCCGAACCACGGATGCCAATGACAAAGCAGTTCTCGGAAAACGGTCTCGTGGGCGTTCTCAAACCTTGCTGTACAAGCACTGTCAGACCCCATTCGAGCCTCGATGGCATAACACCACCGACATTCGCAACCAGGGCCAACAAGGGCCAGAATGCAGCCGGACCTACTTATGCCCGGCAGGAATTGGGGCCACGTCACCAACATTGGCGGCGTATCCCACACAGCGCTTATTACTTTTCACGCCGCCCGTTTTCTTTGGGAGCGGCAATAGGCGATCCACCAACTATTCGCCCGCCTGCGATGATAGCACTGCGCACGTTATCCCACCGATCAACGACTATCCGGTGGCCACCGGCGCCGTGAATATTGTAAGGCCCATACTGAAAAGGCCCTACAAAAAAGACGTTATGAAAATCTATATGAATGTCCCCGCCGGTGTCGGGAAATATATGACAGGCATAATTTCCCGCCCCCCAAAACACCACATTCTCGCAGATTACTGCGCCGGTCCAGTTGTCGGCGACGAACAGTCCTTGAGATCCAATCTGTGGGGGCGTCACATCCGAGGTTCTGTAAGCGCGGATCGTCGTGTTCTTAATATGAAGAGTGCCGATATCGCCAGGCGAGTAACACTGAATGCAGTCTGCATGGTCACTCCCTATTCCGATAGCCTCGAGCCAACAGCCATCGATAGTAAATGTTCCTCCTCCCGCTATCCGCACAACCTCTCGCGATTTTACGCGACAACGTCGCAACGAATTATCCCCGAGACAGATAACAGTACGATCATCTCTGGGCAGGTCAATGCTGGTGCCCGCCAGCGACAAACCCTTCAACAATTTGACCGGAGAACTGCGAATCTCCGCATCAGCGAACATAGGATCGTTGAAACTTAATGGAATACCATCCTCTCTTGCGTCGAGCACTGCTCCGATCTCCTTAGCCTCCCTGGCGGCGCTTGAGCCGAGACCCGAAGCGGCAAAGGCGCCCGCTCCAATCAGGAAACTACGTCGTGCAATGGATGACATTAGTCATGGTCCTCCAATAGGTAGATCGGCCACTCGCGCCCGCCTTTTGTATCCACGAATTCGATGGTCGTATCCTCATTCAGCCCGCACCGCTTGACGCTGTAACGAGTCTCCCGAAGGTTGGGGAGCTTACCTGATCCAAGAAGGGCATGAGGTACTGTGCCTCATCAACGCAAATCGAATTCAATTCGTGGCAGGCTTTTAGCTCAACCATCGGCGTATGATAACGATCGCAAAACCAAAAGCGACAGCTAGAAAAAAACCCAAAAAAAGCTGCTTGTCGTCTTCTGACGAAAACTGGTTCTTTATAAAACTGACCGTACGCTGAAGCTTGCACATAATACGTACTCTCAAGCTAGCTTTATTATAATTCATCTCGGGAAAGCGCGAAACATCTTCGGATATGGATGCCGTCAACTGTCGAAAGTTTCCGGCCCTGCCAAATTGATCTGGCTGTGCAGTCGTCCAGCCCTCGTCTCGTGAGCTCGCTGTGCGGTTTTTATCAATGAGTGCTAGTGAGATAGTCTGCGACCAACTTGACCTTGCCCCTGCGAAGCTCGCCTCAACGTCGCTAAATTGCCCTTGGCAGCCCTCATACTGGCTCCTGCGCACCCATTTCGGCCCAAGGAATCTGCTCGTTTCCACATGAAGTTATGACGGCGAACACAGGTGGAATCCGCGAAACCATACCCAACTCTCGAAGAAATCTAAACCAGAAGTAATTCGATAATGTTCGGCGAACCGGTTGTTCCTGGTATTCGACGCCACGAAAAACATAGAAGATACGATCGCCCACCATACTTGCTCTACGAACGAGCTCCGCTTCGTGTCCAAACGGAGACACTCTTGCGATCCGCAAATGACAGGCTTCGTTTCTTGCTTCTATAATCGGCATGTTCTCGATGCTCTCATCGGTCATGTAAACATCGAACTTCTGACCTTTCAAAAACTTGACGACTGCCCCGTGTGTCTCGCCCAAATTCTCCGGCTGGCGCACGATCTTCCAGGTCATGGTTGGTATCAGCACCAACACAATCGACCACTTAAGAACTGATGACAGAATCATGCCGAATACCTGCGAGGCTGATCGACACAACCAATCCCAACATAACGATGCTTAACAATACCTCTGCCGGGGGACTATGGAGCATCAGATAAAATGAGCCGCTGACACCCATGAGGCTGACGCGAAGTACATTGACGACGAAAACGGAGAAGCATGCCAGCAAGCACCAGAGGATATCCTGGGAACGCCATTTGTGTCGCGCGAACTGGCTAACGGTAGCCCAGCAAAGTAACGCCAGCGATACATTGGCGAGAGAGGAGCAGGACGGAAGGATGGCAAGTGAACCTGAATGATCGACAAATTCGACGAGATTTCCCGTGCGTTCCGTGCCTAGCACCCACCCTACAAAGATAGCATCGATCTCCAATATATACTTGGCAAACAAATTGAAAACGACCCGACTCCAAAACATCGGTATAGTGACAGCCAGAAGAACAATGGCTCCACGACGGAGTGAATCGGCCGGCCACCCAAGAAACAAGATATACAAGCTCAATATCGCCACCGCGAGCCAACTCGTGGCACCGATCGGCAGAGCTATTAAGAGCAAAAGAGCCGGCGACAAAACCAGATCGGCTTTCTGTATTTTTCCGGCACGCTCGCTCAGAACCAGCGAAACGCCCACAAAGCACGCCACCCACACTATGATGCTAACGTCAAAATTACCGATAGCTGCATCGAACCATTCATGAGAGTGGATTGATTTGACTATTCGCGCCGTCAGTCCGTTGGCGCACGCAATAATGTACAGGCTGGCAAACAGTCCACTTCGATCAATACTCTCTGTTTTGATCATGTTTCTGACACTTTTCAGCATCTGACGACTAACTATTTTAGAGGCAAATCATTGATGCGTGATAATCCGTTCAGGTAACGATTCAATGCGGCTTATTGACGAGGATCTTGATGAGCGCCTAAAATGCAATACTCCCGCCTGCGGTCAGAGGCACCACATCCCGCCCGCGCATATTAGACGGCACCCGGGCTTACGTCTTAATTATTTCAAAAGTCATGCTTAAAAACACCATTGAGCGTCGCCAATATATAATCACGAACATTCACATAAACTTAGCTGGATTCCGTCGCGCATTGGAGCGGGAGATCCGCGGCAAAATCAGTTAAATTATTATATTTCTGATTTTGACGCCGGCTATTTTTCAATTATTTTGTGATGCAGTGTCCCTTCAGCCTTGGTCTAAGCGAGACCAAGGCTGGTCAAAGGTAAATCGCATGTTACAAAACATCGAGCCCTCACCGGACCGAACACGGGCGGCACACCGGGACGTCGAGGTCGCTCAACCGCCGAGAGAGAACAATCTTGCGGATACCGTCAGCCTCATCAAAGGCTTGGTCCGACGTCAGTATCCATTAGTGATCGCCACAACTGCCATGGCGCTGGTGCTGGGCGCGCTCTACTTGGTGGTTACTCCTCCGACCTATACGGCACACGCTCGACTGCTGCTGGGAAACGCAAATGTGCCGTTCGTCCAGCAGCTTTCGCTTGGGGCAGAGCGTTCAGTTGATCACACTCTCATCGATACGGAACTTCAGATCCTCAGATCTCGGAACATTATCGCTTCGGCCATACGAGAATCCAAGTTAGCGGATAGCAGCGAACTGCGGGCAAATCCGTCCCTCTTTAAGCGGGTACGACTATGGTTCGGGGGAACATCGGGCGACGACACAGAAGGCCCTCCATTGGAGGACATGATTGAAGCCTTCCAGAAAAGCCTTTCTGCAACACGCATCGATACCAGCAACGTAATCGATATCGGTTTCAGTTGGAGCAGCGCGGCAAAAGCGGCTGAAATTACAAACGCAATCGCGAGCGCCTACATCGCCGACCAACGCGATGCCAGATTCGAATCAAACAAGACCGCGATGCTCTGGCTTCAACAACGTCTGCGCAGTTTGGGAGAGCAGGCGGAAAGCGCGGAGCGCGCAGTCAATGCTTATAAGTCAAAGAACAACATTGTGACGTCGACCGAAGGCAGACCAATTGACGAACAGCAGATCGCGGAGCTGAACAGTCGGCTGGTCGCTGCCAGAGCCCTAACGACAGAGGCCACTGTACGCCTTGACCGATACGAAAGTGTTTTGAGGCACAATCCTGAAGCCGTTGATTCCATTGGGAAAATGGATGCTGCCGGATCCGATCTCCTTGTCAGCCCGATCATTACCTCACTTCGCCAACAGTATCTTGATACGCAGCGACGCGAGAATGATTATTCCGTCAAGTTCGGAAAGGACCATCAGGCGGTCATAAATTTGCGGAACCGTATGCGGGATATCCGCAAATCCATTCAGGATGAAGTGCGTCGTCTCGCGGAGACTACCAGAAACGATCAAGCAACCGCGAAACAACGCCAGGACGAAATCGAAAAACAACTCGCCACAGCGGTAGCTCTTTCTCGATCAACCAATGCTGCGGGAGTAACCCTGCGTGAGCTACAGGCTCAAGCAAAGGAATATCGCAGTCTCTATGATGCATTCCTGCAGCGCTACATGGGATCAACTCAGCAGCAATCCTTTCCGGTCTCCGAAGCGCGCCTGATTTACGCTGCGTCACCACCCACAAAGAGCAAACCAAAGACGCTTGTCGTCTTCGCGCTGAGCCTTTTTGGGGGAGTTGGTCTTGGTTCGGGCCTGGCGTTCCTGAGAGACTTGATGGATCGTGTTTTCCGGACACCAACCCAGTTGGAAGATAGTTTAGATTTGCCGTGCCTTGCTGTGGTTCCGCAACTTCCTCCCGATGGAACGCCAGATTACCAGCCATCCAACGCCTTACAATCGGGGTGGGAACAGGACTACAGGACTTTATCCAAGACCTCTTCACCACACTGGGCGGTGGCGAATATGCCCTTGTCGAGGTTTGCTGAGTCCATGAGATCCATCAAACTCGGGATTGATCTGAGCCGCAACCACTCATCCAATAGAGTCATCGGAGTAACCTCTACACAGCCCGGCGAGGGCAAATCCACGATTGCTGCTTGTTTGGCTCAACTCATCGGTCAAAGCGGACACAGTGTGATCCTGCTCGATTGCGATCTCAGAAACCCGTCCTTATCGAAAGCACTGGCTCCCTATGCAACAATCGGCCTCATAGATGTCCTTTCTGAAGGCCAGCCAATTGAGCGCGCTATATGGACGGACACCGAGACGAATTTAGTTTTCATACCAGCGGTGAAAAATAGCACTTTGCTCCACAGCAGCGAAATGCTTAGCGCCGACCCGATGCACCTCCTGGTCGAAAGGCTTTGCTCGGTCTATGATTACGTTATCATCGATCTTCCGCCGCTCGCCCCCATCGTTGACGCT
The DNA here is from genome assembly GCF_047824785.1 of Nitrobacter sp. TKz-YC01. GTDB lineage: Bacteria > Pseudomonadota > Alphaproteobacteria > Rhizobiales > Xanthobacteraceae > Nitrobacter. The sequence continues at coordinate 1,146,534 of NZ_CP181167.1, read as the reverse complement.
AGAGCAAGTTCTGCCGTGGTCGACTGTTTTATATATGTCGTCGAGTGGGGCAGAACCAAAATAGACGTTGTGAATCATGCACTTCATACCGCGCCAAACGTTTATGAGAACATCGTGGGCACTGTGCTAAACAAAACCGACATCAAGGAAATGGCCAGCTATAATGGTTCGCGAAGCGACTATTACAGCGAGAGCCATTACGAACATTACGGAGTGAGCGATAGCCCGTCGCGTCGTACCCCATAAAATTGTTGCAAATAGGCAACATCTTCTGAGTTTCGAGCGCCACGGCTTGATCTTCTCCTGCTTTGAATCTCCAAAAATGCAATCTTCTAGCGAATCAAATACTGGGGCGCCCTGAGCCTTACGATGCGAAATTTTGCGCTGACTTCGGTTCTTTTGGCGCTTCTGGTTGGTGGATGCTCGACCGTCCCCGCCAGCGGCCCGCAAGGTATTGACGTCGAAAAACAGTCCGAAGGAGGCGTTCCAGTAAGCATGCCGTACGCCTCGGTGGATCTTAGTCCTTCGATCATAAAGGTCTTGGGAGAATATACCCCGAGACTGTCCAACGCTTTCGCAAATAGATCTCCACCAAAGGCGTTTCGCTTTGGTATCGGAGATATGGTCAGCGTGACGATCTTTGAGGCTGCAGCCGGTGGGCTTTTTACGTCCGAGACCGGAGTTCGCGCGGGTAATTTTGTTACTATTCCCAACCAAGCTGTCGATCAGAACGGAAACATAACCGTGCCATATGCCGGTGCCGTTCGCGCGAAGGGACGTACCCCCCCGGACGTCGGAGCCTCTATCGTCGATCGCCTGAAGGGCCGAGCACTAGAGCCTCAGGTTGTCGTCACCCTGGCACAACAGAACACGTCTCTGGTCAGCGTACTGGGTGATGTACGAACGGCAGGACGATTTCCTGCCAACCCTTCTGGTGAGCGCATCCTGGATTACATCGCGAGGGCTGGCGGTCCGATGAATCAAGGATATGACCTTTGGGTATCATTGGAGCGCAACAACCATCGAGCGAGCGTCCCATTCGGTGCATTGCTTTACGAACCTAGCAACAATATCTATGCGCTGCCGAATGACGCTATTTATCTTTTCACCCAGCCACAGACCTTCCTTACATTCGGGGCAGCAGGGCAGCAGGGCCAGTTCAAATTTGAGGCATGGCGCCTCTCGCTCGCAGAAGCCATTGGCAAGAATCAGGGCTTGAACGATAGTCGCGCCGATCCAAGTTTCGTATTCCTTTATAGAGGAGAAACACGGGAAGTCGCAGCCAGGCTCGGGGTTGATTGTAATCACTTCGAAGGACCGATCATACCTGTAATCTATCACCTCAATTTGCGTGACCCTTCAGGATATTTCCTCGCGCAGAATTTCGAGATGCGGAACAAGGATATTATCTATACGTCCAATGCTTCGATGGTCGAAACGACGAAGTTCTTGGTCTTCCTGCGAACTATTATGGCAACGGCTAACGACCCGATAATCTATGCCACCAACGCCAACATCTTGAAAAACTCACTCAGTGGCACGCCCACCACGATCATAACGACGCCGACGCCGATTCAACGCTAGGTGTTTAGTCCCGCAGTGTGATGGCGTATCGTTATTGCCGTCAGAGAGGGACGGGCCAGGTTCTTCATGGGAGCGCCAAGACCACGCACGCCGTTCGAGCGGAGCTACAGCGATCGCAGGCTTCGTCCGCAGAACTCGCGAGGCGGTTCGGCATCAACGAGAAGACAGTAAGGAAGTGGCGATCGCGGGCGATGGTCGGGGACGAGCCGATGGGGCCGAAGGAGCGGCGCACTTCTTTGTTCTTCCAAGCCCGGCTTGAGTGTTGGCAAGGCGCCATGCGTTGAGGACGACGACCCAGCCTGCGATCTTGTCGGGGGTTGCCGCCACGATCGGGTCTTGGTTATCCATTTTCTTTTCACCCTGCGCGACCTCGATGAGGAGCAACATTCCGCTCATAGCTGCCGCCGTATCGTCATCTGCGTCGAGCAGCGTTTTCCAGGCCGCCGGGCGCAACGCAATGGCCTGCCCGAAGCCTGCAATCCAAAGCTCCCAGAGAACATCGTTATTGCGCGTGTCGACGGAGAACAACGGACTGTAGCCGTCGGGGCACTCCTTCAGTGTGCGTACCACATCATTGTAGTGCTCCATGACGAGGCAGGGAACCCGGTTGGCATATTCCAGATTCTCGAGGGCCGGCTGCTGATCCGTACTATCCTTATGCCACACGACTGTAAGCGTGGCTTTGCGGCCCTTGAGATTGTTCGTACTGGATGATGAGAGCCCGGTTAGAAGAGTCATCTTCAGGACAGGGTGCTCACAATGGACGACCATTTGGACGACATAAGGCGATCGCTGTCGCCACGTATCGAAGTGTATGCCGGCGCAGATCGCAAGCGGTGGCCCGATAATTTAAGGGCGCAGATTGTCGCGGACAGCTTTCAGCCGGGGCGATCGTGACGGATATCGCACGCAGCCATGACTGCCGGCCGCAGCAGGTGCATGCCTGACGACGGATGGCGCGGTTGGACGAGTTGCTTCCCTGGGCATCGGGGCCTACACCCTACATAAACCGGATCCAAGGCTGGCGGCATGAGCCTCAGCACGACCGCGGTCCGGATCAAGGTGACCCTCAAGGACGTCAAGCCGGAGGTGATGCGGCGCCTCGTTGTGCCGTTCACCCTGCGTCTTGATCGGCTGCATCTGACGCTTCAGGCTGCATTTGACTGGACGGATAGTCACCTGTTCGCGTTCACCTCGGGCGACGAACATTGGGGGATCCCTGATCTCTATGATGACTTTGGTCCTCTAACTTCGGGGACGGCTGGGACCACGTCATCAAACTGGAAAAGTGGTTCTACGACACGTCGCTGGATGGTCTGCCGCTCTTGCTCGACACCATCGGCCGCTGTCCTCCAGAAGATGTTGGCGGCGTGCCGGGCTATGCGGAATATCTCGGAAGCCATCGACGACCCGACCCATCCGAAGCATGAAAGTATGCGCATTTGGGGACCAGAGCGCTTCGATCCAAACGTGATCGATCGCAAAGCAACCTCGGACTTTGCTCGTGCGGACATGGTGAGGAAGAGGATGCACCAGCTGACCATCGCGATAAGGGCGAGGAACTTGGCCAGCCACTCGGCGGTCTCAAGCCTCGCGTCTCCCGCGCGACAGCCAGACTTCATTACCTTGTGAAACACCTCCGCTTGCCAGCGCAACACGTACCATTCGAGCTTCTCGATGGCGATGGCGAAATCTCCGACCGGCAGATTGGTCACCAGCTTCCAGTCGATCGGCGGACGGTTCGCCGGCGGATTGATCTTTAAGGGCTTGGATGTAGGTGAGAAGCTGAGGACTGTATCGCTTCTGCTTGCCGACGGGCGGCAGAGTTTGGATGGCGGCGAACTTCACGTGCATGCACACCGTCTCATCCTGTCCGATCGCGACGTAATGGCGCCCCTCCCAAGGCGCGGCCTTAACAAAATGTTGACTTTCCAGTCCCTTTAAATTTAAATATTAAATAAACTGAAAAATACGGAAAGTCGTTTAATTTCGAGTTCTTTAGTTGGTTTTTTCTCCATGAATTTTGTTGGCCGACAGAAAGTTGAGGCTGCGAAAGCCGGAGAAGTAGCGGCCCGTGACTTAAAGCGGATTATCTTAGACAAAGCTCGCAAATGGCCGATCCGCTATGAATGGATAGAGTCAATAGCAATTGGCTTCGATTTGGCGACAATCGTCTCCGCCAGCTATTGCGCAAGCCTTCTCTATCAGTTGAATGAGGGCCTACAGATAGAATTAGAACAACCCTTGGGTTCAGCAACATTAGTAGCTGTTTTGTTCTGTCTCCTGCTAAAATGTCAGGGCCAATACAGACCGACTGAACTGCTTATGTGGCGGCGTCAGATCCGTCTGATTTTTTATGCTTGGGTGAGTGTGTTCTTGCTACTAGCGGGCATAGTATTTGCTTTGAAAATTGGCAGTGAACTTTCGCGTGCAACAAATATTCTGTTTGCGGCGTTTGGCCTTATTGGCTTGATCGCCAACCGAACAATTATCCGAGAATTGCTGAAAAAAGGGCTCGCCGAGCATAAGTTTTCCGGTCGCAAGGTAGCCTTAATTGTTGATTCCATGCAACGGTATAACCCCATTCGCAGAAAGTTATGCAAAGTCGGCCTAAATGTAAGCACCACATTTGCTCTTCCTCCAAGGGACGCTGGTTCAAACTTGCGGCTAAGGCTCGCCAAAGATGTCATAGAGCATATTCGAGGCTCGGATATTGAAGAAGTGATCGTCGCCGCCGATCTGAACCGATTGTCGGAGATGCGAGCATTTGCAAACGAATTGAGATTGCTGCCTTTCCCAATCACGATTGTCCCCACCGGAGCCGCCAAAGAAATTCTGGACAGACCGCGTTGCGATCTCGGCGACATGACCCGCGTGGAATTGCAGCGCGGTCCATTGACCAGCACAGAGCACTTGGCAAAACGCGCCATCGATTTGATCGGAGCAGGCACGGTGTTAGTGCTCTTAGTGCCCCTGCTCGTCATGGTCGCGGTATTGATAAGGTTGGATTCCCCCGGCCCGGTTCTCTTCCGACAGCACCGCCTTGGCTTTAACGGCCGAGGTTTCAGAATTTGCAAGTTCAGAACGATGTCCACTCTTGAAGATGGCTTTTCAGCAGTTCAGGCACGTCCAGTCGACGATCGAATCACTCGGGTCGGCAGATGGCTTCGAAAGACGAGCATCGACGAATTACCTCAACTATTCAACGTCTTGGGTGGCAGCATGTCGCTCGTGGGACCAAGGCCCCACGCTATCGCTCACGACAACCATTTTGATAAGCTTGTCAGAAATTACGCCTTCCGCCAGCGCGTAAAACCGGGACTAACCGGATGGGCGCAGATTCATGGATATCGAGGCCCTACTCCCACAACCGAACATATCGAGCGACGCGTAGATTACGATCTCTGGTACATCGACAATTGGCGACTGGGACTAGATTTCGTGATTCTGATGCAAACCCCCTTGGAGGTTCTACGGGGTAGGAACGCCTATTAGAGTCTTTTTTGGATTGATCTGACTCGTTTGAGGATTCACGGAGGGGTTTTTCTGGGTCAGGGTTTGGCTGTCTTGATTCGGAGGCAGCGATGACACGGGCCTATTCGTCTGATTTGCGCGAGCGGGTGATTGGTGCGGTTGCGGGCGGGCTTTCGGCAACCTCGGCGGCCAAGGTCTTTTCGGTGAGTGCCAGCAGCGCGATCAAATGGGTCCGTCAGTGGCGGCTTGACGGACGAACGGCGCCGAGCGGCCTTCGCGGTCATCGTCACGCGGTTCTTGAGCCGCATGCCGCGTGGCTGCTCGACCTGATCGGGGCACAGTCGGATATCACGCTTGAAGAAGTCCGGGTCCTGCTGCGCGAGCGCGGCATCACGGTCAGCGTGGCAACGGTGTGGAGCTTCTACGACCGGCGCGGCATCAGCTTCAAAAACGTATGGCCCGCCCCGTCTGCAAGAGGATTTTACGGCATTCTGAACAGTCTGCGTCAACGTATACGGTCTCATGAGCAAGCCCATGGCCAAGATGGATATCCGCACGTTCAGAGCCCCATAAGCATGCCGGCAGCGAATGTGCCATTTTTTTGATCGGGATTTCCGAACGCCGTTCGACTGTCAGGCCATCTCTTCGATCCTTCCTGCAAACCCCGTTGGACTGCGCGAACTATGCGCAGCGCTGATCTCGTTAAACCACGGCTACCGGGTAACTGCGTTCAAAGCGCGCTTCCTTGCGCAAGATGGCCCAAGCTATCCGCGCCAGCTTGTTGGCTAAAGCCACCACTACGGCGTTACGGTGTACGCCCCGCTCGATCATTGCCTTCAGCCACCGCCCCAGTGGCGTATCGCTTTGTGACAGCGATGGCAAAGCCGCGCGAGCGCCGTGGATGAGTAGAGTGCGCAAATAAGTGTTGCCACGCTTGGATATCCCGAGCAGCCGAGCCTTACCTCCCGTGCTGGATTGTTTCGGAACCAACCCGAGCCAGGCGCCCAGGTCCCGGGCCTTGGCAAAATTACTTGCATCGCCAACCGCAGCGACCAGGGCCGTTGCGTTGAGCACGCCAACGCCAGGGATCGAAGTCAACCTGCAAGCTGCGGGATCATTGCGTGACAGTTTGACAAATTCGCCATTCAACGCCGCGATTTTCGCGTCGAGTTCTCTCCATTCGGTACGTAAATCGCCAGCTAACTGGCGTATACGCGGTGACAATGTTTGATCGCCATCGACAAGCATGCCATCCACGCCAAGCTCGAATTTCCGCCGGCCGGCCGGGAAGATCTCCCCGCGCTCCAGCAGGATCGCGCGTAGTTGATTGATGAGGTTGGTTCGTTCTGCCACGAGGCGCGAGCGCACACGATGCAGCGTTTGAATATCCAACTGCTCCTGGCTCTTGAGTTCGACGAACCGCATTGTCGGTCGTGAGGCAGCTTCGGCGATTCCTTCAGCATCGCGGTCGTCGTTTTTCTGAGCTTTAATATATGGACGGACGTATTCCGGTGACATCAACCGGATCTTATGACCTTGCGCGACAAACAGGCGGCCCAGGTGATGGGCGCCGCAGCATGCTTCCATCGCAACTACACAGGCCGGAAGTTTCGTCACATATTCGACCAGCGTTTGCCGGCGCATCGTTCGACGAACGACTACAGCACCGGTCGTGTCGACTCCAACAACGCTGCAAGAGTTCTTTCCCAGATCAACCCCGAGGATTGTTATAGACATTAGCTCATTCCTTTCCCGTTTTTGACACCAGCATCGTACTTGATGCCGGAGAAAGGGACGGGCCATTCCATAAGCGTTTACGCGACCGAGCAGGATCGGCCCGACGTGGCGATGGCCCGCGAGGTCTGGAAAGCGCAACAAGGGCTGCTTGATCCAGCCCGCCTCGTCTTCATCGATGAGACCGGCACCTCGACCAACATGGCGCGATTGCGTGGCCGCTGCCGCCGTGGCCAACGCCTGGTCGGCAAGATTCCACACGGTGGAAGATCACTACCTTCGTCGCGGCGCTGCGCCACGACGCTATCACCGCTCCCTTTGTCATCAACGAGCCGATGAATGGCGAGATCTTTCGCGTCTACCTGCAACGATGCCTGGTCCCGACCCTGAAGCCAGGCGACATCGTGGTGATGGACAATCTGCCCGCCCACAAGAACGACGATGTTCGACAAATCATCGAGGCCGCTGGCGCGCGGTTGCGCTATCTGCCGCCGGACTCGCCCGACCTCAACCCATGTATGGATGGCTCCTGCGAGTCAAGGGTGTCGGATCGGTTTGGTGAACAGGTCGGTTGCGGCCATGTATACGGCGTCTGATGTACAACGGTACCGCTGCGCGCCCTGATGAATGTTCGCTTGGAGAACAGGTCCCACTCAATCGAGCGCGCTCGAAGCGCTTCGGATTGATCGGGGTGTCCTGATTCTTCGTCTCCGTCCGTTCGCCATCGCCTCACTTTGCCCTGACCGTTCCTTGAGCCTATCAGTTGGCAGCAACCCATGGCTCGTAGCGTGTTCCGTGCCGCGCGGCAATCTGACGCTGCGATACGAGGAGCTGTGCGCCCACTATGGCATGCGGCCTTCCCGCAACAATCGCGGCATTGCCCACGAGAACGGGGCGATCGAGAGCTCGCACGGCCATCTCAAGCGGATGATCGCCGATGCGCTGCTGCTGCGCGGCAGCACCGACTTTGACGACCTCGCGGCCTATCGTGGCTTCATCGACGAGATCGTCAGCCGCCGCAATGCCCGCAACGCCAAGCGGATCGACAGCGAGCGCGCCACCCTGCAGGCATTGCCAGATCGCCGCAGCTCGGACTACGAGGAGGTGATTGTCCGCGTGACGTCAAGCGGCGGCTTCACCACGTGATCCATTCCTTGCGGCGCAAGCCAATGGCGCTGCTCAATCTCGTCTACCGTGATCGGCTGTTCCCGCGCGATGCCTATCGGAGGACCTTCGGTCGTTTGCGCGAACGGCTGCCGGGCAAGAAAGCCTGCCGGCTCATGGTCGATCTGCTTGCGCTGGCGCACGAGCGCGGCTGCGAGGCCGAACTCGCCGGTCAGCTCGCCGCCGACCTGGACGCCGGCCAACTGCCCGATCTCGGACGGTTGCGCGCTCACTTCGCGCCCGATCCTGCCTGCATGCCGCAGGTCATGGTGCAGCTTGCTCCGCTTGCCAGCTATGAGTGCCTCGTCGGCGTCAGCCAGATCGGAGGTGCAGCATGAACACCTCCAACTCCGTCGATACAACACGCCTCAATCTGTTGCTCAACGAACTGCGGCTACCCGCCATCAAAGTGTTGTGGCCACAATTTGCCGAGCAGTCCGACAAGGAAGGGTGGCCGGCCGCCCGCTTCCTCGCTGTCATCGCTGAACACGAGATCGCCGAACGCGGTCGCCGCCGCATCGAACGCCACCTGGTTGAGGCGCGGCTGCCTGCCGGAAAGACCTTCGACAACTTCGACTTCGAGGCCGTGCCGATGATCTCCAAGGCGCAGGTGACCGCACTTGCCGCCGGCGATGGCTGGTTGGGCAAGGGCGCCAATCTGCTCCTGTTCGGCCCGCCCGGCGGCGGCAAGAGCCACTTGGCGGCAGCGATCGGCCTCGCCCTCATCGAGAACGGATGGCGCGTCCTGTTCACCCGCACCACCGATCTCGTGCAAAAGCTCCAGGTGGCGCGACTGTCGCTGATTGACGCTCCGCGACAATCAGAGTTCAAAAAACTCTTGCGCGCGACAGTCGGCGCGGCAATCATCATCACGCCGCGACACTGACTCGCCATCCTGATTGTCGAGCGCTTCCCACCCAGATTGTCGCGCTATACTCGGTTCTATCCTCGATCTCTTCTCTCCAGACCAATGCATCAATTTCTTCAATCACGCCGGTTATGCGTAATATCAATCCAAAATGGCTCTAGCTCTCATCGCGGTTGATTGCGATAGGATGAAGCGGCGCTTACGCAATACGGTCGGATATAGATCGCTCGTATACTCCGTCGGATAATGCTCACGAGAGCGTTACGTTTTTGAGGCCGAGGACGATCCGAATGCGCAAACTTCCAAGCGTGCGAACAAATGCGGGGATGATAGCGTGCAAGATCGCACACAAGAGCCTAAGCTCTTTGTCTTTTTAGAGGGACGTTTGCGTCGACGATTCGAAATTCCTCGATCCGTCGTCCGTTCTTTGTGGCAATCACTAGCCAACGCGGTAACTTGCCCCGACCGGACCATGTCTCGGAAGGACTTTGAGGATTGCGGTATTTCGGGAGAACACGCGGATACTTCCGTCGCATCTTGGCAACTGGACCGGCTTCTTGCCCAGCTTGCTCCTCCGGCGAGGCCATTCCTCGATGAAGTACAGCCAAACGCTTTTCCAGCTCGCGTTTTTCTGCCCGGATCCGATCTGTAAGCATACCGCCTATCTCTTCATACAGTGACCAGAGCTCATCAAGGGTCATCGATTCCAATACACTCATAGCGAATGTGCTGGGCTTTTGCGCAGTCAATATGCTTCCTCCCAACTTGTTTATCAGATCACGGCACGCCTTCTATTTGTGCAACCTCTCCGGGCATTCATTGAACTCAACCATAGGCACCAGTCTGATGTAGTTACGTCTTGTAGTTGAAGTTTAGATGCATATATCAGAAACGCAAGAACTAATTGATTCGGCTATTTCGAATTGTTACTACGGACTGTTATGACGGGAAAATCAAGATGAGGTGGACCCGCTTGGTGAGACAGTTTGGCGGCCTGGCTAAGGTGGATCGGGTTCGTTTCTACGCCGCCAATTGCTCCGTCATTTCCGCCATAGCATGGACTTCGTCGGGCGTCCTGCCGGCGAAGGTCGAGTGCGGGCGTCGCCGGTTGTAATAGTCTATCCAGGAGCCGATGCCGCAGCGGGCTTGGCTTCCCGTTTCGAATGTGCTGAGGAAGACGCACTCATATTTGAGGCTGCGCCACAGTCGTTCGATGAAGACGTTGTCCATCCAGCGGCCGCGCCCGTCCATGGAGATGCGGATGCCGGCATCCTTCAGCGTCGTCGTGAAGGCGAAGCTAGTGAACTGCGAGCCTTGGTCGGTGTTGAAGATGTCGGGCCTGCCATGGCAGGCGATCGCCTCTTCGAGAGCGGCAACACAGAAGTCGGCATCCATCGTGTTCGACAACCGCCAGGCCAGGACCTTGCGGCTGAACCAGTCCATGATGGCCACGAGGTAAAGGAAGCCGCGCCGCATCGGGATATAGGTCACATCGGCACACCAAACGTGATCCGGCCGCTCGATCGCCAGGTGCCGCAGCAGGTAGGGATAGATGCGATGCTGCGGATGCGGCTCGCTGGTTCTCGGCGCCTGGTAGATCGGCGACAGACCGATCTTGCGCATCAGCCGCCGGACCCGCTTGCGACCCACGCACCAGCCCTGACGCCGCAGATGCCGGGCCATCTGCCGGGAGCCATACCAGGGCGTCTCCATGAAGGCCTCGTCGATGGTGCGCATCAGTTCGAGGTTCTCGGGCGTCTCGCCGGCGGGCTGTCGGTAGAACGACGCCCGCGAGATCGAGACCAGTTCGCACTGGCGGCGGATCGAGAGCCGGTTGTGATCGGGGTCAATCATCATTCTCCTCCGATCCAGGCTCAGCGATCGAAGGCCTTGGCCAAAAAATCCCGCTCAACGACAAGCTGGCCAATCTTGGCGTGCAGCTTGGTCACCTCGGCTTCCCGGCCGACCTGCGCATCAGCAGCCTTGTCGTCGAACGTCTTGGCCAGGTTCTCGATGGCCTGCCGTTTCCACTGCGTAATCTGGTTCGGATGAAGCTGGTGCTTTGTCGCCAGTTCCGAAATCGTCCGCTCGCCACGGATCGCCTCAAGCGCAACCTTGGCCTTGAACTCAGCCGTAAATCGTCTGCGTGTCTTCATACCGGATCGTCCTTTTCATCGGGCGATCCACCTTATGCCCCTGTCTCAGAAACCGGCACCACCTCAAGACCTCTGCGACAAAGACGCGCGGAAATGAATCGACGGCTGGTATGACGGTCGTGCATTACGCGAAACAGCAGGCAATCTTGTGCATGGAGCGTCTTGAGGCGGCGGCCAAAAATTGTAGGCTTCGATGAAGTCTTGAAGGCGCGAGTGCAATTGATCATGGCTGTCACAGTGGAAGCACTGCAGAAGGCGACGATGATGTCATCAGCGTCGCGCAGGATAATCATATCGCCCGTGGCCTGTCGTCGTCGCCAGCGTTCAGCCCATGGATCGAAGATCGTAGTGCAGGTAGACGTTGAAGAGCAGCGGTGACGCTACCGATCTCTGTTCAGTCCTGGTCTCACTAACGGTTATGATCCCATCTTCGAGGATTCTTGCATTCATCCATTTCTGGATCAGGCGGATCATGCGCGGATCGTTGATCCCGTGCATCAGGAATCGGATCAGCCAATCCTGGCTGACCGAATCGAAACAGGATCGGACATCGGCATCGAGGATGTAGTTCACCTTTTTGCTTGTAACTCCGACTATAAGTGCGTCCAGCGCATCACGCTGGCTGCGCTTCGGCCGGTTTCCATACGAAAACCCAAAGAAGCCTTCCTCGTAGATCGCATTCAGCACCGCGATGGCCACCCGTTGGACGATTTTGTGCTCAAGAGCGGCACCGCGAGCGGGCCCTGCTGACCCATCCAGCTTCGGTATGTAGACCCGTCGAGATGGTTGTGCCCGATACACTCCCTTATAGAGTTGCGAATACAGATCCGCTATCCTGTGATCGAGGTCTGCCTCGTAGGCTCGCCATGTCAGCCCATCCACGCCCGGGGCCGCGTTTTCCTTCAGTTCGGAGAACGCGTCTGCGAGGTGGTCGATGCTGATATGATGGAAGAGTGAAGTGAACCTCTCCTTCTTCCTCTGCCTTGCTACTTGCCGTATGCGGTTTAGCGCAAGTGACACGCTTCCCCGGTTCTGCACCCGGCGTGTGCTTTGCTGTGCCGCATTCCCGTTGGTCCCGCCCTTCGCTCTACTGCCTCCGCGATCGGTTGCTCGACTTTGTTCGGCGGCTTCACAGCTACTATGACGGTGTCTGACTTCCCGCACCCGTCCTGAGAGTTACGGCCAGGCTCCAATGCATCAATGCATCAGCACCCCACATAAGATCACCATGTTGGGCTGACCCGCCTTATAACGTCCGGCGTTGACGGTCTTGGTGAAGCCGATCTTACCCGGCTGCGGTCGGCTGTAGAGGATTGGTCTTTCGCTCACCGCGCAGCGCATCGCGGTCGCGGCAAAATGGCCGGCCAGCATCCCGCGCTTGGTAACACGTGGGTTGTCGAAGAAGCAATAGGCCGCCTTTGTCGCCGCCCATGACGCCCCCGCGAATCGGCGTCACAGAGACAATCACAGACGATTCAACAGGTGCAAATCCTAGGTACGAGATGTGGGTAATTAAAAGCGCCGCCGGAGCGATACCTTCTTCGCAGGCCCGACAGGCATACTTCGGCCGGCACGACGAGCACGCGCAGCTGAACTGGGATGATGTCGAGCCTCTCGCTACGGTCTTCGCTAATCCGATGCAGCGTTACGACAGCATGGGCAGCTGTGGTCCTCGATATCGACCACCATCTCGATGCGCGGCAGATATGCCGGAAGCGATCCGCGGCTCATGCGGTACCTGACGGCATGACGTGCTACCGATTGCCGGAGCGTTGTACGGTCGAGCCTCTGCTGGTTATTGACTAAGTCCGACGCGAATCGAAGCGTAACCTCCTGCAAGAATGGCTTTCCACCAATGCTGCTGGTCAATGTACCAGCGCACCGTCCTTTCAATTCCGCTTTCGAAGCTTCTCTCCGCTGTCCAACCGAGTTCGCGCTCGATCTTGGAGGCATCGATGGCATAGCGGCGATCATGCCCCGGTCGATCGACAACAAATGAGATCAAATCGCGCCGCGGGGTAATCGTACGTGGTGCAAGCTCATCTAGTAAATCGCAAATGGTCTCCACAACCCGGAGATTTGTGCGCTCATTGCGTCCCCCAATATTGTAAGTCTGCCCGACCCTGCCACGCTCGAGCACTAGCGTAAGAGCCTTCGCGTGGTCTTCAACAAAGAGCCAGTCACGGATGTTTTGCCCGTCGCCATAAACAGGCAATTCCTCACCTGACAGTCCTTTGATGATCGTATGAGGAATCAGTTTCTCGGGAAAATGGTATGGGCCATAATTGTTCGAACAATTGGTAATGAGTGTCGGTAGCCCATAAGTTTCATGCCACGCCCGAACCAAGTGGTCCGACGAAGCCTTGCTTGCCGAGTAAGGCGAATTCGGAGCATAGGGTGAATTCTCTGAAAAATAGCCGCTTTCTCCGAGAGAACCGAAGACTTCATCCGTGGAGACGTGCAGAAAGCGAAATCCTGCGCGCTGTGTATCGTTCAGTCCGCGATAATAACGTAGCGCCTCCTGCAGCAATGAAAACGTGCCGACGACGTTGGTCTGCATGAACTCACCTGGACCGTCAATCGATCGATCGACATGGCTTTCCGCGGCAAGGTTCATCACTGCGTCAGGTCGGAATTCTGAAAAAAGCTGTCGTAGCAACGGCGCATTGCAAATGTCGGCGCGTTTAAAAACGTAACGTGAGTTGCTGACGCCATTCGGGATATTGTCAAGATTCGCCGCATAGGTCAGCTTGTCGAGGTTGACGATGTTTGCTTGAGTCTCGGCAAGAAGATGGCGGCACACCGCTGACCCAATGAAGCCAGCACCACCGGTCACGAAAATCGTCATTCCCTTGAATCGCATAGCTTGAACCTGCTAGTATTGGCCCGCTTCGAAGTTACGATAAACGGACATTAAATATTCGCCATAGCTGCTTTTCGCGCATTTGCTGGCCGCTCGACCAAACTGCTCCAGAGAAATATAGCCCTGACGGAGCGCGATCTCTTCGGGACAGGCGATCCGCAAGCCTTGGCGCTGCTCCAGAACTTGAACAAAATGACTCGCCTCGACTAGCGAAGAATGCGTCCCCGTGTCGAGCCAGGCAAAGCCGCGACCCAGAACCTCAACAAAGAGATCTCCGCGTTCCCTGTAGGCTAAATTAATGTCTGTAATCTCGATTTCACCACGAGATGATGGCTTGATACTGCCCGCAATTTCGACAACGTCGTTATCATAAAAATAGAGTCCGGTCACGGCGATGTTGGATCTCGGTTTCGCTGGTTTCTCCTCGATCGAAATGGCGCGGCCGGAAGCATCAAGTTCAACCACGCCATACTGAGCCGGGTTGTTGACCACATTGCCGAATATCGTGGCTCCCACCCTACGGGCCGATGCCTTGGTCAGAAGCTCGGGCAAGCCGTGTCCATAGAATATGTTATCGCCCAGGACCAAAGCGACCGCATCTGATCCGATGAAATCGCGTCCAACGATAAAGGCGTCAGCCAGTCCTCGAGGATGATCCTGAGCGGCATATGAAAATCTCAATCCGAAATCACTACCGTCGCCGAGCAAGCGTTGAAACAGCATCTGATCTTGAGGCGTAGTAATCAGTAATATTTCGCGAATTCTAGCAAACATCAGCACGGAAAGGGGATAGTAAATCATCGGCTTGTCGAACACCGGAAGTAATTGCTTGGAGACGACAGTCGTAACCGGAAAAAGACGGGAGCCAGTTCCGCCGGCTAGGATAATGCCTTTCATGGGACCTCAAAAGATTAAACTATAAAGCAACAACCAACGCGACCGGTGGCACAAGTTTGATGCTATATCCTACTTTATAAACATTAATTGGACCGCGCTCAGAGAAATCTCCTTTATATGAACGTCATATCTACAGCCATCCCCGAAGTGCTGATTATCGAGCCCAGGATCGTCGGCGACTCCAGAGGTTTCTTTCTGGAGACCTATCAATTGGAAAGATACACCACACATGGGATTTCGCGGCCCTTCGTGCAGGACAATTTATCACGATCTGGCCGTGACGTGCTACGAGGGCTTCATTTTCAGAACCCGATGAGCCAGGGCAAGCTCGTTAGCGTCGCCAGGGGACGCGTTTTGGATGTTGCCGTGGATGTCCGACATGGCAGCCCGACCTTCGGCCGGCATGTTGCCGTGGAACTCGATGATGAAAATCGTCGTCAACTTTGGGTGCCGCGTGGCTTTGCTCACGGGTTTGTTGTGCTATCGGACACCGCCGATTTCTCCTACAAGTGCGACAATAATTATAGTCCGAAGGACGAAATCGTCGTGCGCTGGAACGATCCAGACCTGGCGATAGCCTGGGGGATCGACAACCCTTCTCTTTCTGCGCGCGATTCCACCGCCCCGCTGCTCAAGGACATCGCTCGTCTTCCACGCTACGGGGAAGTCTGAGACCGGAATCGCGGCTGATGTTATCATTTTAATCAACCTTCAACTCGGCAGCCGAAACGCCCGGCGTTCAATTCGACCCCCTCCCTCGACCGGCGGGCAATGCGGACACGCACGGTCCCGCGACAATGGTGCGGGCATGAAGGACTCCCGGACTCAAGGCCCATGAATCAAACTAAGCGATTTAACGAAACTCGAAAATGCTCTAGGTTTTAAGAGCCATAGCCATTATAATTAATAATATCTGAATTATTTTCTCGCGAGATCACCAATGTTGCTACTAGGGCGAGCACAAAAGTTTTTCAGAACACGTTCCGATGCCCGTAATATTGATTCCGATCAGGCACGCCTCAGGCCCGTCGCCGAAGCGATAGAGAGTGCAATCAAAATTGCAGAAGCTGAACGCATCGGTTTAAATCGACGTCTCGAGGACGCCCTCGCACGTGCGGCCGTGACCTTCGGAAACGGAACTGACGAATATCTTGAACGCGATGCAGCCGACAATAAACTTCAAGACTTATTAAGTACCGATATCAAGAATGGAGAACGCCGGTTGATAGAGCTCGAAACTCAGATTGGACACCTGAAATTTCTGCATACAGCGATGACTACGCGCTTTCCGGGACTGAAATTAACTCCCTCAGGTCTGCCTTAATGACCTCATGCGATGCATGGCCACTCGCACACCAGAAGCTGCTGGCCAATAGTATGTTCGACAAATCTCCGCTGTGAAGTCCGCCGACACTTCTCTATGAACTTGCCCTTGCGCTCCTGCACCGATCGCCAGCGAGGCGCTCCAACGCATTGTTGGGCTCTATGCGATCGAAGCGTGATCCGTGGCCGCACCGCCAACGAGCGTCGCACCGTCCGCTAGGACGCCAAGAGAAGAGCCGACCGATTATCGACGAACTCACACTCCAGCTCCACGCCAAGCTTGTCCTGATCAGTCAGAGGACACAACTCGCAGACACCATCCTATACGCACTGTCGCGCTGGCAAAGGCTGACATGCCTCATCGACGACAGTCGCATCTTCCCAACGTCACCAGGGATAGTCGATGGCCACCCAACAGTCAGATCGATGACCTAGCTTGCCTAGGATCTGATCCTCCTGCGCAACAAGATATCAAATATGGCCTGAAAACCGCGCTTAACCAACCCGTGTAGGACCGACAACAGCTTGGGCCGTATCCAAGGGCCTTTCGCTCGCTTGGGTATCAGGCACACGCGCACAAGCCCTCGACGCCCCGCACTACAGCAAGGCCAAACGCTTCATGCAGATTGCTTTGCGTTGCGCGAACGGAAAAGGCTTATGTATGCTGTGGTATATCCACTTGAAACCAACAGCGGCGCCGATTTGGTCCTACTCCCACAATTCACATCCTCACACGGCTATCGAACTCAAAGCCGCCAATCTTCGGAAGAGGAAGAGCAAGGCTCTTCCCGTTAGTCAGCTTTATGACCACCTTTGATCAGCCGGTACATGCCATATGCTACTAAGAGCACAGGAAGTCCTGCGGCCCCCATCAATGGGCCCGGAGCACCATGAACACCTCCGTTCTTCCAGTTGGCGGGAAATCCGCCTTGAAAGATCCATGTATCAGGCGATAAGCCACCATTATAATAAATGTATCCGGTTGTTGCTACGCCGGCCAAGGCCAAGGAGAAAAGGATCATTTTAAGAATTACAGTAAGCATGGCTACGCTCCCGGCACATTAAGTGCTAACTAAATTATATCCCAACAGGATTAAAAAATAAACTGTTATCCAAATTTTTCCGTACATGTTGAAATTTTCTCTACCTAATCAGCCCGTTAGAGTCTTAGAGTCTTTGCCAACTCGCGGAACCAGCCGTAGACCCGTCCGCCAGTGGCCGAAATGCCACGGGCGGCATCTGCCAGGCGCCAGCCCGAGCGCACGAGATAGCCGTGAAGTCGAGTTTCGCGAAGTTATCGACGCGGGTGCGCGGGGCCGGCCTCGGCGTCCGGGCTTCGGCATCAGCGGCGCGACCCGTTCCCTTTCCTCGTCCGTCAGGTCAGACGCATAGCGCTTGGTTTGCCGGGCGATCCTGGCCCCATTCGGCCTCGCTGCTTGCGTGTCCACATCCGGAGCATGAATCACATTCGCAGCCAGACCGAAATCCCAAACTAAAACAATTTTCAAATAGGCTCTTACTCCTAATCCGTCTCACCGTCATCGCCGCGACAAGCTGAAAGACGACTATTGCATCCATCCACGAAGACCGCTCGGTTGGTAGAATCCGCTCGATGCCCGGTCTTGAGCCGGGCATCACGTAGCACGTCAAACAGTCTCAGTCAGCTTTGCGACGGCGGCGGACAAGGCGATAAACGCAATAAGCAACAAGCAGGGGAAGCCCCGTCGCCCCCATCAAAGCCCTGGCGCTCCATGGACGCCGCCCGGCTTCCACTGGGGAGAAGAGGCGGGCAGATCGGTTGATAAACCGCCATTATAATACACATAGCCAGTCCCAGCTGCGACCGCCAGAGCGAAAATAATACCGAAAAAAGGTTTAGTGCCAAGGAACGCCGGCGTGAACATCTGCGTCTCCCACATTGCTCGAACTATCAACGCAAACATATTGAGGTGGTGCCGGTTTCTGAGACAGGGGCATAAGGTGGATCGCCCGATGAAAAGGACGATCCGGTATGAAGACACGCAGACGATTTACGGCTGAGTTCAAGGCCAAGGTTGCGCTTGAGGCGATCCGTGGCGAGCGGACGATTTCGGAACTGGCGACAAAGCACCAGCTTCATCCGAACCAGATTACGCAGTGGAAACGGCAGGCCATCGAGAACCTGGCCAAGACGTTCGACGACAAGGCTGCTGATGCGCAGGTCGGCCGGGAAGCCGAGGTGACCAAGCTGCACGCCAAGATTGGCCAGCTTGTCGTTGAGCGGGATTTTTTGGCCAAGGCCTTCGATCGCTGAGCCTGGATCGGAGGAGAATGATGATTGACCCCGATCACAACCGGCTCTCGATCCGCCGCCAGTGCGAACTGGTCTCGATCTCGCGGGCGTCGTTCTACCGACAGCCCGCCGGCGAGACGCCCGAGAACCTCGAACTGATGCGCACCATCGACGAGGCCTTCATGGAGACGCCCTGGTATGGCTCCCGGCAGATGGCCCGGCATCTGCGGCGTCAGGGCTGGTGCGTGGGTCGCAAGCGGGTCCGGCGGCTGATGCGCAAGATCGGTCTGTCGCCGATCTACCAGGCGCCGAGAACCAGCGAGCCGCATCCGCAGCATCGCATCTATCCCTACCTGCTGCGGCACCTGGCGATCGAGCGGCCGGATCACGTTTGGTGTGCCGATGTGACCTATATCCCGATGCGGCGCGGCTTCCTTTACCTCGTGGCCATCATGGACTGGTTCAGCCGCAAGGTCCTGGCCTGGCGGTTGTCGAACACGATGGATGCCGACTTCTGTGTTGCCGCTCTCGAAGAGGCGATCGCCTGCCATGGCAGGCCCGACATCTTCAACACCGACCAAGGCTCGCAGTTCACTAGCTTCGCCTTCACGACGACGCTGAAGGATGCCGGCATCCGCATCTCCATGGACGGGCGCGGCCGCTGGATGGACAACGTCTTCATCGAACGACTGTGGCGCAGCCTCAAATATGAGTGCGTCTTCCTCAGCACATTCGAAACGGGAAGCCAAGCCCGCTGCGGCATCGGCTCCTGGATAGACTATTACAACCGGCGACGCCCGCACTCGACCTTCGCCGGCAGGACGCCCGACGAAGTCCATGCTATGGCGGAAATGACGGAGCAATTGGCGGCGTAGAAACGAACCCGATCCACCTTAGCCAGGCCGCCAAACTGTCTCACCAAGCGGGTCCACCTCATATCTAGAAATACGAAAAACCTCTTTAATTTATACACTATATTATTAGTCCGCACGACATTTTTAAGCGAGAGAACCAACCGCCCCCGGATCCGGGATAGGATTCTGCCTCGTCCACCCTATAGGTGTTTAGTCCCGGCAATTGGTGGAGCGGGTTGAGTCTGAATCGTTCTGGTTGGGAAGTCCAGCACTTGCAGATGTATTCGTAAGGTGTGAGACCCTTCAGGGTCTTCAGCCGCCGAGCGTAGTTGTAGGCGGTGATGAAGTCGGCAAGGTGGGCTTCGAGCTGATCGTGTCGATCGTAATGGTAGCGTTTGACGGTTGCTTCCTTGATCGTTCGGTTCATGCGTTCGACCTGACCATTGGTCCAGGGATGCTTGATCTTGGTCAGGCGATGCTCGATCCCATTTTCCTGGCATCGCATATCGAACATATGCGTCACGTATCTTGCGGCCGGGCCGTCCGCATAGCGGGGGCGGGAAGGTGAACTGGATCCCATTGTCGGTGAGCACCGTATGGATCTTGTAGGGGACGGCCGCGATCAGAGCTTCGAGGAAGGCCGAGGCTGATGTTCTTTCCGTCTTATTGACCAGTTGCGCGAAGGCGAACTTGCTGGTGCGATCAATGGCGACGTAGAGATAGAGCTTGCCTTCAGCCGTCTGAAGCTCGGCAATGTCGATGTGGAAATAGCCGATCGGATAGGCCTTGAACTTCTTCTTTGAGGGCTTGTCGCCTTCAACCTCCGGAAGCCTGCTGATCGCGTGACGGCGCAGGCAGCGATGCAGTGAAGAGCGCGTCAGACGCGGGATGGTTGGCTGCAACGCATAGAGGCAATCATCGAGTGACAGCAGCGTGCCGGCTATGATGGAGACAAGCGCAAGAAGGGCTCCAAGCTGCATCTGGCGATCGACACGCTCGGCCATCTGCTCGCCCTGCACTCGATGCGGTTGATGAGCGCTGCCCGCTTCTCGATCGGCGGCGAGTGCTCCCTGATCGCAGAGAGAACTTCGCGGACCCCACCGATCGCCGGCGCTTCGTCGAGCGGGACCGGCCGATTGCGCCTGCGTTCGGTGAAGCGAGTAACGGAAATAGCCGGAAAGGCACGCAACAAGTTGCTGGAGACATGGGACATCGAAACGCTTTTGAACGCTCCCGATCCGACATCGGCGTCGAACGAGACCAGCGTCATGCAACTGGGCGAATTTGACGGGCAGCGCATCCTGCTGACGGCCGACGTCGGACCGGAGGGTCTCAACGAAGCCGCCGACTACGCGGCACTACTGGGCAAGCTGAAGATCCCCCACATGGTTCAGGTGCCTCATCATGGCAACCGGCGCAACGTCACGCCGAATGTGCTCGACCGCTGGCTGGGAGGAAAGGTCGCCAGTGGCGTCACTTGCGGGAGCGCGATCTGCTCGGTCGGCGATGGCAAGCCCGAATATCCGCACGGTCAGGTCAGCAACGCCTTCTTGCGCCGCGGCTATCCCGTGTATGTGACGCGCGGCAATACGATCATGCACCATTCCGGCAGCAGCCGTGGTTGGCCGTCGAGCGCGCCCGTTCCCTTGCGGACCGAGGTCGAAGACAAGGCTGCGCCTGGTGTTGCGGCATGATCGAGCAAATGGGGTCTTCGATGCTTCGTTTCTTCGATGCCTACACCGTGAGGGCTCGGTTCATCCTCGCGGTCGCTCCGGCCTTGGCCGCCCTGTTCTTGCTCGTGCCGTGGAAGGAGCTGGATCTCTACGTGGTGGTGACCACGGTGGCGATGCTGGCCCTGCTGTACGCGTTGTCCGACTGGGCACGGAAACAGGGACAGGCGCTCGAGCCGGGCCTGTACAGCGAGATCGGCGGCAAGCCGTCGGTCACGATGATGCATCGCTCTGACAACACGATCGACCAGGCCTCAAAGGATCGATACCGCGCCTTTCTTGCGGCCAAGATCGAGAAGCCGGAGCCGACCGCGAACGACGAGCAACAGAACCCCGCCGCAGCGAATGCATTCTATGAGCTCGCCGGGACGTGGCTTCGCACGCACACGCGGGACACCAAGAAGTTCCCGATCCTGTTCAACGAGAACTGCGCGTACGGATTCCGCCGGAATTTGCTGGGCGTGAAATGGACGGCCCTCGCATTGAACGGGATCGTCGTCGCCATTTGCGCGGCGGTGCTCGTCTATCACGGGACGCTCGACATCGGGAACGCGGCCGCGAAACGCGTTCTTGTCGTTCTGATCGTGGCTGCCGCCCACGCCCTGTATTTTCTTCTGGCTGTAAATCGCAAGAGCGTGATCGCTGCAGCGCGGACTTATGCGCGAGAGCTGATCCTGTCTTGCGAGACGCTGATCACCCCGCAAAAAGCTGCACCAAAACCCGCAAAGAAGGTGGCAGCACCTCGCTCCAAAGCACCGCAACAGCCGTCGAGCTGACGGATCAAGATCAGCGGCAATCAATGCATCTGTCGCTGCCGTTGCAAGTTGTGTTTGGGTGGTCGACGCTGTATCGGGCGCTTATTGCGCAAGTTCTTCAGCGCTCGGAATATCGATGATCTCGTGCCAGTGCTTGATCAGCTTCTGATAGACGCCGGCCACCTTCGCTTGCGCGATCTCAAGCTCTGACGTGGTCAGCACTTCACTGTCCAACGTCAGCACCCCTTTGCCCCTGACGCTGATGTGCTTGAGGTAGACTTCGAACTCCTTGGTCTCCTTGTTCACGTCCATGTCGAGTGGTCCGTGGACGAACTTGTTTCGCGTCTTCACCACATCCGCCGCTTCGCCGGCGATGCCACGGATGATCTTGAGGATCGGCTCTGGCCGGCCGGCCTCGACCATCAGCGCCTCCAGCGCGCGGAATTTCGCATGGATCGATCCGAGCCGCGTCGTAATGCAGGCGCCGCGCCGGTCCTCGACGCCGGCCAAGTACCAGATAGCCACGTCGACCCAGTGCTCGAACTTCGCCCAGGTGGTGGTGATGCGGCCGATCTCGACGAGCGTCGATTCATAAAGATCGCGTTGCGGATGGCGCGCCATCTTGGTTCTCCGTCCAGGCAGTCGGAATTGAAGGGTCAGGCGGGTGGTGCGGCTGGCGACATCGGGAGGCGAAAGCCAGGATAAACGAACGACCGGCTGATCGTGTGGCAGTCCGCTTCCGACAATCCCTCTCGCCGCGCGACCTCGTACCACTTGTTTCGAACCTGCTCTTCCATCTCCAACACGATTTTTTCGGCTTCGTCTTTTTCAAGCAGGAAGCGCATGCTTTGCGAGACGATATTCTCGGCGTTGGCATAGCGGCCCGCGTCGCCGCAGATCATTGCGAGATCGCGCCGCTCCTCACTGATCAGCGGCGTCGGCGTGAGATCGTAAGCAGGCGAGAGCTTCCAATCCGGCGTCATTGCCATGGCGGCATGATTGCGCGGATGATCATCGGTGTTGGAGATCAATGCGTTGAAACACATCCTGCGGAACAATTCGGCAGCATCGGCACGCGGGTTGGCCGAAATTCGCCGCAGCTCTTCGACCAGCAGCACATAAGACCACCGGTCGCGCGTGTCGTGCCCCTCTTCGGCGCGCAGCAGTGTCAGGCCGCTGAGCATGCGGGCGCGGAGATAGCCACTCTCTGCCCGCTCGCGATCGAAGCGCTTGACCATGAGGACGTCCCGGCCGCCGACGACGATCACCTTGCTCTCCGCCGTTGTGACACCGCATGCCCGTGCGAGCACGAGCATGGCATGCTCGGCGCGAGCGCTGTTCCATTTGTCGTCCTTCCTGTTGAACTTGGCGATCCATAAGCCGTCGGTGTCCTCGACGACGGCCTTCGGCCGCGCGCCGCCCATCGACGTGCCGACCAGCAGCAACTCTTCGACCTGAGCGGCTTCTGCGTCGTCCGGGCGATCTTCTTCATCGACGATTGCATCGGCGATCGTCTGCAGGCGAGGAAGGCTCAGCGTCTTATTGAAATCGCGCATCGGCGCCGGAGGCTGCTGATTCAATCCGAAGCCGAGCGCGCCCGCGCGGTCGTCGGGTGAGTGCAGCAGGTAGTCCATCTCGTTGAGCTGGGCGGCACCAACATGTCGCTCGATCACGCGGCGCCCCCAATAGTCCGGTCCGGCGTCGCGCAGCGCGCCGAACAGGCCTTTCATGCCGACAGTTTCGTAGGTCTGGCCGGCAAGCCGGAGTTCGATCGGATCAATGGGGACAGCTTCGGCGCGCGCGAGATAGCTGCGGCCATAGACCAGCCTGCCGATCGCAATGTCGCGCCTGTCCTTGGTGAGCTCAAACCGTGCCGCGGTGACCGGTGCGGTCTGGCCAGGCAAGGTGATGTAGACGAAGCATTCCGTCGGAGTGACCTTAGAAATCATTGTCCAATCCCTTCGGGCTGCGGGCGTGGACACGATCCTGGATCAAGGCGAGACGCTGGCCCTCCTCATCGAAGCGCGGATCGGCTGCATCACCGAGGCGGTCGATCAGGCCGTAGGCCCATAGCAAGCCCGCATACACTCCGACCTGCGTCGAGACCTTGCCCTTTTCGGCGTCCAGGACGGCACGACGGCCGGTCCCGATCTTAGCGGCAGTAGCATCGACGGTCAGGTTGCGGCGCAGGCGTGCGGTCCGCAGATCGGCGCCCAGCTTCTTCAAGGCTCGATCGACCTCGAAGGGAGGCGCCTGGACGAGATTGTTCTTGGCAGTCATGGACTCTTAAGGGCTCCAAATCCCGGTTTTCGTGCTCTTAAGAGCATATAGGATGCAACTCCTTAACGACAAGTGTACAATGCTCTTAAGAGCACCAAAAAGCCAATTCAGTGCTCTTAAGAGCACGCACCGCGATTATACGAGCAGACGACCAAGCCTCCGAATCGCGGAATGGCGAGGACTCTAAACGCGTTCAGAGTCAATATTTTGTGGAAAAAGAATCACATTGAACCAAATATTGCGGAACTCCGATCGGTTCCTATCTGAGTTCCAAAGCGCCTGCGACCTCCCCCCATCATTTTTGGGACGCGCCACGTTTACAGAACAAATCCAGTACGGGAACGACCATGACCGCCTCGCTCACCTTCTTCCCCGTCTCCAACGGAGACATGGTTCTGATGTGCCTCGACAATGGTCAGCGCATCCTCATCGACATCAATATCCGCGGCAAGGCGGACGACGACGATGACGACACGCCGGACGTCGCCGAAGACCTGAAAAGCAGGCTTGAACGAGATGATCAAGGCCGCCGCTACGTCGACGCCTTCCTGGTCAGCCATCCGCATAGCGACCACGTCGCGGGCCTGCGCAACCACTTTCATCTCGGGCCGCCGGACTCCTGGGACGAGGACGACGACAAGATTTTGATCCGCGAGATGTGGTCGTCACCCGTCGTATTCCGCCGCGCCGGCGCCAACGGCGAGTCGCTCTGCGAGGATGCCAAGGCCTGGCAAAAGGAAGCACGGCGTCGCGTCGCGTCGCGTCGCGCTCTTCCGCGAGAACGGGTTTTCGACGGAGGAAGGCGATCGCATCCTGATCATGGGCGAGGATATCGACGGGAAGACCGACGATATTCTCGACATCGTCATCAAGCGCGATGGGACGATCGACTCCTGCAACCGCGTCGAGGACGGCTCTTTCCAGGGGCGGCTGCTCGCGCCCCTCGACCCCATCGATGACGACGACAAGGAGACGCTCCGGCACAATCAGTCTTCGGTCATCATCCGCTTCTCGCTGCGCGGCGGCGGCATCAGCGACCGTTGCCGTTTCCTGACCGGCGGCGACGCCGAAGTCGCGATCTGGAATCGGCTGTGGAATGCGCACAAGGCGCAGCGTGCGGACTGGTTCACCTACGACATCATGGAGACGCCGCATCATTGTTCCTGACGGAGTCTGAGCTTCGACCGCTGGAGCGAGATGGGCGAAGCGGTCAAGGTCGATCCTGACGCGCGAAGCGCGCTCTCGCAGACGCGCAAAGGCGCGATCATCGTGGCGAGCTGCAAGCCGATCAAGGCAGACGACGACAATCCGCCGCACGAGCGGGCGAAGCGCGAGTACGTCGATATTCTCGATGACGATGCCGACCGGTTCTTCTGCACCGACGAGTACTGGAACGACAAGAAGGTCGCCTTGGAGTTTGAGGTGAAGTCGAACGGCATCGTGCGGAAAATCGGCAAGGCATCGGCTCCCGCCGCCCCGGCTCTCGGTATCAGCGCAACCGCGTCGCAGGCCCGCCCGCATGGAACCGGGCATGGCGGGAAATGACTTTCGCGGCCACGCCGAACGTTTTCTTGCAGCGGCGCTTCGTCATCCGGAGTGCCGCGGCGGCCGCCTGATATCTGTTGATGCTGGCGGATCGCGTATCGAACTCGACCTGAACGTCGAGATGCCGCTCGCTTCCAAGGTCGACGGCGCGAGCCCGAACGGCGTTCGCGTTGTCGAGACGGTCCACGTGAGGCTCTGGCCGAGCTACCCTTGGTCATCGCCCTCGTTCTCTTTGCGGATGGACTTCCCGCGAGATCTTCCTCACGTTCAGCCGGGTCCAGTGACCGAGCTGCCGCGCCCCTGCCTGATCGACGGAAACCAGCGGGAGTATTTCTTCCAGTTCGGCCTGGTTGAGCTCGGCATCTTCAATCTCGTGCATCAGCTTGTCCTGTGGCTCCAGCGTGCAGCCGAAGGCACGCTGATCCATCACGGACGAGGATGGGAGCCGACCTTGCGCCGTGATCTCAACGACGTGATCGCGCTCAATGCCGAGGCCTGCCGCGCAGTCGTTGATCGCAACGGCGGATATCGGGTTCTCAAGTCCACCTTCTTCCGGAGCGGCGGGGACGGCTCGCTCGTCGACAAGCAAGGCACCACGTGGCTGGACGTCAGCCAGACCCAGGTTGCGCTAAAGCGCGACGATAAGGAGCTATTTGGGCGAAAGAAACGGGAAGGTTACTGGTTCGGCGAAACGGTGAGTTGCCTCGCCTGGCCCGGCAAGAAGCCAAACGGCGACGAATTCGTGGCTGCGGCCTACATGCCCGAGACCGTCGACACCCTGGCCCGCCTGAAAGAGCGAGCCGGCGAGCTTGGATGTAGTCGAGGGCTGAGCGTCTTCCTCGATAGTCTCGAACGCAGTTGGGAGGGCTATGTTCTCGAAGCACCCGTTCCGATCGGAATCATTCTGTGCGCGCGCAGACCCGAGCACCTAGTCGGATCGGTCTCCAACATCGAGCTGCTGCCTTATCTGGTCGACATCAAGGCGATGAAGGGGCGCACCGCACTCTTCGCCGAAGGCGACACCGAGCCCGTTGTGCCGGCCATGCAGATCGATGCGACGAATCCCGTGCTGTTGCGCGACGTCTCCGGCGCCCCCGAGCTTGCTCCCGTGTCGATGCTGGGCTGCGGTAGCGTCGGTTCAAAGATGGCGTTGCATCTCGCGCGGTCCGGCGTAACGATTGGCGCGGTCAGCGACAATGGGATGCTTCGCCCGCACAACATGGCACGGCACGCGCTGGCGCGCGCGTCGTTTGCCGGTTCAAAGGCAAAAGAGCTCGCCACTGAGCTTGCGCTGCTCGGACAATCGCCCGCGGTGCACGATGGCGATCTGGTCGTCGATCTTCCCAAGAACGAGCACCGCAAAACGTTCCTGCCGAAAGAAGCGCGCTATGCCGTCAATACAACAGCATCGCTTGCCGTCCGTGAAGCTCTCTCAACGATCGGATCGAAGCAGGCCAAGGCCCGGTTCGCTGAGGCGGCGCTCTTCGGGCGCGGCGATGGCGGTTTCCTGCTGTTTGAGGGTGCCGCTCGCAATCCAACGCTTTGCGACCTGACCGACGAGCTCAACGCCACAGTGACGTGTCATTCGGCCTGCAATATTGACCCTCTAAGCCGGGGGCTCGGCGTCCAAAATTGACCCCCTGAAGGTTGGTCTGTTGCGCTGCCTGCTTTGTAACGAAGCAGGTGGTGGGAGATGCTGGTCGTGGAGACGATTGCGCGGATACGGCGCGAACACTTCATCAAGGGCAAGACGATCAGGGCGATCGCCCGCGACCTTAAGGTGTCCCGGAACACGGTCCGGAAGGTGCTGAGGTCGGGAGAGACCTCGTTCGAGTACGAGCGGCAGGTTCAGCCGTGGCCCAAGCTTGGACACTGGGCATCTGAGCTCGATGTGTTGCTGGCGGCGAACGCGACCAAATCCGCGCGCGAACAACTGACCTTGATCCGGATTTTCGAAGAGCTTCGCGGCCGCGGCTATGACGGTGGTTACGATGCCGTGCGGCGTTACGCCAAGCGGTGGAACAAGGAGCGCGGGCAATCGACCGCGGCGGCCTATGTTCCGTTGAGCTTTGCGGCGGGCGAAGCCTACCAATTCGACTGGAGCCATGAGATCGTTCTCCTCAACGGCGTGACGGCGATCGTGAAGGTCGCTCATGTCCGGCTGTGCCACAGCCGCATGCTGTTCGTGCGAGCCTATCCGCGCGAGACGCAGGAGATGGTGTTCGACGCCCATGACCGGGCGTTCGCGCTGTTCAAAGGGACCTGCAGCCTCGGCATCTACGACAACATGAAGACGGCGGTGGAGGCGATCTTTGTCGGCAAGGATCGCCGCTACAATCGCCGCTTCCTGCAGATGTGCAGCCACTATCTGGTTGACCCGGTTGCCTGCACGCCGGCGTCGGGCTGGGAGAAGGGCCAGGTCGAGAACCAGGTCGGGCTGGTCCGGGAACGCTTCTTCACGCCACGGCTGCGATTCAAAACCCTCGACGAGCTAAACGTCTGGCTGCTCGACAAATGCATCACTTACGCCAAGGCGCATCGCCATCCGGAACTGGCCGATCAGACGATCTGGGACGTGTTCGAAGCCGAGCGCCCCAAGCTCGTTCCCTATGCCGGCCGGTTCGACGGCTTCCACGCGGTGCCGGCGTCTGTCTCCAAGACCTGTTTGGTACGCTTCGACAATAACAAATACTCGGTCGCGGCCAGCGCCGTCGGACGCCCGGTCGAGGTTCAGGCCTAGGCCGACCGCATCGTAATCCGTCAGGATGGACGGATCGTGGCGGAGCATCCGCGATCCTTCGCACGCGGCGAGACGACCTACGATCCCTGGCACTATGTGCCGGTGCTCGCGCGCAAGCCCGGCGCCTTGCGTAACGGCGCTCCCTTCAAGGACTGGGTGCTGCCGGCCGCGATCGAACGGATCCGGCGCAGGCTCGCCAGCACCGACGATGGCAACCGGCAGATGGTCGACATCCTCAATGCGGTGCTGACCGATGGTCTGCCGGCCGTTGAAGCAGCCTGCGCCGAGGCGATCGCTCATGGCGTTCATTCCGCTGACGTCGTGCTCAACATCCTGGCCCGTCAACGCGAACCCGCTCCACCAGCCAACATCCTCACTCCCGCGGCGCTGATCCTGCGCCATGCGCCGATCGCCGACTGTGCCCGTTATGACAGCCTTAGGAGAACCATCTGATGGAACGTACTCAACTGTTCGACCTCATGGGTGAGTTGAAGCTCTATGGCATGAAAGCTGCCTTCGACGAGATCATGGCGACCGCCATCAAGCGCCAGCATGAACCCCAGCGCATTGTCGGCGACCTGCTCAACGCCGAGATCAATGAGAAGCAGGCCCGCTCAATCAAGTACCAGCTCACCATCGCCAAGCTGCCGCTGGCCAAGGATCTCGCCGACTTCCAGTTCGACGGCACGCCGATCAACCAGACGCTCGTCAACGACCTCGCCGGCGGCGGCTTCATCGCCCAGCAACGCAACGCCGTGCTCGTCGGCGGTACCGGCACCGGCAAGACCCATCTGGCCATCGCAATCGCCAGAAGCTGCATCCGCTCCAGCGCCCGCGGTCGCTTCTACAACGTGGTCGACCTCGTCAACCGCCTCGAGATCGAGACCCGCAACGGACGACAAGGTCGTATCGCCGAGCATCTGACCAGGATGGACTTCATCGTCCTCGACGAACTCGGCTACCTGCCGTTCGCTCAATCCGGCGGCCAGCTCCTGTTCCATCTCGTCAGCAGGCTCTACGAGCGCACGTCCATCGTCGTCACAACCAATCTCGCCTTTGGCGAATGGCCAAGCGTGTTCGGCGACGCCAAGATGACAACCGCGCTGCTCGACCGGCTCACCCACCACTGCGACATTGTCGAGACCGGCAACGACAGCTGGCGATTCAAAAGCCGCGACGACGATCACGCCACCCGCGCTCGCCTCGTCTCCGCAATCCCGGCCAGCTCCGACGAGTCGAGCGCTATCAAACCACGCCGCGCAAAGGCGTCAAAATTGAACGCCGATACGGGGTCAAATTTGCGAACGATGGCGTAATTGCGGTCAGCGCTCGGGCACGAGAGCTCCGTTATCGTCTACCTCTCGCAATCAAACGATTCGGAGGAGCTGTCATGCGGCAATACGTCGGGCTAGATGTCTCGCAGAGAGAGACTGCGGTTTGCGTAGTCAATGAGACGGGTGAAGCAATTTTTGAAGGAAAGGCCAAGTCTCATCCTGGAGATCTGTCAAAGTTACTTCGTAAACATGCGCCACTGGCGGAGCGTATCGGCTTTGAGACGGGCGCAATGGCGAGCTGGCTTTGGCATGAGCTTCGTAGGGTCGAACTCCCCGTCGTTTGCATCGATGCAAGGCATGCACACGCAGCACTATCGGTCCGCATGAACAAAAGCGATCAGAACGATGCTCGGGGCCTTGCCGAACTGGTGCGGGTTGGTTGGTTTCGAGAAGTCAAAATCAAGAGTGAGAAGAGCCAGAAGGTTCGAGCTATCCTCGTGGCGCGATTCCGCCTTGTGTCCATACGCCGGGATATCGAGAACCAGGTCCGCAGTCTGATCAAGGAGTGTGGGTTGCTATTCCCTCGCGCCATTGGCCAACAGTTCCGTAACCAGGTTGGCGAGCTATTGGGCGAAGATCATCAACTCCTCAGCGTGATCGCGCCGCTCTTGTCGATTCATGAACTCATCTGCCAGCAGCAAAGCAAATTTGACGACGAGGTCCGCCGATTGGCGAAGTCGGACGAGACGACGCGTCGCCTGATGACAGTTCCTGGTGTCGGCGTGGTCACCGCCTTGACGTTCCGCCATACGATCGATGACCCGTCTCGCTTCCGATCGGCCTCGACAGTCGGCGCCTATCTCGGCCTCACACCTCGGCGCAACCAATCTGGTGAGACTGACACTAGTGGCAAGATATCCCGATGGGGCGACAGGCTCCTCCGAACGTACCTTTACGAGGCGGCGACCGTTCTGCTTTATCGAACAAAGAAATGGTCCTCCCTCAAAGCCTGGGGTATGAAACTTGCGAAGCGGATCGGCATGAAAAAGGCAAAGGTTGCTATCGCCCGCAAGATCGCTGTCATCCTCCACTGCATCTGGGTCGACGGCACATCATTCGACTGGGGCAACGCGCCGGCCTGACCTTATTTTGCAAGTTCCTGGCCCGGTCCGCCGGGCTGGCGATGTCCCGCTGGGACGGTGGTCGTGGTGACCTCGGTCAATCGGCTGGTGGCGGCTCGTCCGCACCCCGTTGCAAACGATGAGGCGCCCGATCCGGACATCATCATGAGGCGCTTGCGACCTCGGAAAGGACCATGACCCCAGCGACGGGCAACTGATCGCATTGAAGCCAGGTGACAGCTAATCGGCCCACTATACGAGTTGGCTATCGATCCACCAGCCGCGCTCGCCCCGTCTGCGCAACCCGGACCTGCTCCGTCGGGCCGAGCGTTACCACTTTGCCGAATGGCTTCAAAAAGAGAGTTGACAACAACCCGCAATTAAAGGGCCGATTGACACGCTGCGGTAGCTGTCAGCCATCGCGCTTGCGGCGCGGCTGATCGCTCGGCTGGCCGGCCGCATAGCAGCCCCGACTCCGGCCCGCGCCACGCCGGAGACACCCGAGGCGACGCCGGCCGCGCCGCCCTGCCCGTGGGAGATCAGGCTGTAGGACGTTGCCGCACCACCGGCGAGCGCCGCGCCACCCCGCGCGGCCGCGGCCGTACCGCCAAGCGCCGCCCCTGCCCCCTTCACGGCCATTCCGGCGGCTGCGCCGCCTGCGACCAACGCTCCGCCCGCAGCAACCGTGGTGCCGATCGCGGAGCCTGCGCCGAGTTGCGGGCCGCCCGAAATCAGGCCATTAGCGATGCCAGGACCGAAAATGCCGAGGCCGAGCAGTGAGAGCGCGGCGAGCACGATCGCCATCGCATCCTCGATGGTCGGCTGATTACCGCCGAAGCCAGCGGTAAACTCCGAGAACAGCGTCGAGCCGATGCCGATGATGACGGCAAGGACCAGCACCTTCACGCCTGGCGACACCACATTGCCGAGCACGCGCTCGGCCAGGAACGATGTCTGTCCGAATAGCCCGAATGGGATCAGGACAAAGCCTGCCAGCGTTGTCAGCTTGAACTCGATCAGCGTGACAAAAAGCTGGATCGCGAGGATGAAGAAGGCAAGCAACACCATTGCCCATGCGAACAGCAGCACGAGGATCTGGACAAAGTTTTCGAAGAACGCGAGGTAGCCCATCAGGCCGGAGATCGACTCCAAGATCGGACGGCCGGCATCGAGGCCGACCTGGGCGACGCGGCCGGGTCGGAGCAGATCGGCGGTCGAGAATCCGGTGCCGCTCGCTTTCAGGCCAAGCCCGGCGAAGCTCTCGAAGATGATCCGGGCAAGCGCATTCCAGTTGCCGATGATGTAGGCGAACACGCCGACGAAAATCGTCTTTTTAACGAGGCGCGCGATGATGTCTTCATCCGCCCCCCAGCTCCAGAATAGTGCGGCGAGCGTCACGTCGATGGCGACCAGGGTGGTGGCGAGAAACGCGACCTCGCCGCCGAGCAAGCCGAAGCCCGAGTCGATGTAGCGGGTGAAGACTTCGAGGAAGTGGTCGATGACGCCGGTGCCGCCCATCAGCGTGCCTCGTTCGATGACGCACTCGGAATCCTGTTCTGCATCTTGTCCAGCGCTTTGGGTGACGTCTCCGGCGTGCCGGTGACTGGAGCGTGAGGCGTGAAGAAACGACGGCGGTTTTCAGCCCATGCGCGGCGGCAGCTATCGTCTGCTGCGAGTTGCTCGGCGGTGATGGTGCGGCAGCGGAGAAGTTCGGCGGCCAGCGGATCGCGTTCGGTCGTTGCCGGCGCAACCGGCTGGCGTGGATCATCGGTTCGGCTGGTCTCGCTAACCGCAACGATCACGATCACCACGATGATGGCGATCGCGGCGAAACGCACAAACGACGTGATGGACGCCTGATGCACATCTCGCTTATCGTTGTTGAGCCGCCGCCAGCCGTTCATCACTGGAACATCCGCACTGTGGTCGGCCGATAACCGGTGCCGGGGGTGAGAAAGCGGCGGAGCTGCTCGTGCGCCTGCTCCTTAGCGGCGGCACGCTCTGCGGCTTCAAGATTTTGCGCGCGGCCCTGTGCGGCGACGGTCGCGGTCAGATCGGCGATCTGTTGGCCTTGCAAGGCTATGAGCTGATTACTGGCTTGGGTCGCCTGCAATACGCCTGTCGCGGACTGACTTGCGGTCACGAGCGAGGACATCTCGGCGCGATGGGTGTCGATATTGGCGACGACGCCCGCCTGCACCTTCATGGCGTCCTGGAATGACGCGACGGAATTACGCCACCGCTCACGGGCGCCGTCGATCAGCGATTGATCGCTGGCGATGGTTGAGGCGGGCCCATAGGTCGTCGAGAAGGCACGATCGATCTGCCCGACGTCGTAGGCAATGCGCTGCGCGTCGCCGAGGAGTTGCTGTGTCCGTTGGATCGATTGCTGGATCTTATTGAGCGAGGATTGCGGCAGGCTCGCGAGATTGCGCGCCTGATTGAGCAGCATCTGCGCCTGATTCTGGAGGCCCGTGATCTGGTTGTTGATCTGCTCCAGCGCCCGCGCGGCCTGAAGCACGTTCTGAGCATAGTTGCTCGGGTCATAGACGATCTGCGCCGCGACGGGTGTCGCGGCCGGCATGGCGACTACAACGGAAACCATCGCGGCAAGACACACCGCGCGAAGACATGACTGGGTGCTCATGGTGCCTCCAGGTTGATCAGGTCGGGGATGAGGTCGGCGGCCCACAGCAACTCGTGGGCGGCGAGCCAGGCGTGGACGAAGCCATCATGACCGTGCTCGGCCAAGACGCGATCGATCAGCGCGTGGTCGGCTTTTGAAGACGCCGCGCAGAAGGCGAGCGCGATCGGGCCGAGGCCAAGCTCGAAGAGGCGGTTGCCGCGGCGGGATTGGCAGTAGTAGTCGCGCTTAGGCGTGGCACGCGCGATGATCTCGATTTGGCGGTCGTTCAAGCCAAAGCGCTGGTAGATCGCGGTGATCTGCGGCTCGATAGCACGCTCATTAGGAAGGAAGATCCGCGTCGGGCAACTCTCGACGATCGTCGGTGCGATCGGACTGCCGTCGATGTCGGAGAGCGACTGGGTGGCGAAGACGACCGAGGCATTTTTCTTGCGCAAGGTTTTCAGCCACTCGCGCAACTGCGCGGCAAAGCCGCCATCATCCAGCGCAAGCCAACCTTCGTCGATGATGAGCAGCGTCGGTCGTCCGTCGAGCCGGCCTTCGATACGATGAAACAGGTAGGCCAGAGCCGCGCCGGCCGTGCCAGTGCCGATGAGTCCTTCGGTCTCAAAAGCCTGAACAGAGGCTTCGCCGAGCCGTTCCTGTTCTGAATCGAGCAGGCGACCATAGGCGCCACCGATGCAATATGGCCGCAATGTCTGTTTCAGTTTCGAAGACTGCAACAGCACCGCAAGGCCGGTCAGCGTCCGTTCCCCGACCGGGGCGCTGGCGAGCGAGGTGAGCGCCGCCCAGAGATGTTCCTTCAGCTCCGGCGTCACCGCGACCTGCTCGCGGGTCAGGATATCGACGATCCAATCCGCGGCCCAGGCGCGTTCCGGGGTATGCTGGATTCCGGCGAGCGGCTGGAGCGAGACGGAGGTGTCCGCGCCGCCGGACAGGCCGCCGCCGAGATCATGCCAATCGCCACCCATGGCGAGCGCGGCCGCGCGGATCGAGCCGCCGAAGTCGAAGGCGAAGACTTGCGCGTGCGGATAGCGCCGGAATTGCAACGCCATGAGCGCCAGCAGCACGGACTTGCCGGCACCGGTCGGACCGACCACCAGTGTGTGTCCGACGTCGCCAACATGGAGCGAAAAGCGGAATGGCGTCGCGCCTTCGGTCTGGCCGAAAAACAGCGGCGGCGCCTTGAGGTGCTCGTCCCGCACCTCGCCGGCCCACACCGCAGAAAGTGGGATCATGTGCGCCAAATTCAGGGTCGAGACCGGCGGCTGTCGAACATTGGCGTAGACGTGGCCAGGCAACAAGCCAAGCCAGGCTTCGATCGCGTTGACGCCTTCAACGATGCAGGTGAAGTCGTGGCCTTGAATAATCTTCTCAACCAGACGCAGCTTCTCGGCCGCGACACTGGCGTCCTCGTCCCACACTGTGACGGTCGCGGTGACATAAACCTGTCCAACATCATCGGCGCCCAGCTCCTGTAGCGCGATATCGGCATCCGCGGCCTTGTTGGCGGCGTCGCTGTCGACCAGCACCGACGCCTCATTGGTCATGACTTCCTTGAGGATCGCGGCGACGCCCTTGCGCTTGGCGAACCACTGCCGGCGGATTTTGGTGAGCAGCTTCACGGCCTGCGTCTTGTCGAGCAGGATCGCGCGGGTCGACCAGCGGTAGGCAAAGGCAAGCCGGTTCAATTCGTCGAGGATGCCGGGATGCGTCG
Organism: Nitrobacter sp. TKz-YC01; assembly: GCF_047824785.1. Classification (GTDB taxonomy): domain Bacteria; phylum Pseudomonadota; class Alphaproteobacteria; order Rhizobiales; family Xanthobacteraceae; genus Nitrobacter. The sequence goes on along the minus strand of NZ_CP181167.1, from coordinate 1,111,539 downwards.
CCGTCGGGAATCCGATCACGGTGAGCGTACGCAGATGCGCACCGCCCAGCCGCGGCTCCAGGCCGCCGACCAGCGGTTGATCGGCCAACAAGGCGTCCAGGTGCATGGGCGTCTCGGGGACGCGGACACGCTGGCGTTTGGTCGAGATTGTGGAGTGGAGATAGGTCAGCGCCCCGCCATCATCGAGCCAATCGACCTCCGGCACAAAGCCCTCGAACAGTTGCAGCACGCGGTCGGTGCGGTCGATGAAGCCGCGCAGCAACTCGTGCGGATCGACACCATCGCCCTCGCGCCCCTCGTACAGCCAACTCTCGGCGCGCGAGGCATCTTCGGCCGGCGGCATCCAGAGAAACGTGAGGTAGTAGCGGCTCTCAAAATGAACGCCGGCAGCTTTGAATTGCTCGCGACGTTCAAGATCGACCAGAGCGGATGCGGGATCGGGAAAGACACTGTCCGGATAGGCGGTCGCCGGGCTACGCTGCGCTTCTACGAAAACCGCCCAGCCAGAGCCCAGCCTGCGCAGCGTACTGTTGAGCCGTGCGGTGGTTCCGATCAATTCGGCCTGTGTTGCGCTGTCGAGGTCTGGGCCACGAAAGCGCGCGGTGCGCTGGAACGATCCATCCTTGTTGAGGACGACGCCGCCGGCGACCAGCGCCGCCCACGGCAGATAGTCAGCAAGGTGCGCCGTGCGATTACGATATTCGGCGAGGTTCATCATGAACAAACCTCACGCCCGGAAGTATGTGGGATAGCGGAGATGACGGCGCACCACGTCGACGAACTGGGTGTCGCGTTTGGTCGCCCACACCGCCGCGAAATGCCCTGTCGCCCACAGCACGATCCCGATCAACCACAGCCGCAATCCCAAACTGACCGCTGCCGCAAGCGTGCCGTTGGCAATGGCGACCGCGCGCGGGGCGCCGCCCAGCAAAATGGGATCGGTCAGCGCACGATGCACGGGCGCGTGAAAACCGGGAATGGAGTTGGCCGCCTGCATCACAGCAGCACTCCACCGCCGAAAGAGAAAAAGGACAGGAAGAAGCTCGACGCCGCGAAGGCAATCGACAGGCCGAAGACGATCTGGATCAGCCGTCGGAATCCGCCAGATGTGTCGCCGAACGCCAGCGTCAAGCCGGTGACGATGATGATGATCACTGCGATAATCTTGGCGACCGGACCTTCGATCGACTCCAGGATTTTTTGCAGCGGCGCCTCCCAAGGCATCGAGGAACCAGCTGCATGAGCAGGCCTTGTCATCATGACGCTGACGGTCATGGCGGTGATGAGGCTGGCAGTTCGTGAGCGCAGCGTGCGCGTGAACGCGATCATGGATGATCTCCTGTGGGGGTGAGGCGGTCGTGGGTCGCGGACGACAGAACGCGATAATCGCCGGTCGCCCGATCTAATCCGGCGACGACGGCAAGCTCGGCCAGACGACGCTGTGCGCCGCGGCCGGCAAGCACCGCGACGATGTCGATTGTCTCCGCGATCAATGCGCGGGGCACGGTGATGACGGCTTCCTGGATGAGTTGTTCAAGGCGGCGCAGTGCGCCGAGCGCGGTACCGGCATGGATGGTGCCGATGCCACCCGGATGTCCGGTGCCCCACGCCTTGAGAAGATCGAGCGCCTCCGCGCCGCGAACCTCCCCGATCGGAATACGGTCGGGGCGCAGGCGCAGCGAAGAGCGCACCAGATCGGACAGTGTCGCGACGCCATCCTTGGTGCGCAGCGCCACCAGGTTGCGCGCCTTGCATTGCAACTCGCGAGTGTCCTCGATTAGCACCACGCGATCGGTGGTCTCGGCGACCTCGGCCAGCAGCGCGTTGGTGAGCGTGGTCTTGCCGGTCGAGGTGCCGCCGGCGACGAGAATATTGCGGCGCTCGGCAACGGCCTTGCGCAAGACCGCCGCCTGGGCCGACGTCATGATACCGGCCGCCGCATAATCATCGAGCGTAAACACCGCGATTGCCGGCTTGCGGATCGAGAACGCCGCCGCAGAGACGACGGGCGGCAAAAGCCCCTCGAACCGCTCTCCCGTTCCGGGCAGTTCGGCCGAGACGCGCGGCGATCCGGAATGGACTTCCGCGCCGACGTGATGGGCGACCAGACGAATGATGCGCTCGCCGTCGGCGGGGCCAAGGATCGCCCCGGTATCGGACAGACCTTCCGACAGACGATCGATCCAAAGCCGACCGTCGGGGTTGAGCATCACCTCGACAATGCCGGGATCTTCCAGGAATTTGGCGATGTCCGGCCCGAGCGCCGTACGTAGCATGCGGGCACCGCGCGTGACCGCTTCTGCCTTGGGAGTTGAAATCCCCATATTACCCCCGGCGCTGCGTCGGCCTGTCGATTCGGGCCGGACATCGGGGATGAATAGAAAAGGCAGGAAACGCGGCTACGCAACAAGCGTCAAAGGCTCATCGTAGCGGAGCGAAAAAATACAGGGGGCTTCGTAGAGGAACTTTGGCGAGTAGTCCGGCTTGATTCCCGCCGGGGCAAACGCATGGCTGCGACACTACTCAGCCATATACCGGCAACATCTGACCCCAATGTTCGAAACTGACCGATCGTAGAGATAGGAGGCTTTCGATGCGAACCATTCTCACGACCCTCGCGATGCCTATTCTGACATCAACTGCTCTGCAGGCCGGACGCGCAGTGACAGAGGAAGAGAGATCTAAACTCGTTGAGGCATTACAGGCGCAAGGCTGTACAGGCGGAAAAATGGAGTTCGATAACGGAAAATTTGAAATCGATGAAGCTGAGTGCCCCGATAGCAAGCGGTATGACTTCGATTTCGATACGTCGTTTCGCCTGATCAGCAAGAAGCTCGAGGATTAACTCTTAGTGCTGACGTGAGCGATTGCTGCAGGCGATGAAATAGTCGCGTGAGTGGGCAGCAGAGCTAGAAATTGCTTGATGGTGGGGTTGTCGTTATTGTGACGCCAGTAGGCGACAAGCCCGACCCGGGTCGGTCCGTTGCCATCGCGCACCTCGCGGTAAACCGTGCCGTTCACAACGTTGCCGGTCGCGGATTCACAGATCAAACTGATGCCGCGACCGGCGTCCACCATGCTCAGCACGTCCTCTCGTTTCCCATTAATCGTCTTAATTCGAGGACGATCGCCAGGAGCGGCAAGTTTGCTGAGAAGGATATCTTCGAGTTCTGGTCCCGGATCACGGATGCTTATCAGGAAGCGCTCATTTTTGAGGTCGGTCCAATAGACAAAATCGCGATCGCTGAGCGCATGAACCTTAGGAAACGCCACCATGATCCGGTCAGACCACAGGCTCATGTGAGCATAGTCTTGTCCTTTCGACTCGCCGAGCATGATGGCAACATCGATTGATCCCCGATCAAGAAGCGACAAAAGATCGGTGCGACAATGCGCATTGAGATTAAAATCGACCATCGGATGCAACGTGGTGAACGTCACGATGGTTTCTTGCAGAGGGCCGGACGAGAGCGAGGTGTAATGGCCAATATCCAGCCGGCCGGTGTCACCTTTCTTGCCGGCCTTGGCCTGGTTCTCAATAAACGAGAGATCACAAAGGATACGTCGCGCTGTCGCTACAAAATCCCGGCCGATGGCAGTCAGACGCGCGCCGCCCGTTGAGCGTTCAAATAGCAAGACGCCAAGCCGGCTTTCAAGTTCACGGATGCGCTTGCTCAAGGTCGGCTGGGTGATATTGAGCGCCGCTGCGGCCCGCCTGAAGCTGCGATGTTCGGCGGCGGCGACCACATAGCGCAGGTGGGACACCTCGACGGCCATCGCCACACCCCCCTATTCCGATGATCGAAGCGCGGCCCCTCGCTCCTCGAGCCAGAGCCGGATTTCGGAAGCTGTTACCGTGCCGACCCCGGATTCGGACATGAGCTCATCCCAGGTGTAGGCGGTTGCGATCACGTCGAGATGGCGGCTGCGTTTGGCGACGGTCCTGCCGCCGAGCGAGGCGTGGCGGCCATGGAGGAGAGCCTCAACGGCGCGTCGGCTGAGGTTGCGGCGCAGGATTTTCTCCTTCGGTTTCGGACAGAACGCCTGCACGTCATGTTCCTCGATATCAAGTTGCGCGGCGATGCGGCGATGATCCATACCGAGCGTGCGCAGGATCGCCACCTCGTCGCGGAGCCATGAGAGGAAGCGACGCCGGTTGTAATCGCGTTGAGGCGGCAGCGAATCCTGCTGGACGGAGAGATCATCCTTAACCAGCGTCAGCATGGGCAATCTCCTGATTTGGTGGATGTTTGACTCAACTGCGTTGCAACCCTGGCCTGTCTTTTGATTGAGCATGATCTCGTCAAACCCGGTTCTCTCGACTGTCGCTATTTTGCGAGTTCTGTTGCGCGCGCCAACGCGGGACCGAAACCGTTGAGCGAGACGTTGAAGGTGACGGCCTCGTTGCTGGAGAGGTTGAGCGAGGCGACCACGAGTTTCGTGCCCTTGCGCATGGCGTCGGTGGCCGCGGCCGGGAAATTCACCGGCAACAGGCAGCCTTGCGGCACGCAGGTGGAGAAGCGCAGTCCCTTGCCGAGGTCCTTGTCGTCGAGCTTGAGCACCGCGCCGGCATCGAGATTGAGCCCGAACGGCATCAGGATGGTGCCATCGACCTTGCCGCCCACGGCAGGGTTCAGTTCGATGGCGTAGACCCGCCTGCCGGTTTCCTTGTTGCCCTGCGCTTGCGACAACAAGCACTGCTTGCGCCGCTCGACGATCCGGCAATCGACGGTCCAGTCGCCGAAGGTCTCGTTCACCGACGAGGCACCGTTCGGCAGCGTTGCCGCTGATGTGGCCGGTTGATGCACGGCCGGTTGCTGGGCCTGAGCCGCAGTCATCGTTGCGGTTGTGATCGCGGCGGCAAAGGTGAGCAGGCGTGTTCGTGTGAGATTTTCTGAGATCATCGACTGAACCTGATTGGAACGGCGAGTGTGATTGAACCGCCGCCGACATCGGGCGGCGGGGCGGGAACGGGACTGGCGCGACGCGGCAGCGAGGCGGCTTCTGCGTCGAGCGCGGCGTCGCCGGCCGAGCGCACCAGGCGCGCCGACAGCACGCGGCCAGAGCGGTCGATCGTGAACGCAACCGTCGCAACACCCGCCCCCGCCGCACCGGACGGGAAACGCTTGTGGCGGTTGACGTGCGCCATCAGCGCGCCGCGCCAGGAGCTCGGCGACATCGACGAGGCCATACCTTCCGCGGGCGCGGCGGCGCGATCGGCGCGCTGCGCCTGTGAACTCTGCGGCGCGGTGGTGCGCGGCGCCTTCTTCTTTTTCTTCTTCGGTTTCGGTTTCGGCGGCTCCGTCTTGGCCGGCAGCACCACCTCCGCCTTCTCCACCTTCGGCGTCGGCGGCGGCTTGAGCTCGGCCTCCTTCACTTCCGGCGGCGTCGGATCTGGCTTGTCCTCGACCGGCTTCTCCGGTTCGGGCTGCTCCTCCTCGGCCTCCTCCATCTGCGGCCCCGGCGCGATGTCCTGCTGCGGTACCTCCGGCGCCACCGCCAGCGGCGCCAGCTCCATCATGATCGCGGCCGGCGGATCGCCCGGCGTCTCGGCCTGCGCCGGCCAGTGTAACGCCAGCCAGATGCCGCCGGCATGCAGCGCCACCACCGCAAGACCGGCCGCGGTCCAGCGCAGCGCCGCTGCCCGGCTCACATCATCGCCGGCCCGGCCGTCCGGGTCGCGCCAGTCGATCCTCATGGCTTGGTCGCCGCCGCTGGCGCACTGCTACCGGCGGCCACGCCACCTGCTTGCACCTGTCCGGTATCCTCCAGCCCAACCAGCGCGATCTTGAGATAGCCGGCCTCGCGCAACAGGTTCATCACCTTCATCAGCTCGTTATAAGCCGCCGTCACGATAGACCTGCATCAGCTTGGGGCTGGCCGCGCCAAGCCGAAGCCGCTGCTTTACCACATGCGCGGTGACGCCGAAGCGCGCCGCGATTTCTTCCGCGCCCCATCCGCGATTTTCCGCAAGCTCGCGGAACGCCTCGAACTGGTCGGCGGGGTGCATGGCCGTGCGCGTGACGTTCTCGTCAAGGCTGATCTCGAACGGGTCGTTCGCTGTGTCGACGACGCAGCGGATGGCTTCCGTCTTCTTGATCTGCTTGCGCTTCACGCGCAGCAACTGCGCCAGCCTGCGGCCTTCGCCGATGGTGACGAAATAGCAGCCGGTTGGCTGGCCGCCCTCGTCACGCTCCGGCTCCACCACGAGATTTTGCAGGATGCCCTTGGCGGCGATGCTGGCCGCATAGGCTTCAATGTCCGCCTCGCTGTGCGGGGTCTTGCGTGCGTTGCGCGGCGACTTCTTCAACTTGTTGAGCGGAATGAAAACCGTCTCGCCGCTCGCCGCAACCGCTGCGGCTTCCGGGCTGGTCTCCACCGCTGCAACGGCTTCCGCCGCCGCGTTCCCGACGCTGCGAACGTCCACGTCCGCCGCTGCTTCCACCGCCGCGACCGTGGCGGTCTTCGCCTTCTTCGATGTCCTAGCCATTGTTCCAATCCTTTCTCTGTCCCTGCCGGAGGCATGTCCCCGACATGCCTCCCGGGGGCGCGTGAGCGCGCGGGGACGGGAGGGGCAAAATGCCGGCGAGCATGGCCGGGCTGCGCGGCAAGCGAGGTGGATCGGAAGGATTGGAAGAGTGGCGACGATGCGCCGCCTTGCGGGCGCGCGGCCCTGCCATCGCGCAGGCGGCATTTGAGGGGAGAAAGGGGTAAGACCCCTTGGCTTCCCCTCTGGATCGGCAAGGCTTCAGCCGCAGCCGATCACGACGAAGCGCGCGAAGCGCTCCGCAATTTCAGTGTCAGTCCGGATGGTGCTGGACGCTGCCGGTTGTCGAAAAAATGCTGGCCTTTGGCGCGGCCGTATGCTATTGTCCTACGAACATGAAAGGAGCCATCATGTCCAATCTTGCTCCTGTGAGCGTGCGGGTGTCCAAGAAGGAACGTGAGCTGCTTGAGGCCGCGGCGGATCAATCTCGCACTAATCTGAGCGACTTCATTCGCCGCAAGGCGGTGGAAGCGGCTGAGATCGACCTTCTTCAGCAGACTCGCGTGACGATCCCGGCCGCGAAGTGGAAGCAATTCGAGGCGTGGGTGAACAGTCCCGCCAAGGAAATTCCGGCGCTGAAGAAGCTCTCGAAGAGCCGCCCGGTATGGCAAGACTGACGCCACCGCGGCAGCTTGAGGAGACAGACGACTGCGCCAGTTTCGATTGCGGGCGCGAGTCGATGAACCAATGGTTTCGTCGGCATGCCTGGCGCAACCAACAAATCGACGTATCGCGAAGCACGGTTATACGCGACGCGGAAACTGGAATGATCGCTGGGTACGTCACGCTCAGCGTAGGTCATATCGAGCGTGAGTTCCTGCCGAAGGCATCGCAACGGAACCGGCCGGAGAACATTCCGATTTTCCTGCTCGGCCAACTTGCGGTCGACGCGCGATTTCAGGGCATGGGCGTTGGACGGTCGCTGATGTTCTACGCGCTGAAAACCGCAGTGGGCATGGCAAAGGAAATCGGCTGCTACGGCGTGCTAACGCATCCGCTCGATGACGATGTGCGGCGCTATTATCAGAGCTTCGGTTTCGAGGAGCTACCACATGATCCGCGACGCAGCATGATTGTTCGGATCAAGGATCTGGTGCGCAATGGCTTCGACGCAGAGTAAAATAGAAACGTTCTCGACTTGGGTGGCGGTGGATACCCGCCGCATGACAAACCGCGAGAAACAAGTATTTTTACGACAGCGCTCGCTGCTTCTGCCGCAGAAACTACGATCATTTGCGAAGCAAAGCGTCGTTGGCGAGCGCGCTACGTGGGAGACCGCTGACGTGACCGGGAATGCGCATTCTCAAATGTCGATCTTGGCGGCACAGTTCGTCGTGAGCGGAATGGGCCGCTCGGCGACGAGGCGATGGCGTTGGCAAGACGGAGAAGGACGACAGCCGAGAGCGTGCGGTTGGTTCTCGTGCCATCCGAGCGCGCGGAGGCTTACGACCCCACAAAGACCGACCCGCGCCTCGTCGCGCTTGTCCGCCTGCTTGCGCGACAAGCCGCACGGGAGTTCGTCGACGCGGAATGGGAGCGCGCGTCCCGCGACCGCCTCCGTAAATAGGGAGGTCGTCTCATGAAGGTCGCGCTTTACGCCCGTTATTCATCGGACAATCAGCGCGACGCCTCTATCGAGGATCAGCTTCGGCTGTGCCGTGCTCGCGCCGACCGTGAAGGTTGGAAGATCGTTGACAGTTATACCGATCGGGCCATTTCCGGGGCATCGCTTCTGCGGCCCGGCGTTCAAGAATTGATCGCGGACGGCCTCAAGCGTCGCTTTGATCTCGTTCTGACGGAATCGCTTGACCGGCTGTCGCGCGACCAAGAGGATATCGCCGGCTTCTACAAGCGAATGCGGTTTGTCGGCATCAACATCGTCACTTTGTCGGAAGGCGAAGTGAACGAGCTGCACATCGGTCTCAAGGGAACGATGGGCGCGCTGTACCTCAAGGACCTGGCTGACAAAACGCGCCGCGGACTTCGCGGGCGTGTCGAAGACGGCAAGTCAGGTGGTGGGCTGTGCTACGGCTATGATGTCGTCAAGCAATTCGACGCGAACGGCGAAGCGATCCGCGGCGATCGCACGATCAATCAGGCTGAGGCCGACGTTGTCCGTCGTGTCTTCGCGGATTATCTGGCTGGTCAATCATCGCGCACGATCGCGATGACGCTGAACCGGGAGGGTGTGTCCGGGCCGCAGGGAAGCGAATGGGGACCGTCGACGATCCATGGCAATCCGAAGCGCGGCATCGGCATCCTCAACAATGAGCTGTATGTCGGCAAGCTAGTCTGGAATCGGCTGCGCTACATCAAGGACCCGGACACGGGTAAGCGCGTTTCGCGGCTTAACCCGGAGAGTGAGTGGGTTCTACAGGACGTCCCCGAACTGCGCATCGTCGAACAGGAGGTCTGGGAGGCCACGAAGGAACGCCAGCGTGGGCTGGCCTACGTGCCGCCGTCGGAAACCGGGGAGAATACCCTGAACGCCCGCCGACGGCCGAAGCACCTGTTTGCCGGTCTCGTCAGGTGTGGTTGCTGCGGTGGCGGCTACACCATGATCTCGAAGGACCTGCTTGGCTGCGCGACGGCGCGCAACAAGGGGACCTGTGACAATCGGCTGAACATCCGGCGCGACGCGCTCGAGAAGTCGATCCTGACGGGGCTGAACACCCACCTGATGGCGCCGGACCTGTTCAAGGAGTTCTGCCAAGAGTTCACCCGCGAGGTGAACCGTCGCCGGATCGAGCGCAGCACAGACCTTGAGTCCTGGCGGAGCGAATCCCAGCGGATTGAACACGAGTTGCAGAAACTGCTCACCGCGATCAAGACGGGCGGACCTATCGAGGCCATCGTCTCGGATATGAAGCGCCTTGAGGGGCGGAAGGCCGAGTTGACCGAACTTCTGGCCAACGCCCAGGAACCGCCGCCCCTACTGCACCCGAACATGGCGGAGGTCTATCACCAGAAGATCGCCGCCCTTTACCGGGACCTACAGAGCGAGGAAACCAAGGCCCAGGCTGCGGAGACGTTCCGGTCTCTGGTCAGCCGGGTAGACCTCGTTCCGGAGGGCGGCACGCTCGCGATCCTCCTGCGCGGCGACCTGGCCGCGATTCTGCGGTTTGCGGCGGGCAAAAAAAACCCCGACGTCCTTTCGGAAGTCGGGGTTTTGGACGACCTGCTATCGCAGGCATCGGTGGTTGCGGGGATAGGATTTGAACCTATGACCTTCAGGTTATGAGCCTGACGAGCTACCGGGCTGCTCCACCCCGCGTTAAGCTTCTTTTCGTCCTTCAAATCATACCCGGCAACAGTCGATCGACACCTAAGCGCCGTTCAATTCTCGTCCGCGAATGACTGAGAAGACAGCTCGGGCGAACACCCGAGTACGAAGCACATGTACCAATCCACCCTCGCTTTGGAAAGGGCTACGCTTCACATTTCCTGATTTTTATGAGTGCAGAAGCGAGCTCATTTCCGGTTCGATCGGCTTCCTCGGCCTGATACGAAGCAGCACCATTTTCGCGGCTCAAAGCCCGCATTTTGAAGATCATCATCACCATCATACCTTTCTTTTCGTCCACACCTCTTGGAATGCGATACTAGGTGATCTGGCCTGCCCCTCGTCGCGATACCAAGGATTAAGTTAGAATCCGGCCGCTGTCGGTCAGCATCTGGGCTGACCGGAGCGGAGCGTGGGACAGGCCAGACGCTGACCGCAAGATCATTTCGGGCGCTGGCGGACGATAGCCGAGTGAAGAATGCGGCCTGACGGCATTGTAGTGACGGCGCCAGCGCTCGATCAGCACCTTCGCCTCGTGCAGAGTCGAGAACATTTCACCGGCCAGTAGTTCGTCTCTGAGTTTGGAGTTGAGGCTCTCGCAATAGCCGTTTCCCAGGGTGAGCCCGGCTCGATATACAAAGTCTTCCCGCCGACCTTGCCGAGCCACTGGCGGACGTTCCCGGCAACAAACTCCGGCCCATTGTCGGAGCGAACATGCTCCGGTGGTCCGTGCACGATGAACAAGTCTGCCAGGCAGTGCAGCACGTCGTCGGATTTGAGCCCGCGTGGACCCATCGGCGCATCGTGGACAAAGGTCCGCCTCCGCCACTTGGCGACGGTCTTCGGATTAGAGCCTTTTCGGAATGAGGGGACTCGGAGTTCCTTATTTTTGTGATGAGGTTGAAGATTCGCTGTCCTGATACGGAGGTGGCGATGACGAAGCTCTATTCGGCTGATTTGCGTGAACGGGTCATCAAAGCCGTGCTGAGCGGGCTGTCGGCCCGTTCAGTGGCCCGAACATTCTCGATCAGCGAGAGCAGTGCGATCAAGTGGATGCAGCATTTCCGGCGCGACCGCCGATGGCCCGAAGTCCGGTGCGGGCCATCGCCGGGCTGTTCTGGAGCCTCGCCAGGGACATTCTGCTGGAGTTGATCCGGCAGCAAGACGACATCACCCTGGAAGAGATACGCGCTTTGCTCTGCGAGCGCGGCATTGTGGTCAGCGGCACCGCGATTTGGAGCTTCGACGATCGCAACGGCATCAGCTTCAAAAAAGCCAATACGCGAGCGAACAGGATCGTCCGGACGTGGCGGCCGCGCGCGCCTTGTGGAAGGAGCGGCAAAGGCCGCTTGATCGTAGCCGTCTCATCTTCATTGATGAAACCGGGACCTCGACCAGCATGGCCCGGTTGCGTGGGCGCTGTCCGCGTGATCAGCGCTTGATCGGCTTCCGCGCTGGCAGATAGTGTATTGGTGGTTTCGTCGATTGGCGAGACGTCTGATGTTTCGCACCCTTCACGGGATCACCCTGATGATCGGTCGCGCCGCGGCCGGGAGGCGAAACCGGGGGTGCTTGACAGCCACTCGGTCAAAGCTCCGGCTGTTCAGTTCTCCCGAACAGCGCAACGAGCATCGGGTTTGAATCAGCAACAAGCCGCGCAGTCACATCACAATCGATTTCATTAATCACAGGACACGCTCTCGTTGGTCCTCAGCGAGAGATGCGTGCGGGACTCAGATTGCTGGCGAGTTTCTTGACGAGACCAAAGAAAGCGGCCGCCCAAGCCAACAGAGCCACATAGACAAACACATCCGCGATCGGACGTAGAAACTCCAATCGCATAGCACCAGCCATCTCATAAGTGCAGACGGTGTACATTCCCAACGGAAAGACCGCGCTCCAATACGCCGGGTCGTACCTGAGAGGGAATCGCCGATACAAATGCCGCCAGACAACCAGGATGATAAGAAGCGGTATCCACCACGTACCAGCAGCCCAAAAGAAGATTGTAAAGCCCTTGAGAAAAGGAAGCAGCTCTTCTAGGAACCATGCATCTGCCGCATTCTCAATCAAGAGAGAACCCGCAAGCGTTGAAATTGCCATCGCCCCCATGTTTATCCAGTACGAGGGAACGAAGTCTGCAGGCGAAAACTTAAAGAACATATAGCGATAGAAAATCAATGAGATAATCGAGATATAAAGCATGCCGCCCCACAGCAGCATCGAAAGCGCTAGAAAATTGACGTCCAACCGGAGGGGTTGGTGAATATGCCGCGCGAGAAGCGCACTCAGGAGAGAGATTGACTGGGTCGAGACCACGGCAAGCAACCAAGCCCCAGTGATCCCCTGATCGATGGTTGGCTTAGCTTCCATGATCGTCAAGTTAGCGAAAATTGTATAAGTTAGGATAACCCAAAGGAGGATACCGAAAATCCAAAGCCCCAGCGCGATGTCCAATGCGCCCGCAAGTATGAACTGATTTGCCATCACACCTGTAGCAGCCACCGCGGAAAGGAAACCCGGCGCCGATCGGTGGTCTGTCAAATCAACAATCAGAGCTCGTCGGTAGCGTATGAGTCGCCACGACGTGAGGACCCAGAGGATCACGAACTGAGTCGCGTTCAACCACAGAAGAGTAACGGCAATCGCATGAAAGCCAGCTTTCTCTGAGGCAATGGAGACGATCCCTGTAGCCATCACCAACGCAAAATACGCTGGTGAAAGGCGCCGAGCACCGGGCATGCTAAGCCGGAAGCGACGTTTAGATGAGTCGATCCGCTGCACGAGACCTTACCAACCCCCTTACACTCTGCACCGATATTTGTCACCGCCCACATTAAGGGCGGTGACAATACTCGCCTTGACTAACTTACCCTATAGCAAATCTGAAGCGACTCAGTGAGCAGGCACGGCTTCGGCTATCGGAGCACCAATCGGCTTGACATCTCTGAATCCCACTCGAGAGAATGACACATAAAAAGCTGCCATGTTCATCAATGCCCAGACGACAAACCCAAGTGTATATCCTCCCACGAGAAAATTGCTCGCAGCTAGAACAGCTGTCATCGTGAAACCACAAGCCGCACCCGCCGCCTTCGCCAACCCGCTGACCGCGCCGACGTGCTCAAAATAGATCGGGATCAGCTTAATCACCGCAGCAGCAGCGGCGCCTGACAACAACGCCAACCCATAGATCGCTACGAGCTCCAAGCTGAAAGATAGCTGCAACGCCATCAGCACCGCGAGGATCGACATAGCGCCGAACATCCAACTTAAAAGCGTCAGCACGTCGTAGCGGTCAGCTGCCCAGCCGCCCAGCGGCCGAGTAATTGCTACACAAACCACCAACACCGGCGTGTAAAATGCTACCGCCGAGGTAGCGTCAACGCGCCAGTGGTCGACCAAATAAGTCGGCATCGTAGACGCGAAGAAAACCAATGTGCCGAAAGCCACCCAATAGAGACCTGGCACCAGCCATACGACGACACCAGACCGATAGACAGCCCAAATCTCTCGTGTCGACGTATTCTTAAGCTTCCTGTTTGGCGGATCAGAAGTGAAGAACATATAGATCGCCGCCATAACCAACGTAGGAATAGCAAAAATCGGAAATATGATACGCCAACCTTCCGGGTCGCTCTGGTCAGCAACGCTCGTAATGACGAAGGTAACGGCCATCATACCAAAGGTAATCCCGATATTACCCAAGGCAAACAGTCCCAAGGCAGTACCCTGTTTGGACTTCGGGTACCAAGAGGAAACATGAGCGTTACCCACCACGAAGGTCGCTCCACCGAGCCCAAGCATCGACCCTAGGAACAAGAAGGAATAGTAACCTTCCGCGAAAGTTCCCAAAATCAGAACCACTGAAAGCAAGACGAGCAAAATAGTAAACACCGTCCGTCCGCCAAACTTGTCAGTCCAAATGCCGAGTGGAATACTGATGGCAGCCGCGAAAAGCGGCTCCATAGCGGCCAACACAAGCACTTGCGTGCTTGTAAAATGGTACCACTCTATCAAAAACGGCGCGAGCGCCGAAAACATTCCCCATATAGCGAACCCTAGCGAAAACGCCATGGTCGATATCCACAACACTCGCGCGTTGCCCTGCGGTTCGCCCGACGTCTCAACCTTGCCAGCTGACTGTTCCACCGGTAGCTCCTACAAAGAAAATGTACCTAGCTGTTAAGCTTGCGTTGCTTCTAAGAAAACGGGCTACCTGCCTAGATTGTTGACCAAGCTAAGGCTACCAGCCGCTGGATCAACCACGCCGCGGTCCCGATCGTTCGATCTCTTCGACATACACAACCAACTCACAGTTCTCGCCGGCGAGCGTAGCTCGCCGGCGAGACCTCCATTTTAACCAAATCCAACAACTTCGCCAAGTGCTTAATGCGCAGATCTCACAGTATTCCTAATCTGGATCTGATAGGGACGCCACAAATACCAGAAGGGGAACATAATCAAATGCACCAACCGCGAGAATGGGAACAGCGCGATCACAAGGAACCCTGTGAGCATGTGCGCCTTAACAGCAAACGGCAATGCTGATACATAATGAGTTTGCGGGTTCAAAGACACGAGCGAAATCAACCACGGTACAGCCGTATCGATATACCAGTCAGCGCCCCATCGATACGCCAGTGAAACCCAAAAACCAAGCGCAACCTGGACGAGCAGCGCAACAAGCAGTACACCATCCATCGGGCTAGTCACAGCTAGAATTCGCTCCGTCGTAAATCGACGTACTATCAAAACGCACAGACCTATCAACGCAGCGAAGCCGAACGCAAAGCCTATCAACTCAACCGTGTAGAGCGCCGTAGGGGTCGATGTTAGAGCTGACCACATACCAGGAACAAGAAACCCAATCAAATGCGCAAACAGGACAACCACAATGCCGTAGTGCCAAGGTACAGACCCCCAGAACAAACGGCGGTTCTCCAGAAGCTGGGAAGACAACGTCGAATAAGAAAAGCGATTCGTCCTGTAACGATGAACACCACCGAGAACCGCTACCACGATCGCCAAGTATGGCAGAACCGCGAACAGGAATACATCATACATAGAATTTGCCTCCGTCACTCATGGGACATTCCTCTCACGCTTGCCAATCCAGCAGGTCGTCTGCTGCGACCTCCGCAAGTGGCTTATACACCTTGAAATGCTGTCGGCCCGATTGTGTCCAGAACACGACATGCGTTTCCACCGGCGGACAACCAGGATCAGAACAAGGAAGCTCAGACACCATGATCGTCTCGTCTTCGTCGAGATTAAAACGCTCCCGCGTCCAGCTAAGGACACGCTCCTGCTCAATTGAGCGGTCGGCACGCTTCTTGGTCATGCCTTCGTTCAGCAAAAGTCGTAAGGCATCCAGCACTTGATGGTAAGGATGCGCTCGCTTCTCTGCTTCCTCGACATCGTAGTCCTCACTCATGGCCAAGAGAAATCCACCCTCCAGAACATCACCCTGGCCTTGCCCTTTGAGCTGCTGACGATCGTCTCCCTGACTCTGTCCTTCAAGCAACTTCCGAGCTTCTCGCTGCTGAGCCTTTAGCTGCTTTCGCAGGTCACGATCATCTAACTTCGCACGTTCGATACCGGTATCCCCATCAATATCAGCCGGTCCATGCTGATGACTTTCGGTTTCCGGCTTCGTTGTCATCCGTTCAAGCGCCGGCAGCATTCCTTTATTCAATAAAGCATCAATGTCGTCGCCATCATTCTGGGCAGCAAACCTCAATACAACCGACAGGCGATCCGGCATTTCCGTGGGATCAGACTCGAATCCATTCGCGCGATAGCTTTTCTTAAGCTCAACTAAAAAAACGCTACGTTTATAATTCTCCCCAAAAAGCTGGTAACCAACATATGGATGACATATCGAATTCAAATCAAAAAAACCACTATAAACTTCCTGCAGCTTTCCCACCGACGTATCTTCGGCAAAAGCTCGAAAGCTCTCCAATAATGCCGCCGCTTGTGGCTGCACCGATCTTATCAATGCGCCACACTCGGATGCTTTCTGCCCCAAACCTGGAACAGGGTAATCGAGAATATCGGCAAACAACCCCAAAACCTTGGCGCGGTTCGAATACAAGACCTCTGCACGATGAGAAAAACGACTCATGATCTTTGCTTCGAGCCTTAGGTACTAAACAGACAATAGGAGCGGTCTAAACTTCAGACGGTTAATCTCGCGAGACGGGCCGGATGCATGATCCGAAAACCGTCTCGCGCCTTGTCGTGCGGCAGGAGGGCCTATGGTCCTCTTGCCGGATCGGTATGGAAGCCGACGCCGACCTCGCCTTTGCGGATCGGGTAGTTATGGGAGACCGGATCGAGCTGCGGGAACAGGGCGTCAACCGCCGTCTCGCGCTCCATCGGCGGAACCACGAAACGCTCCTCGAAGGTCGGCATCGATGTCAGACGCCAGATCGCCTCGACTTCCGCCGCGGTGGTCTTGCCTTCGGACAGCGCCCGCTGCACCTCCTCGTCCGGGATGTCCTTGACCTTCCTCGAACGCATGTAGACGCGCACCGCAACCAGCTTCTTGTAGACGTCGCGGATGATCTCCTCATTACCGCCCGACAGCAGGCTCGCCATGTAACGAAGCGGAATACGCGAGCGCTCGAGCGAGCTCATCAACGGTCCCAGCCGCGCCTCATTGGCAACATTGTCGTAAACACCGTTCTCGACCTTGGCCAGAACCGGTCCCAGCGGCGGCACATAGAACAGCATCGGCAGCGTGCGGAACTCCGGATGCAGCGGCAGCGCGATGCCCCACTTCTTCACGAACTGAAATACCGGCGACTTTTGCGCCGCCTCAATCTTGGAGTCCGGAATCCCGTTGGCCCTTGCGGCCGCGATGATCTCCGGGTCGAACGGATCCTTGATGATGTTGCGCTGGGCCATCACCAGCTGGTCCTGCGGCGACTTCGCCGTCTCCTCGATCGCATCCGCGTCGTAAAGCACGAGGCCGATATACCGGATGCGTCCCACGCAGGAGTGGAAGCACGCCGGCGGCTGGCCGCTCTCAAGACGCGGATAGCACAGGATGCACTTCTCGGCCTTGCCCGTCGACCAGTTGAAATAGGTCTTCTTGTAGGGGCAGCCGGAGACGCACATGCGCCAGGCGCGGCAGCGTTCCTGGCTCACCAGCACGACGCCGTCCTCACCGCGCTTGTAGAGCGCGCCCTGCGGGCAGGCCGCAACGCAGCCCGGATTGAGGCAATGGTTGCAGATGCGCGGCAGATAGAAGAACACCGTGCTGTTGATCTCGTTGATCTGGCGCATCTCCTCATCGGAAGCGCCGTCGAAGTTCGGGTCGTTGTTGGCGTAGACCTGCGAACCGCCGAGGTCGTCGTCCCAGTTCGGGCCCGCCTCGATCGTGTCCATGTACTTGCCGGTCACCATCGAGATCGCCCGCGCGGTCGGCTGCTCGTCAGCCAGCGGCGCATTGATCAGGTTCTGGTAATCGTAGGTCCACGGCTCGAAATAATCGTCGAGCGTCGGCAGATAGGGGTTGTAGAAAATGTTGGTCAGCGTTCCCCACTTGCCCTGCAGCCGAAGCCGAAGGCTCTTCTGCCTCTGACCGTCAACCACCCAGCCGCCGCGATACTTGGTCTGGTCTTCCCAACGTGTCGGGTAACCCGTACCCGGCTTGGTCTCCACGTTGTTCCAGTACATGTACTCGGTGCCCTTGCGATCGGTCCAGATGTTCTTGCACGCGATGCTGCAGGTGTGGCAACCGATGCACTTGTCCAGGTGAAAGACCATCGAAACTTGAGCTCGGATGTCCATGTGTCTACTCCTTCGTTCCTATGGCTCGTTCTTATGACTTCATTCTCGAGTGTCGTTGCGCACTTATGCGCCACCATTCTCATCGACGGAATCAGGCCCTGTTGAGTTAGAAGGCTCATCACTCCGCTTGCGGCGCGAATCCACTGTTGCTTGCGCAGCAGCCAACGCAAGTCCATCACCCATGCTAGCCATCAGCGGATCAATATGCTGGTGCCCTGCTGGGGTTGGAGTATCCCGTACTGCCACGATACTACCCTCAAACTCAAGTGTCATGCCGGCAAGCGGGTGATTGGTGTCAACTACCACATACCCGTTATCCTCATCGACCTCGGTAACAATCACGTTCTCTACTCGGCGCTCGTCGTCGCTGTGCGCAAGAAAACACATTCCCGGCTCAATTTGATCTACACCGCCAAACGTTTCAGCCGGCACTCGCTGCTGCAACGCCTTGTCCCGTTCTCCATAAGCCTCTTCGGGCGGCAACGTCACTTCAAATCGATCGCCTGCAACCCTACCCTCGAGCGCTCGCTCGAGGGCGGGCAACAGCCGTCCACTTCCATGCTGATACTCTAACGGCTCATCGCCCCATACAGCTGAACGAATGTGACGAATCTGACCGTTAGTCCGCAGCGTGTAGTTAATGGTCACGTATTTCCCGACGCTAACCCGCTCGGGCGCACCGAAGTGCACCGGAGCCGATTCATGATCGTGATCATGATGATGGTCGTTATCATGATCATTATCATGCGTCGCGATCTCACCTACCATTCCAACTTCTCCATCTTGCGCACGACGACATGGGTGTCGCGTGTGAAGATACCAGTCGGTCCCCAGTAGTTAAAGCCGTACGTAAACTGGGCGTAGCCACCGGCGAGGAACAGCGGGTTGATGCGAGTACGCGTCAGACTGTTGTGTCCTCCGCCGCGCCACTTCCGCTCCTGGGACTTCGGAATGTACACCGTGCGCTCGACTGCGTGGTAATACATGCAGGTGCCCGGCTGGATTCGACGGCTGACGTTCGCTCTCGTCACGACCACGCCGTTGTCGTTGTAGACCTCGACCCAATCGTTGTCCTCGATACCGACCTTTTCCGCATCCCGGTCATTGATCCACACCGGATCCATGCCGCGAGACAACATCAACATTCGATGGTTGTCTTTGTAGGTGGAGTGAATGTTCCACTTGCCGTGCGGCGTGATGTAGTTCAGCACCAGCGAGCGGTCATCCACCCGGCTCTTCACAATGTCGCCGGTCTTGCGCGGGTTGAGCCGCGGCTTGTAGGTCGGGATGTGCTCGCCGAAGTCCAGATACCACTGGTGATCGAGATACAGCGACTGCCTGCCCGTCAGCGTACGCCACGGCACCAGACGTTCGACGTTCATACACCAGGCGGAGTATGCGCGGCCATCGTTGACCAGGCCCGTCCAGCACGGGCTTGTCAGGATCCGCCGCGGTTGACGCGTCAGATCGTAGAACGTCGACGACACGCCTCGCGTGGGTTCGGCGATATCAACAAGCGGCAGACCGACGTGATGCTCCTCGTTATGGAAGCCCTGATAGCAAACCTCACCATTCGCCTCCGGTGCACACATCAACAACGTGTTGCACGCGTCAAGAACATCCTCGAGGCTCGGGTAACGCTTGCCGCCCCACTCCACACACCGCATATGCCTCGCATCCGGCATCGGCATGATCGGGTTATCAAGCATCTGGTCGTACTGCTTCTTGATCGGAATGTTCACGCCGACCGCAGAGACACCATCCTCCCGCGCCTTTGGTCCGAACGAGATGAACTTGTTATACAAGTTCGCGTAATCACGTTCGACCACCCGCACATGCGGGAAGGACTTGCCTGGTACAGGCTTGCACTCGCCTTCGGCCCAATCGAGAATCTCGGGCTGAGCCAGCTCGTCGGGGGTGTCGTGCATCAGCGGCTGAACGACCACGTCACGCACCGGCTTGGAGAACGCAAGCGGAGAAAGCTCGCTTACCTTCTTGGAGATCAGCTTGAAGATCTCCCAGTCCGTCTTGGACTCCCACACCGGCGGAACCGCCTGCCCCAGCACATGCAGGAACGAGTGCAGGTCCGTCGTGTTGAGATCGTTCTTCTCGTACCAGAACGCCGTCGGCAGCACGATATCAGAATAAAGCGACGTCGTATTCATGCGGAAGTTCAAGTCGACCACCAAGTCGTACTTTCCGCGAGGCGCTGTGTCCCGATACTTCACCCTTTGCGTCTTACCCTTAGCACGATCCTCGGCAATCGAGTTATCGTGAGCACCAAGATAGTGACGCAGGAAGAACTCGTGACCCTTGGCGCTCGACTGGATCGCGTTACCGCGCCAGATGAACCACATCCGAGGCCAACTCTCCTCGGCATCAGGATCATCGATAGCAAAATTGACCTTCTTGCTGGCCACCTGATCTACAACGTGAGTCACAATGTCTGCAGTGCTCTTCGCACCTGCACGCTCAGCCTCAGCAGCCAATTCAATCGGGTTACGATTAAAGTGCGGCGTAAACGGCATCCAGCCGCAACGAACCGACTTCGCCTCAAGATCGATCGCGTGACCCTTGGCCCATCGCGGGTTCGGAGCCGTCAGGCCATACTCGGTGAACTCCTGCTCGTAGCGCCACTGGCAGCTATGGGCATAGTGCCACGTCGACGACTGCACGACGCGCGGCGGCTTGGTCCAATCCAAAGCCATAGCAATGGTATTCCAAGGAGCCACGGGCGCCAGCTTTTCCTGGCCGACGTAGTGATTGATGCCGCCGCCGTTGACGCCGCAGCAGCCGCACAGGATCAAGGCGACCGTCGCCGACCGGTAGCACAGGTTGTTGTAGTACCAGTGGTTGGCGCTGGCGCCCACGATCACCATCGACTTGCCGTTGGTGAGCTCCGCGTTGGTCGCGAACTCACGCGCGAACCTGATCGCGGTCTCGCGGCCGATGCCGGTGTGACGCTCCTGCCATGCCGGCGTGTAGGGCGCGTCCTCATCGTCATAGCTGGTCGCGAACGAGCCTTCCAGGCCGCGGCTGTGACCGAACTGCGACATCATGATGTCGAAGCCGGTCGCAACAAGCACCTCGCCCTTGTCGGTCGCGATGCGCTTGACCGGAACGCCGCGCGAAACGACGCTGCCGTTCACGAAGTCGTCGAACCCGACCTGCACCACGCCGTCGGACTGATCGATGAAGCTCAGCACCGGATCGATCGGGCTGTTGTCGAGCGTGTCTTCCGCCGACAGATTCCACTTGCCGTGCGTGGAGCCCCAGCGGTCGCCGACCTGGCCCTTGAACGCGCGCGGCTCGCCGGTGGCAGTGTCGAGCACCAGCATCTTCCACTCGCCGTTCTCGACGTCCTTGTAACGTGCGACGCGATTGGATCGCAGCAGCCGGCCCGTCTTGTAGGTGTTGCCGTTGGGCTCCAGCTCGACAAGGAACGGAAGGTCGGTATAGCGCTTCACATAGTCGATGAAGTACGGCACCTGACGATCGATGTAGTACTCCTTGAGAATGACGTGGTTGGCCGCCATCCACAGCGCCGTGTCCTGACCCGCCTGGATCGGAATCCACTCGTCGCAGTACTTCGCGATCTGGCTGAAGTCCGGCGAGAGAACCACGAACTTGGTGCCCTCGGTGCGCGCTTCCGAGATGAAGTGCACGTCGGGGGTCCGCGTCATGTTCATGTTCGCCGCCATCGAGACGATGAACTTCGAATTGTACCAGTCGGCGCTTTCGCACACGTCGGTCTGGTCGCCCCAAATTTCCGGGAACGACGTCGGCAGGTCGGCGTACCAGTCGTAGAAGCTCATGTTCACGCCGCCGAAGAGCTGCAGGAAGCGAGAACCCGCAGCGTACGACAGCATCGACATCGCCGGAATGGGAGAGAAGCCCATCACCCGGTCCGGTCCGTATTTGCGGGCCGTATACAGGGCTGCCGCAGCAATCAACTCAACCAACTCTTCCCACTTGGCGCGGCGGAAGCCACCCTTGCCACGCGCCTTCTGAATTCGAGACCGCTTCTGCTCGTCCCCGACCAGCGACGCCCAGGCCTGCACCGGATCAGGGTGAGAAGCCTTGGCTTCCTTCCAAAGATCATAAAGCGGACCACGAACGTACGGATACTTCACCCGGATCGGGCTGTAGACGTACCACGAAGCGGAGATGCCACGCTGGCAGCCACGCGGCTCATAGGGCGGAAGGCTGCGCTCAAGCAGCGGATAGTCCGTCTGCTGCATCTCCCAGGTGATGATGCCGTCCTTGACGTAGATCGCCCAGGAGCAACCACCCGTACAGTTCACGCCATGCGTGCTGCGGAAGACGTTATCGTGGGACCAGCGATTGCGGTAGAACTCTTCCCACTTGCGCTCCCGGGGATTAACGAGGTCAAGTATCCAGCTCATCAGTGTCTCCTCGGTGCGTTCGTCCGGCCGCGAGGCCTATTGCTATTGCCGTCAGTACCCTTAAACCTTCCGATCCAGCCGTCGGAATACATACCCGTAAACCAACCGCCATTATATGGACCGGTGCTTCGTCCGGTAGTAGGCGCAGCCATCATCGGTCGCCGCACACCGAACTTCAATCGGTTCCGCCACCTGAATCCTGCGATCAGCAAAAGAACCACGGCGCCCAACCCGGTCAGGCCCGCAAGCTGCCATATCGCGGAAGCCGAACGGACAGCCAAACCTTCCTGAGACAGGAAAGCAGCAACGTCTGCACGCTCCTGCGGAGTCGGCGGCTGCTTCGTCCAAACCGCCTTCATCGTCGGGGTAGGCAGACCAGCCAACCAAGCGGTCAACCCGCTCGCTCCACCAAGCCGCTTTGCCGCCTCAGTCAAATCAGGACCGAGCGCACCACCGCCGAACGCGCCGAGACCACCGCTACTGTGACAAGCCATGCAGGGCGGACCGCCATTGGCGAACTTCTCATTACCCGTGAACAGGTTCTTGCCGTTCTCAGCATTACCCTTGAGAGCCGGCGCCGCAGCAGCCGAGGATGCACCCACACCACCACCCTCGAGAAATGCGATAATATTATCGACTTCCGCAGAGGAGAGCCCCATATTAGGCATTTCCATGCCGTTATACTTGGCGAGGAGCTCGACCGCGACCGGATCCTTCTTCGCAATCATTGCGTCGGGCTTCATGATCCATTCATGCAGCCACTCGCGAGGACGCTCTTTCGTGACATTCTTCAGGTCGGGACCGACAAGATCCCCCCCGCCTATGCTGTGACATGCACTGCACGTCTTATCATCGAATAATTTCTTACCTGCCGCTGCATCGGCTGCGTTAGCCACTGTCGGCAACGCTGCCCATATGGCTGTCGTAGCTAGCGCAACAACGGGCATAAATCGCCACGACGCTAGGGGCTTTTTGCTCATGATCCCTCGTCCTCAGATCCATATGATCGGGCGGGCGTTAACTTTATGTAAGACAACAGACGTTTCCCGCTCGTGACCCGTCGTTCTCAGACCCACATGATCGGCGACGGTAGGCTTATGCTAGACTAGAATCGTTAGAAAACGCAAGGGCGTTGATCCTCCAAATGTGCATTTTTTTCGTCATACAGAAGCAGCATTAGAGAACAACGGCTGACTTAGCGTTTGTTTCCGATCGAATTGCGCAATTCAGTCAGGCACACTCTCAGATTACGCTTCCTTGTTCAGCTCGTCAGTCCTTTATAATAAGGGGCCTGTAATAAGTAATGTAATGTACAAACCGCTAAAATGACGCGGCAGGCCCGGCATTCGAGACCGAATGACCAGCGAGCCGACCGAACAACCATCGGCGGTTTTGTAATGCTGTTTCTTCATCACCGAGCGATTGCAGGTGGGAGCGGTTGCAGGTGGCGCCCGTTCATTTTGATTTGCCGTTGCAACGCCGAACAGGATCTGGTTCGATTCCTGGAAAGCTCCCGACGCCATATCATCGTCTCGCCGGATCCAGACGAGGACTATTAGCAATGCGGCCCTGGTTCGGCGTCGCGGTGGCCGGCCATCAATCCGGTTTTAGTCCGAATTCCATTGAAGCCCGGCGCGAAATCCCCGATCATGCGCCGGAAACTCCCTCCCACGGCCTAGGAGACTAACATGGCTAAGTCGCGCTTGCCTGCGTTCCTGCTGGACCATCCGGGTCTGGGCAGTCTTGGTAGCGTGGAAGTGCCGCGACTGAAGCTGCTTCAGGCTTCATCGCCCGAACTTGCTCAATTCGAAAACGCCAGGGAAGGCGAATTTTGGCACAGCCTGCTGGGGCGGAGCATCGGATCGTCCATTCGTATCTGCCCGGTTTTCATCAACTGGTGCTTCATCTTGTGGCGTCCGCGGGAGGCCGGCGGCGGAATTCTAGCTCGCGCAGATGACAGCAAGCATTGGATCCCGGCCGATACCGAGTTTACGGTCAAGCTGAAGAGCGGCGACGAAGTCACTTGGAAGACCGGCCGGACGGTGACGGCATCAGGACTGAGTAAACGAGGCAGCTATAATCCGAACGACCCCAATTCCCCGCCTGCCGCCACGCGCCTGTATTCGGTCGTATGCTCATTTCCGGATCATCAGAACTGGCCGCCGGCGGTGATCACGTTGCAGCGGAGGTCGGAGAAGGCCGCATCCAAGCTGATCGATCAATTGAAGGTTCTGCGCGCGCCGTCCTTCGGTGTGATTTTAGAGTTGTCCTCGTTCAAGGACGAGTCGCCGTCCGGCGAGTTCAATAACTACGCCTTTGAGCTGTATGGGCCGGTTGAGGACAAGCCGTTCTACGAAGAGAATTCCAGGCAGTACCGTTTTTTCATCGAGCATGGCCTCAAGGTGAAAGACCTGGAGAGCGCGCAAGAGGATTGATCGGCCTGACAATATCCCGCCGAGGGCGGTGACGCATCAGTCCGCCGACAAGGCCAGTTCCACGCTGTTTGCAGCCTCCGGGGTGGGGCCATCCAGGACATGGGTTCAGAAGGAACACAATGCGTTTGGACGAAGCCAGCGGGCGTTCGGCTGCCGGCCAATTGTGGGACAGGGTTTTCGTCCCCGGCGCATGGCTTCTTGCGAAATTTTCCGATTTGGACAGGTCACGATGGCCCATTCTATGGGTCATCGGTCTCTTCTGCGTTCAGGCTGTACCGGCCACGATCATCCGCGCCTCCAATCTCGAGGAGGGCAGGATCATCGCCATGGCGCGAGGCGCGGTCGAGGATGGCCATTGGCTGACCCCCTTCATCTATGGCGAGAGATTTGCGGAGCGGCCGGTTTTACTGTCCTGGCTCGCCGCCTTCTTCGGTGAACCAACAGGGGGCGTCACGCTATGGTCACTGCGCATCCCCCACCTTTGCTTTTTCCTTGCGGGAGCGCTGCTGATCTACAGCCTGCTCAGATCCATGACCGGCAAGAGCGCTGCGATTTTCGGCGCGCTTTGCTGGATCAGCATGCCCGTCGTCGCGCCCAAATTCATCAATGCAGAACCCGACATCGTCCTTTCGGTCCTGCTGTTCAGCGCGTTCTGCATCTGGTGGCATGGGACGCGTGACAAAGGCGTGACTCCCGGACGATGGCTCTGTATCAGCGTTTTGATCGCCCTCGCCGGCCTGACCAAGGGACCGCAGGAGGTCGCTTACTTCACGCTCGGTGTTGGCGCTTACATCCTCTTGAGACAGCGTGATCAGATTCCGGGATTCATCGCGGCGCACATTGGCGCCGGAGTCGTCATCGGCGGCTGGTATGGCCTCGTTTATCAGCCAGGCGACGCCGATACCTGGAAAGCTCATTCCCGTCTGACGCAGACGACCGACGGCCTGACGACGGTTCTCGGGCACCTGGATTTCGCCAAGAGCCTGGCTATCGAATTTCTGCCGGGCTCCATCCTGATAGGTCCTGCAATCATGATCGCCGTCGACAAGTGGCGAGATCGCCGACGCGATACGCGAGATGACCTGCTGCTTGCCGCGATCCTCTACTCTGTCGCGTGCACCCTCGTTCTGCTGTTCTGGCCGGGCAAAGTCGCCGCGCGTTATGCCATGCCGGGAACCATGACCTTAGCAGTGATTTGCGGGCTGATGTTTGAGAACTGGCGTCACAGCCGCCCTCGAGTCATCGCGCCTGCGTTGGCCGTGACCTGTATGATCTTTGGCGGCCTGCTCTTCCGAGGCTGGATCGTGATGCCCGTCGCTCCGCACCTGTTTCAGGAAAGCCGGCTGGCAGGCCAGGCCATTGACGCCGCCCTCAAGAGAGATCCGAAACCGCTCTACGTCGCAGGCGGAGATTCAACCGATCTTAACATGCTGGTTTACGTGCAGGGACCGATAAGCGCGATCGCGTTAAATGAGCTGGCCGAACTGAACGTCCCCGCCATCGCAGTTCTGCGTCCCGAGCATCAGCGTGCCCTACTTCAAACGAGGCCCGAACTGCGGCTGATCGAAAAGAATAGCGTCGTCTCAGGCAAGACTCGCTACAACATCATCAAGATTATCCCTTCGGGGTGAAGCGGGCAGATTTCACGAGCGATGTTAGAGCGTTTTCAAACGAAGCATGTCCTCGGGCTCGACCCGAGGATGGACACCGGTTCGCGTGAAGAAAACGCTCCAAATCACAATCATAGAGCCCGCTTCTGATTCTATCAGAAGCGGAAAGGCTCCAGCCCCGGGTCCGAGCGATTATGGTCCGCACCCAAACGCAGTTCTCATTCACCCGTTCGGTGCGCGGCTCAGCGGTATTCGTTGTCGGGCCGGTCACCGCCTCATAGCGATTCATGAGTTTTTTCAATATCATAAATAGCCATTTGTTCATGCGGCGGCGCGGCCCGCGATTTCAATTGACCTCGCAACCCTACCCGGTACTCTCGCAAGACTGGGGTATGCGCCGTCTGATTTGTCACCGATCGCGCTGCGGCCCCTCCCCGTTCGAAGACCAATTGATATGCTCGGTAAGCTGACGATTGACGCCCTGCCCTTTTACAGCGGCATCGCCATGGCAGGAGCGCTGACCGTCGTATGCGGCGGGCTGGGCGTGGCCGCGCTCATCACATGGCTCGGTCGATGGCGCTATTTGTGGTCCGAATGGCTGACGAGCGTCGACCACAAGAAGATCGGCATCATGTACGTGATCCTGGCGCTGATCATGTTGGTGCGCGGCGTCATCGACGCTCTGATGATACGCACCCAGCAGGCCTTTGCATTCGAACCGCACGGCTATCTGCCACCGGACCATTTCGATCAGATTTTCACGTCCCATGCCACCATCATGATGTTCTTCGTGGCGATGCCGTTCGTACTCGGTCTGGTCAGCATCGTCGTTCCGCAGCAGATCGGTGCGCGCCAGGTCGCATTTCCGTTCATGAACGCGGCGGGCCTGTGGCTGACAGTGTCAGGCGCGGCGCTGGTGATGATCTCGCTCGTCGTCGGCCGCTTCTCGTCCGCCTACTGGACCGCCTATCCGCCTCAATCGGGAATTCAGTTGAGCCCGGACGTCGGCGTCGATTACTGGATCTGGGCAGTCCTGCTCAGCAGCATCGGCACCATACTGGCGGGAATCAGTTTTCTCGTCACGATCGTCAAGCGGCGCGCGCCCGGCATGCAATTGATGGCGATGCCGCTGTTTACCTGGACAGCGCTTTGCACCAGCATCCTGATCATCACTGCCTATCCGGCCTTGATCGTTGCCGCGACCCTGCTTGGTCTCGACCGTCATCTCGGCATGCAATTTTTTGCGGGCAGCGACGGCGTTGCGAACTATGTCAGCCTGTTCTGGATCTGGGGGCATCCGCACGTCTACATCCTGATTTTGCCGGCTTGCGGCATCTATTCCGAAGTCGTGGCGACATTCTCGGGACGGCGGTTGTACGGCTATGCGGCTCTCATCTATTCCATGATCGCGATCACCGCGCTGGCGTTGGTCGTCTGGACGCACCATTTTCTGACCATCGGCTCGGCTGCCGACGTGAGCGCCTTCTTTGGCCGCGCAGCTCCGCTCATCGCCGTGCCGACCATCGTGACAATCGTCTGCTGGTCGCTCACGATCTATCGCGGCGAGGTGCGATTCTCGGTCCCGATGCTGTTTACGCTCGGGTATATCGTCACGTTCCTCATAGGCGGCATTACGGGATTCTTGTTCGCGGTTGTGCCGGCTGGCATCCACGACACCACTTTCCGGGTGGCACATTTCCACAACTTGCTGATCCCCGGCGCGCTGTTCGGCTATTTCGCCGGCTATCAGTATTGGTTTCCGAAGGCATTCGGCTTTCGGCTGGAGGAGAAATGGGGTCGCCGTGCCTTCTGGTGCTGGCTCGTCGGCTTCGGTCTGGCCTTCATGCCGCTGTATATCCTCGGCCTCATGGGCATGCCGCAGCGTCTCAATCGCAGTGATGTCGCCGAGTGGCAGCCCTATCTCATCGCCGCCCAGGCGGGCGCCCTCTTCATCGTATGCGGCGCCGCTTTTCTGGCCATCCAGATCGCCGTCAGCATCCGCGACCGCAAAACGCTTGCGGCCTCAAGCAACGATCCATGGAACGGCCGGACACTCGAATGGGCGACCGCCTCCCCGCCGGCGGCCTACAACTTCGCCGCTGTGCCGCCCGTGCAGGGCATCGATCCTTGGTGGACCATGAAGCAGGCCGGAACGACCGACCACGGACCCGTACGCTTCCATGACATCATCATGCCCGGCAACAGCAGCGCCGGCATCATGCTGGGCGCGATGTCCTTCGTATTTGCCTTTGCAATGATCTGGCACATCTGGTGGCTGGCCGCTGTCGGCGGGCTCGGCATGTTGGCCGCGGTGCTCTCGCAGACGTTTCATGATCATGCCGGCCAGCGCCTCCCCGCGAGCGACGTCGAAGCGATCGAAAGCCGCCGCGTCATCTCGCCGGCGCTCGGACGAGAGGCGCCGACGTGACGGATACCCTCATCACCGCCGATCACGGCGATGAAACCGACGCTGAAACAGCCCGGCGCGCACTCGATGAGAAAACCTGCGGTTTCCGGCTCTGCCTGATAAGCGACGCGATCATCTTCGCGTTGCTGCTCGCCATTTTCATCACGATGGCACGAGATACCGCGGACGGATCGACCGAACGCACCCTGTTCCGGCTCCCCCGCATCGTCGCCGAAACCATGCTGCTGCTGGCGAGCAGCGCGACCTTCGGCTTCGCCAGCGTCGCGGCGGCAGCCAGACAACGTCGGCGTGCGATCATCTGGCTGGGACTGACTTTCACGTTCGGGCTTGGCTTTGTCGCCACGGAAATTTCGGAGCTATATGGCATGGCCGCCGCCGATGCCGGTCCTTGGCGAAACGGCTTTCTTTCAGCATTCTTCACGCTGGTCGGCACCCACGGGGCTCACGTCAGCCTCGGCCTGGTGTGGATCGCCTTGCTGGTCGGCGAACTCGCATGGCGCGGGCCGACCCCGGCAGCAGTCTCCCGCCTGCACCGGCTAGGCCTGTTCTGGCATTTCCTCGTGATCGTCTGGATCGGCATCGTCGCCTTGGTTTACCTGCCGAGGCTTCTGTAGCTCGCAGCGGCGCCGCAATCTTCCGAAGAATCTACCTTTCGCGCGTGCTACGTCGCGCGGCGTTGGCTGCGCCACCAAAAGCCGAACGTAAAAAGCACGGCTGCGGCAAGACCGAACCAGGTGATGGCGTACTGGATGTGATCATCCTTCAAATGCACATCGAGCGGTCCGGGCTTCGGAACGCCGCTCGCAGGCGCCGGCTTCTCAAGGTCGATATAGAACGGTGCAACGTCTCCCCAGCCGAGGGCCTGTGCCATCGCGCCTGTGTCGCGCGAGAACCACAGCCGCTTGTCGCGGCTGGAGGACGGAGTCAGCGCGCCGGTTTTTTCCGGAAAGCGAAGATAGCCGGTCATCGAAAGGGGCTGGCCAGTCACCAGAGGTTTCACGGCGTGATCCTGCTGGCTGCGATCCTGCATGGTGTTCTGCACGAATCCCGTATTAACAACGAGCGTTCTGCCGTTGCTCAGTCGAGCGGGCAGGAATGCCCATGTGCCCAATCCAACGTCCGAGCGCACTCCCGAACCAGAGCTGTAAACCATCGCGTCGGGCCCCTCGTAGATCGCCGAAAAACTCACCCGACGAAACTCGTCCCTGGCCGGCGAGAATGTCGCCCAGTCCGCCGGCTCAGGCAAAGTGATGGGCTCAGCAGCCAATCTCTCGGTGAGTCCTGCAATCAGCGAACGCTTTTCGGCGCCGCGCTGCAACTGCCAGACACCGAGACTAACGAGCACAGCAACCATGGCCATCATAACGAGGCCGAGACCGAAACCGGCGCTGCGGCGACGGGCGGCGGCGCTCATGCGTGATGACGAGAGACTGAACGCCCCTCGGCAGCCTTGTGATGGAACTGGAGGCTGATCAAAAGCGATTTCATCGCGCGTAACGGCCACAAGGTAACAGCAAGAACAAGAGGGATCCAAAGCGCTGCGTGGATCCAGAAGGGCGGCTGATACTTAACTTCCACGACGAGGGCGGCTGCGACGACGATGAATCCCGCAATGAGGATGATGAACACTGCGGGTCCGTCGCCGGCATCGATGAAGGAGTAATCCTGCTCGCAGCGATCGCAGGCGGGCCGCAGCGTCAGGAATCCGGAAAAGAGCTTCCCCTTGCCGCAACGCGGGCATTTGCAGGCGATTCCGCGCAGGATGGTCTCGGATAAGGTCGGCCGAGCGAGAAAATTAGACATCCTTAAGTCTTCCCAAAGAGAAAGGGCGGCCATATGGCCGCCCTTTGTGTTGGTTGTTTTTCCGGGGTGGCGCTCAGTGAGCGGCGTGGGCCATGGCGGCGGCGCCGTTGCCCCAGATATAGATGCAGACGAACAGGAACAGCCACACCACGTCGACGAAGTGCCAGTACCAGGCGGCGAACTCGAAGCCGAGGTGCTGGGAGGGCGTGAAGTGCCCTGCATTGGCGCGGAACAGGCAGACGATCAGGAAGATCGTTCCGACCAGAACGTGGAAGCCGTGGAAGCCGGTCGCCATGAAGAAGGTGGCGCCGTAGACGTTGCCGGCGAAGCTGAAGGCCGCGTGTTGATACTCATAGGCCTGGACGCAGGTGAAGATGGCGCCGAGGGCGATGGTCAGGATCAGGCCCCACTTCAGACCCTTGCGGTCGCCATTGAGCAGGGCATGGTGGGCCCAGGTCACGGTGGTTCCCGAGGTCAGCAGGATCAGGGTGTTGAGCAGCGGCAGGTGCCAGGGATCGAAGGTCTGGATGCCCTTGGGGGGCCAGACGCCGCCGAACAGGGCCTCGCGCGTCACATGCACGGGGTCGCCCGGGAACAGCGCGGAGTTGAAGAAGGCCCAGAACCAGGCGACGAAGAACATCACCTCGGAGGTGATGAACAGGATCATGCCGTAGCGATGGCTGATCTGCACCACGCGGGTGTGATCGCCCTTGTGCTCGGCCTCGCGGATCACATCCGCCCACCAGCTCGCCATGGTGTAGAGCACGCCGACCACGCCGATGCCGAAAATGATCGGCGCGGCCGCGGTCATATGATGCATCCACAGGATCGCGCCCACGGCCATGATGAAAGCCGCGGTCGCGCCTACGATCGGCCACGGACTCGGGTCGACCAGGTGGTAATCGTGCTTGACTTGCGCCGTAGCCATTTGCGGTCTCTCTCCCTTAGCGGTGCCGGCGGTATTGGGCACCTATTGGTCTCACAACAAAACGCGCCGTTGACGAACGCGTCGGCCCTCGAAGGTCAGATGCTTCCCCCTGGCCTGTCCGGCTCGTTTGCCGCCACCGGCCTGGGCGCGGCATTCTTCACCGGGAAGAAGGTATAGGACAGGGTGATGGTGTTGACGCCGTCGTACTCGCTGTCGGCGGCGAAGGCCTGATCGACATAGAAGACGACGGCCATCTCCCGCTTCTCACCGGGCGCCAGGGTTTGCTCGGTGAAACAGAAGCAGTTGATCTTGGTGAAGTATGATCCGACCGCCAGCGGCGTGACGTTATACGCGGCCTGTCCGGTCGTGGGCAACGCCGACTCGTTGGTGATGGCGTAATGCACGGTGGTGACCTCGCCGATCCGGACCTCTATCGCGGTCTGTTCCGCCTCGAACTTCCAGGGCAGCCCGCCCGAGACGTTGGAGTCGAAACGCACCGTCACCGTGCGCGCCAGCGGCTCCGCCCGCGGCGCGCTCCCTGCCACCTGCGTGGTTCCGTTGAACCCGGTGACGCGGCAGAACCAGTCGTAGAACGGCACCGACGCATAGGCCGCCCCGAGCATCAACGCGACCACCAGGCCGCAGGCGGCGCCGATCTTCACATCGCGGCCGATGCGCGGCGCAGCCTTCGGCGAAGCCGGGACCGCGGATTGCTGCGGGTGTTGCGGCGCGTCCGTCATTCTCAATCACACCGGACGGACGAGAACGCCCGGCCCTTTAATGAAGGTGACCGCGAAGAACAGCAGGACCAGGACGCCGAGCGCACAGGCGATCGCGATCGAGCGTTCGCGCCGGCGCTTCTTCTGAGCTTCGGTGAGAACGATCCGGTCTCCGTCCGGCTTGTGGTTGCTGTCCATCGGTTCATGCGCCCCTCTACCAGATCAACGGCGCGACGGCCTTCGCGACCACATCGAGCAGCAGAACGGCGAACAGCGCGAACAGATACAGGATCGAGAAGGCGAACAGCCGCCGCGTGGCGCGTAGCGCCTGGCTTCCGGTCCGATGGCGATAGACCTCGATCGCGAGCACCAGCATGCCGGCGCCCAGGATCAGCGAGGTGACGCCATAGATCCAGTCGAAGTAGCCGAGCGGCCAGGGCGCGGCGGCGATCGCCACCAGCACGATGGTGTAGAGCAGGATCTGCAGCCGCGTCGCGTCGGGACCGGCGACCACCGGCAGCATCGGCACCCCGGCGCGGGCGTAATCGTCGGAGCGGAACAGCGCCAGCGCCCAGAAGTGCGGCGGCGTCCAGAAGAAGATGATCAGGAACAGAAGCAGCGGCTCCACCGACAAGGATCCCGTCGCAGCCGCCCACGCCACCACCGGCGGCAGCGCGCCGGCGGCGCCGCCGATCACGATGTTCTGCGCGGTCCGCCGCTTCAGCCCCATCGTGTAGATCACGACGTAAAAGAAGATCGTGAAGGCGAGCAGCCCCCCGGCGTACCAGTTGACCAGGGCGCCGAGCGTCATCACCGAGAAGAACGACAGCGTGAGACCGAACCCCATCGCCTCGCCGCGGGTGATGCGGCCGCGCGGGATCGGCCGGTTGGCCGTGCGCGACATCAGCACGTCGATATCGCCTTCCAGCGCCATGTTCAGCGCGCCGGAGGCGCCGGCTCCCACCGCGATGCACAGGATCGCGATGAAGCCCAGCACCGGGTGAATATGGCCCGGTGCAATCATCAGCCCGACCAGCGCGGTGAAGATCACGAGTGACATCACTCGTGGCTTCAGCAGCGCGAAGTAATCGGCGACACCCGCCTCCGAGATCCGGGGCGGCAGCTCAACGGCTTTTTGATCGACAACCGACACGATACTACCCGCTTGTTGGGTGCGCGGCGCGTGAGCGCGCCGCGCACATTCACATGACTGCTTACTGCACCTTCGGCAGGGTGGAGAACTGGTGGAACGGAGGCGGTGAGGACAGCGTCCATTCCAGCGTCGTCGCGCCTTCACCCCACGGATTGTCCGCCGCCTGCTGCTTGCGCGCGAATGCGTCGATCAGGCCGTAGAGGAAGATGATGACGCCGAAGCCCGTGATGAAGGCGCCGTAGGACGAGATCTCGTTCCAGCCCGCGAACGCATCCGGATAGTCCACCATGCGCCGCATCATGCCCTGCAGACCGAGGAAGTGCTGCGGGAAGAACAGGATGTTGGCGCCGATGAACATCACCCAGAAGTGCAGCTTGCCGATGGTCTCGTTGTACATGTAGCCCGACATCTTCGGGAACCAGTAGTACCAGCCCGAGAAGATCGCGAACACCGCGGCAATGCCCATCACGTAGTGGAAGTGCGCGATGACGTAGTAGGTCTCCTGCATCACGCGATCAACGCCCGCATTGGCCAGCACGACGCCGGTCACGCCGCCGACCGTGAACAGGAAGATGAAGCCGATCGCAAACAGCATCGGCGTCTTGAACTCGATCGAGCCGCCCCACATCGTGGCGATCCACGAGAACACCTTCACGCCCGTCGGCACCGCGATCACCATGGTCGCCGCGACGAAGTAGGCCTGCGCCGAGGACACCATGCCGACCGTGTACATGTGGTGCGCCCACACAACGAAGCCGATGCCGCCGATCGCCACCATGGCGTAGGCCATGCCCAGATATCCGAAGATCGGCTTCTTCGAGAACGTCGAGATCACATGGCTGATCATGCCGAAGCCCGGCAGAATCAGGATGTACACCTCAGGGTGACCAAAGAACCAGAACAGATGCTGGAACAGCACCGGATCGCCGCCGCCATCGGCCGCAAAGAACGTGGTGCCGAAGTTACGGTCGGTCAGGAGCATCGTGATCGCGCCCGCCAGAACCGGCAGCGACAGCAGCAGCAGGAACACGGTGACCAGGATCGACCAGACGAACAGCGGCATCTTGTGCATGGTCATGCCAGGCGCGCGCATGTTGAAGATCGTGGTGATGAAGTTGATCGCACCGAGGATCGAGGAGGCGCCCGCAAGGTGGATCGACAGAATGCTGAAGTCCACCGCCGGACCCGGATGACCGCTCGTCGACAGCGGCGCATACAGCGTCCAGCCCGTGCCCGCTCCGGTCGCGCCCGGCTCACCCTCCATGAACGAGGAGATCAGCAGCAGCGCGAACGCCGCCGGCAGCAGCCAGAACGAGATGTTGTTCATGCGCGGGAACGCCATGTCGGGCGCACCGATCATCAGCGGCACGAACCAGTTGCCGAAGCCGCCGATCATCGCCGGCATCACCATGAAGAAGATCATGATCAGGCCGTGATTGGTCGCAAACACGTTGTAGGTATGCGCAGGATCAAAAACCTGTATGCCGGGGTACATCAGTTCCGCCCGGATGCCCATCGACATCAGGCCGCCGATGATCCCCGCAACGATGGCGAACACCAGGTACATGGTCCCGATGTCCTTGTGATTGGTCGAATACGCGAAGCGCTTCCACCCTGTCGGGTGGTGCGCATGATCGCCATGATCGTCATGGCCATGGTCGTGAGCAGATGCTGTTGCCATTGTCTAATCCTGTCTGTCGTCCCTTGAAGTCCTTCGAACCCCGGCGGGCGACCCCTTCGCAGGCGTCGCCCCTCGTCGAAATCGCCCGTCGCGACGCCTACTGCACCACGCCGGCAGCCGACGCCACCGCGTTCGCCGGGTTCGAGGCAAACTTCTTCTTCGCGGTCTCAACCCACGCCGCAAATTCCTGCTCGCTTACCACGCGAACCGCAATCGGCATGAAGGCATGGTCCCGGCCGCACAGCTCAGAGCACTGGCCGTAGAAAATGCCCGTCTTCGTGGCCTTGAACCAGGTCTCGTTGAGACGACCCGGAATCGCGTCCACCTTCATGCCGAACGACGGAACTCCAAAAGAATGAATGACATCAGCCCCGATCACCTGAACCCGGACCACCTTGTTCACCGGAACAACCAGTTCGTTGTCCACCGCAAGCAGACGCGGCTTCTTGTCCTGCGCCAGCAGCGAGTCAAACTCGAACTTGCCGTTGTCCGGATAGGTGTAGGTCCAGTACCACTGCTTGCCGGTCGCCTTCACCGTCAGGTCAGCCTTCGGAAGGTCAAGCTGCTCAAACAAAAGACGGAACGAGGGAACCGCAATGCCGACCAGGATCAGAACCGGGATGATCGTCCACGCAACCTCGATCAGCGTGTTGTGCGTCGTCTTCGAGGGAACCGGATTGGAGCGTGCGTTGAACCGCACCATCGCAATAACCAGAAGGGCCGTCACAAACAGCGTGATCAGCGTGATCACGACCAGAAGCCCGTTATGCATGCTGGTCACGCTCTCCATCACAGGGGTCACGCCCTGCTGAAGATCAAAACCCCACGCATGCGGCTGGCCCAACTCACCCGCCGCAAAAGCCGTTCCACCAGCGGCAACCGCCGCTCCTCCAAACGCCAATCCCAGAAACCGGCGGCCAAACCGGCGGCCATATTGGCCCATCGACATCTTCATGCCGCTCGCGCTCCTTGTCATAAATCCGCACCAGCACCTGACGGCCTTTGATACGGGCCCAACAAGCGCGTTACATACCGGCCGATTTCTTAAAGGAGTATATTTTAAGATGCAAGCGCCGTTCATGCTGCTCTGCGGCAACCACGAACGCGATTCACTCACGCGAACTGATTGGATCTTTGCGCTGTATCAAACATCTCGTCGCGGTTTTTTCGTCGATACGTCATCTCGATCGCACGATCGGCGACCGCAATCTTCTTACTCTTTCTTGACCATGTACCAAGTTCTGGTCATCGGCGATAAGCTTGAAGGCCGCGAAGATCTGCCGCAACTTTCACAGCGAGGCTTCGATCGCGCCTGCCACCAACGCCGTATCCTCGCGAGAAGATGCGGATGTCGAAATTGCACCTCTTGATCTTGACCTCTCTTTCTTGTCTTGACCTTGATCTTGCCGTGACGCTCGATCCTGGCGCAATGTTAAGGACGGCGGCGACAGCAGGTCATGAACCGCCAATACCTCTCGCCGGACAACAGATCCGGTTCAACCATTCGCACCGGTAACCACACATGACGATTTCCATGCGATCCATAGCGACCGTGCGCAGCCGTTTCACCAACGAGGTGCGGGTATCGCGCCGGGACATCGTCGCGGAAATCGTCGTGCGCGAGGATCTTACGACGGCTCTGACCGGACTTGAGGAATGGTCGCATCTGATCGTCCTGTTCTGGATGGATCAGATCGCCGGCAAGCCCGTCCCCTTGACCACGCATCCCC
Organism: Nitrobacter sp. TKz-YC01; assembly: GCF_047824785.1. GTDB lineage: Bacteria > Pseudomonadota > Alphaproteobacteria > Rhizobiales > Xanthobacteraceae > Nitrobacter. Next base: position 1,075,013 of record NZ_CP181167.1, on the reverse strand, counting down.
GGCATCGCACCGACCTGCCTGAAGTGGGCCTGTTCTCCGCCCGCGGACCGGAACGACCCAATCCGATCGGGCTGGCCGTCGTGAAGTTGCTGAAGCGGGACAAGAACATTCTGACCGTCAAGGCACTGGACGCCTATGACGGCACGCCCGTACTCGACATCAAACCCTATGACGCATTTGACGCCGTCACCGAGCTTCGGGCGCCGCAATGGTGGATGACCGCGACGGGCCGATCGACGCCGTAACCGACGCCTGCGCGATCAACGCGACCGCCCGCGCGTCGGGCCCGACTGGCGCCATTGTCGCGACAGGCTGATCAGCCGGTCCCGGGAAATCGTCCCGCCGTGATAGACGGCGCGCGACACGGCGTTCGCCCCGAGCACGGCATCTCCGAATTCGTGCCTTCGCAGGAAAGGATGATGCGGCAGATAGGTTTGGACCATCGCCCGGTATTTCCCCATATCGGAGGCCGAGAGCCTGACACGGCCGGCACCCTCGAGCGGCTTCGACTGGATGTATTGCGCAAGGAGCGTCAGTTGCTCCTCTATATCATAGACGGAGTTCGGCACCGCGGATTCGCATTGATCGCTTAGCCGGTCCCGCAACTTGTCCTGTTCGCGGCACAGTATCTCGTACAGGACCGCCTCGACGACTCCCCACGCCTCATGACCCCGGTTCGCCCTGAGGTTCCTGGCGACGTTGTCGAAATCATCGATCACAGCCAGGATGGACCCGACAGCCGCAAGCAGTGGCGCGTAGCCCGCGAAGACCTTGCCTCGTCCGTCGTCCCACAACTCGCCAGCCGACAGGCCGAGCGCGGCTTCGATGGCATCAAAGAATGTCGTGATGAAATCCTCGGCGAGATCCGGGTGATTCAGATAGTGCGACCCGGGCCGGGCGGCCGCCCTGGCATAAGCGTGAATCAGTTGCCGGGCGCCCTCTTTGTCGTAGAACTCAACGTTGGCGGTGACGTGCTTCACTTCAGGCGCGGCGCGTTCAAATTGCTGTCGCGCCAGCTCGATCGACTCGAACCTTCCCAGCATGACCAGCTTGGGCTTTGAGGTCACTCGCCGGTCGCTTTGCAACAGTTCGGCGCTTGATCCGAGAAACTGCTCGATCCCGGTCTCGTTCGACAGCAATCTGCCTTCATCAAGCGCGTCGACAATGATGGGAAGCCGCCCCTCGTGAAATGCCGCCATCGGATCGCTCTTATCGGCGGTCTCCAGATCGGCCAACAGGGCATGGAGCGATCCGGCGGCAACGGGCACTCTGGCCAGGTCGAGAACCGGGATCTTGAGGGTTGCAGACAATTGGCTTGCCAATGTGCTCTTGCCGGCCGCCGCAGACGCCTCGATGAGAATGATCTCCTTCTCCAGGCTGCCCCCTTCTCCGTCTTCCGTTTCGAATCTCGGCGCCACGAACGGGGTCGGCGGCTCCGCGATGACGAGAGATCCAGTCTGGTCAGGCTTCGGGACATGCACCGGCCGACTCAAGACATCAACGAGTGCGCTCAACGCGGTTTCCGGCATCAGATGACCTCTCAGATGAAGGCCGCACGTTTACAATCGCGACACGGCGGGTTCAATGGCTATGGCGCGTTCAAGTCACGCACGTCCCCTTCAAGCGAGGCATCGGGGGAGACCGGGTTCGCGTGAAAACGCATCAAGGCAAGATCTCAAAACTCGAATCCGAAGAAAAGCTTGCAGAGGCGCGCGGCTTGAGCGCGCAGGCGAAGGCCGGCCGCGCCACGGTTGCATCAGGGAGTTGTGGAACGAACCCGACGGGATATGTACGCGGGCGCAAATCCATGTCATATTGAGCTATGATCAAAGGTTGGAAAATCAGCACCGTGAGGCCCGGCAGGGGCGCCAGCGGCGCGCCGCGCCGGGAATTCATCCTTGTCGCCATCGCCGACCAGGATGCGGCTGTCCGCGCGGTCAAGGAAACCCTCCCTGACGCGGAGGTCAAGGTCGATTCGGAAGCCACTCCGGAGCTTATTGCCGAATATCAGGTCATCGACGGCGAAATGGTTGTGCTCGCCGACTGAGTTGATCCAGCAAAGCGCCCACCCGCCCCGGTTTGCGATCAACCGCGACCGAATTGCAGGAAGCTGAAAGCGCTGCGCGACGGTAGCTCCCAGCGTTCATCGCTTGTGCTCATAGCCTTGCCTTTAACCGACGCTTTTGGATGGATCAGCCATCCGCGGGTAAGGTTTGCATCCGGCGTTTACGACACTTAACTTGCCGTTTGACCGCGAAGCCGGTCTGAACGAAGTTACCTGATCCCTATAAAGGCTTCACGGCAGCGGAGGGACGGCTTCCTCACTCAACGGCGCGCCGGCGAGGGCCACGCGCCGGGATTTGGCCGCGACTGGCGACAGCGGTATTTCAAGGTACACACATCCCGCGTGACCCGGGTGCCGATCGATCGCCCTCATGGACAAGCCCTGCCCGCCTGTGATTAAGGCTGGTATCGAAGCCGCAGAAACACTCGTCTCAAGGAGAGAACCGATGCGATACCGCACCAGCCAGGGGCTGCTGATCGAGGCCGAAACGTCGTTTGATGCAATCCGCCGCCTGCGCGAGTCGAGCTGGAATGAACAAAACCTCAGCGATCGCGAATACATGGAAGCGGTTGCTGATCGCATGTTCCAGGAGGGTGTTCACGTTTCAACGGTGAGCCCGGACATTTTCATTGCCGGGCTGTTGGGAGCCGGACTCCTCACGCGCGAGCCTGATGACGGGCAGCCGAATGCCGAGAACCCGGCGAAGCAGGAGGCCGATCGCAAATAGGTCAAAAAGAGCCGGAATTCGATAGCTTCAGCTTCGCCCTTTGCTCGCCCGTGCGCAAACCCGCACGATCCGGCAGCCGCGCAAGATCGGCGTCAGCGCGCGATGCAGGCGACCGCCCACGAGAATCCGTACCGAGGAACGATCCCTCGCGATGATTGATGCAAGGAGGCTGGGTGCCTATATAGGCGAACCAGCGGAGGAACAAAATGACTGACAAAATCCCGGTCACCGTGCTGACCGGCTATCTTGGCGCCGGCAAGACCACACTGCTCAATCGGATCCTTTCGGAGGAGCACGGACGAAAATACGCCGTCATCGTCAACGAGTTCGGAGAAATCGGCATCGACAACGACCTCGTCGTCGGGGCTGACGAGGAAGTGTTCGAAATGAACAACGGTTGCATCTGCTGCACCGTGCGCGGAGATCTCATGCGCATCCTGGCCGACCTGATGAAGCGGAACGGCAAATTCGACGCCATTATCGTCGAGACCACCGGCCTCGCCGATCCGGCGCCGGTGGCGCAGACCTTTTTCGTCGATGAGAATGTCGGCAAGAAGACCAAGCTCGACGCCGTCGTCACCGTCACCGATGCCAAGTGGCTAAATGACCGGCTCAAGGACGCCCCGGAAGCCAAGAACCAGATCGCCTTCGCCGACGTGATCCTGATCAACAAGACCGATCTGGTCTCACCCGACGAACTCAGCGAAATCGAGGCGCGCATCCGCGGCATCAATCCTTACGCGAAGTTGCACAGAACCCAACGGGCGCAGATCGCGCTCAGCGAGATTCTGGAACGCAACGCCTTCGACCTCGACCGCATTCTCGATATCGAACCGGCTTTCCTCGAAAGCAAGGGTCACGATCACGACCATCATCACGATCATGGCCACGATCACCATCATGACCATGACCACCATGATCACGATCATGACCACAAGCACGATGACCATCATGGCGGGGTCAAGCACTACCACGACGAGGAAATGCAGTCGATTTCACTCAAAACCGACAAGCCGCTCGACGCGGACAAGTTTTTCCCGTGGGTCGAGGATCTCGTGCAGAAGGAAGGCCCGAACATCCTGCGCAGCAAGGGCATTCTTTCGTTCAAGGATGAAGATCGGCGCTTCGTATTCCAGGGCGTGCATATGATTCTCGACGGCGACCATCAACGGCCCTGGAAGGAAGACGAAAGGCGCCAAAGCCGCATCGTCTTCATCGGCCGCAATCTGCCGGAAAAGGCGATCACCGAAGGGTTCGAAAGCTGCATCGCCTAGAGCCTTTTTGTTTCTGATGGAATCAGAAGCGAGGCTCTAGAGCGGCGGCCGGTCAAATGGAACCAGCGCCGCCGCTCCAGTTAATTGATTGAGCATCGGATTTATCCCGAAACCGGTTCCCACTTTCGGGTCCGATGCTCTAAGTTAGAGTTTTGACGCGTTTTCTTCACGAGCGAAGAAAGCGCGTCAAAGCAGCATCTCAAGCTTCACTCCCGATTCAATCAGAAGCGACGTGCTTATGGCACTCAGCGCGTCGGAACCGGTTTTTCGCCGCGGTAGTCGTAGAACCCGCGCTGGCTCTTGCGTCCAAGCCAACCGGCTTCGACATATTTCACCAGCAGCGGACAGGGCCGGTACTTGGAGTCCGCGAGCCCTTCGTGCAGCACCTGCATGATCGACAGGCAGGTGTCGAGCCCAATGAAATCGGCGAGTTCAAGCGGCCCCATCGGGTGATGCGCGCCGAGCCGCATGGCGGCATCGATGGCCTCGACGTTCCCCACGCCTTCGTACAGGGTGTAGATGGCCTCGTTGATCATAGGCAGCAGAATGCGGTTGACGATGAAGGCGGGAAAGTCCTCGGAGACGGCGATCTGCTTGCCGAGCCTGGCGACGAATTCCTTGGCCGCATCGAAGGTCGCATCGCCGGTCGCGATGCCCCGGATCAGTTCGACCAACTCCATCAGCGGCACCGGATTCATGAAATGAATGCCGATGAACTTTTCCGGCCGATCGGTCGAGGCGGCCAGCCGCGTGATCGAGATGGATGACGTATTGGACGCGACGATGGCCTCGGGCTTGAGCACCGCGCACAGATTATGAAAAATCTTGCGCTTCACGTCTTCCTTCTCGACGGCGGTTTCGATCACCAGATCGCAATCAGCCAACCCTTCGAGATTTTCGGTTTGCGAAATCCGTGCAAGCGCTTTTTCGCGATCGTCATCGGTAATGATCTTCTTCGTGACCTGGCGGGACAGGTTTGCGTTGATCGTCGCCATCGCCGCGTCGAGCTGATCGGCAGAAATATCGTTGAGCACGACGTCGAACCCCGCGAGGGCGGCCACATGCGCAATGCCGTTGCCCATCTGGCCCGAGCCGATCACGCCGACTTTCCTGATCATTGCCGCCATTTCGTCATCTCACCGGTCCCAAGCCGCGCAGATCGCGGCATACCCCATTCTTGCACAACCACCGGCGGGAGTCCGTTGCACCGACAGCACTCCCCCGGATCATCGTCAGAGGTCCAGCTTTCCAAGCTCTTCCGTGAGTTCAGGAACCGCCTCATACAGATCTGCCACCAGACCGTAATCCGCAACCTGGAAAATAGGCGCATCCGCGTCCTTGTTGATCGCCACGATCACCCTGGAATCCTTCATGCCGGCGAGATGCTGGATCGCGCCGGAAATGCCGACGGCGATATAAAGGTCCGGCGCCACCACCTTGCCCGTCTGGCCGACCTGCCAGTCGTTCGGCGCGAAACCCGCGTCCACCGCGGCTCGCGACGCACCGACGCCGGCGCCGAGCTTATCCGCCAGCGGCTCGATATATTTGGTGAAGTTCGCGCTGCTTCGCATGCCGCGGCCTCCGGAGACGATGACCCTCGCCGAAGCCAATTCCGGACGGTTATTCCTGGCAACGCGCTCGCCGACGAAACGCGACAGCCCCGGATCGGCCACCGCGGTGATTGTCTCCACCGGAGCGCCGCCGCCCTCCCCGGCCGCGGCAAAGGCCGAAGCCCGCACCGTGATGACCTTCCTTGCATCCCTGGACCTGACAGTCTGGATCGCATTGCCCGCGTAAATCGGCCGTTCAAAGGTATCCGGCGCGACCACCTTGATGATTTCCGAGATCTGCATCACGTCGAGCAAGGCGGCAACGCGCGGCATCACATTCTTGAAACGCGAGGTTGCCGGCGCAACCAACGCATCGTAACCCGACGCCAGCGAGCGGATCAGCGCGGCGAAGGGCTCGGCGAGGTCGTGGGCATAGGCCGGGTCATCCGCGAGCAGCACTTTGGCGACGCCTTCCAGTTTCGCTGCGCTCTCGGCCGCTCCCCTGGCATTCTCACCCGCGACAAGCACCTCGACCGGCGAACCGAGCTGAATGGCGGCGGTCAGCGCCTTGCTCGTCACATCCTTGAGGGAGGCGTTGTCATGTTCGGCGATCAGCAGCGTGGTCATCAGATTACCCCGGCCTCGTTCCTGAGCCTGGACACCAGTTCGGCGACGTCCTTGACCTTGACGCCCGCCTTGCGGCCCGGAGGTTCGGCGGTTTTGAGGATTTCGAGCCGAGGCGCGATATCAACACCGTACTGATTGGCGGCCCGCACCACGATCGGCTTCTTTTTCGCCTTCATGATGTTCGGAAGACTGGCATAGCGCGGCTCATTGAGCCGCAGGTCCGTCGTCACGATCGCCGGCTTTTTCAACCTGACCGTCTGCAATCCGCCATCCACTTCACGCGTCACAATGAAATGAGCGTCATCGACCTCGAGCTTTGACGCAAAGGTTGCCTGCGACCATCCGAGCAGCCCCGCCAGCATCTGGCCGGTCTGGTTTGAATCGTCATCGATGGCCTGCTTGCCGAGAATGACGAGCCCGGGGCCCTCCTCTTCGATGACCGCCTTGAGGAGCTTGGCGACCGCCAGCGGCTCGACCGGGATTTCGGACTTGATGAGGATCCCTCGGTCGGCGCCCATGGAAAGACCGGTGCGGATCGTTTCCGCTGCTTCAGCGGGACCGATCGACACCAGCACGACTTCGGTGGCCTTGCCGGCCTCCTGAAGGCGCAGGGCTTCCTCGACCGCGATCTCGTCGAACGGATTCATCGCCATCTTGACGTTGGCAAGCTCGACGCCTGATCCGTCGCCCTTGAGGCGAATCTTCACATTGAAATCGACAACCCGCTTGACCGGCACCAGAATCTTCATCGACCCCTCTCGAACCGAGCGTTGGTTGGATCAACTGCGAGTGTGAGCTTCGGCGCGGAACCTAAAGGTCCCGTTTCCGGTGGTCAACGCGGGAAGGCCAAAAAACGCGGTCCTCGACCGTCCCTCGCACATCCAGGAAACCACCGGCTCGCGATCATCTGTTTTGACCGGGCACCCAGAGCACATCGCCCCCGCCCCTGGCGTTCATAAAGCGGCTGGCGACGAACAGAAAATCGGACAGCCGGTTCATGTATCTCACGGCGGCCTCGCTGACCGGCTCGCCGGGCCGCGCGGCGAGCTCCACCATCATGCGTTCGGCGCGACGGCAAATCGTTCGGGCCAGATGGAGATGCGCCGCGGCGGGCGTCCCTCCCGGCAGCACGAATGATGTCAGATCGGGGAGCCCCGCATTGAGGCTGTCGATCTCATTCTCCAGACGCGCGACCTGGCTGGTCAGCACGCGAAGCCGTTCGGCCTTGCCCTCGCGCTGAGGCACCGCAAGGTCAGCGCCGAGATCAAACAGATCGTTCTGAATGCGGCCCAACATTTCATCGAGATCGGGCGCGGCGGAAAGATGCAGCCGGACCACGCCGATCGCGGCATTGGTCTCATCAACGGTCCCGTAGGCGCCGACGCGGAGATCGTATTTCGGACGCCGCTCACCGGTGCCGAGCGCGGTCGTGCCGTCGTCACCGGTGCGCGTGTAGATTCGGTTGAGAGCGACCATCGATCCTCCGACGCCAGGCCGTCAATCCGTCACTGCCCCAGCATCCAGATCGTCACCATCGCGATGATGATCGCAACGAACTGCAGAAAAACCCGCCATCGCATGAGCTTCTGCGATAGGTTGGGACTACCGCCGCGCATCATGTTGACCAGACCCATCATCAGGACGGTAGCGACCGAGGCCACCGCGACGGGAACCAAAATCATGCTCAGAAATACTGTCATGGTGGATACATATCACCGCAACCGCGGCAGCGCCATTGCCGGCAACGAGATTCAGCCCCGCGCGTTGATCTGGGCTTTTGTGTATTGATATCAGATAGTAAACGGCGCCGGTAAGGCGCCACCCGACGTTGCCGAGGTGGAAACGTGAGACAAATCCGATACCTGTATACGATCGGAACGGACGCCCTCTACACGTTTCTCGCCGATGACGGCTGGGCGATCGCCAGCCATATCGCGCTGTCGGCGCTGATGGCGCTTTTCCCGTTTCTGATCGTCCTGACGGCCTTGGCGGGCTTCTTCGGATCCAAGGAACTCGCCGATCAGGCGGCGGACCTGATGCTGCAGATCTGGCCGGATCAGGTCGCCAATACCTTGTCGCGAGAAATTCATGACGTGCTGACGACATCGCGCGGCGACGCGCTCACGGTCGGTCTCGTGCTCGCGGTCTACTTCGCCTCGAACGGCGTCGAAAGCCTGCGGGTCGCCCTGAACCGCGCCTATGCGGTGATCGAGCCGCGCCGCTGGTACTGGCTGCGACTGGAATCGATCGGATATACGCTGGTTGCCGCGGTGACGACGCTGGCGATGGCGTTCCTGATCGTGCTCGGCCCGTTGATCATCGCCGCCGCGAGACGCCACGTCCCGCTGATCGTCGAATCGAATGAAAGCCTGCTCAACATCGCCCGCTACGGCATCACCATCCTCGCGATGTTCACGGCGCTCGTGATCCTGCACGCGTGGCTGCCGGCGGGCCGGCGATCCTTCGTGCAGATCATTCCCGGCATCATCTTCACCATGCTGGCCTCGCTGATATCGGGCGTCGGCTTCGGCCTTTATCTTGCGCGCTTCGCCAACAATTACGTCACGATGTATGCCGGCCTCGCATCGGTCATCATCGCGCTGGTGTTCCTCTATTTCATCGCCGCGATCTTCGTTTTCGGCGGCGAACTGAACGCGGCGATCATCAAGTCGCGGTTGCCGCGCGGTGTTTCGCTTCAAGCAGCGCAGTCGCTAGAGCCCGGGGAGAAACAGGCTTGACCAGAAACGCATCGCCGCCGGCCGCGCGCGATGCCGCCTCATCGTCGCTCCTGCCCGACACGCCGATGATGGCGACGCGCCCCACCGGCGCCCCGAGCGCACGGATACGCCCGATCGCCTCGATGCCGGTGATTCCAGGCAGCACCATATCCATCAGCACCGCATCGAATCCGCCTTGGGCGATGCGCTGGACGGCATCCTCGCCCCGTCCGACGAACTCCGCCTGATGGCCGAGTTCGGTAAGGATCGTGTTGAGCACGACGCGGCCGAACGGATTATCTTCAACGCTGAGAATCCGGAGCGCACCCGAGAAATCCGACGGCCTGTCGAGGTCGTCGCCGCGCTCGATCGCTGCCGGTCCATCGGCTGGCGTCAGCAGAACGGTGAGCGTGAACGTGGTGCCGCCGCCGCGCCGCTGCGTCGCCGTGACATCTCCACCCATCGCGCGCGCCAGTTGCTTCACCGAGGAGAGCCCGAGACCGGCGCCGCCAAAGCGCGATGCGATCGAGACATTGGCCTGCGAGTACGGCCGGAACAGCCGCCTGATCTCGGTGAGCGACAGACCGATCCCGCTATCGGAGACCACGAAGGTCACGCCTGTTCTTCCTCCCGACGGCCGCGACGCCGTAACCTTGAGAGCGACGTCACCCTGCTCGGTGAACTTGATCGCGTTGTCGACGAGGTTCTCCAGCGCCGCGCGCAGGCGGACAGGATCGCCGGTCACGAACGCGGGCAGCCCGTCTGAAATTTCGACAGCGGAGCGCAGGCCCTTGGCGGTCGCGCGGCCGGCCAGCGAATCGCCGGCATTGCGCGCCAGCGCTCGCAGATCGAAGAAGTCCTGCCGTCCGCCCGGCGCCGAACGGCGGCTTCGCGCCGCATCGACGAACAGCGTCGCCAGGCTGGCGAGATGATCGGCGCCGGCCTTGATGGTCTCGACCCAGCGCCGCTCCCGCTCGCCGAGATCGGAGGTGGCGAGCAGATCACTGACGGCGAGAATTCCGGTGAGCGGCGTCCGCACCTCGTGCGCGAACGCGGCGAGCGCATCCTCGACGACGCCGGATGTTGATTGCGAACGCGGCCGCTTCGCCTTTACAGGCTTCGGCGACGTCTTCGGAACATGCTTCTTCGCCGGCCGCCTTGTGGGCTTCCGCGGCTTCTGCAACCCGCGCGATGTCGGCGCCATGATTTTGCTTTCCCCACCCCACGCCAGCATGCCACGGCTCGAACGCGGGAGTCACGTCGTGGATGGATCGTCATGCGAAGATGCTTTACGGCGCACCAACGGCAGCCGCGTTGCGGCGGTTTCAAGGCAGGCCGACAAGCCTGCGGAGCTGCGCGGGCATCATTCCGCCGGCCCGCAACTCCCGCAACCCGATCGCTCCCGACGACTTGGACAGCTTCTTGCCATCGCCATCGCGGATCAGATCATGGTGGTGATAAGCCGGCTGAGGCAGGTCCAGGATTTTCTGCAGCAGCCGGTGCACGGCGGTCGACCTGAACAGGTCCCGCCCGCGCACCACCTCGGTCACCCCCTGGAGCGCATCGTCGATCACGACCGACAAATGATAGCTGGTCGGGATATCCTTGCGGGCGAGAATGACGTCACCCCAGGCTTCCGGGCGCGCGAGAACCTCGCCGGTCTCCCCGTCCGGGCCGGAGCCTCGCTCGATCCACGTCAAATCGCCTGCGAGCCGGCGCGCCGCCTCCATGTCCAGACGCAGCGCGAAGGGCGCGCCGGACCGCAGCCGCCGTTCGCGTTCGCTGGCCGCAAGCGATTTCGCCGTGCCCGGATAGAGCGGCGCGCCGTCGGGGTCTCGGGGCCAGCCGCCGTCGGCCTCCCGCGCCTTCACCAGGGCGGCAATCTCGGCGCGGCTTTCGAAACTCGGATAGAGCAACCCGAGCGCGGCCAGCCGGTCGAGCGCGGCGCGGTAATCGGCAAGGTGCTCCGACTGCCGCCGCACCGGCGTCTCCCATGACACGCCGAGCCAGGCGAGATCTTCATAGATCGCCGCTTCGAACTCGGGACGGCACCTCGTTGCATCAATGTCCTCGATCCGCAGCAGGAACCGGCCCTCGCTCAACCGGACGGATTCAAAGTTCATGAGCGCCGAAAAAGCGTGGCCGAGATGCAAAAAACCGTTCGACGACGGTGCGAAACGGAGAACGGGTGGCGGCATTGATCCTTGCTTGCATAATCGGCCGTGACGGCTGAAGTCCTAGAGCCTTTCCGCTTCTGATTGAATCAGAAGCGGGGCTCCATAATATTGTTTTGACGCGTTTTCTTCACGCGAACCGGTATCCACTTCGCTCGAAAACGCTATAGCGAATGACGCACCGCCTGGAAACCCAATCCGATCTCGACGACGCGATCAACGCGCTGGTGAAACAGGATTCGCGGCTGAAACCGATCCTCGCGCGCACCGGTCTTCCCGCCCTGCGCCGGCGCGAGCCGGGTTTCGAAGGTCTTGCCGCGATCGTCTGCGGCCAGCAACTGTCAACCGCAAGCGCTGGCGCGATCTGGGGACGGCTCAACGCCGCCTTCGCGCCGTTCCATCACGATGCGATCCGCAAGGCGCGCGCCGACCACCTCGCCCGGCTGGGATTGTCGGCGGCGAAGATCGCCACGCTGAAGCTTCTCGCGCGCGAGATCTCGGCGAGCCGACTCAACCTGGACGTGCTTGCCGAGGAGGATGCCGACGCCGCCCATGCGACGCTGGTCCGGCATCGCGGCATCGGTCCATGGACCGCCGACGTTTATCTGCTGTTCTGCCTTGGCCATGGCGACGCCTGGCCCGCAGGCGACGTGGCGCTTCAGGAGGCGATCAGGGCCGGATTCGGGCTGACGACGCGGCCCACGCCGAAACAGATGATGCCGCTGGCGGAGCCTTGGCGACCGCTGCGGGGCGCGGCGGCGCATCTATGGTGGGCGTACTACAGGGTCATCAAACGCAGGGAAGGTATCGTGCCTCAAGCGAAATAGACGGATAGGCGCGGCCTCGACAAAGCGGGACGCCGTGCCTGATCCAGATTGGAACTTATCGATTGTATGACGATTACATCGATGGGCCGTGGGACCAAGCACCGCAAAATGTCAAAAAATCACAAGAACAACAAGAGCCTGTTCGATAGCGAACATCGCGTTCTTGTTCAGGGTGTTATCGACTACGCGATCTTCATGCTTGATCCCACGGGCACCATCATCAACTGGAACGCAGGCGCGGAACGCATCAAGGGATACCAACCCGACGAAATCATCGGCGAGCATTTCTCGCGTTTTTACACTGACTCGGACCGGGCAGCCGGGCGACCCGCCCGCGCCCTGAGGATCGCGAGCACGACCGGCCGGTACGACGAAGAAGGCTGGCGGGTCCGCAAGGACGGCTCCTTTTTCTGGGCCAGCGTCGTGATCGACGCCATTCGCGACGACTTCGGAAAACTCATCGGCTTTGCCAAGGTCACGCGCGACATCACGGAACGCCGTGAGGCCCAGCAGAAGCTCGAACGCGTGCAACGGCAGCTTGCGGAATCGCAAAAAATGGACGCGCTCGGCCAGCTTACCGGCGGCGTCGCTCACGACTTCAACAATCTGCTGATGATCGTCAGCGGCAATATCGAGACCTTGAAAAAAATCGTCGAGGACGATCCGAAAGCACTGCGGGCGGTTCACGCCATCGAGACGGCGACGAAACGCGGGGCCACACTCACCAAGCAACTCCTGACGTTCTCCCGCCGGCAAAGCCTCAATCCCTTGCCGACCGATATCTCCAAACGCATCCGTTCGATCGCCGAGGTTCTTCAGAGCGGCCTCGGCAATGCGATCACCCTGCATATCGACACCGCCGACGACTTGTGGCCGGTCACGATCGACGCAACCGAGTTCGAGACGGCGCTGCTCAACCTGGTCATCAATGCGCGCGACGCCATGAGCGACGGCGGGCGGGTTATCGTGAAAGCGCGGAACACGACCAAAACGAACGAAGCCGACGAATGCCATGTCGCCATTTCGGTCGAGGATACCGGGGACGGTATTCCAACGGATGTTCTTGCAAAGGTGTTCGACCCATTCTTCACGACGAAGGCCGCCGGAAAAGGAACGGGGCTCGGATTATCACAGGTGCACGGCTTCGCTCATCAAGCCGGCGGACATGTCACAATCGAGAGCGAGCTCGGACGTGGCACCAAAGTCACGCTCTATCTTCCGCGCACTGAAACGCTTTGCGTGGAGAACAACGGATCGAGCCGCCGCGGCGCCAAGGGCAGCACCGTCCTGCTCGTCGAAGATAATCCGGATGTCGCGGAGGCGAGCGCGGGACTGCTTGAACAGCTGGGCTATCGTGTGCGGATTTCCAGCAATGCAGAGGCCGCCTTGCTGGAAATCGAGCGCAACGGAATCGATCTGGTCTTCACCGACATCGTCATGCCGGGAAAAATGGATGGTCTCGGTCTGGCGACGATGCTCCGCGCGACGCATCCGCAATTGCCGGTGTTGCTGGCCACCGGCTATAGTGAAACGCTCGCCGGGCACCCGCTGGACTTTCACGTTCTGCGCAAACCCTATGCGATTCATGAGTTGAGTCAGGCGCTCGCCAAGCTGTCTCCACAGCTGGCGACTCCATAGCCGCGATCAATGAAGGTTGGCCGCGAGCAGACCCTCGATCCGATCTCGGGCGGCGGTCCCCATGCCCCACTGGCGAGCGTGGCCCACCCGAAAAGCAGGGCTTGCGCTCTTCACAATCCCGTCACGCTGCCTGTAGTATGTCGTCGTGAGCCGCCTCGGGATAGATGCGGCCGAATATGGAACCGGGGGGTGCTCCGCAAAGTGCCGGTTTTGCGGTCAGAGTTCATTCGGGCATAAACATTGCAGGCATAAACATTGGATGCATTTTCCGCGGCGAACCGGCGTGTAACTTTGCCAGGAAAGTGCTCTGGAGGCGCTATTTGAACGCGCATGTCTCACAGGGCGGCTGGCCGGTGCTGGTCCTGAACGCAGACTTCCGGCCGCTGAGTTACTATCCGCTGTCTCTTTGGTCGTGGCAGGACGCGATCAAGGCAGTGTTCCTTGATCGCGTCAACATTGTCGAACGCTACGATCGCGCGGTGCGCAGCCCATCGTTCGAAATCCAGCTTCCGAGCGTGGTGTCGTTAAAATCCTTCGTGAAGCCATCGACCCACCCCGCCTTCACCCGCTTCAACGTATTCCTGCGCGACAGGTTCATGTGCCAGTATTGCACAGCCGTCGAGGATCTCACCTTCGACCACATCATTCCGCGCAGCAAGGGCGGTCAAACCACCTGGGAGAACGTCGTCGCAGCCTGCTCGCCGTGCAATCTGCGCAAAGGCAGCCTGACGCCGCAACAGGCCGGGATGTTTCCGCGCCAGGCGCCGTTCGCGCCGACCGTGCATCAGTTGCACCGAAACGGCAGGTTGTTCCCGCCGAACCATCTGCACGAGAGCTGGCTGGACTATCTCTATTGGGACACAGAACTCGATCCCTGAAGCGAGAAGAGAAAAGAATGGCGTGGTTTTCCGCCAGCATTCCGCTTCCCAGAGCCGCCCTGCTCTAACGTTGGATCGATTTCAGTTCCCGGTCATCGCGATCCGGCCGCACCTGCGCCCTGCCCTTTCACGGACGACGTCAGGCGCATAAGCTCGTTGCTCGTATCGGCTGATTGCTACAATCTCCTGATACGGCCGTTAGAGCATGATCTGGCTACGCACCGCCACGGAGTACGCGCATGGCCTCATTGACGCAATGGAAGGTGCCAAGCTCCGCTCAGCCGCGCCCGGAGGATTACCATTTCGATCTCGACCGCGCGCTGTCCACCGTCGTCGGGCTGCATTCCTTTGTTCCGCCCGATGCCCTCACGGCGGACACCCTCGGCACCGAGCGTGCCGGAAACGGCGTCGTGATCGACGACGGCCTTGTTCTCACGATCGGCTACGTCGTCACCGAGGCGGAAACCGTATGGCTGCATCTTGCGGACGGCCGCGTGGTTCAGGCGGACACGATTGGCATCGATCGGGAAAGCGGCTTCGGCCTGGTGCAGGCACTCGGTGATCTCGATCTCGAGCCGCTGCCGCTGGGTTCGTCGGCCGCGGCGAGAGTCAATGACCCGGTCGTGGTCGCCGGAGTCGGCGGACGCTCCCGTTCGCTCGCCGGCAGGATCATTTCAAGGGAGGAGTTCGCCGGCTACTGGGAGTACCTCATCGATCAAGCCATCTTCACCCGCCCCGCGCACCCCAACTGGGGCGGCACCGGCCTGATCTCGGCCTCAGGCGATCTGATCGGAATCGGCTCTCTGCAACTCGAGCGGGAGGAAGCCGGCCGCAGCGAACATCTCAACATGAACGTGCCGATCGATCTGCTGAAGCCCGTCCTCGACGACCTGCGAAAGTTTGGACAGGTCAACAGGCCCGCCCGCCCCTGGCTCGGAATCTACGTCGCCGAGATCGAAAACAGGGTGACCGCAGTCGGTATCGTACCGAAAGGACCGGCGGACCACGCCGAACTGCGCGCCGGCGACGCCATCCTCGCGGTGAAGGGAGAAAAAGTATCGGACGCGTCCCAGCTCTATCGCAAATTGTGGTCGCTGGGTCACGCAGGCGTCGACGTGCCGCTGACGCTTCATCGCGAGGGCGACACTTTCGACGTGGTGGTGACATCCACCGACCGCGCCCGAATGCTGAAGAAGCCAAGACTCCACTGAGCATAGCACTCCACTGAGCACAGCCCAGCTCTTATTGCGTTGATGCGGCTGGAGAGATGCCGAGCAGATTCGAAAGGCGGCCGCTGGGGGCCACGAGATCGGCCAACGTATATCCTTCAAGAACGTCCATGAAAGCCTGATACGCCCGCTCCATTGCGCGCTTGAGCACGCAACCGGGATTGATCTTGCAGGGCGCGTTCAGCGGCTTCAGGCACGACACGATGGCCATGTCCGGCTCGGTCATGCGAATGACCTCCGCCAGCCCGATCGCCTCGGCGGGCTTGGCGAGACGCAGTCCGCCGCCGCGACCGCGCACGGTTTCAATATATCCCGCCACCCCCAGCTGATGAACCACCTTCATCAGGTGAGCCTCGGAAACGTTATAGCTTCCGGCGATCTCGGCGATGGTCGACAGCCCATCGGACTTGAGCGCGAGGTACATCAGCACCCGCAACGCGTAGTCCGAATAGGTGGTGAGGCGCATGCATACTTCCCCGTGCGATGGTCACGTAAAAGCTATATTGTAGATATTGCTTTTACGCAACCGCTGATGTATGGAAACACTGGCCTTTGCAGAGGAGCGTTTTATGAGCAAGAGCGCCACGATCAGCGACGCCGTCGCAAAGTCTTTAGCTGCTGCCGGAAACCGCCGCCTGCAATGCCCCCGGAATCCGCAATAGCTCCGGGGACTATTTCCACCTGGTCCGCATGCCGGTCAGTTCGTTGAGCTGGACGATGGCAGGCATCATCGCAATGGCGTATCCCGTATGACACTCACGTCCGACAAAATGGATCATGTAACCGAGGACGGCATCCGCCGGCTCGTCGACGCCTTTTATACGAAGGTGCGCGCCGATGCAGAGCTGGGCCCGGTCTTCGAGAACAAGATCAGGGATAACTGGCCCCACCATCTTGAGAAGATGTACGCGTTCTGGTCATCGGTGATGCTGACCACCGGCCGCTACAAGGGCAATCCCATGATGAAGCACATGGCGATACCGGGCATGAGGCCGGATCTGTTCACCCAGTGGCTCGCGCTCTTCGACGAAACCTGCCGCGAATTGTGCGACGAGCCGATCCGCGCGGCCTTCATGGAAAAAGCGGAACGCATCGCTGAAAGCCTGAAGATTGCGGTGTTCTACCGGCCTGACCGGCCGTGGCCGCCGCAGGCTTCCACGAACGCGACGTGAGCGTGCCGACCTGACGCCTGCGCCGATCCTTATGCTTTCACTTGGTCTTCATGCTTTCACTTGGTCTTCTCGGCGACAGCCTTGCGCGCGTCCGCGATGGCCTGGACGAATTGCGCCGTGGTCAAAACGCCGGGTACGCGGAACTTCCCGACAATAAACGAAGGCGTCCCGTTGAATCCGAAGGCGGCCGCCTGATCGTTGTTGCGCTTCAGAAGGGCGTCGATCGCGCCGGCGTTGGCGGCCATGTCCTTGAGCGCGCGATCGACATCGATCTTCGCATCCGCCATCAACGCGCGAACGCGCGGTTCGGTCAGGCGTGAACTCGTATTGATCAGGGCTTCGTGCGCGACGACGAACTTGTCCTGATATCTGGACGCCAGCGCCAGACGCGACGCATAGACCGAGACGGGGCCGAGGATCGGCCAGTCCTTGAAGATCAGCCGAACCTTGCCGTCGTCGCGCACCACCTGAGCGAGCCCCGGCGCGAGCTTGCGGCAGTAGGAGCAGTTGTAATCGAGATACTCGACGATCGTGATGTCGCCGTGCGCATTGCCCGCCGCCGGAATTTCCGGGTCGCGCAACACGCGGGCTTCGGTCAGAACGTCGTCAGACGTCTCGGCCAGTGTCGGCGCGCGCGTCAGGCCCGCCGTCACCATTCCCAGGCCCAAGGCTCGCAGCAGCGTGCGCCTTGTCGGGGCGCCGGACGGATCCCGCGATTCCGGCATGATCGATCAGGCGCCCTTCAGCCGCTTGGTGCATTCGCTATAGTAGCCACCACCCTTCATGATCCATTTCATCCCGCCATTGGCGTTGCTGGACTTGTTGGCCTTGTATTGATCAAGGCAGGTGTGCCTGCGCGCCTTGCCAGCGGTTTCGCCGGCATATTTGGACGACACCGCCGATGGGAAAACCGCGTTGCCGGCCGAGGTGGCCGAAGGAGTCGCTGCGGTCTTCGGCGCGGATGCTTCGGCCGCTTCCGGGGCCGCCGCCGCTCCGCAATGAGCCTTGCGGAAATCATTCCATTTCTGACCGTCGAGGGTGCCCGCTGATTTCGCGGCCTGATACTTCGCGCTGCACTCCTGCGCCGTCAGCGCGTCGGCGGGCAACACCGAAAGCCCAAGCAGACCTGACGCCGTCACGGCGCCAAGCAGTTTCAGATAACCTGTCATGACTCTGTCTTTCCGGGACCTGGATGATGGTGGACTCGATCCTATAGCGTTTTCGAGCGAAGTGGAAACCGGTTCGCGTTAAAGGAAACGCATCAAAACAACAATCGCCCGATGCCGTTCACCCACCGTTCAGCCCGGCTCCGCGATGGTGCGGCCGTTATCAACCTGAGGGATTTCCCATGACCATGTTTCCCCGCGCCATAGCGGTCGTCGCGGCATCGCTGCTGCTTGGCGCAACGGCATTCGCCCAAGCCCCCGCAACCGAAGCACCTGCGGCGGCTTCAAAGGCGGCGCCCGCCGCCAAGAAGGCTCACAAGACCCAGAAGGCCCAGAAGGCGAATTCCGCAGCTTCGCTCGAATGTACGAAGGAGGCCGACGCCAAGGGCCTGCGCGGTAAGGAACGCAAAAAATTCCGCGCCGAGTGCAAGTCGAAGGCGGCCCAGCCGAACTGATCCCGCTCGCCCGATCAATCACGATGATTGTGGATCAAATCGATCCACAATCATCGCGTGATCGACTCCAATATTTTGAGAGCGGGATGCGGGCGGAAATCTGCACCGCTTTTCTTCCCGCCAGCCAAATCTGCCACTTACCAAGTCTGTCGCTTACCAAGCCTGTCGCTTAAGAGCGTCAGCCCGGGACCATCTATCCCGAGTCCCCGACTCTGGCTTACCTGACCTTGCCTGCCAAAGCCGCGATCCCCCATCCCGCGATTGCCGCCATCAGCAGCGAGATCAGCGCGTTGTATCCGGCGAGCGACAGGCCGAGGAAACGCCACTGCACCTCGTCGCAACGCACCACCTTCACCCTATCGAGATTTTCCAGCAGACTTCCCTTGCCCAGATCGAGCACCGCTCCGCTGCACTCGGCAGGCCCCGGCCAGAAGCCCCACTCCACCCCGGCATGATAGGCGCCGAACCCGGCGTTACCCAGCGCGGCCAGCGCGAGAACGGCGAGAGGCGGCATGATGAGGCAACGTGGCGCGCCCTTCGCGATGGCAAAGGCCAGAAGCAGGGCGAAAGGGATCGCCAAATAGTAGGCATAGCGCTGCTGCAGGCAGAGCGGACACGGCACGATCTCCAGCACGAGCTGAAAGAACCATGCGCCTGCGAGGGTCGCGGCAGCGATGAAGGCAACGGCCAGCGCCGCGGCAAAAGCGGTTTTTCTGTTGCCGGCTGCGGAGGCTGGTTTCACGACGGTGTCAAGAGTCACAGCTTCCTCCGGCTGAGCGTCCGGCCTGCCACATGCGTCCCGAAGCCTTTCCGCTTCTAACGAAATCGGAAGCGGCGCTCTTATCATTTGATCTGACGCGTTGTTTTCACCCGAACCGGATGCCACTTAGCCGGAAAATGCTCTGGCCGGGAGATGCTCTATAGCCTGCGAGCCTTGCCGCTGTCGAGCCGGCGGCCCTCGCTCCGCGCGGCCATTCGGACCAAGGCCACCTTGGCGCAGATGGCACCTGGCGCAGCCGGGTTGACCGGCGAGGATCGGTCGCTATAGTCCGCCCCGCTTCGCAAGGTCATGGCCGCATTCGGGTGTGACTTGCGAATGCCCCTGTGGCGGAACTGGTAGACGCGCTCGACTCAAAAAGTGGTTTGTCTACCAATCCACAGGAAAACACGACGAGTTGAAAACGACGTGCTTTCAGAGGGTTGGGAAGGAAGGAAAAGAGGCTGGCGATATTCAGTTTTCGCTCTAGGTGCAGTATAGGTGCAGAGAGCGTCGGCTAGAATCGGCGGCAAATGTGCGGGTGTGGTGGAACTGGTAGACGCGCCGGATTCAAAATCCGGTTCCGAAAGGAGTGTCGGTTCGATTCCGACCACCCGCACCATCCTTCGAAAATGAGCCGGGGCTCACCGAGCGGGTGCAGCAGAGCGGCTTTGGGAAGCCGTCCCATTCGACGGAGACCCGATGCCACGTCATGAATTCAAACTGTCGGTAAAGCGTGAGCTCGCGATACGAGCGGCGCATTTCTGCTCGAACCCACATTGCCTTCGGTTGACCTCAGGCCCTCGATCGGGCGGTGAGCGCGGCCTTGGAACCGGGCACGCCGCGCATATTTGTGCGGCGGCCGAAGGCGGCCCGCGGTACGATCCGGGTCAAAGCGAATCTGAACGTCGGTCGAGCGCCAATGGTCTTTGGCTGTGCCGCGAATGTGGCGATATGGTCGACAAGGATAGTGGTGGCTTCCGTGCGGAGCAGTTGCGCAATTGGAAGCGCGACCACGAGATTATGATTAGAGAAGTTCGTCAACATGGCTGGTCGAGCAGCATCGAACTGCTTCGGTCTGGCCAGATGGCACCCGGCCTAGCTCGAGAGATCATCGCTTTATTCGAGGACCGCCGAACATTCTGGGCCACCTTCGACGCCGAGTTTCCCGATCGTGTGCGAATGTCTCTTGAGAACCTTCGGCATGGTCTCACCCGGCTACGTCGTGACTGCGCCGCCGGCAGCCCGCTCGACACCGTGATCGTAGCGCTAGGGCAGACGATACGACACTTCTTTGATGCCGTCGAACGGTTCGACCTAAGCACCTTGCGATGCGACGGCCGCGATCCGGATTGGCTGGCATTTGAATCTGCGCTTAGGGCGATCCGCAAGTCGGTGGGTTATCAGGTCAGTGCCCTGGGAGACTCCTATGGGATGCCGCTTCAGGGCGAGTTCGCCGCCTTCCTTCCCCAAATGTCAGGCGTGGACGGACACTGAGGGTCCTCGCAGGCTAGTCTGTGTTGATTTCCACTGAGAGTTGACCCGGGAAGCTGAGGTTTTTCCATCGAGATTTGACCCATGTTGGAACCTTTTCCCCGCGATGAGAGCGGGAGAGAACGGAGTGATCAGCATGGAGTTATTGAGCGTCATCCGGCGCTGGCGCCATCGGGACCATTTCTCGATCCGGGAGATCTCGCGGCGCACAGGTCTGTCGAGGAACACGGTCCGCAAGTATCTGCGCGCGGACAGCGTGGAGCCCCGGTTCAACGTCCCCGAGCGCGCAAGCAAGCTCGATCCTTACGCCGACAAGCTATCCCACATGCTCCGGCTGGAGGCGGGCAGATCCCGCAAGCAGAAGCGGACGATCCGGCAGTTGCACGCCGATCTGGTCGCGCTCGGGTATGAAGGCTCCTACAACCGCGTGGCGGCGTTCGCACGCGAGTGGAAGGCCGCCCGGCAGAGGGAGCAGCAGACCAGCAGTCGCGGCGCCTACGTGCCCCTGGCGTTCCAGCCAGGCGAGGCCTTCCAGTTCGACTGGTCGGAGGACTGGGCGATCATCGGCGGTGAGCGGACCAAGCTGCAGGTCGCCCACTTCAAGCTCTCCTGCAGCCGCGCCTTCATCCTGCGGGCCTATCCGCAGCAAACCCACGAGATGCTGTTCGACGCCCACAACCATGCCTTCCGGGTCTTCGGCGGCGTTCCGCAGCGGGGCATCTACGACAACATGCGCACCGCCGTCGACAAGGTCGGTCGGGGCAAGCAGCGCCAGGTCAACGCCCGCTTCTCGGCGATGGTCAGCCACTTCATGTTCGAGGCCGAGTTCTGCAATCCCGCATCAGGCTGGGAGAAAGGCCAGATCGAGAAGAACGTTCAGGACGCCAGGCATCGGCTCTGGCAGCCCATGCCGAACTTTGCATCGTTGGCGGCGCTCAACGACTGGCTTGAGAGACGATGCCGGGAGCTCTGGACCGAGATTCCGCATGGCGTCCGGCCCGGCTCCATCGCCGACGCATGGGCTGAAGAAGCCCCGCGCCTGATGGAGATGACCCGGCCCTTCGACGGCTTCGTCGAATACGTCAAGCGCGTCTCGCCGACCTGCCTCGTTCATCTGGAACGCAATCGCTACAGCGCGCCAGCTTCCTTCGCCAACCGGCCCGTCAGCCTGCGCGTCTATCCCGAGCGGATCGCCGTCGTCGCAGAGGGGCGGGTCATCTGCGAGCATCGACGCGTCTTCGCCCGCTCCCATAACCGTCAGAGCACGACGGTCTACGACTGGCGGCATTACCTCGCCGTCCTGCAGCGCAAGCCGGGAGCCCTGCGCAACGGCGCCCCCTTCGCCGAACTGCCGCCTGCGTTCCGCTCCCTGCAACAGCGCCTGCTCAAGACGCCCGGCGGCGATCGGGAGATGGTCGAGATCCTGGCCCTGGTCCTGCAGCATGACGAGCAGGCCGTGCTCGCCGCCGTCGAACTGGCCATCGAGGCGGGCGCGCCCACCAAGACCCATATCCTGAACCTGCTGCACCGCCTGGTGGACGGCAAACCGCTCGACCCGCCTGCCGTTCCGGCGCCCAAGGCCCTGACGCTGACGAGCGAGCCGCAGGCCGACGTCGAGCGATATGACGCCCTGCGTCAGACTGGGGAGGCGCGCCATGCGTCATAATCCCGCCAGCGGCGCCGTCGTCATCATGTTGCGCAGCCTCAAGATGCACGGCATGGCCCAGGCCGTCGCCGAGCTGACCGAGCAAGGCTCTCCCGCCTTCGAGGCGGCGCTGCCGGTCCTGTTGCAACTCCTCAAGGCGGAGACGGCTGACAGGGAGGTTCGCTCAACGGCTTACCAGCTCAAGGCGGCGCGCTTCCCAACCTACCGCGACCTGACCGGCTTCGACTTCGCCAGCAGCGAGGTCAACGAGGCGCTCGTGCGCCAGCTGCATCGCTGCGAGTTCCTCGAAGACGCTCACAACGTCGTCCTCGTGGGCGGCCCCGGTACAGGCAAGACGCATATCGCCACCGCGCTCGGCGTGCAGGCCATTGAGCATCATCGTAAGCGCGTCCGGTTCTTCTCCACCATCGAGCTCGTCAACGCCCTCGAACAGGAGAAGCTTCAGGGCAAGGCCGGGCAGATCGCAGCGCGCCTCTGCCACTCCGATCTCGTCATCCTGGACGAACTCGGCTACCTGCCGTTCAGCGCCTCGGGCGGCGCCTTGCTCTTCCACCTGCTGAGCAAGCTCTACGAGCGGACGAGCGTGGTCATCACGACCAATCTGAGCTTCGGCGAATGGGCCAGCGTCTTCGGCGACGCCAAGATGACCGCCGCTCTCCTCGACCGGCTCACCCACCGATGCCACATCGTCGAGACAGGAAACGACAGCTTCCGCTTCAAGACCAGTTCCGCGAAACCGCCAAAACCCGCAAAGGAGAAAGCGCGCAACTTGACGACAACCTGACCCAGAACACATCATCAAGGCGGGTCACTTCTCGGTGGAAATCCCGGGTCAACTCTCAGTGGAAATCAACAACCAACTTCGATGCGAGCCTCATCGATGAGGCGCGTCCGCCATTATTCGCGCGATAATGCGTAACCACCATGCCGGTTGTCGTCGTTACGCATCTGTCTTTTGATTCAAATCCGTCAACGGTCACCGCCCGCCTTCGTCGCTCGCGTTTGGCTCGTTTCTGCACATTGTGCCTGAACTTTGCCGATCGCCGAGCTGCTGCCGCGAAGCGACAAGGGCCAGCCTTCTACATCCGGATCGATCCGCACCTCGCCGCGCTTGCCTTTCATAAGGGCATCCGCCAGATCGGATGAAAGCGGCCAGCGATAAAGATCGCGTTCGCCGCGTTCGGGCAGAATGAGCGGAAACTTGATCCCATCTATGATGATGCTGATGTCTTTGCCGACGGAGCGACCATGCTCCCAGGCCATCATTTCGAGGCTGAGCTTGCCCCGAGCCGGGCAACTGATAAGGACGCACAGATTATCGTGCTGCGGGCATTCGACGGTTGCCAGATAATTCGGATATCTGGCGCTTTGCCAGGCAACCGCGTTCGCAGGGTAAACAGCAATAGCGACGATACCTGCTGCTAGTATTCGCTGCATGTTTTTCATCATGGATGATCTTCGAGCTCCCGCTTCGCTGCCGCCTTCATTCCCAGCAACCCTAATCCCAGTCTACCACGGCACGGATATCGCCGCCTGCGACGGTGATCTGCGGGCGACGATCCGAACCTTGATTCCCGAAAATGCGGTTCCGGAAAAGCAAGTGATCGGCGCAGCGCAGGCGGTGCCATTTGAACTTTTCCTGCCGCGTATGAATGGGTCAACCGCTCCCAACACGCCCATTGCGAGAAAAGCTAGACCAGCATCTTTGTACTAGAACAAAACATATATATCTGATGCATGTAATCGTAGGCCGTCGCATGGCGGCGGTCCGCAAGAGTACCGATCACCGCTGTGAAAGACGCAAGATCAACCGTACCTTGGGAGACTTTACATGTCTGATCATAGCGAAACCGGGTATTTGACGGCGGAGGGGATGGATTATCCGGAACATGAACGAACGTATAAGGCCTTCATCAAATTAGGAACCATCTTCGCAGGTATCGCAGCCACCGTTGTCGCGCTGTTGGCAATTTTTCTTACCTGATGATCTGTTCGCCATTCCCGGATTGATAACACAGCGCCGCGCAACGGAGTATGTTCGCTGCCGGCGTTGGCTAATACGCGCTGGACTCTGAAATTCCGAGCAATGATACCGGCGCGCGACCTCGATAAAAGGTTCAATGATTGGCGCGTTGCCAGGCAACCGCGCTCGCAGCGTAAACGGCAATAGCGACGATGCCTGCTGCCGTCTTCATTCCCAGCAACCATAGATCACAGCCTATCACGGCGCGGGCAATCGGCTTGCATCCTGCGGGGCATTTTCGGCATGGCCGAAAACCGCCTATTGCAACGCCGCGCTTATGCAATTTTCCTGTCTCGCGTGATGGCCTTGAGCCATCGGGACGGGGAACATCGCCGTTCCGCCCTGCTGGACGGGTCGATCCGCCTCCGGCACGGATCGAACAGGGAACAGGCAGACGATTTTCATGGACAGAATTATCTCATTTTTGATATGATTGACCCATGTGGACCGTCGAGACCCTGAATGACACCGTCGATGAGGAAATTGCCGGACTGCCGAACGACCTGAAAGCCCGGCTGGTCCGGACGACCATGCTGATCGAAGCGGTCGGTCTGGAACGGCTGCCGCGCGACACGGTGAAGCATCTGGAAGGAAAGCTTTGGGAAATCCGCGTGAAGGCGGCGAGCGGCATATCCCGCGCGATCTACGT
Organism: Nitrobacter sp. TKz-YC01; assembly: GCF_047824785.1. Lineage (GTDB taxonomy): Bacteria > Pseudomonadota > Alphaproteobacteria > Rhizobiales > Xanthobacteraceae > Nitrobacter. The sequence continues at coordinate 1,049,925 of NZ_CP181167.1, read as the reverse complement.
CACGGCCACCGGAAGGCGTGTCGTCATCGTCAGGGTTTTTGTCAAGAAGACGCAAAAGACGCCCAAACATGAACTAGAACTGGCCCGGATGCGGGCGAAGGAGGTCCAATGACCAAGATGAAAGACCTTCATGCAAAGTGGATGAAGGATGCGGACTACCGGAAGGAATATGACGCGCTTGAAGAAGAATTCGCGCTGGCGCAGGCCGTGATCGAAGCGCGGGTGAACGCAGGACTTACGCAAGAAGAACTGGCGCGGCGCATGGATACCTCGCAAAGCGCCATTGCCCGCCTTGAAAGCGGGCGCATGAAGCCGTCCGCGCGAACGCTGGAGCGTTTCGCCAAGGCGACGGGAACGCATCTGCGCATCACTTTCGAACCAATCGGCACGGCACCGTCCGCCCACTAGCCTCACGCGCCGCGCAGATCGCCAAGAATGGCGAGAATGTCTGCGTCGGCCTCGTGCCGCATCGGTGGTACAAGTTCGGCTTTTGCCAGCCAATCATATCTGTCCGGCTTCTCGCGCACGTCGCGGAGCACTCCGTTCATTTCCGGACGCTCCCAGAAATTCGGCATCTCGACCGTAAAGTACCCCTGATCGGGGGATTCCAGCAGCGCGCTTTCCCCGCCCGTCGCGAGGCGTATGTCTTCCACCTGGAGCAGCGGTCTTGATTGTTCGGAGAGATTGTCGCCGGAGCCGTTCACCTGGTTCTGGTTGACGTTGAATCCGCGCACCATGACAGAGGTGCGGCCCGACCGATGCTCGATGTCCTTGAGTGTTTCGGTATCCGGCAGCCCCCGGTAGAGGGTATGGGCGACCGCCTTGCGCCAGATACGCGCGAGTTCGCGCCCGTAGTGGTTTTCGATTTGGGCGGCGGCGTTCTGGAACACGCCGAGGAAATTGATCCCGCCCTGCCGGTAGAGAGTGAGGATTTCAGGGAAGTTGCTGACATAAAGCTGGCCCTATTCTTCGCCGACGACCAGCGCGCGCAGGGGGCCATGCGCGTCCGCAAAACGCTCGATCACAGCCGCCGCCATCGCACCTACGAAATTCCGGCTCGTGTCCGAGCAGGCCGACCCAATAATAAAGAGAGCGGTCTTCGCCCGTTTCATATCGGCGGGGTCGAAGCTGTTGCGCCCGAAAAAATCCCAAAGCCCGCCGACCGTGCAGGGCCAGCGTTCGGAAGGGTAAAGCGCCGTGATCTTGTTGTAGAGCGCGAAGGCGGTGCGCACGCCCTGGCCGATCCATTTGTGATGGGGGTTCGGATCGACCGGCACGAGATAGCTGGCGGCATCATAGGCCGCCTCCCACACCAGGGGCCGCAGCGCCGATTTGGAAGCGATTTCCAGAAGCCGCGTGTTGAAATTATAGCTTTCGGAAGGATAGCCGTAGAGCCTGCCGGGATTGATAAAACGCACACGGTAGCCCTGCCGCTCCAGCGTTTTCCACGACACCCAGGCAAGCTCGGCGTCCTTCGGATCGGTGATGATCTTGGTCAGATGCGCGGTGCGCGGCGACACCATATTGACGCCGAGGAATCTTGTGAGCTTGCCTTTCCCGGCCTGGGCGTCGATGGCGACAGGTTCGGTGCCGTCATAGATCAACGGCCTGCCGCACCTGCCGCGAAAGAAGCCGAGTTCGATGCCCCGGCGGATATGGGCATAGGACGGCACAAGGCCGTTCATAGCAGCCCCGCCTCGCGCAGCGCCCTTTCGTCGTTAAGCCTGGAATGGCCGAGCTGACCGCTGGGGTTTGCGTCCAGCATGGCGCGAAGCTGAGCCTCGGCCTGCGCTTCCGCCCGCGCGCGGGCAATGCGCGCTTGCGCGGCGTCTTCCCACGCAAGGCGCTGTTGATGATGGGATTCAAGCATCCAGAAGAACTGATAGACCTGCACCAGCCTGTTCATGAGGCGCGCTCCTCATCATCCCAGCTCGCAAACCGGAACGGCTCGGGCTCCGGTTCCGGCGCGGGCCGGTGCTCCCGTGCGGGAGGAAGCAGCACTTCCTGCCGGGGCGGCTGGTAGTCCGGCGGCAGTATCTCGATCAGGGGCTGGCCGTTTTCGTCATGCGTCGGGATACATTCCATGCCGAGCGATCCCATCGCATAACCGATGAAGAGATACACCCACAGATAATCCCAGTTTATCCGCAGGCCTGAAAAATAACCCAGCAGCAAAAGCGCATAAGGAAACATCCAGAACCCGTGCAGGCCCCGTTTGATGAAGCGCCGCGCTTCCTCCGGCATCACAACCTGGCCGAACGCCCGAACCGGGCGGTTCCAGGCGATCAGCGACAGGATCGTCAAGCCGACAGTCAGAACGGCAATACCGAGGATGATGACAAAGCCGACAACCAGGACGGCAGCATAAACCATCCCGCCGATCAGGGCGAACACCATGACGATTCCGGCCATCTCATCGTTGTTCTTCGAAGACATGGGCGATCTCCCTCTTATCGTTGAAGTCTGAGGCCGGAGCCTCTTCGGCTGGAAAGCGCGGCGCTGTCCGCACGGGCGCGCGCCATGCGCAGGTAGCGCCCGATATCCCTGCGCAGTTCGAGCAGGAGCGCGGCCTGCTGCGAGCGCATTTCCCTGACCTGTTTTTGCAGCACGGCCCGCTCATCGCGCTGGCGCTCGATCAGGCTCTCGCGTTCGCCCGCGTGTCGCTCCTGCGTGCGTTGCGCCTCCCGCTCATTCTCGGACCGGACTTGCTGGTATTTTCCGGTAATTCGATGCCAGAGGCCGCGCAGCCCTTTGGGAAGGCGCTCCGCTCGCGCGCGGGTTTCCTGGTGCCATTCGGTTTCCTGTGCTGCCCTTAGTTGGCCGCGTTCGGCGCGGTGGCGGTGCGTCATCTCCATCCTGCGCTGGCCGAGCGCGGCGGAACGCGTCTGAAACCGCGCCCTGGATTCCTCAATGTGGCGGCGGATGGCGGGCGTCATGCGCGCGCCGACCAACGCTTTTGTGGCCTCGACGGTTGGCAAGGCGGCGGCATCGCCGAGGCGGGCCGCAACCTCCTTGCCCTTCAGGTCGAGGCAGCGCGCCAGCGACCAGACTTCGCCATTATGATCCAGGACGACGAAACCCCGCCGGTCGCCGCGCGCGAGGAAGAAGCCGTGCTCTTCGAGGCTGCGCCCGAATGAGCGCTCGTTATCGGAGCGCGCCCAGCACTGTTGTAGCGTCGTCTTGAGCCAGCGCGGGTCGATATCCTGCCTCCTGGCCTGCTGCCATTCCGCAAGGCTGAGATTGGTGGGATTGCGTTCCGCCGCGTTTTCCAGCCCGCGCGGCATCTTCCACCCCTGTTCCAGATAGAGATCGCGTGACACGCCCATCAGCTTTTTGCTTGAAGAACGACATCTGGCGCGCCGTCATCGTTTCGGCGTCGATGCGCGACCACACGCAATGGGCATGACGCCTGCCTTCCTTCTCATGGAAGACGATGGCGCGGGGCTGGCCTTCAAGCTTGAGCTTTCCTTCGATCCGCTCGATGGCTTCTTCGAAGACTCCAACAGAAACACATTCGGCTTCCGGCGGATTCAGGCTAAGCGAGAACAGATACTGGCGGCATTTGGTGCCACGGCTGACGGCTTCCGCCTCCTTGAACGCGCCGTGCAGATCGTCCGAGGCAAAGCCGCGCAGATCGTGGACGAGCACATGCTCGTTATCGTCGGTGCGCAGCAGATGGGCGGCGAGGTTCTGGCCGCTGCCGCGCTGCGAGGCTTTCAGGATCATGACCGCTCCTCCGGCCTGAATCCCAGGGCGGTCAGAAGCAGGCGGCGCAAATCTCGGATATCGGCGAGCGCGGCCCGCAGGTCGGCCTCGGTTTCCGGTGTCAGCGGCAGCGAGCCGATGTTTGCGGCGTAGGCGAGCTGATTGAGATTGCTGGAAAGGTGAGAACGACCCAACAGCGCCAGAGCCTGCGCAAGCGCCTCCCTGTCCTTTATGGTGAGGACTTTCCGGCGCTTGCGCTCCACCGGCATCGTGCCCAGCACCCTGGCCCTGATATACGCCCCCAGCGGAGCGCCCGCAGCCTCAACAGCCAGGCGAGCACGTTCCTCCGGGCTCAGCCGGATGCTGAACGGCGGAAGGCGTTTTTTGGGCGGTGACGGTACGGCATTCTGACAACCGCCTTTGGTGGCCAGGATGGCCGCCCGTCGAAATCGGCGCTGAGGGACATAACGACAACCCCTACAGCGATAGCGGCGCAGGTCGCGCGAGCGACGTATCCTTAAGGACTTGCTCCCACTGGGCCAGTTCGGCGAATACCCGGTTCGATTCTTCACCGGATAGGCGCACCAGTCTCTGAACGACCAGTCGGATTTTGGAACTATACTCGAGCCTTTCCGCTTCTGACTGAATCAGAAGCAGGGCTCAATGATATTGTTCTGACTCGTTTTCTTCACGCGAACCGGATTCCCACTTCGCTCGAAAACGCGACAGGGTAAGTTTCATGCGTATCACAACAAAGACGTGTATATGCTGATCGGGCGCTTACCATCAGTTGGATTTGAGAGAAAGTGAGACCATGCCCGGCACTATGAAGGCGATCGTCCTCGCCAAGTTCGGCGGCTACGACGCTTTCGAGTTGCGCGATGTTTCCGTCCCGGCTGTCGGACCCCGGCAGGTCCGGGTGCGCGTTCACGCTACAGCCATCAATCCCCTGGACTACCAGATCCGGCGTGGTGACTACGCCGACTACGTGCCGCTTCCCGCCATCATCGGTCACGACGTTTCCGGCGTCGTGGAGGAGAAGGGTGGGTATGTGAGCGAGTTCGACATAGACGACGAGGTTTACTACACGCCAAAAATCTTCGGCGGCCCCGGCTCGTATGCGGAGCAGCATGTTGCCGATGTCGATCTGGTCGCCCGCAAGCCGCGCAACATCAACCACTTGGAGGCTGCCAGCCTGACGCTGGTTGGAGGTACGGTCTGGGAAGCTCTGGTGGCCCGTGCCCAGCTTGCCGTTCACGAGACCATACTGATCCACGGCGGGGCCGGCGGTGTGGGTACGGTGGCGATCCAGCTTGCCAAGGCGATGGGCGCGCGGGTCATCACGACGGCGCGCTCCGGCAACCATGAATTCGTGCGTTCGCTCGGAGCGGACGAGGTCATCGACCACACCTCCGATGACTACGTTTCAGCCGTGGCGGACCTGACGCAGGGGCAAGGGGTCAACGTCGTATTCGATACCATCGGCGGCGACACCCTGACGAGAAGCGCCCTCGCCCTCGCGGATGCCGGACGGGTGGTCAGCATTGTCGACATCGCACAGCCGCAGAACCTGATCGAGGCCTGGGGAAAGAACGCCGCCTACCATTTCGTGTTCACCCGTCAGAATCGAGGCAAGCTCGACGCGCTGACAAGCCTTATTGAACGCGGCCTGATCAAGCCGGTGATCGGCGCGGTGCTTCCTCTGGCCCGCATCGGCGAAGCGCATGAATTGCTCGAAGGCGGAAGCTCCCGTGGGCTTCGAGGCAAAGTGGCGATCGATGTTGCGGGGCAGACTGTCGAGCTTCCCGCGCGGCAATAAATACATCGATAAAGCTGTTTGAAACTCACGATCGAAACCGCTCCGAACTTCGTCTCAAGCACGATCGACTCGTCGTAGCGGAATGCGGCGACGAACCGGCATCGCCGCCGCAAACACTGTCCGCTACCAGCGATAGCTCACCTGGCCGATCACGGTGCGCACGCGCCCGACGTTACACTGGCCGATAAAGGCACACCCCGCGACATACTGCGTGTCGAACAGGTTGGTGACGTTGAGGGAAAAACGCCAGCTGTCGATGTCATAACGGGCCATCGCATCCACCACCGTATAGGCGGGAGCATAGAACGTATTCATGAAGTCGCCTGCGCTCGCCCCCACATACCGCACGCCTCCGCCAAAGGTAAGACCGTTCAGCGCGCCGTCGTGGATGGTGTAATTGGCCCAGACCGATGCAAGATGTTGAGGGGTTCGGATCGGTCGTTTGCCCAGGTCGGCGTCATTGCTCCCGGTCACCTTGGCGTCGTTATAGGCGTAGGCGCCCGTAAGGCTCAGGCCGCTGGTGAGGCTGGTAACGGCCTCGAACTCGAAACCCCGCGATGTGACCTCGCCGATCTGAATGCTGAAGAACGGGTGCGCCGGATCCTGGGTCAGGACGTTCTGACGCCTCAGATCATAAATGGCGGCTGTAATCCGCAGATTCATATCATGCGGCTGGTATTTGACGCCTGCCTCGTACTGCGTTCCGCTCTCCGGCTTGAACGGTGTCCGATCGAACATGGTTCCGGAAACCGGCAGGAAGGACTCGGAGTAGCTGATGTAGGGGACCACTCCGTTGTCGAACTCATAACCAAGACCTCCGCGCTTGGTGAAGGCCTGGCTGTTCTGAGTGGTGGTCGTGTTGCCGAAGAAGTCCACCGTCGTGGAACCTGCCCAATCATATCGGCCGCCGAGAGTGAGGATCCAGCGATCGAACTTGATCTGGTCCTGGAGATAGACGCCGGGGAAATTCTCGTTCTGCCGGGATCCGTAATTGTCGGCCGGAATGACAACAGGCTGGCCGTAGACGGGAGCATAGACATCGATCGGTCCTGCCGTCCCTCCCCACCCTCCTCCATTGTTGTATCGACGCCATCGATAGTCGACGCCGAACAGCATCGTGTGGCGAAAGATGCCTGTCGTGGCTTTAACCTCGGCCTGATTGTCGACGGCGAAAGTATCCCAGCTTGAACGATCAGCGCTCGTGGCGCGGTTGAGCGTACGAAGATCGGCCTGAAGCCCGTTCGGGGTGACGTTCTGAGAGTTCCAGATCTCCCGAGCGTACTGAAGATTCTGCCGGAAGACGACGTTATCGTGAGCACGGTGTTGGAGATTATATCCAGCAACAGCCCGCTCCGTTATATTGTAATCAATGTTTGGCTCGCCGATGTAGCGCGTGACCGGGATTCGCCCGTTGGGATTCGGCAGCGCGGTTCCCTGCGCCGGGAGGCCGTAATTCCATCTGCCTTTGTCTTTCTGATAGAGGCTGAACGCGTTGAGTTCGGTCACGTCCGTCGGACGCCACGTCACCGCGCCTGAAACGAACGCGCGTTGATCGTTCGAGAAATCAATGCCGTTGCCGCCTTCCCGCAACAGGCCGGTGAAGCGATACAGCAGCCTCTTGTCCTCGGTCGCCGGACCACTGAAGTCGAAGGCGCCGGCTTTATAGTCGAAGCTGCCGCCCCGTAACTGGACTTCGTGAACGGGTCCTTCCGTTGGGCGCTTGGTCACCATGCCGATCACACCGCCGGGATTATTCTGTCCGTAAAGAACCGAGGCTGGCCCGCGCATCACCTCGACACGCTCCAGCCCGTAAGGCTCGATATCGCCGTTGCTGATCGTGCGCAGCCCGTTCAGATACATTGATCCGTAAAACGGAATGGAGCTGAAGCCCCGAATTTGAAACGTCGGCGCGCTGCTCTGCTGCCCGCTGCTCTCGGAAAAAACACCCGCCGTATACCTCAGTGTCTCGTTCAACGACTGAACTTGCTGCGCCTCCATCTGGTCGCGCGTGACGACAGAGATCGACTGCGGCACCTCGATGATCGGGGTGTCGGTTTTAGTAGCAGTGGCGCTGCGGCTCGCGACAAAGCCGTTCACCGGACCCCATGCGGTCTCGCCCTGCACGTCGATGGTGTCGAGCGAGATCGCGCCGGCGGGCGCTGCACCAGCGGCACCGCCCGCCGCGGACGGGTTGACGATCTGCACCGTGCGCGCATTGGTGAATCGCGCTGTCAGTCCGGTGCCCGCAAGCAACCGGTTGACGCCCTCGCGCACCGTGAACGTTCCCGAGACGCCTGACGTGCGCGCGCCACGCGGCACCGCGCCGTCGAAAACAAGATCGATTCCAGCCGCGCGCGAGAACGCCACGATGGCGGTGGACAGGGACTGCGGTGGAATGGCGAATGTGACCGGCTGTTGAAGGGCGCCCGCCGGGGGCGCTGATGGCGACGCGGTTTGCGCGAATACGGCCTGCGGCGGCAGCAACAAGGCGGCGAGCGATATCGACGCCAGCAACCTTGTCAGCCTGATCGCCGCAACTCCCGAACCACTCCGCCCCGCCATCGTCCCCGCTCCCTGACCAAATGAGCGCCGGCCTGATTCCGCGCTCCTCACTCGTTCAGACGAAGCGATCCCGCCGATATCAGATGGGCCGGGATAAAATTTTGATCGACGTCCTCATGCCTCGAACACCAGCGTCAGATAGGGAGTGACGTTGACAAGCCGGATCGGGAGCGCGTCTTCGAGGGTGGCGAGAATATTCCCCGATTTCTGAAGATCGACGATCAGGGTGACCGGGCGGATCGCCAACGCCGATCCCATCACCATCAGCCTGCCCTGCCGCCAGCGATTCAGCGACGCGACCACCCGCCCGAACGGCTGCGAGACGAAAATCAGGCGGCCGTCGCGCCAGCCAAGCGCCGAAGCCGGATCGATCGCCTGAGGCTCGCCGATGCTTTCGCGATCGTAGGTCAGTTGCGATCCGGCATCGAGCCGCGCACCATCCGCGCCGACGCGGATATCGACAGCGTGTTGGGCGACCGTGACGCGCACGTCGTCATCGGAAACATAGTCGACGTTGAATGCGGTTCCCGCGGCCATCGTGCGGCCCGCCGCCGCCTCGACCACGAACGGGCGCGAAGTATCGGGCGCAACCGAGAAATAAGCCTCTCCCCGATGCAGCGTGACAAGACGCAGTCGCGAACTGAAATCGATGGACAACGCCGTCGCGCCAGCCATGTCCACGCTTGAATCGTCGGCGAGCCTGACCGTCCTGCGCTCGCCGGCACTGGTGCGGTAGTCCGCGAACGGATGCTGCTGATAGGCCAACCAGCCGCCGCCACCGGCCATGGCGGCGATCATGCCCGCACCGAACGTTCGCCGCGTGACGGCGATCCGCTTCTCGCGGCGGCGCGATCTGACGACCGGAAGCTCCGAGGCTCCCGACCATAGACGTTCGATATCCGCATAGGCCGCGCGATGGCGTTCGTCCCGTCGCAGCCAGGCGCGGAAGGCAAGTTGATCCGACTTCGCGACCTGATCGGCGTGCATGGTCGTGAACCACCTCACGGCTTCCTGCGATATCGGATCGAGGCTGCCGCCGAAATTCTCGTCGTCGCTCCAATCGGGATCGGCCACCATCAGGCGGGCTCCTCTCGCGGACGGCCATGGATACGATCCAGAGCCGGCCAAGACCTAGAGCGTTTTCAAGCGAAGTGGACACCGGTTCGCGTGAAGAAAACGCGTCAAATCAATATTATAGAGTAGCGTTTCTAGAGGGGCGGCCGGTCAAATGGAATCAGCGCCGCCGCTCCAGTTAATTGATTGAGCATCGGATTTATCCCGAAACCGGTTCCCACTTTCGGGTCCGATGCTCTAGCTGCTCTTACTATCTGGAGACGATCAGGAGAGCCAAATATCCGACGGGCGCAGAAAATTATTCGTCGATCCAAGTTATTCCTGGACCCGATCGAGCGCGGCCTTGAGGTGCATCATGACCTTGAGCATATGGCTGAACGCCGTTTGCGCCGTAACGCCCATGGCCTGCCCGATCTCGGCGAACGTCTTGCCTTCAAGGCGCGCCAGAAACACCTCGCGCGGCCGCTCCGGCACTTGATCGAGAGCCGCCTGAACCAGCGCCAGTTCCTGACGCGACAGCACCGCCCGCTCCGGAGATGGCGCTTCATCGACGAGGCGGTTGAGAACGTCGTCGCTGTTATCGACGAGCGGCATCAACCGCTGTCTGCGCGCGAGATCGATCGACAGGTTGTTCGCGGTGCGGAAAATATAAGCCTGCACGTTGTCGACCGGCGCGGTCGGCTTCGCGGTCAGAAGTTTCAGGAAAGTCTCCTGCATCAGATCGGCGGCGGTATCGGCGGACGCACCCCGGCGTCGCAGGAAGCGCTTCAGCTCCTGGCTATGCCTCCGAAACAGATCCTGGACATCGAACGCCACGAATGAGCCCTCGGCCGAAAGGAAGCGCCAGCGCACCTTCACGCATGCCCCCCCCCGCGCACATCCTTATGAGAGCGTTAATTCCCATGCAATGTCATGTGTTTAGACTCCCTCTAAGGTTTGGAATGACCTGTGGGAATCCGCGGGATGCCAAGGTCGCATTCCAGCGCCTGCCGGTCCCACCCGGCCAGGTCCGCCGCCGCCTCATACGTCGATTGCAGGAACCTCGTAAGTTCACCTTCAGGATCGGCGCTGGTGCGCACCGCCTCATAAGGCAGCAAAAACTCTCCAAGCTTCTGGTCGAAGCGGGCCGCCGCCGGCTCGACGGGGCGGTCGGCGAAGCCATCGGGCGCCGGATAGGCGTAGGAGTAGAACATCGCCTCATCCACCCCGCCGCCGCCGGGCCAGAACCCGGCCGAGGATACTTCGTGGCTGTAGGCTTCCCGCGTAATCGAATCGGGAAGCGCCGGAATTCCACCCGGATGGCGCGGAGCCTTGCGGCCCGAGAAACGCGTCACAGCCAGATCGAACGAACCCCAGAACAGATGCACCGGCGAGACCTTGCCGAGATACCCGGTTCGAAAGCGCGCGAACACGCGATCGATCCGCACCAGCGCCCGATGGAAGCGCTCGACCGCCTTGCGGTCGTAAGGCCGCGGCGCGGTATCCCGCGCGAACGGCGTCGCATGGGGGATCTCGTTCGGAGCGCCATGAATGTCCATCCGCCCGCCAAGCCGTTCGACCAGCGCGATCGTGCGGCTGAGGAAGTCGGCTACGCTCATTGCCTCCAGCGGAAAGCTCTCACGCATGTCGACCGTTTCACCGATCAGCGCATGATCGTGGAAGTCAAAGGTCAAGGTGATGGCCGACCTGCCGTCAGGCACCATTCCCGTCGTCAGACCGCGCGGCGTTACATAGAGCGTGGCGTGCCAAGAGTGATTGACCCAGGGTGTATGCGCGAGCCGGTACTTGCCGACGATCTGAGTCCATAGATGAAGGGCGGAGCATGTTTCGGCCCAATCGCCATAGGGCAAGGCCGGCCAGTCCGATTCCTCCCCGTTCATCCGATCGGCTCCATGGCTTGCCGCGCAAGCGCTTGTTTCACGCCCTCGTCCGCTTCCATGCGCGCGCGAAACGCTTTCAGCGCCGGATAATCGCCGATCGACAGCGGCGTCTTCTCGATCCAGCGCGTCAGCACGTAAAGGAACGTGTCGGCGAAGGAACGCTGGCCGAGATACCATTCGCCGCCATTCTCGCTCAAAGTGCCATTCAACCGCTCGTAGTGACCGGCGAGTTTCTCATAGGTCTTGCGCTTGACCTCTTCCTGCGCCGCCGCGCTCTCGGCAAACTTCTGGGTGTTAAAATGGCCGCCGTAAGCCGCATGAACTTCCGACGTCATGTAGGCCAGCGCTTCGGCTTCCTTGCGGCCGAGCCGGCTGCCGGGAGCGTGACTTTCCTTGCCGTAGGTCGCGCCAAGCCAGGCGAGGATCGCCGCCGCCTCGGTCAGCACGTCCCCGTCTTCGAAACGCAGCGCCGGCACCTGTCCCCGAGGATTGATGGCGAGGTAGTATTCCTTTTTCTGGTCGCCATAAGGAATGTTGTGAATCTCGACCGGAGCATCGAGCCACGCGACGGCGATGTTCGGCGAAAGCGAACAAGTGCCAGGCATCGTGTAGAGGGTCGGCATCTGAGATTCTCCTTCAGTGCTGGGGTTCCGGATGCGCGAGCTACGCCAGTCGCGTCATATGCAGCGTCTCAAATTCCGGACGAGACCACCGTCCGAAAATCAACGACATCATCCATAGCGTTTTCGAGCGAAGTGGGATCCGTTCGCGTAAAGAAAACGCGTCAAAACATAAAAACAGAGTCCTTCACCGCTTCCACGAAGCGGTGAAGGACTCTGAGTTAAACACCACATCCATGTGAAAGAAAGATGGCCACATCTGATAAGGTGACGATGAGACGCTGAACCTTTGTACCCCTTATACCCCCAACTCCTTGTCCGCTAAAAAGCCACTGACCAGAAATCAAACACCCCCGGCAGATCGCTTCGCGTCATGCGGTCATGCTGACGAGCGCGTCCGAGGAGATCAGGAGCTTTCCACCCTCCACCTTCAGCGCGAAGGTGCGCACAGCCCCCTCATCAGCGCCCTGCGCCTTGCCTGTCTCCAGCGAGATCACCCAGCCATGCAGCGGGCAGGTGACGTGAGCGCCATGCACGATGCCCTGGCTCAGAGGGCCTCCCTTGTGTGGGCAGCGATCTTCGATGGCGAAGAAGCGATTCTCGACAGTGCGGAACACCGCAATCCGCCCTTGAGGCGTCGCCACGCAGCGCGCGCCGCGAAGCGGAATATCCGCCGTCTGGCCAATCGCAATCCAGTTCATAGCGCTCCCTCCGCCGCCACCGGAAAGCCGATGGTCGCCATCGGCCGGAATTCGTGCTTGTCCTTGCCGGACACGCGTTCAGACCACGGATCGACCTGCGCAAACTTCCGGCTGAAGGCGAAGCGATCGAAGTAAGCCTTGCGCTTCCGGGGATCCTCCAGAATCTGACGGCGGATTTCGTCGAGCCCGACGCGCTTCGCCCACTTGTAGATGCGCTCAAGATAATGAGCCTGCTCACGGTACATCTGAACGAGCGCCACGATATGCTCCAGCGCGTCATCCTCGGTTTTGACAAGTCCCAGAACCTCGGTGCCCTTGATATCGAGACCCGCCGCGCCGGCGAAATGAATCTCATAGCCGGAGTCGACACAGATCACGCCAACATCCTTGCACGTCGCCTCGGCGCAGTTGCGCGGACAACCCGAGACCGCCATCTTGACCTTGGCCGGAGTCCACGAACCCCACATGAATTTCTCGATGCGAATGCCGAGTCCGGTCGAATCCTGCGTGCCGAAGCGGCACCAGTCGGACCCGACGCAGGTTTTGACCGTGCGCAGACCCTTGGCATAGGCATGACCCGAGATGAAGCCGGCTTTGCCAAGATCGGCCCACACCGCGGGCAGATCTTCCTTCCTGACGCCCAGCATGTCGATGCGCTGGCCGCCCGTGACCTTCACGGAGGGAATGTGAAATTTATCGACCACGTCGGCGATGGCGCGCAGCTCCTTCGCGCTAGTGACGCCGCCCCACATGCGCGGCACGACCGAATAGGTGCCGTCCTTCTGAATGTTGGCGTGGACGCGCTCGTTGATGAAACGCGACTGGTAATCATCGGCATATTCGTCCGGCCAGTCGCAGACGAGATAGTAATTCAGCGCCGGCCGGCACTTCGCGCAGCCGCATGAGGTCTTCCATTCCAGCTCCTGCATCACGGCGGGAATGGTCTTCAGACCCTTCGCCTTGATCAGCCGGCGGACATCGCCATGTCCGAGCGTGGTGCAGCCACACACCGGCTGGACCGCGTCGGGATTGTACTTGTCCCCGAGCGTCAGTGTCATGAGCTGCTCGACGAGACCCGTGCAGGAGCCGCAGGAGGCGGACGCCTTGGTGTGGGCGCGCACGTCGTCGAGCGACGTCAGATCCCTGGCGATGATGGCCGAGACGATCGCGCCCTTGCAAACGCCGTTGCAGCCGCAAATCTCGGCATCATCCGGCAAGGCTGCGACCGCCGCCAGCGAGTCGAGGGACGCGCTTCCCTGACGGGATTGACCGAAGATCAGCGTCTCGCGCATCTCCGAGACATCCGTCCCCTTGCGCAGCATATCGAAGTACCAGGCGCCGTCCGTGGTCTCGCCGTAAAGCACCACGCCGACAACGCGGTTATCTTTCAGCACGAGCCGCTTGTAGATTCCCGCGCCCGAATTCCGCAGCACGACATCTTCCCGATCAGGCGCGTCGGCGAAGTCGCCCGCCGAGTAAAGGCTCACGCCGGTCACCTTCAGCTGGGTTGCTGTTTCGACGCTGCGGAACGTCGCTCCAACTCCTGTCAGAGTCTTCGCCGCGACCTTGGCCATGTCGTAGAGCGGCGCGACGAGGCCGTAGCAGATGCCGCCGTGCTCGCAGCACTCGCCGATGGCGAGAATGTCCGGATCGGAGGTCACCATCCGGTCGTCCACGACGATGCCGCGCTCGACATGGAGACCCGCATCGGTCGCGATCCGGGCTTCCGGACGAATGCCGGCCGCCATCACCACGATATCGGCCGGATAAAGGGTGCCGTCATCGAGCAGCACCGCTTCGGTGCGCCCCCGGCCGAGGATCGCGCTGGTCTGCGCCTTGCAATGAATTTTGATGCCGCGGCCCTCCAGTTCCTTCTGCAGGAGATAGCCCGCCGCCGCATCCAACTGACGCTCCATCAGATGGCCCATCAGATGCAGGACCACCACCTCCATGCCATGCAGCCTGAGCGCCGCCGCGGCTTCCAGTCCGAGCAGGCCGCCGCCGATGACGACAGCCCTGGCGTCCTTCTTCCTGGCGGCGGCGACCATCGCCTGAACGTCGTCATAGTCGCGAAACGCCATGACGCCCGGCAAATCCCGTCCGGCAACGGGGATCATGAAGGGAGCGGATCCGGTCGCGATCACAAGCTTGTCGTAAGGCGCCTCGCTTCCCGCCGAGTGCACCACCTTCGCGGCGCGATCGATGCGCGTCACCGTCTCGCCGAAGCGGCATTCGACCTGATGGGCGTCATACCAGGCCGCATCATGCGTGACGATCTGATCGAATGACTTCTCGCCCGCCAACACCGGCGACAGCATGATGCGGTTGTAGTTTCCGCGCGGCTCCGCGCCGAAAAGCGTAATGTCGAAACGTTCAGGGTCGGTTTCGAACAGATGCTCGAGCATGCGTCCGGAGGCCATGCCTGCGCCGACGATGACGAGCTTCTCTTTTTTGTTCATCTCGATCTTGCTCCGTCGTCTCAGATAGCGAGAGCCGTCGCCGATGATTACGCAAGACCTGTGCCAGAGCTGAAAATACGGCATGCCGCGATCAGAAGGCTGTCGCATCAATCGTTCGCGGGAATGAGCGAGCAGCACCGCTCGCTATGCAAGCAACCGGTGCTGAAAGTTTGTGCAACGCAACAGCAGCGGCGCTCCGAGGTCCGCGCAGCGCTCCGTCATGAGAGGATGATGTCCGACCGAAAGGGCCACGCCAGCGCGACCGGAGAGCCGGTTCGCGTCAAATCAAAATACGAGAGCCGCTGACGTACATTCAGAAGCAAAAAGACTTTAGGAACCAATCCAGAACGGAACCCATTGTCCCCGGCAACCTAAGGAGACTTCAAATGGCAAACCCGAATGAGAAGAATCAGGACGACCAGCGCAGGAAGCCGGGCGAACAGGGCGAAAGCGGCCGGAAGGCCGAGATCAAAAAGGCCGTCAAGGAAGATATGCCCGACAAAAATCCTCAGGGTCAGGAAAAAACCGGATATAGCGGCGGCACCTGACGGGGATCGCGTTAGTCGGCAAAGGGCCGCCCGGGATGGGCGGCCCGCTTGCGTCATCTGAAATTCCAGTGCGGGCCTTAACAGAATATCGCGCACGAGACGCCGACCCAACGGTTGGCAGACGGATCGCGCAAACTCCGTCCCGCAGCAACTATTGCGCGGGACAACTGCCGGGCAGTCTTGGATAGAAGCACTCCGTCTCGACCCCGTCTCGCGCATGGCTCGCGTTGTCCGGGACGATTTTGGTGTTGAGAAACCGCGTCGCGAAATCGCCAGTCGAGGGGAACGCGGCTGGCGTCGGGCGCGCCGCCTGCCCCTGGTCCTGCGCCTTGAACGTCGCTGGAAGCGTGAAAGCGAACCCGAAACATCCGGCCGCCGGACAATCGAGGTCCTTGACCGCCCAGGTCCGGCAAACGGCGTCCGCTTCCTTGGCCAGAGCCGGATCGGCCATGAGCAAAGGCTCCTTGCCTGGATCGGCGCTCGCCAGCTTCGAGCCGCAGCTTCCGTCCGCTTTCCAGCCGCAGAATGTCGCCGGGCCGCAAAGGCCGTTCTTCTGCTGTCGCGGATCAAGTTCGGATTGAGCGGCGAAATTGGTCTCGATCGTCAGCACGCCTTTGGAGACGCCTTTCACGGTGAACCACTTCCCCGCATTGGGCGCGGTGTCCGGGCTGAACTTGATCGGCGCGGTCGCCAGGCTTCCGCGCACGGGCTTCACTGTTGCCGTATCAAAACCCTCGCCGACATAGATCTGGTAGGTCTGGGCCGTGCCCGGCTTCGCATAGAGGAAGAACATGTAATAGGTCTGGCCGGGAGCGAAGACATTCACGTCCCGCGTCTGCGGCATTTTCGTATAGTTCTCCGTGTTCTGCGTGGTCTTGGAAATGGACGTGTCGACATAGTAGACACCGTTGTTCACGGTCAGCGTTTCGCGCTGATACATGTTCTGGCCGCCCATGCGCATGAAAGGCCAGCGGCAGGCGGGCGTATTGGCGTTGCCGGCGCAGCCGTTGGTCTGCCAGTGGCCGAGTTCGGTCGTGGTCAGATACTGACGGTAAAGCGGCACGCCGTAGCAGGCCCCGTTGGAGCACTCGCTCGACCACTCGCCTCCCTGACCGAGATCCGGCGTATCTCCGCAGCGGCCATAGGGTTTCAACGGATCCGGTGGATTCTTCTCCGAGCACCCCGGCGCGATCGCCGTGGCCACGTAGTCGTAGGGGCTTGTCTTTGCGGTGGATGGCGTTGAGGCGGGCGGCAGCGGCTTCTGCGGACATACCAGCGACGGGCCGACCCTCAGATTCGATTTACACTCGGACGTTTCAAGCTTGGCCGTGAAGAACTGATCCTCGTTGATCGACACAGTCTCGCCGCCGGGCTTCGAACTGATGAGTCCCGTCAGCGTCCCGTCGTCATCGGTAAGCTCGGTCTGGCGGTCGATCCCGCTCCAGCCGTCGAACATGTTGTCCGTCGAGCTGCAATAGAAATTCTTCACTGCGTTGGGGCCGGAAGTCGCCGTGAGATAAGTGCCGCCCTGACCGAAGTCCTTTTCCCCCGTCACGCCATCAGGCGCCTGAAACAACGGATCGAATACGAAATGACGAATGTCGACGTTGCTGAAAAAGAGATTCGCCGAGTGAAAAGCGGGCGGATAGAAAAAACCGTTGCTCTGTTTCCAGCCTATGGCCGCGTTCGGCAGATAGCATTGCCCGTTCAGTGGATCCTTGGTGACGCCGAGGACCACGCCCGAGCCATACATGCAGCCCGGATCGGTCTTCGATCCGCTCATGGGACAGTCTGATTTGGTGATGTCGAGATAGGCGTTGGACTCCTGATAGGCGGGACCATCGTAGATGTTGAACAGGCGCTGGCCCGAATCGAAATTGATCAGCGGAATGGAGACGCCCTCTTTCGCGCTGAGGCAATAATTGCTCGGCGAAACGCCCGCCACCTGCCAGTCGCACCGCAGTTTCGATCGCGCGTTGAAGGGCCCCGCGTCCAGCGCGAAGGCGTGAGCGTCGTCCTGCGGCTGGGAATGCCCGATGAAAACGTTCTTGCGCGCGAGCGCCCAATAGCCCTTGATCACCGACGCATGGGTATAATCGCCGCCGGTGATGAAAGTCAGGCCGCCGTTCTGAACATCCGACAGCACGCTGTTGACGACGAGATACCACTGATTGCGCAGCCAGATCGCCGCGACATTGTGCTGGGCCCAGTGGAACATCGACGTGAACTTGTCGATGACGGTCACCGCGCAATTCTCAGCATGACCCGGATCGCAAAATTTGACGCCCTCGCAATCGTAGGTACCATCGTCCTTTCTGATGCACGCCGTCGCGTGCCGGTTTCCGCCGACCGCATGCGGGTAATAATGATCGTCGGACTCGTTGTCGTTCGGATCCGGCGCAAGGCTGCGAACCGCGACCAGGGCATTGGCGGCGGCGGCGCCGTGCGCGGCATCCGCCGTCTTATCCTGCGCCGCACCGGACGCAGGCTTGAGGACGCCCGAACACTCAGGCGCGTCGCCGGTGGTCTGGAACGACATCATCGTCGATGTGGCAAAATTTCCGACGAAGGCCTTGAGCGGCGTGGAGCCTCGATAAGCGCCGTCCTTTTGCAGGCCGGCATAACCTGACCACTTCATGTGCCGCTGATCAGGGCTGTTATTCGAGGTCATCACATCAGGCCTGTCGCTGTTCCAGACCGGGACGAACCAGTAAGCCGATCCGCAGGCCGTCGCGCCGGCCGCCATATTGCCGATGAACTCATTCCAGCCGTTCGTGATCCAGAAGACCGACGGATAGGCCGAGTCAGTCAGGAACGGAAACTTCGGCGCGGGCTTCTTGTCTTCATTGGCGGCGAGGATCCCGGGTATCCGTCGCGGATTTTGTTCATTGGCGACCGCCGCGCGCGCGAGGATCCCCAGATTGCCGTAAATCCGGTTGTCGGTCTCGGTGCCGTCCTCGAGATAGAAGCCATGGCCGATCGACTTGTATCCGACGTTGCCGGCCAGCAAAACGCCTTGCGTCGAGTGCAGCACGATCCAGCGGGTCATCGATTCATTGATCGATGAATCCTGCACGTAGGTTCCTTCCGGCGTCTGGCGCGCCATATGGAAATGGACGGGATAATGTCCCATCCGCCCGCCCTGCCCGAGCTCCTTGAATTCGACTCCCTTGACGTGTGCCGCCTTGAACCCCTGGCGGAACACGACGTGACCGCCGAGCGAATAGCACGGCCCTTTTCCGTCCTGGGCGACACAGGGATTCTCGGGTGTCGAGGCCGGAAATTCCTCTCCCGGTTTGTCTCCTCCGGACACGATCCGGATGCTGCGATTCAGGATCGCGACGGCGGCACGGGTCTCGACGCCGTTCTTGACCAGATCGGGATCGAGATCGAGGCGTCCCTGCGACGGCGCCAGCTTGTCGGTGAGTGCGTAGCGTTCGCCGTTATGGCGCCACTGCGCGCCATGATCGACCCGGATCTTCGTGAGCCACCGCCCTTTCCCGTCCTCGCCCGTGCGGGCTTCCTTGACGACGAAGGTTTCGGAATGACCGGGCAGATAGTCGGTCGTCGTGACGACGATCTGATCGCCGGCTCCGACATGAAGATTTTCAGGCCTGAAATTGCTCGGACCGGCGACGACGAGCGGATCGTTCGGCCCGGCGCCGCCTCCCGCCGCGACCGAACCTTCCAGCCGTGTCCAGCTCGGATGGAGTTGCGGATTGGAGCAGCCCATCGAGTTGCATGAGCCCTTCGTGCCCCACAGATCAAGACTCCCGCCATAGGAAACGGCGAGAACCTTGTAGCCGAAATACCCGACCTGCTTGCCCTGACTGTCATCGCATGGCGATTTGCTCGACCAGACTGATCCGTCCGAGCACTTGCCGTCGCCGTGCAGCGGTCCGTAGCGGTAGAAGAAATCCGACACGCCGCCGGGCAGCGCGAGCTTCGTTTTGCCGTTGTCGCTCCAGGCGGACGCCGGAATACCGCAGGGGCCCGTATCGGCATTCTGCGCGGTCCGGCAAAGCGCGCCGAGCGCGGGGCCCCTGGCGTTGCGGTCCGCGCCGTAGAGATGGATCGTCAGGACGCCCCCGTAATTTCCGTAAGGTTGCCTCTGCGACCCGGCGACGACCGCGCCTCCGTTCTCGATCAGCATCGACTGAACCCAGAAGTGGGTGGTCGTGGGCTTGATCGTCTTGTCAAGCTCGTCGAACACGAGCTGGCCCTTGTCGAGAACGTTGACGTTCCCGAAGTAGTAGGTCTTGTCGGGTTTGACGTGGCACTCGCCGTTGACCACGAGGTCGGGCGGACTATTCGTGGACCCCGCAGGCGGCAGAAATCCGCTTGAGCATGTGATCGTGGTGTTTTGCTGCGCGTCGTTTCTGGCATCATCCGGCAAGGCCGGCGAGATCGAAATTCCGAGCAACAGAAGGGCGCCGCAAGGGCCTACGATATGCAGGCCAGCGGCCATGCGTGAGCCAACCCGATTGCCGTCGTGGTCGATAGGCATAGAGCACCCCCTGCCCTGCATAATCTGATCGCAGTCAATCCGAGCGATAATCAAGTCATCAGTATTCTCTCGCCTCTGGCGAGGCGTATCACTTCGTACGGGCGCAGGTTGTTACGCGGAGAGGCTTTGAGCCCGCCATGCGCATCCATCATTGGGAACAGATAACGGGAACATCCATAAGAGAAACGCAAACGACAAAGCAACCGGATTGTATGACGCGGCCCTCAAGACATGTTCGTATCTTCGAGAACATGGGTCTGAGAACATACCTAGAGCATTATCGCTTCTGATTGAATCAGAAGCGACGCTCTTATGATATTGATCTGACGCGTTTTCTTTACGCGAACCGGATTCCACTTCGCTTGAAAACGCTATAGCACGGCCTCGTGCAGGTGCGGACTGCCTCTGTGTTCGCGTGAAGAAAACGCGTCAAAACATAAAGAATAAAAACAACAGTCTTTCACCGCTTCCATGAAGCGGTGAGGCACTCTATGAGCCCACCGCCGCGTTGATGAGCTTGATGGCGTCCTCGCTGTCCCATTCAGCCGGCCCGGCCATATTGCCGAGTTCGCAACCCTGACCGTCGATCAGCACCGAGGTCGGCATGCCGACCGCCATGCCAACGCTTTTAAGATCCTGGAAAACGGACGCCTTCTCGTCATGGAAATTGCCGAGATGAGTGAGGTTGGCGTCTTTCAGAAAGGCCTTCGGCTTATCGGAGTCGCGGGTGTCGATATTGATGGCGACCACGGCGAATTTATCGCCGCCGAGCTTGCCCTGAAGCCTGTCAAGGGCCGGCATTTCCGTTCTGCAGGGCACACACCAGGTCGCCCAGAGGTTCAAGAGGACGGTTTTCCCTTTCCAGTCCGAGAGCTTCCTGGGTTGGCCCTCGCCATCCAAAAAGGCCAGGTCCGGTATCCGGCGCGGCTTGGACGCCATGGTCAGGGAAGCCACCTCGCCCGTGGCCTGCGGGGCGATCTTCCTGGACAGTTCCACGGCCGGACCGCAGGGCGCCAGCGCATTGGCGGCGGATTTCGCGTGCCTGAGATGCCCGATCCCCAAAAGCGCGGCCGTGGCCCCCGCGACAATGGCGACTGCGACCAGCGGGCCAATGGGAAGCCTGCTTTCGGCGCGATGAGGCGGCGTGGAGGTATCGGTCATAACGTTTGTCATCCTGTATCAGATACGGGTATGCAGGCGTCGGCTTCAGACGGCTACACCCACCGGAGCAGATCGGCCGTCCGGCAGGCATGATGAAAGTGGCGAGCGCGGCATGAGTGGCAAGACATGAGCAACAAGATGTGGGGCGGACGGTTCGGCGAAGGACCTGATGCGATCATGGAGGAGATCAACGTCTCGATTGACGTCGATCGCCACCTCTACGCCCAGGACATTGCCGCGTCAAAGGTCCATGCCGAGATGCTTGCCGCTCAAGGCATCATCGCGGCAAATGATGCGAAAAAAATAGGCAAGGGTCTAGACACGATTTTGTCAGAGATCCGCGCCGATTCTTTCGATTTCAAGCGGGCGCTCGAGGACATTCATATGAATGTGGAGAGCCGGCTCGGGGAACTGATCGGGTCCGCGGCGGGACGACTGCATACCGCGCGCTCGCGCAATGATCAGGTTGCGACCGACTTTCGTCTCTATGTCCGCGACACGATCGACGAGACCGATCACGCGCTCAAAGCCTTCCAGCAGGTTCTGGCGACCCGCGCGCTGGAATTTGCGGGAACGGTGATGCCGGGCTTCACGCACCTGCAAACCGCTCAACCCGTGACCTTCGGTCATCACCTTCTGGCCTACGTCGAAATGACGGCCCGCGATCGCGGACGCTTCGCCGATGCGCGCAGGCGTCTGAACGAGAGCCCGCTCGGCGCGGCTGCCCTCGCGGGCACGTCCTTTCCGATCGATCGCCACGCGACCGCGAAGGGACTGGGTTTCGATCGCCCGATGGCGAACTCGCTCGACGCGGTTTCGGATCGCGACTTCGTGCTGGAGACGCTGTCAGCCGCGGCGATCGCATCGACGCACCTGTCGCGCTTCGCGGAGGAGATGGTGATCTGGACCTCACCGCTGGTCGGCCTTGTGCGGCTTTCCGACAGGTTCACCACGGGCTCGTCGATCATGCCGCAGAAGCGCAACCCGGACGCCGCCGAACTGGTGCGCGCCAAGACCGGCCGCGTCGTCGGAGCGCTCACAGGGCTGCTGGTGGTGATGAAGGGATTGCCGCTGGCCTATCAAAAGGACATGCAGGAAGACAAGCAGGGCGCGATGGAGGCGTTCAGCGCGCTCTCGCTGGCGATCCGCGCCATGACCGGCATGGTCGCCGACCTCGTGCCTGACGAGACCCGAATGAAGGCGGCCGCCGGCGATGGCTATGCGACCGCGACCGATCTCGCGGACTGGCTGGTCAGGACGCTGAAGATGCCTTTCCGTGACGCGCACCATGTCACCGGACGTATCGTCGCGGCCGCATCGAAGCAGGGCGTCGCCCTGCATGAACTGCCGCTGACTGCGATGCAGGCGGTGGAGCCGCGCATCACCCGCGACGCGCTTGCGGTGCTGTCCGTGGAGGCATCGGTGAAGAGCCGGACGAGCTATGGCGGGACCGCGCCCAGAAACGTTCGCACGCAAGCGAAGGCCTGGCTCAAGCGGCTGGAAAAAGAGCGGAAACCGGGCTGATCCTGACGCCGGCCTTGAATTTTCCGGCCTTCCGGGTCTCGCCAGAACAAGGCATTCTTTGTATGGTGCCGCCGATTGGGGATATCGCCGTGAACACCACTTCAAGCTCCGTCTCGATGAGATGGGCCCTGTTTTTTCTGACCGCCGCCGCGCTGGCGCTGGCCGGTTGCGGGCGCAAGGGCGGCCTCGATGCGCCGCCGACCGCATCGGATCGGCCGCCTGCCGCCGCAGCGGCGGATGAGCATGACCGCGCCAATGCGCCCAAGGGCAGCCTGTTCGATCCGTCTTTCGGCATCAACAGCGACCCTGCGGCGTCCAAAGGCGCCAGGAAATCCTTCATCCTCGACCCGCTGCTCGACAGCCGCTGAGACGCGGGCGTGGTGCCTCGGAGTTTAGCTTGCTGTTTCCGCGCACTCCTATCAAACGCTATCAGGCAAGATGTCGAGTTGGTGAGCGGACTTCGGATTCGGACCACTAGAGCCATGCATCACTTCGATTACCGCGACGGCGTGCTCCACGCCGAAGGCGTCGATCTTTCAACCCTGGCCGAAGCCGTCGGCACGCCGTTCTATTGTTACTCGACGGCGACGCTGGAGCGGCACTACCGCGTCTTTGCCGAAGCTTTCGCAGGGACCGACCATCTGATCTGCTACGCCGTGAAGGCGAACTCCAATCAGTCCGTGCTGCGAACCATGGCGAAGCTCGGAGCGGGAGCAGACGTGGTGTCGGGCGGAGAACTCAAGCGTGCGCTCGCCGCCGACATTCCGGCAAGCAAGATCCTGTTCTCGGGCGTCGGCAAGACCGAATCCGAACTGCGCGCGGCGCTCGCCGCGGACGTTCTCTGCATCAACATCGAATCGGAACCGGAACTCGATCTGCTGTCGCAGGTCGCGGTTGAAACAGGCCGCACAGCGCGCGTCTCGGTCCGCGTCAATCCTGACGTTGATTCCGGCACTCACGCCAAGATTTCAACCGGCCGGCTGGAGAACAAGTTCGGCATTCCGATCACGCAGGCGCGCGCGGTCTACGCCCGGGCGGCAAAGCTGCCCGGCATCAAGGTCACCGGGGCCGACATGCATATCGGCAGCCAGATCACCGATCTCGGTCCGATGGAAACAGCGTTCCGTCTGCTGACGGATTTCGTCGGCACGCTGCGCGCCGACGGTCACGTCATCAGCCACGTCGATTTCGGCGGCGGCCTCGGCATTCCCTATTACGAGGACCGATCGGCGCCGCCGGAGCCGCTTGCCTATGCCGAGATGGTCAGACGCGTGACCCGCGATCTCGACTGCACGCTGATGTTCGAGCCGGGCCGCATGATCGTCGGCAATGCCGGCATTCTGGTGACGCGGGTGATCTACGTGAAGCATGGCAACGCCCGCAATTTCGTCATCATCGACGCGGCCATGAACGACCTCATCCGTCCCACGCTGTACGAGGCCTACCATCAGATCATGCCGGTGCGGGCGGCGCCCAAGGATGCCCCGGTGATGGTCGCCGATGTGGTCGGCCCGGTGTGCGAGACCGGAGATTATCTGGCGCTCGCGCGCAATGTGCCGGAGCCGCAAGCCGGCGACCTTCTGGCGATCATGACCGCGGGCGCTTATGGAGCCGTGCAGTCGGGGACCTATAACACCCGCGCGCTGGTCCCTGAGGTACTGGTCAAGGACGACGAGTATGCGTTGGTCCGCCCGCGCATCGAGGTCGACCAGCTCATCGCGATGGACAAACTCGCACCCTGGCTGTGATCGCCGCGGCGTCAGCGACGCGAATGAATCGCAAGAAACGGCATATCCATAGCGCCCGTCAAAAGCCGCATTCGCAGTGCAAAATGGGAGGCTGTCCAACGCCGGGCTGAACCGTTGCGCGACAAACTTCTATTTGATATGGGTGTGCCCGCCGCTCCCTTTAGGCACACAAAACGGGCCGGGGTGGAGCTGTTTCGCGATTGATGAGCCGGGGGGTGCCGCTGCCATCGATCTTTCAGTTCGTCCGGGATATCCCGGGTTTCTTTGGCTCCTTCATACCGCTGGGAGTACTTCAGTAATGAGCTCTGGGAGTGATACAGTGCATTCGAACCGGACCAACGCCATTATGGGCGCGCTGCTCGGAACATTGTTGTTTGTTCAAACAGTACGCATCATCGACGAGTCGTTCAGCGCGCCGGAGAAGCCGCACGCTGAAGCCAGCCACAAGACCGAGGCCAAGGAAGCCGCAGCCGCGCCGACGAGCGCTGCTGATGCGGAGTCCTTTAACAAGGCGCTGGCCAGCGCCTCCGCAGAACGTGGCGCCGGGCTTGTCAAGCCGTGCCTGGC
The DNA here is from genome assembly GCF_047824785.1 of Nitrobacter sp. TKz-YC01. Taxonomy (GTDB): domain Bacteria; phylum Pseudomonadota; class Alphaproteobacteria; order Rhizobiales; family Xanthobacteraceae; genus Nitrobacter. Next base: position 1,025,050 of record NZ_CP181167.1, on the reverse strand, counting down.
CTGTCACACCACCGAGGAAGGCGGGGCCAAGAAGGTCGGCCCGAATCTTTACGGTATCGTCAACCGTCCGATCGCTTCGGGGGAAGGCTTCAACTACTCGGCGGCTCTGAAGAGCAAGGCTGGCGGCAAGTGGACCTTCGCCGATCTCAGCAGTTGGCTGGATGACCCGAAAGCCTACGCCAAGGGCACGTCCATGGGCTACCCTGGACTAAAAAGCGAAAGCAAGCGCGCTGATCTGATTGCCTATCTCAACACGCTCTCCAAGGATCCGGCGCCGCTGCCGAAGTAAGTTTCCCTGGGTACGAGCCATTACGATTGAACAGCGTTGGAGCCTCGCTTCTGATGGAATCGGAAGCGAGGCTCCAACGTTTTGAGCTTAAGGTTTTTCTTCACGCCACCGGTATCCCTCCCGGGTCGATCCTTGAGGGACATGCTTCACCGGATAACGCCATAGAGCGTTTTCCAGCGAGGTGGACACCGATTTCGTGTGAAGAAAACACGCCAAAACACAAGGATAGAGCCCGCTTCCGATTCTATCAGGCCGAAGCGGAAAGGCTCTATAGAACGCCGCGCCGTAAAAACCTTCCCAGGAGGACGGATCACCAGAGCAGGATCCTGAGCCGAAGGGTCGCGCCAGCGAAAAATGGAAACCGGTTTTCGCGACGAGTCTTATTCAACGCAGTCGAAACAGACCCTGGCGGACTTCCGGTAAATATCGCTCGGTGATCATCATTCGACGGTTGCCGGCAGCGGGAGCATCGGGTCCATCCCTGTCCCGCGGTCCCCTCACCACATATTAAGGACCGTGCGCGCCTCATCCGACATGCGGCTTGGATCCCACGTCGGTTCCCAGACGATGGCGACCTTGGCATCGTGCACGCCGGAGACCGCTTTAACCGCTCTTTCAATCTGACCGGGCAATTCCGCTGCGGACGGACAATTCGGCGAGGTCAATGTCATCTCGATATTGACTTTGCGATCCTCGTCTATTGCTATCTTGTAGATCAAACCAAGCTCGTAGAGGTCAGCCGGAATTTCAGGATCATAGACCGTTTTGAGCGCGGCGATGATTTCTTCGCCCATCCGCGCCATCTCTTCAGGCGGGGTGTTCAGGGCGTGATCCGTCGCGCTATCCGTGCGAGCCTCGACCAGGGAGGCGCTTCCGGTCCCAGTTGCATTCGCCTCATCGATCATGTCAAAACTCCTGCGCTTTGGCGAAACCCTCACGCCAAGCTTCAACCCGGGTCGACTATAGCGTTTTCGAGCGAAGTGGATCCGGTTCGCGTGAAGAAAACGCGTCCAATCAATATCATAGAGCTTCGCTTCTGATTCAATCAGAAGCGATAATGCTCTAGAACCGCTCAGCAGGCTCGGATGCGGAGGCGTCCTCCGTACGTCTTTCTTTAAGACGTGAAGCTGCTCCCCAACCGCAGTCCCTAGGCCCAGAGCACCCTTACATAGCGCAGTTACTCGCTGTCTCCAAGCGGCAAGCAGCGAGCGGCGCCGGCTCCTGCGGCGCCTAGCTCTGGGTTTCTTACACGCCAATCGCCCGCCAGGCTGGCTTTAACGGCGACCAGGACTTACCCGTGAGTTATCGCAAGAATGTGTATTCGTCCGGACAGGGCTCGCAGCGCCTCGATTCGAAGGGATCGAATCCAGATCCTACGCGACCGAAGCTGGAAATCAGGCCAAGGCGATATTCTGGAGCAATTCTAGCCATGTTCTGGCTTTTGCTTGTGAGTTTCAACAGGGATCCGGTTGGGTCGGGGACGCCGCACCCTCTGATTTCAAAGCAGAATTGTTCCTCGGGCTACCGAAGCGAACCGGGGAAATTAAGTTGACGCGAACGGCGTCAACATGGTAAGTTTTGGACTGTACCAATTTAGCATGGTTGGATTGTTGGACTTTAAAACGCAGCCGCCAGTGGTTAAAATCGGCGGAACGAGTTCGCATCGAGGGTATTGTATCGATGTGGGGTAATGCGTAGTCCCAACCAGAGGAGCCCTTCATGTGCGACTACAGTCTGCATCACGTCTCTTCGCGGCCTGCCAAGGTCGCCGATAAGCTGGTCACTATGGAGCTCGCGAAATCGAACGTGCGCGGCTTTGCCGCCGTCGGTGAGCTCGGCCCCAAGCTTGTAATTCATGACAGCCCGCCTGAGTTGGCGGTCTGCTTGCTGCCTGGAACGGAACTCGCATTCGACGAGAATGTTCAATACGAGCAGCCCCGCAGTTTTCTTGGCGTAAAGTTCTCTGGCAAGGCCCGCGTCGATCACAAGGTCGCGAGCTTCCGCAAAGTGGACGAGGATAATCCGTACGTTCAGCACGACGCACTGGAGTTTCCTAATGGGCAGGTTCTGAAGATTGCCCAGCTCGTCGCCGGACAGACTGCTACGGTCCTGCAGTTGCCTGTCAATGCGCAGGAAGACGAGCACGAGCACGCTACACGTCGTCGCGCGCGCGACTCACGCTTGGCTTTGAACCGCTCCGCCAGGCAGGGAATGTTTGTTCCTAATCAGGGTGTGGTAATGCTGTGGGACTCAGTCCGTGGCAGAGCCGCTGACCTTTCGAGCGCTTTGACCGAGTCTTTCCAGCGTCTGACCGCTCCGAAGCAGCCTTCGATCCTTGAGGGTGAGATGGCAGCAGGTATGGGTGCTGAAGTCAGCTTCAAGAATGGCGTGCCTACTGTTACCTCGACGGCCGCTCCTCAGAAGCCGGAGAAGAAGGTCAGGGCTGGTTCCGCTGTCTAGCCGACCCTGTCGGCTATTCGGTCAGCTTTCTGGAAGCTGATGCCTTTTAATAAAAATGGCGCCCGTGCAGAGCGGGCGCCATTTTTATTGGGGAAACGTGGCGTCGGTCGGTGGCTGGTGCGGTGCAACTGACCATAGATCAACCGGAACTTATCGGTAGCGTTTTGCTTATCCCAAAGCTGTCAGCTTGGTTGATGTCTGACGCCCCCGTGGACCTCACCGCTCCTCACCAACGATCACTTCGTCACTTTAGAAGCAGCCAGGAGTCGTCGTGAATATGGAGCACCGCAATATCAGCAAGCGCAAAAATGATCCCAAAACGATGTTGATCCACTAGAGCGCTTTTGGGTATGAATTCTTCTCGTGTGTTTGAATGACTGAAGCAATTGAACATCCGAAAACAGGCTCCTCCACAAGGACAGAAAATTCCTCTCGTAAATAGAGTTGAAGCGAAGACCGAGGCCGCATAATATAAGGCGAACTTGCTATTTCGTCTCATTCAACAATCCGGGATAACGTCTCAGAATGCACGCTCTATTGAGAATCGTTGGAGTTATCACATTGATCGCCGGATTGGGCTTTATGGGGCAGGGTTTCCGTTTTTATAGCTATCCTGCCGATAGCATTCTGGTCAGGCACACCGAATGGGTCTATTACGGCGCCGCGATGGCTGTGGTCGGGTTTTTGCTTATCATCTTTTCAAGGCCGTCTGAGGAGCCATAACCGCGATAAGGGAATAAGCTGAAGGCAGCCCTCTCCTGCGTTTGGATGTCATCCTCTTGCAGGCGGGCAGTTTTTGGGCGGTACGGCGACCAGCCGGTTTACGTGGAAGATGCCGTCATGCCTTTTGATTTGGCTTGATCGGTCCGCTCGGCTGACCCAGACAGTCCAATCGAGAACGCCTCCGCGAAGTCTATAGCGTTTTCGAGCGAAGTGGAATCCGGTTCGCGTGAAGAAAACGCGTCAAATCAATGTCATAGAGCTCCGCTTCTTCTGATTCAATCAGAAGCGATAATGTTCTACGGCGCCAGACTGCTAAAAATCGTCCTGCCGATTGCTTAAAGCACGCTATCTCGATTAACGATCGTGCCCGATCGCTGCCAGGATTATCGCCAGTGTTACACGAATGGACTGAGCAACGACCACTCGATAAACGCCGATTGCGATCTCCTTCCTTTCACGATCACCGGCGTTCTTCGGGCGAAATAGATATCGGCTCGCGCAAAGAAAGCGCCTGAATCAAGATCATGGAACCCGCTCCTGATTCCGTCAGAAGCGAAAAGCCATGCTCTGGAAATTATTGTCTGGCCGCATTTTCCTGCGGCGAACATACCATCAAATCGCGACGCCAACGATCGCGTTGAGTGATCGCTCCTTGATAGCTTCAGGAGCCGGTTCGCCGCCATTCGCTTACCCGTTATAGATGGACGGCCCGAATTGTTGAGGAGGGGCTGTTTCTATTTCGCGAGTTCTGTCACCCTCGCCAGCGCGGCGGCGAAACCGTTGAGCGAGACGCTGAAGGTAACGGGCTCGTTGCTGGAGAGGTTGAGCGAGGCGACGACGAGTTTGGTGCCCTTGCGCATGGCGTCGGTGGCCGCGGCCGGGAAACTCACCGGCAGCAGGCAGCCCTGCGGCACACAGGTGGAGAAGCGCAGCCCCTTGCCGAGGTCCTTGTCATCGAGCTTGAGCACCGCGCCGGCATCGAGATTGAGCCCGAAGGGCATCAGGATCGTGCCCTCGGTCTTGCCGCCCGCGGGAGGCGTCAGCTCGATCGCGTAGACGCGCCTGCCGGTCTCCTTGTTGCCTTGCACCTGCGAAAGCAGACATTGCTTCCGCCGATCGACGAGCCGGCAATCCACCGTCCAGTCGCCGTAGGTCTCGCTCACCGAGGCGGCCCCGTTCGGCAGCGTTGATGCGGGCGTGGCCGCCTGCTGCGCATAAGCCACGGTCGTGGCAACGGTCGCGATCGCGGCGGCAAAGGTGAGCAGGCACGTTCTCATAAAGGGGGCAGACATTATCTGTTGAACCTGATTGGGACGGCGAGTGTGATCCTTCCGCCGCCGACGTTGGAGGGTGGGGCTGGAACGGGGCTGGCGCGGCGCGGCAGCGACACCGCCTCGGCGTCGAGCGCGGAATCGCCGGCCGAGCGCACCAGCCGCGCCGACAGCACCCGGCCCGAGCGGTCGATCGTGAACGCGACCGAGGCCACGCCCATGCCCGCCCCGGACGGGAAGCGCTTGTGGCGGTTGAGATGCGCCATCAGCGCGGCGCGCCAGGTCGCCGGCGACATCGACGACGCCATGCCCTCGGCCGGCGCGGCCGCGCGATCGGCGCGCTGCGCCTGCGAACTCTGCGGCGCGGTGGTGCGCGGCGCCTTCTTCTGCTTTTTCTTCTTCGGCTTCGGCTTCGGCGGCTCGACCTTGGACGGCAGCACAACCTCCGCCTTCTCCACCTTCGGCGTTTCCGGCAGCTTGACCTCCGCCTCCTTCACCTCCGGAGGCGTCGGCTCGGGATCGGGCTTCTCCTCGATCGGCTTCTCAGGATCGACCTGCTCCTCGGCCTCCACCATCTCCGGCCCCGGCGCGACGTCCTGCTGCGGCGCCTCGGGCGCGACAGCCATCGGCGCCAGCTCCATCATGATCGCCGCCGGAGGATCGCCCGGCGCCTCCGCCGCCGCCGGCCAGTGCAGCGCCAGCCAGATGCCGCCGGCATGCAGCGCCACCACCGCAAGCCCGGCCGCGGTCCAGCGCAACGCCGCCGCCCGGCTCACCTCATCGCCGGCCCGGCCGTCCGGGTCGCGCCAGTCGATTTTCATCATGGCGCAGGCGCCGCCGCCGGCGCGGCTCCGCTCGCCGCCGCCACCTGCCCGGTATCCTCGAGCCCCACCAGCGCGATCTTGAGATAACCGGACTCGCGTAGCAGGTTCATCACCTTCATCAGCTCGGTATAGGCTACCGTCCCGTCGGCGCGCAGGAACACCCGCTGCTCGCGATCATTGTTGGTCTGCTGGTCCAGCGTCGCCTGCAAGGTATTGCGCGGCACCTCGTCGTTGCCGAGCGCCAGCGTCAGATCTTGCTTCACCGTCAGGAACACCGGCTTGTCAGGCCGCGGCTGCGGCTGCGCGTTCGACACCGGCAGGTCCACCGCGATATCCACCGTCGACAGCGGCGCCGCCACCATGAAGATGATCAAGAGCACCAGCATCACGTCGATGAACGGCGTGACGTTGATCTCGCTCAACTCGTCGATGCCGCCGTCCTGCGGGTTCTTCAGCGATACTCCCATGGCGCATCACTCGGCAGCAGAGCGGCCGCGCGACAGCGCCACCACGGACGGGCCAAGCCCCCGCTCCTGCCGTTCCAGATCGCGCGAGATGTGCTGGACGATCTCGCCGGAAGCGTCCGACAACAGCGCCCGGTAGCTCGAAAGCGCGCGCGCGAACACGTTGTAGATGATCACCGCCGGGATCGCGGCGACAAGCCCGAGCGCGGTCGCCAGCAGCGCCTCGGCGATGCCCGGCGCCACCACCGCGAGGTTGGTGGTCTTGGTCTGCGAGATTCCGATGAAGGCGTTCATGATGCCCCACACCGTGCCGAACAGGCCGACGAACGGCGCGGTCGCGCCGATGGTCGCCAGCAGGCCGGTGCCGCGGGCGATGTCGCGCCCCGCCTTGGCCTCGATCCGCGACAGCGCGATCGCCAGCCGCTCCTTGATGCCCTCGGAGGACAGATCGCCCGAGCGCTGCAGCTCGCGCTCCGCCGCCCCCATCAGATCCGCCACCGTGCCCTCGCAGGTCCAGCCCTCGGCGATCTCGGAGCGCGCCCCGTCGAGGCTGTCGGCCCGCGTCAGCTTGCGCAGGCAGCTTTGCGCGCGCCGCCGCGACGCCGCGAGCTCGATCCCCTTGGCCAGCCAGATCGTCCACGTCACCAATGATGCGAACGCAAGGCCGATCATCACCGCCTTCACGACGATGTCGGCCTGCATGAACATGCCCCACGGCGACAGGTCCTGCGGAAGCGACGACGACGCGCTCTCCGGCGCGGGCGATGGCGCGGCGGAATCCGGCGCGGCGGATTGATCCAGAGGCGCGGCCGCATCCGATGAAGGTGACGACGCGGACGATCCCTCCCCGGATGCAGCATCGGAAGACGCCGACGCGGGCGGCTGCGATGACGCAGCTCCGGCCGAACCATCAGTGGCCGCCGGAGAAGATACAGACGGTGCAGAGGCAGACGGTGCAGAACTCGCCGGACCAGACGATGCAGAAGCAGCCGGCGCGGTCCCCGCCGCAGAAGACGACGAGACCCCAGAAGACGGCGACACCGCCTGGTGCTGGGCAAGAACCGTTGTCGATGGAATGAGGACAGCCAGTAACGCTGCAAACGTAAGATGGATCGTCGCCTTCGCAAGTCTCACAATCATGCTCTTTGTTCCGGATATCTGTTGGCTTGCCAGCGCTATCATTTCGTCCCTTAAACTGCTGCCCGAAGGCTGAGCAGAACCACACGGCGTTCCATGGCAGCGCAGCCGGGAGCTTTTCTATAGCCGCTCAAGGATGAAGGCTTTCGAAGAAGAGTCACTCCATACAGCGCAAGATGAAAGCCTCGAAAGTGGCTTGTCAGAGTAAAACGATAGTTCCCGCTCAAATCGGCTGAAACAGCCCGCTCATATTATGGCCGGCCGCACTCCATTGTCCCTGGTCGTTCATAGCGGCAATCATCCGATCCAAGCCACGCTCGACGTTGATGATCCTCGAACCACCAAACGGTTGCTTTCGATGAGAAGCGAGAGTCGAGAACAACAAGTCGAGAGTAACAAAGGATGAGGCCGTGACGAATCTGTCGATCGTCATCAGGAGACAGAAATGATAAGGACACCTCTTACTGCTTTAGTCCCTCTCCAATATCGAATGCGGCGGCATTTCGCTACGTTGGGCAGTTAAGAATCCTTCTAGATTGTTGCGTGCCCTTGCCGGTACGATCGTTATAGCGGCCGGCTCTGAACGATGGTCTCCGGATAAACCGCACCCTGATCGCCCAACAGGGCAAATCCTGACGTGCCGATCGACCGTTGCGGATGCGAGGCCCCTGAGGGGTACACTCCCATCAATTCAGACGTCATCGCTGAGGTCAAGCTGAACACGCAGGCAGGACTCGCTGAAAATGAAAGCGAACTTCTGAAACACCACGCTACGTCCGCAGTCCCGCCCGCCGGATCGACGCCGGCGAAATTGCACTGATATCCCGGCAGCCGGTGAGCACCATGGTCGCTTCCAGCTCGGCATGCAGGATGCGCAGCACATGGGCGACGCCGACCGCGCCCGCCGCGGCCAGCCCGTGAACGAAGGCGCGGCCGATCAGCACCGCACTGGCGCCGAGCGCCAGCGCCTTGAAGACATCGCCGCCGCGCCGGATGCCGCCGTCGAGCAGGATCGGCACGCGGCCGGATACGGCGGCCGCGATCTCCGGCAGCACATCGATGGTCGCGGGTTGACCGTCGAGCACCCGCCCGCCGTGGTTGGAGACGATGAGACCGTCGGCGCCGGCCACGAGAGCCCGCTCGGCGTCCTCCGCCGTCATGATGCCCTTGAGCACCAGCGGCAGCTTGGTCGCTTCGCGCAGATTCTCGATGTCGCGCCAGGTCGCGGCCCTGGTTATCAGCGGACTGTCGAACAGCGTCTCGCCGGTGGCTCGCGGCGATGGCGTCAGGCCGCGCAGATTGACCGGCTCCACGTCCCCCGGGAAAGCGAAGCCCATGCGCTGTTCGCGGTTACGCAGGCCGCTGATCGGCGCATCGACGCTCACCACCAGCGCGCGAATGCCAGCGGCTTCGGCGCGGCGCACGAGACGAAGCGTGAAATCGCGGTCGTGCTGGACATAGAGCTGAAACCACAGCGGCGTCTGCGCCTCCTGTGCGATATCCTCCAGAGTGACGCTCGCCTGCGTGCTGACCACCATCGCCATCCGCATCGCAGAGGCGCCGAGCACGGTGGCGAGTTCACCATCCGGATATGCGAGCTTCTGGTAGGCGACAGGCGCGAGCAGGATCGGCGCGCGCAGCCGCGTGCCAAACAACTCGCAGGTCGTGTTTCCGCTGGTGAGATCGCGCAGGACCCGTGTGCGCAAGTGCAGACGAGCGAACGCCGCGCGGTTCTCCCGCGCGGTCACCTCGTCCGCCGCGCCGCCGTCAAGATAGGCCCAGGCTCCGGGCGGCACGCGCTCACGCGCCAGCACCTCGTAGTCGGCGACCGCCGCGACCGTCGGCGGAATCTGCGTGAGCTTGGCAAGCGGCGTGGTCATCGTCGTGTTATAGCGTTTTCGAGCGAAGTGGATGACCTATTCGCGTTAAGAAAACGCGTTAAGTCAAAATCATGGAATCTCGCTTCTGATTTGATCGGAAGCAGAGAGGCTCCAGAGCGGCGGCCGGTCAAATGGAATCAGCGCCGTCGCTCCAGTTAATTGATTGAGCATCGGATTTATCCCGAAAACCGGTTCCCACTTTCGGGTCCGATGCTCTAGGTCTCGCTCCATTCGCGCAACAGGTTGTGATAAAGCCCCGTGAGGCGGGCGACCGCCGGCTGCTCGGGGTTGTCCCGCGCCAGCGCCTGAATGGTATTGTCGAGTTCGAACAGCAGCGCGCGGCGCGAGTGTTCGCGCACCAGGCTCTGCGTCCAGAAAAAGGCCGCGAGCCGCGAGCCACGGGTGACCGGCGTTACCTGATGGAAGGTGCTGGCAGGATAGAGGATCATCTGTCCCGCCGGCAGCTTGAACTGGTGCCGGGAGAACTCGCCCTGGATAATCAGTTCACCGCCATCATAGTCGCCGGGTTCGCTGAGGAACAGCGTGGAGGAAAGGTCGCCGCGGATACGCACCCCGGCTCCCGGCACGGAGAAGATCGCGTTGTCGATGTGATCGCCGTAGCTGCCGCCGCCGGTGTAGCGGTTGAAACGGGGCGGCAGCACCTTCAACGGCAGCGCCGCGGCGATAAAATGGCTGATCTTGCCGAGGCGCTCCAGCAGAAACTCGGACAATTGCTGCCCCAGCGGATCGTCTTGCGACAACTGTTCATTGGCCTTGGCGCGGACCGCGACATGACCCGCGGTGGCGCGGCCGTCCTGCCATTGCGCTTGTGCGAGCAACTCGCGGAAGCGCTTCAGTTCGTCCGGAGTCAGCACGTCCGAAATAACCTGGATCATCGCCTGTATCCTTTTCCCGGCAGCCTCGCTCCAGCACGGATCTTCATCGCTCGCGCAAAGAAGAACACCCCGGCGACGGCGCCGGGGCGTTCAAAGGATTCTCGCATCAGGTTCGAAGCTGAAGCATCAGAACCTGAAGCTGGTGCTCACGCGGTAGTTACGTGACGGACCAAGCAAAGCACGAACGCCGGACCAGTTGGTCGACATCGCGTAGCGGTTGTCCGCCACATTATCGATGTTGAACCGGACGATGACATCCTTGTGGAGTTCATACGACGCCATCAAATCGACCACCGTATAAGCCGGCAGTTGGCCGTACTTGCCATTCGGGATGATACGAAGCGCATTGTCCGGCCGGCCCAGATAGGATGTGCCTACATACCGGATGCCGCCGCCGATCGTGAGGTTGGTCATCGGAACATGATAGGTGGTCCACAGATTGGCGGTGGCGCGCGGCGTGAAGGCCAGCGCGTCGCCGTTGGTCGAGGTCCACGGGCCGCCCACGCCCGGACCCGCGGCGAAATCGGCGGGATTCGCGGTGCGGCGAACGAGGTCGAGATAAGCGCTGTGCTCGCGTCTGCTATCCATGAAGGCGGCGCCGCCGAACACGTTCCAGTTTTCGGTGAGAGCCCCGGTGATGCTCAGTTCGACACCCTGTACGACTTGCCTGCCGAAGCCCTTCAGGCTGTCCACAGTCTCACCAGGATCACGGCCGGTCATCGGCTGGTTGACCTTCTCGGTGCGGAACAGGGCGGCGGCGACCATCAACCGCTTGTTGAAGAAGTCCAGCTTGCTGCCCAGTTCATAGTTATGAAAACGCACCGGAGGAGCCCCTGGCACGAGGCCGGGAAAGGCGTTGCCGCCTTCGCGCGCAATATCCTCGTTGGAGAGATAGGAACCCGGCGGCAGATGCGAAACGCCGAACGAGCCATAGATGGAGGCGTTCCGCACCGGCTTATAGACCAGGCCGACCTTGCCGTTCAGCGTGGTGCGGGTGTCATTGAAGTTTCCGATGTCGGATGGCCCGCCAGCGATGGTGCGGCTGTTGATATCGACCTTGTAATGCTCGGCGCGCAGGCCGCCCGTGAGTTGCCACTGCTCGGAGAGCTTGATGGTATCGTAGAAGTAAGCTGCGGCGGTGGATATATTGGCGCGATTGGTTTGCGTCGGGTTGAAAGGCAAAGCTCCGACACGGTCGGGATTGGGATCAAACACGTTGGCAATCAGGGCCGGATTAGTCGTCGAATTGACCGAGCCGAACCGGTTAGCATCAGACGATTCGTGATTGAACTCGATACCCGTCGCGATCTTATGATTGAACGGACCGGTGTCCACATCGATGGTCATGTTGGTGATGTTGCTGACCGTCTGGTTGCGCCGGCCGTAGAACATCGTGCTGGTCGGCGCTGTAGCCGGCGCGGTGAAGCCGGCCGGCATCGTGTAGCGCGTCGTCCGATCGACCTGCGCCCAGACCGTCTGGTTGCTGATCGTGATGCGCCGGGTGATGTCGTATTCGAAACGACCGAGCACGCGGTCGGCGTCCACATTGTCAAAGTCAGAGCGTAAACCGTAGAACGCGTTGCGGCGAACACCCATCGTTGCAGGATCATAGGTTACCAGACCAGGAACGGTCGCCCCCGGCACGCCCCAATCCGGACGATCCCGCCTCGACATGTGCTCGAGAGCGATGAACGCGCGGAAATCGGTGCCGAGACCCAGGGCGACCGACGGCGCAACGCCCCAGGCCTTGTTTTCAGCCAGGTCACGACCGGGAATGCCGCTTTGTTCAAGCATGGCGTTGAAGCGCACGGCGGTGTTGGGCGCGACGATGTAGTTGAGATCGACGGTGCCACGCTTCTGCGGCTGGTTGCCGTATTCGGAGAAACCGGAGAAGGTGTCGAACTGGGTGAAGTTCTGCAGCGACGGCAGCTTGGTGACCATGTTGATGTAGCCGCCGGCATTACCGCGGCCGTTATCCGCCGCGGCCCCCTTGAACACCTCGACGCGGTCCACGTTGAATATGTCGCGCGTGTAGCTGCCGTTTGAACGCACGTTATCGATGAAGAGGCTGCCGCTGGCATCGAAGCCGCGCATCTGGAAGGTGTTGCCCGAAGTGCCGAAACCGTTCTCGCCACCTTCGAATGAAATGCCCGGCGTGGTGCGCAACACTTCCGTGAGATTGCGTGCGCCGGTCTGGCGAATAACCGCCTGCGGCACGACCGTCACGGATTGCGGCGTATCGAGCAACGGCGCGGTCTGCCGCGGTGAAGAGGCCGTCGTCACATTGTATGCGCCTTCACCAGCGCCTGCGGTCCCACCCTCCCCTTCGACGTTGATGGTATCGAGGGCAATGGCGCTGGATGACCGAGATGATTGCGCCGACGCCGGCTGAGCGATCGCAGCCAGCGACACCGCAAGTCCGGCTGACAAAGCCAGATGAGAAATCGACGAATAAAGCTGCACCTCAAGCTTCTTGGTCATAACCGTAGAGCCCCCAAAACAATCAGTTCCTAATGTGTGGGTGCGCTTCTACATGAAACGACAAAGTCTTTATTATAGAATTCATCTAAACCCGTGAGGTCATCTTCATATCAATCTACATAGATGCTTTTCTGCACCACCTCGCAACGCCAGAGCCACGCGAAAGAGCTCATTTTTCAGGGCCATGGTTTCAGACTGACGCCGCAGCGCTACCTATCGTCGCACTTGCTGAGCAGCAGCGGATTCGCCGCGCAGATCGAGAACGCTTTTCGTTTCTCTCCTGGAGCTTTCAGGCCACGCGCGCATCGATTCACGCAAAGAAACTACGTCAGATCAACATCATAGAGCCTCGCTTCTGTTTCTGTCAGAAACAGAAGGGCTCCAGCTATCCAGTCATCGTTGAGCTGAGGGGACGTCATTCACCATCGATGTCAAGCCTGATCCGGCTCCCGCACCCCTGTCCCGGCAGCCCGTCGCATAAGAGGTTGACCTACCTTCAGCCGCGCCGATTCCACCACGTTGTCGCAGAATTCGAACTCATCCGAGGCCAGCATAATGATCGTCGATCCGTGCTCGAACCAGCCGAGTTCCTCGCCTTTTTTCACGCTGGAATCGCAATGAAAAACCGCCGTTCCTTTCGTTCGAGCGTTGAGCGTGACATCGATGAAGTGCAGCCGGATGCCCGCGACCAGAATCGCCGCCACCGGCACCAGGGTGAGCGTCTCGCCGGTTATCAGCCGCGTCTGAAGCACGGCCCGCTCGTTCTTGCAGAACAGCCGCTCGACCCGCTTCAGTGCGATCGGGTTCACGTTCCATACATCGCCATGAATGAACGTGACCCTATCGATCCGGCAGTCGTGCGGCGCATGAAAGCGATGGTACATGCTCGATGTCAGCCGCAGGGTGATGAAGCGGCCGTTCCGGTGGGCCTCCACCAGCGCCGGATCGCCGAGCAGGTCCAGCAGCGAATAAGGCGCGCCCTTGATCTGAAAAAGCTCTGTATCCGCCACCTTCCCGAACGCCCCGACGATTGCGTCGCAAGGGCTGACCACAATCGCGGGGTCAGGGTCCGGCGGGCGCGATCCCGGAAGCAACTCCCGCGTAAAACAATCATGCAGGCTCTTGAAGCTGGATTTGCGCGCTTCGCTCAGGTCGAGATCGGAGAACAAACACCAGCAAGCGATCGAGAGATCCCGGATCAGGGGCTGCTCGATCTTGCCGAACCATCCCATGAACCGGGTCAGCGTGGCTCGCGGAATCCGGTTGGTCAGCAGGAAATTCAGATCCTCCTGCTCGGTCAGGGCCGCGATCAGCTTTCTCATTGTCATGAACCTGTCAGAGGGGTTGGATAGCGCTGGCGGCATGGACCTGCCTCTTCCGATTCTGGCCCTGTCCGCCGCCGCGATTGGCGGCGCAGCAGCGGCCCTTCCCAAACTGAACGCCCGGCTGGCGCTTTCGCGGGCCAAGCACCGCTCGCTGACCGGTCATTCCAGATTGTCCAGGACGGTTGCCCGGCTGCTGCCGTTCTACGAATTCGATGACGACGACTTTTTCTGTTCCGACGGCGCGCCGCCGGAAATCGTCAAGCAACGAAGAGAGGCTTTCTTCCGGCTCGCCCGCCTGTATGAAGAACGCTACGCCAAGGGCCGACGGATGACCGCGGAGGTTTCGAGCCGGATCTCCGATCTGCAGTTCACCGAGACCTATCGGGTGCCCTTTCAGTACAGCCGGACGGTGCGCGAGCATCTTTCGACCAGCGCCTTCATGCAGTCCTCGCGCGGCGTCACCGTCACCGACGTCGACGGCAATGTCTTCTACGACCTGGCCGGCTCCTACGGCGTCAACATCTTCGGCAACGATTTCTACAAGGATTGCATCACGGCGGCGGAAAAACGCGCGCATGATCTCGGGCCCGTGCTGGGGCCCTATCACCCCGTGATTGCTGACAATGTTCGCGGGCTCTGCGAAATCTCCGGTCTTGACGAAGTCTCGTTTCACATGTCCGGCACCGAAGCCGTGATGCAGGCGGTTCGGCTCTCCCGCTATCATACGCGCCGATCGCATCTGGTCCGCTTTGCCGGGGCCTATCACGGCTGGTGGGGCGACGTTCAGCCCGGCGTGGGCAATCCGATGCCGCCGCACGAGACCTATACTCTCGCCGACATGTCGGAGCGGACGCTCCATGTCCTGAAGACGCGGCGCGATATCGCCTGCGTTCTGGTGAACCCCTTGCAGGCGCTTCATCCCAACGCCGGAGCGCCCGCTGATTCCGCGCTGGTCGACAGTTCCCGCAAAAGCCGGTTCGACCGCGCCGCCTACAGCGAATGGCTGCGACGACTGCGCGAGATATGCACCGAGCGGGGCATCGTTCTGATTTTCGATGAGGTTTTCGTCGGCTTCCGACTCGCCGCGGGCGGCGCGCAGGAATATTTCGGCGTCCGCGCCGACATGGTGACCTATGGCAAGAGCCTGGCCGGCGGCCTTCCTGTCGGCGCGGTCTGCGGCCGCAAGGATCTGATGCGACGATTCCGCGACGATCGGCCCGCCGACATCTGCTTCGCTCGCGGCACCTTCAATTCGCATCCCTACGTCATGGCGGCGATGGACGAATTCCTGAGCCGGCTCGCCGCTCCGGGCTTCCACGCGATCTATGACGGTCTCGATGAGACCTGGAACGGACGTGCGAAACATCTGAACGACCTGCTGAGCGCACGCGATCTTCCGGTGCAGGTAGGCAATCTGTCGTCGATCTGGACGGTGCATTACACCGAGCCGTCCCGCTACAACTGGATGCTTCAATACTATCTGCGAGCCGAAGGGCTCGCTTTGAGCTGGGTCGGCACCGGCCGCCTGATCTTCAGCCTGAACTACAGCGACGCCGACTTTGCCGCTGTCGCGGACCGCTTCGTGACAGCGGCCGGGAATATGAAGCGGGATGGCTGGTGGTGGCGCAATCCCTCGCTCACCAACAAAAGCGTGCGCCGGCAAATCCTGAAGGAGATGATCACGGCAAGACGGCCGCGGTGAGCAGGCGGCCGTCTTGCCGAGCATTTCAGTTCGAGTGCGCTTTGCGCGTCTGGACCTGTCCAAGGCCCGGGTCGATCAACTCGCCCTTCATCAGATACAGCGGCGCCTTGTAGTATAGTTTGAGATCATGGAACGGGTCGGTCAGGATCTTGGTCATCCAGACGAGGCCGGTCTCGACATCGCGAATGAAGAACAGATGAGCGGTTCGGAACAGCACGCCGCCGATTCCGATCGCCAGCCACACCTTGGCGACCTGACGCATGAAATCAGCCGGAGAGGCCCACGGCGTAAAGAGACCGAACAGTGTCGGATCGAGGAAGAGAACCAGCGGTGACAGCGCCCAGATGGCCATGAGCACAATCTTCCGATTCAGATTATAGCCGACCTTGATTTCCTCCTTGTGATCATGGGTCGCCTCATTACCATGATCGTAGCCTTTCGGCTCGAAGAAGAAATGACCCGCCTGCCTTGTGGTCATGGAGAACAGCCAGCCGATCAGCGCGGCGGCGACCGGGTCGACGAACAATAACGCATACGCAACGAGAAAGCTGAAGGCGCTGACAAAATGCAGGCTCTGGTTAATGCGGCTGTGATGGTAGTAGCGATGATCATCCCACCGTTGAGTGCGCAATTGCTCTCGAAAGCTCATCATTCATTCCCTGCCAAGAATACGGTTCGTTCGATTTACAAGGATTCGATGTACGCAAGATGACATTATGCAAATGTCACACGACGCGCCGCGATGATGCGCTCGCGCGGACTTCGACCGTCACGATCAGGCGGCAGCCGCGATCGCGGTTTTCCGAATCCGGAGCAGCGAGAAGTGGCCGAGCGGCGGTATCGGCCGGTTCTCCACCAGCTCCATTTCGCCTGCCGTTGCCAGCCACTGCGCATAACGCGACCAGGTGAATTCAGCTGTCCGAAAACCAAGCGGACGCACCACCGGCTGCAACCGGCGCTCGATAAAACGGCGCAGCCCGGCGTCGGCGCTGATCCGGGTCAGGATGATCAGTTCACCGCCCGGCCGCAGGACGCGGCTGAACTCATCGAGAGCCGCTTCCGGATTCGGCACCGCCGTCACGACATACTGCGCCATGACGACATCGAAAGAACTGTCGGGAAATTCGAGCTTCTCCGCGTCCATGACAGCAAGATCCTCGACGTTCTTCAGGCCGAGAGCCGTGACCCTGCGTTTCGCCTTCCGCAACATCGCTTCCGAAATGTCGGTCCCGAAGATACGAAGATGCGATGCGTATTGCGGCAACGAGATTCCCGTGCCGACGCCGACCTCGAGCACGCGCCCACCGACCTTGCCGGTCGCCTGAATAGCCGCCTTGCGACCCTTGCTGAACACGCCGCCAAACACGAAGTCATAAACCGGAGCCCAGCGATCATAGGCCTGCTCAACCGTCGCGCGGTCGAAGTCCAACCGCTCGCCATCATCCAGCTTCAGGATTTCCGTCATGATAACTTCACTCTTCCTTCTTCGCGCGGGGTCAGCCTTGCGCAACGCCTCGCGTCATCAGGCCACCGCGAAGCTGCGATGAACGGCTCGGCTGCAACGCGCTGAGGTTGCCGATGAACTGCCTTGCGCAATTCTCCCATGAGTATTGCAAGGCGAAATTCCTGCAGGCTTCACGTGATATGCTGAGTGCGCGGATACAGGCGCTTCTCAGGTTCATGTCCAGCGCACCGACCGGATGACCGGCGATCACATCGAGAGGACCGGTCACCGGGAACGCGGCGACGGGCGTGCCGCACGCCAGCGCCTCCAGTTGCACGATGCCGAACGTGTCCGTCAGGCTTGGAAAAACAAAGACGTCGGCTGCCGCCAGATGCGCGCTGAGCTCGCGGCCGGTCTTCTCGCCGAGGAACCGGGCTTTGGGATACCGGCTTGCCAGCTCCGCCTGTTGCGGTCCATCGCCAATCACCACCTTGGACCCCGGCAGATTCAGCGAAAGGAACGCCTCCAGGTTCTTCTCGACCGCGACACGACCTACGGTCATGAAGACCGGTCTCGGCAGATCAAGCTCGAACGCATGATCGGGCGTGAACAGTTCGGTATCGACCCCTCGCGTCCAGGACCCGAGCCTTTTGAAGCCTCTCGCGCTAAGCTCCTCTTTGAGCGAGGACGTGGCGACCATCGTCATGGCGCCGGCCGCATGAAATCGCCGAAGCACCGCATAGCTCACCGACATCGGGATGATCGAACGCGTCGACATCGGGATGATCGACCTTGTCGACATCGGGATGATCGAGCGAGCGGCGATGTATTCCGGAAAGCGCGTTGTATAGGATGTTGTGAAATCCAGATTTCGACGGCGGCAATAGGCTCGCACCATCCATCCGACCGGGCCCTCGGTCGCGATGTGAATGGCATCCGGTGACGCCGCTTCGATCCTGCGGGCGATCTCGCCGCGGTTTGGGAAGGCTATTCTCAACCCCGGATAGGTCGGGAGAGCCATCGACGGAAAACCTTCCGGAGTCAGAAACTCGATCTCGGCACCCAGCGCCGCCGCGCTGCGGGCCAGGGATATCAATGTGCGGACCACGCCGTTGACCTGCGGATGCCAGGCATCGGTCGCAACCAGAACTCGCATCAGGCTCCTCGCATTCTCTGATTCTCAATTCCACGACGTTGGGCCACCGATATTTCAGGCGTATGACGCGGCGATGAATGGGGCGGCCTCGTTCCAGGCCTGCCCTTGCAGAAGCGAATCTCTGGAGTCTGGTTCAATCGCGTCGCATCAAAGCGGCCCGGGCGAGCAACAGCTCCCGCATGCCCCTTCTGATTGGCAACCCTCAAAGGGTGAGGAGGTAAGCCACAAGCGCATCCTTATCCTGCTGGTTCAATTTGGTACCCAGGATGAGGTTGAAGAACTCCACGGTGTCGGCAAGCGTCAAAAGGCGGCCGTCATGAAGATACGGTGGAGAGTCCTTGATGCCGCGCAACGTGAAGGTCTTGATCGGGCCATCGGGGATGGCGACCATGCCATTGATGGTCTGGCCGGCCTTATAGAAGCGTTCGAGCTTCAGGTCGTGCATGTTGTTGTCCGTGAAGGACGTTGCCGGGATGTGGCATTCAGCGCAGCGGCCTTTCCCCATAAACACCTGCTCGCCGCGCAGCTCCTGTTCGGTGGCTTTCTTTGGATCGAGCCGCCCCGTGGGATCGAGTTTCGGAGCGGGAGGAAAATCGATGATGTTCTGCATCTGCGCCATCATCGCGACCTGATTGGCGCGATCCGGCAGATGCATGCCTTTCCGCGCCGCGCTGACGTGGTCACCGTTGAAGTATGCAGTGTGCTGTTCGAACTGGGTGAAATCCTCGATCGAACGCAACGATCGCTTCGAGCCGTGGATCTGCTGGTTGTACATGCCGCGCAGGCTGGTGGTATCGAGACGGAAGCGTTCCGCCTGCGGGCGGATGTCCGGCGTCAGGTGAAACGCAGCGTTAGTGTGGAAGTTCGCGTGACAGTCCAGGCAGGTGACGCCAAGGCTCGGCTGCGCGACTTTCCGGTCCTCGGTCTGGTTGAACTCTTCCTGCGGAAACGGCGTGAGCAGCAGGCGGAGGCCTTCCATCTGAACCGGCGTAATGATGCCGTTCAGATACTCGTAGAAATTCCTGATCGTCAGAAGATCGCCGCGCGATACGTCGCCGAGTTCCGGATGCGTCGTGAGGAAGATCGGCGGCGGAAACTCCGGCGTCAGATGACCGGGCAGGTCGAAATCGACGTCGAAGCGGCGGAGGTCGCGCTGTTCGTCGCTAGCGATCTTGCGAATCTGATCGTCCGGAAAGACCTGCCCGCCGGTTGCCTGCTTGACGTGGGGCAGCGGAATAAACCCCTTCGGCAGCAGGTTCTTTTCTCGAATCTCGTTCGGTTCCTTCCCGGCAAGGCTATCCCAAGTGACACCCTCGGGAAGCCTGACCCGCACGCCCTGCTGCACCGCCTTTCGACCGCCCGACATCATGACGCCCGCGACAGGACGATTCGCCAGATCGTATCGCTGCTCCAGCAGCGCTCGTTGCCGCTCCATAACCGCCGGCTTCTGCGCTTCGTCGTTCTCCTTCACCTTTGAGAAAGGCTGGGTCGGCAAGGGACGATAGGTCGAATCGGGGGGCAGCGGATCGGAAGTGGCCGCGAATGCCGAAGCTAAAGCGGCGGCGATCACTGTGGCGAATCCGATTGCGGTTTTCATGGGCATGGCCATTGTCCGAGAAATTTGAATCCTTCCAACTCGCGATGCAGCACTTGGTTGCAACGGGGAAGTTGCAACGGGGAAAGCCGTCCCGGTTGCCGAGCTGGCATTCCGTGCCTTACACTTTTCACCTTGCCGCCTTGCTGACGCCAAACGCGGAGCTTCCTTCTCGACCGGCAGACCAGCCGGAATCCGGCCGTGCAACACGTAACCTGGAACTCCAATGCTATTCAGATCGCAACCCGCTGGTTCTCAGGCCGATCCGCACGACGCCATAGCCGCGCAGCTTCGCGACCTGGCGCCACGAACCGCACGACGTGATCCGTCTCATATCGAAGACAGGCATGAGCCATCTCGGCTTGAAGATCAGCTTGAAGAGATGTCTCGATCGATGGAACCCTTCCTGCCGATCGGCGAGCCGTTGTTCCAGGCCGCGCCGTCGAACGATAACGCCACCGCGCTTCGCAATCCGGTCTCCCGCGCGCGATCTCGTCTCGGCATCGTAACGGTGCTGTTGGCTATCTGCATCGGCCTTGCCGCAGCCACGGCCTGGCATTCCTATGGTGAACAGGCCAGACAGAGTCTTGCGCAGCTCGTCCCGCAGCTTCTGTCGGAGACTCCCACCTCTCCACAAAATGCAAACACAGTTGAAGCGGAGGACACGGGGGCTGCCCAGGCAGCCATGCCTCAGCCTCAAACCACCGCCGAGGCTAACGAGGCCAATCCCACGCAGGAGGCCGCGACGATCGGACCCGAGCCGCCACCACCGTCCACCGATTCCATCACGACGCCGGCGCAGGCTCCACCAGTTCAAGCCGCGCTTCCGGCCGAAATTGCACAGTCTCTTGAGACAATGGCGAACGATATCGCGGCGCTGAAAAGCGCGGTCGAGGATTTGAAGGCCGGCCAGCAGCAGCTGCGCCGGGAGATCGCGGCGGCCGCGGAGCGTGAAACTCACCCCAAGCCCGTGCAACAGCGGGCGAAGCCTGCTCCACCGCAGCGACATCGCACCTCGCCTCAAGCGGCGGTTTCGCCCTCTCCTCCTCTTCCATCCCCTCCGCCGCCTCAGGCGGCCGAACGGCAGCCGCCACCGCCGCAACGCGACGCCTACATTGCCTCGCAAGCGCCGGTACCCGCCCGGCTTCCGCCTCGGCCCGGAGACGACAGTGCTCCCCGACCGCCGATGCCGTTGCGTTAAATACGCAAGCCTCGGAGCCGGGAGCGACATGACGCCCTGGCGAATGCACCGAATAAGCTCCTTCTCTGACTGGGCGCATTCCAGCAAGGCTATGGGAACCCACCCCTCGGCAGCGCGTTACAGACAGCTATGGCGTTTTCCAGTCTGTCGATGAACCTTGACGGCTGACCTCTGGGGCCTGACCCTTGGCGTCGGCCCTTTGGCGTCTGCGCAGACCTCTGGAAGGGCTTAGTCCCAAGAGCTGACTCTCACTAGGGAGAATTAAATGAAGTGGCATCCACCGAGGTTCGTAGAAGTCAGCTGCGGCATGGAGATCAACAGCTACGCTGCGGCTGACGGTCGCGCGCCGGTCCGGCTCTGAGGCCGGCCGCGCGGGAGATCGACAGCCCATGCGCTTTCTCGTGCTTGGCGCCGCCGCCGGCGGGGGCCTGCCGCAGTGGAATTGCGGCTGCCAGAACTGTGCGATGGCGCGATCCCTGGACTTGCGCCCTCAGACACAATCATCGCTGGCGGTCAGCCTGGATGGATTGAGCTGGGCGATTCTCAATGCCTCTCCCGATATTCGCCAGCAGATCAACAACAATGCGCAGCTTTACCCGCGTGGTTTGCGCGATACGCCGATCATAAGCGTGGTCCTCACCAACGGGGATCTCGACCACATCGCAGGCCTGTTGACGTTGCGTGAAAGCCAGCCGTTCCGGATCGTCCTGACCGGGGCGATTGCCGGGGTCCTCGATTCCAATCCTGTCTTCCGTGTGCTTGATCAGGCCACCGTGCAGCGCGATCTGGTTGTTCTGAATGAAAGCTTTCAGTTGCTGCCGGGGCTGGATGCGTCGTTGTTCGCGGTACCCGGCAAGGTGGCGCTTTTCATGGAGGACGAGGACGCGACGATCGGCGTTGAAAGTGAGAACGTCATAGGCGTTGCGCTTTCCACCCAGGGCCTGAGAGCTTTCTACATTCCGGGATGCGCCCACCTGACGGAAACCCTCGCAACCAGAATTCGCGGCGCGGACATCGTCTTTTTCGACGGCACGCTCTTCACCGACGACGAAATGATCCGCACCCGAACCGGAACAAAGACCGGGTGGCGCATGGGGCACATGCCCATCAGCGGCGAAGGCGGCAGCCTCGAGGTTCTGGCGCGACTCGATATCGGGCGGATCGTCTACACTCACATCAACAACACCAATCCCATCTGGCGGGACGGACCGGAGCGCGATCTGGTTCTGCGACATGGTTTCGAAGTCGGCTGCGACGGCGCCGAGATTTCCCTTGCAACCCGCGCCTGACAGAAACGCGTTCGAAGCCCGCCTCAGGGCGATCGGCGCCGAGCGCTATCACGACAAGCACGCGTTTCACCGGATGCTGCATGGCGGGCAATGCACCCTGACCCAGATGCGCGCCTGGGTGATCAACCGTTACTATTATCAGAGCCGGATCCCGATGAAGGACGCCGCCTTCATGTCGCGGGTGGATGATCCCGGACTGCGCCGCGCCTGGCGCAGGCGCATCGAGGATCATGACGGCGGCCTTCAAGAAGGCGGAGGACTGAGGCGATGGTTGAAACTGGCGGAAGCCACAGGACTCGATCCCGATTATGTCACCTCAACAGATGGCGTTCTCCCCGGGACGCGCTTCGCGGTCGATGCCTATGTGTCCTTCGTCCGGGAGAAGCCGATGCTTGAGGCTGTCGCCTCATCGCTGACGGAGATGTTCGCGCCAGCCATCCACGAGGATCGAATCGCCGGTCTTCTGAAGCATTACGCCTTTGCCAACGACAATGCTCTGTCATACTTCCGTCAGCGTCTGAAAGAAGCGCCGCGCGCGTTTGAATTCGGCCTGTCCTATGTTCTCGCCAATGCCGACACGATGGAGAAGCAGGATGCCGCGGCTTCGGCGTTGGTCTTCAAGACCGACGTGCTGTGGTCCCAGCTCGACGCTCTCCATTTCGCCTATGTCGCACCGGGCTTTATCCCTCCAGGCGCGTGGAACGGCCGCGACGGCGTCAGCGCGGATGAAGGCGGCCTCATCCAGGCCGAAAGGATTTCAGGGTCATGACCCCGAATGCTGCGCGACCGGAGATTGACGGCGGCACCGTCGTGCATCTGGCGCGGGGCGTCCGGCTGCGCGAAGACATGGTTCGAAACCAGACCGTGCTTCTGGCGCCGGAGCGCGTAATCGCGCTCGATGAGATCGCGGTTGCGATCATAAAGGAGATCGATGGCCACCGGAATCTGGATCGGATTGCCGATGATCTCGCTAGCCGGTTCGAGGCGCCGAAGGAGCAGGTTCTCCAGGACATCATTCCCTTCATCCGCGAATTCATCAACCGGCGGACGCTGGAGATCGTCGGATGACCGTCACCGCAGAACAGACGGGACAAGTCGCGGCTCCGCCTCCGATCGCGATGCTGGCCGAACTCACCCATCGCTGTCCACTCGCTTGTCCCTACTGTTCCAACCCTCTGGAGCTGGCACGGGCGAGCGAGGAATTGTCGACGAATGAGTGGATCGAAACCTTTCGGCAGGCTGCCGCTCTTGGCATTCTTCATCTGCATCTGTCCGGTGGAGAGCCGGCCTCGCGGCGCGACCTGATCGAACTGACAGAGGCTGCCGTATCCTTGGGACTCTACACCAACCTGATAACGTCGGGCCTTGGTTTGACGGAAGCGCGCGTTGACAAGCTCTCCGCGGCGGGGCTGGATCATGTACAATTGTCGATTCAAGGGACAACGGCGGCCAGCGCCGATCATGTCTCCGGCTACGAGGGTGGCCATGCACGCAAAATGGCCGCCGCCGGCTGGCTGCGCAACGCCGGCATTCCGCTGACCCTCAACGCGGTCTGTCATCGCCGGAACATGGAAGAGATCGAAGATATCATATCTCTCGCAGTCGAACTCGGCGCGCGCTGCGTCGAAATCGCGACGGTCCAATTCCACGGATGGGCTATGCTCAATCAGCAGGCACTGATGCCGACGGAGGATCAGGTCGCCAGGGCTACGAGCATCGTGGAGACGATGCGCGCGCGGCTCGAAGGCGTGCTTGTGATCGACTACGTTCCGGCCGATTACTACGCGACCTATCCGAAGGCTTGCATGGGCGGCTGGGGCCGCGCCGGATTGAATGTCACTCCTTCGGGTCAGGTCTTACCATGCCACGCCGCCGAAACCATCACACACCTTGCCTTCGATAACGTGCGGACGCGTCCCCTCGGCGAGATCTGGTACAATGGCAGCGCCTTCAACGCCTTTCGTGGCGACGGTTGGATGCCGGAGCCCTGCAGAAGCTGCGAGCGCAAGGAGATCGACTTTGGCGGTTGCAGATGCCAGGCCATGGCGCTTGTCGGCGACGCTTCCGCGACCGATCCGGTTTGCCGCAAGTCGCCGCACCGGAAGACTGTCGACCGGCGCACCATCGATGATATCGAGGTCGATCACATCAAGGTAAATGACATCGAGGCGCCGTCCCCACCGTTCCGCTATCGCGGAAGATAATTCGCCCGCCACCGCCATAGATCATCACCGCCATAGAGCGTTTTCGGACGAAACGGAAACCGGTTCGCGTGAAGAAAACGCGACAAAACAATAATCCGGAGCTTCGCTCCTGATGGAAACAGGAGCGAAGCCCTCAGACCTTGATCTGGTCACGCGTCAGCCCCGCCGCGCCCTCTCGATCGCGGCGACGTCGATTTTCTTCATGGTCATCATCGCAGTGAACGCGCGTTTTGCTTCGTCGCCGCCGGCAGCCATCGCTTCGGTGAGAGCGCGCGGCGTGATCTGCCAGGAGATGCCCCATTTGTCCTTGCACCAGCCGCACGCGCTTTCCTGACCGCCATGACCGACGATGGCGTTCCAGTAGCGGTCGGTCTCCTCCTGATCGTCAGTGGCGATCTGGAATGAGAAGGCCTCATTGTGCTTGAACGCGGGACCGCCATTGAGACCGAGACAGGGAATGCCTGCAACCGTGAATTCGACCGTCAGCACATCGCCCGCCTTGCCGGACGGATAGTCCGTGGGAGCATGATGGACAGCGCTCACCGAACTGTCAGGAAAAGTCGCGGCGTAGAAGCGGGCCGCGGCCTCGGCATCCCTGTCATACCACAGGCAGATCGTGTTCCTGGCAGTTGCCATCGCTCGTCCTTTCACCTTTGGAGTTTGGAGCCAACCGAGCCGGTTCCCGCGCCTTCGAGGGACAGGCATGGAAACGGGCAAAAAGCGATCGCGATTTAGCTGTTCGTCGGCCAGTGCCGCTCCTGAAACCAGGTCCTGTACTTCGACGACATCTTCTCGCGCTGCGCCTGCGACGCATGCCGCTTGCAGGTGGATGCCTCCTCGCCGCCGTCCGACGCCCCCCACCTCACCTCGACGCAATCGTTCGGATTATAGGCCATCTCGAAGTGCGGCGCACGCTCGACGACTTCCTTGAGCGAAAGCGTCCATTGCGATCCGTCGCTGCGCGTGTAGGATATTTTTCGCGAAGCAAGCTCGGAGGCGAGAACGCCCTGCAGTTCGCTTTTCACGTCCGCGATGCTCTTGTCGCCCGGCATCGTGTAACGCGACGCCCGCCTAATGACCCGATCGGGAAATCCCCGCACGACATCGATCGCGATCAGCAATCGAAAATCGCGCGCCGGAGTGGAGTAGTCCTCCCAGGCCCCGGTCGTGCCGAAGATCGCGGAGCCATTGGGCATAGCCACCTCAGCGTGTTTTTCCCGATATTGCCGCCCGTTTTCGACCGCGGTCACCCGCGTCTTCACCTGCTCGTTCAGACTTTCGATGGCGTCTGTCATCGCTTTCACCGGATCGAGCGGCTCCGGCGACATCACGTCGTCCATGCGATCATAAAAATCCTCTGCGCTCATCTTCGATTGATCGAGCGAAAAATCAGCATACTGGGGATTGCTGGTAACTTCGGCATTGGCCAACCGCCGCAACGCGCCGCCCTTGCCACGCACGATCGGCCGAAAGCGCTTGAAGCCCGGGCTGCCCAGCGCGGGGTCGTGCACGAACAGGAAATTGCCGCGCCAGAAACGCTTTCGTGTGATCGAGCCGTCCGGCTCCGCATCGACGGCGAGGAACACGCCCGGCTTGCCGTTCTTTTCCGGCACGCGATGCACGAGCATCAACACATGGCCGTAGGGGTCGGCGTACACCGTGCCGGGGCGAAGCGCTTCCTGGGTCAGCGCGACGGTGTAGAAGTCGGTGTTATCGTCGGTCGCGGCGGCGCGAACGGCGCCCGTATGCACGACGTCGCCGACATCCCGAAGATATTCGTTGAACGTCGTCGGCCGTTTCGGCCGCGCCTTCGGCGGAGCCGCGGGCGTCTCGGCCGGAGCCGGCTGCAGCGAGGCAAAGGGCTGCAGAAGCGCCGGCGCTTGTCCGGGCGGCATGGCGCCGGAGGCCGCAGCCGACGCAGTTTCCTGTTCCGGAGGCGGCTGCGGGCGTGTCAGTTCGGGATGCTCCATATCGAACCACTGGTAACACCTGGGCGCCTTGCCGCGGCCGCCACGCGAGCAATTGGAATAGCCGAAGGGTAGCCCCATCTTGTAGGCAAAATAGGCGCGGAGAAAGTACACGAAATCAGCGCAGTCGGGGCGAAGGCCCGTCCGCTTGTTATCTTCCCCGCGACCCAGATAGTTGAACAGGAAATTGCGTGATCGGTTCTGCAGGACCTCATGCCAGGCTTTCCAGGACAGATCCTGATCGGGGGGCGCGTCGAACAGTTTCTCGATCCACGCGGAAAACAAGGATTCGGTCTCGTGATTCCAGCTATTGCGCACCTGCCAGAACGCACCCGACGGAATGGGCGGAGGGTTTGGCTTGCGCGCGCTCACGGAGATATCGCGTGTGATCGTGTGGCAATCCGCCGTTGCGTTGCCGAGCGTCAGCGTGGCGCGCCACACGCCCGCCGCAGGCTGAGCGACCTCGGCGAACCAGGAGTACGGCGCGCTGCCGTGGCGGTCAGACGATCTGGCCGCGACGCTTCCATCCGGCGCGACCAGCGAAATCTCGCCCTGCAGCCGCTTCTCGGTCATGATCATGACGCGCAGCGGCGTCCCCTTCCAGGGCGCAAACGGCGAGGGCAGGACCGAGAACCCGACTGCCTGCTCGCACGGACTTGTCGTCGCTTCGGCCGGTGGGCTTATCGCCGCGAAAATGAACGCAGCCACTACTCCTGCAGCAAACCGGCTGGTGACGTGCATCATGGCAACCTTTCTATAGCGCTCCCGAGCGAAGCGTGTCCCCTGGACCTGACTGGAGGACGGCACCGCTTCGCGTGAAGAAAACACGCCAGAACAACAGTCTCAAGCTTCACTTCTCATTCAAGCAAAAGCGGGGCTTGAGAGGAACCGGGAACTGGATGCGGCTCTATCCGATCCTGGTTGCGAATGGCGGGGTTCATGGCTCGTCATCCCTATAGTGCTTTCGAGCGGAGCGGGTGTCATTCGGCCTGCAATATTGACCCTCTAAGCCGGGGGCTCGGCGTCCAAAATTGACCCCCTGAAGGTTGGTCTGTTGCGCTGCCTGCTTTGTAACGAAGCAGGTGGTGGGAGATGCTGGTCGTGGAGACTGAGGTGGACCCGCTTGGTGAGACAGTTTGGCGGCCTGGCTAAGGTGGATCGGGTTCGTTTCTACGCCGCCAATTGCTCCGTCATTTCCGCCATAGCATGGACTTCGTCGGGCGTCCTGCCGGCGAAGGTCGAGTGCGGGCGTCGCCGGTTGTAATAGTCTATCCAGGAGCCGATGCCGCAGCGGGCTTGGCTTCCCGTTTCGAATGTGCTGAGGAAGACGCACTCATATTTGAGGCTGCGCCACAGTCGTTCGATGAAGACGTTGTCCATCCAGCGGCCGCGCCCGTCCATGGAGATGCGGATGCCGGCATCCTTCAGCGTCGTCGTGAAGGCGAAGCTAGTGAACTGCGAGCCTTGGTCGGTGTTGAAGATGTCGGGCCTGCCATGGCAGGCGATCGCCTCTTCGAGAGCGGCAACACAGAAGTCGGCATCCATCGTGTTCGACAACCGCCAGGCCAGGACCTTGCGGCTGAACCAGTCCATGATGGCCACGAGGTAAAGGAAGCCGCGCCGCATCGGGATATAGGTCACATCGGCACACCAAACGTGATCCGGCCGCTCGATCGCCAGGTGCCGCAGCAGGTAGGGATAGATGCGATGCTGCGGATGCGGCTCGCTGGTTCTCGGCGCCTGGTAGATCGGCGACAGACCGATCTTGCGCATCAGCCGCCGGACCCGCTTGCGACCCACGCACCAGCCCTGACGCCGCAGATGCCGGGCCATCTGCCGGGAGCCATACCAGGGCGTCTCCATGAAGGCCTCGTCGATGGTGCGCATCAGTTCGAGGTTCTCGGGCGTCTCGCCGGCGGGCTGTCGGTAGAACGACGCCCGCGAGATCGAGACCAGTTCGCACTGGCGGCGGATCGAGAGCCGGTTGTGATCGGGGTCAATCATCATTCTCCTCCGATCCAGGCTCAGCGATCGAAGGCCTTGGCCAAAAAATCCCGCTCAACGACAAGCTGGCCAATCTTGGCGTGCAGCTTGGTCACCTCGGCTTCCCGGCCGACCTGCGCATCAGCAGCCTTGTCGTCGAACGTCTTGGCCAGGTTCTCGATGGCCTGCCGTTTCCACTGCGTAATCTGGTTCGGATGAAGCTGGTGCTTTGTCGCCAGTTCCGAAATCGTCCGCTCGCCACGGATCGCCTCAAGCGCAACCTTGGCCTTGAACTCAGCCGTAAATCGTCTGCGTGTCTTCATACCGGATCGTCCTTTTCATCGGGCGATCCACCTTATGCCCCTGTCTCAGAAACCGGCACCACCTCAGTTCCATCTGGGCCGGGCGATACTGGGTCGCGACCTCCCTCAGCACCGCAGCCTGTACATCGGGCTGCTGGAGATAGGTGACGCTCGGCAGCTTCTCCGGTTGGAGGTCATGGCATCCCCAGACTCCCTGAGCCCCGCACCGTTATCCCCCCGGGATTATTTAATCTCCTTAATCGCTGACATTCGTAGCCTCGCGAGATGGACAAACGGCGGTTGGCTGAGATCGAGCAGCGCGCGGAACTAATAGGCGTGATCGTCGATTGTTATTGATGAACCTGAGATCACTACGAGACATTCTCACCGGAAGACTCAAAGAGACGTCTGCGACTCGCACTTTACCGCGTGATCGGAAGCCGAGCTTGAAGTTGGTGTAGCGTGATCTCTAGTAGGAGATGTCGTGGAAAATCCGGCTCTCGTAACTGATGTGAAGGTTGAACCCTCGGGCAACTCCAGGGTTTTGTGGATTTCATCCCTGGCATTTGCACTGGGGTTTGCGGTTTGGGGGATGTTTGCCGCGCTCGCCCCTTTTCTAATCAAATGGTACGATTTCAGCGCGACTCAGGTGCTGGTTCTGACGGCGATGGAGCCTTTTTTCGCCGCTGCGGTCAGCATTCCGCTTGGCATCTTGACCGACAAGTTCGGCGGTCGGGGTGTTTTCACCCTCCTGCTTCTGACTCTCACCCTTCCTCTTCTTGTCGGGTACTTTGCCCGCGGCTATTACGCCTTCCTTCTGGTCGGGACCCTGCTCGGACTGGGCGGTGCGAGCTTCGTCGTCGGCAACGCTCATGTATCGTCGTGGTACCCCAAATCCAAACAAGGTACAGCGCTCGGTATCTTCGGTATGGGCAATGTCGGAATCACCGTCGGCATGGTGACCGTCACTTTCCTGATTACCCGCGTTCTGAGCGGCCCCGACGGTTGGCGCCTGATATTCCCAATCTTCGCCGGTGCTACGCTGTTAATGGCTCTGGTCTACTGGTTCTTTACGTCGGATCCGCCGAACAGGAAGCTCAAAACGACCTCGCTGCGTGAAATCTTCGCCGTGTATCGTTCAGGCGTGGTGGTCTGGCTGGTGACCTACCTTTACTGGGTCTCGTTTGGTACGCTTACCTTCTTCGCGTCGGCGATGTCGATCTATCTGCTTGATCGCTGGCATGTGGATGCCATCCGGGCTTCCATGGTATATACTCCCCCTTTGGTGGTCTGTGTCGCGGCCACCCGGCCGCTGGGCGGCTGGTTGGCCGATCGTTCGGATCCATTCAGAATTTTGAGCTGGCTGTTCGGGCTAATGGTCGTTCTGGCCGTGCTCATGGCCGTGCAAATCTCATTACCCGTCCAGCTGTTTGCCATGTATGGGCTTGCGCTGCTGTCCGGCGCCGCCGCAGCGGCGGTCATCAAGTTGATCCCGATGTACTTTGTCCATGTCGGTGCGGTCAGCGGGCTAGCCAAGGCCGCCGGCGCGGCCTGCGGCTTCGCCATGACGTTGATCCTGGCCACCAGCAAGCAACTTCTCGGCGACTATACCCTGGGCTTTGCGATCTGGGCGCTAATGAATGTCGCGGCATTCTACATCGTGCTTTCGCGGATCGGCTTCAGGAATGCAAAACCGCTTATTGAAAAAACGAGTACGACTGCGGAGATACTAACGGCAAGCGGTGCGTGACGACGATCGCTTCTCCCTTTGGAATTCTCTCTCGTAACAGCCCCTGCCCTGCTGACGGATGTATTTCATGTTCTCCCTCCTTGATCTTTCGAAACGCATTGGCTTTTTCAGTTGCTCGCATGAACCTGCACCGTTCGAACCCGAACAACGAAAAAAATGCCTCGAAGATGAAACGCGGCGGCAGTCAGGAACTCCAGCGCGCGGCGTGGACAGGTGGTGCGCTCTGCCAGCACTAACATCGTTTCTTAAGTTTTGCGTCCTTGGCGCCGCGATCATTGTCGCGGTGACGGGCGCGTCCGCTCAGGAGGTAGCGCCACCCTCGATGCAGCAGCAGGTGCTGAAGCCCAAGGACATGTTTAAAGACTGTGCAAATTGCCCCGAGATGGTGGTGGTGCCAGCCGGAAGCTTCAAGATGGGGTCACCGACAAGCGAGCCTGAGCATTCCCCCGAAGAAGGTCCGCAACATCCTGTCACGATTGCTCGACCGTTCGCAGTTGGCCGCTTTGAGGTGACTTTCGACGAATGGGATGCCTGCGTCGCCAAAGGCGGCTGCAACGGCTATAAGCCCTCCGACGAAGGCTGGGGCCGTGGCCGTCGCCCGGTAATCAACGTTTCCTGGGACGACGCCCAAGCTTACGTCGCGTGGATATCGAAGAAGACCGGCAAGTCGTATCGGCTGCTCTCGGGATCGGAATACGAGTACGCCATGCGCGCTGGGACACAGACGGTCTATCCGTGGGGCAACACAGTTGGCAACAACCACGCCAACTGCCACTCCTGTGGCAGCCAATGGGATGCGAAACAAACTGCGCCCGTCGGCTCATTTGCGGCTAACGGGTTCGGTCTCAATGACATGGTCGGCAATGTCCGGGAGTGGACGGAGGATTGCTACCACGACACATACAACGGCGCGCCCACGGATGGCTCTGCTTGGATCGAAGGGGGAAGCTGTTATCATCGGGTCGTGCGCGGCGGGTCCTTCCTCCTCGCTCCGGCCTTCCTCCGCTCGGCGAGCCGTTATTGGTTCGCCTCCGACTATCGGCTCAGGTACCTTGGTTTTCGGGTTGCTCGGACGCTCCCATCTTAGAATTTTTTCCTATCGGAAGCTCAGAGTGGCCATGTTTGACCGCCTAAATCTTCAGGACATCCAGCAAGAGTGTCTACGCCGAAATCCGACGGCACTCTAGTTGCTGCCATCCCCCAGACTCAACCGTGAGACTCCTCTCTTTCTGGCTTTGAGTTGCAAGGCTCTGACCAAGGTTGATCGAGCTATTTCTTCCGCTCTTTTCTGGCCGCATAACGGGCATCAAGCGCTGCCTTACGCTCGACCTTGAGCGCGGCCTCGGCGGCCAGCGCTTCTTCCTTCTCACGGGCGAGGCGCGTTGCAGCGGTCGCGGCGGCCTCCGCCTCGAGAGCTTTTCGCGCGGCCTTTTCGATCTCGCGAGACTGCCGGGTCTTCTCACGGGCAGCTGCCTGGGCCTCGCGTTGGGCCTGTCTTTGCTTTACCGAGGGGTCGTCAGGACCGGGGCCGCGCGCGAAACTTATCGAGACTATTTTTTCGGGCCTCGAGCGCCGCCTGTTGCCGGGCAGCGAAGCTAGGTTGCTTGTATCCACTCATCTATGAGCCCCGTTCATTGATTCACACCGTAATTAAGTGCGGGCTATAGCAGAAGTCCGGCAAGTCCTGCGGCCCTTTTCAGCAGAGAAAGCGGAAATTCGGGCCAGCGCACGGGGGTACCGCGGCGATCGATGCATCGAATTTCCTATGACCTCGCCAGTTGAGCTCATCGAGCCAGCAGCCCGCTGGAGTTCCTTAACATTTCGCAAACAAAAGCGGGCCTCGTTAACCAGTCATTAACCACCGCTGGTCAATCTGAAATTAAACAATGCTAAACAATTCATAGCCCGAGAGCCGTCATTCATGGACGCAAAAGTCGAGCCCAAGCGCCAGGTGATGCGCCTCCGTGGCCGGTCTTACATCGCGTTTGTTTTCTCGCCATTTATGCCGATCGTGAACTGGCTTGAGGAAATTGATGCGACGCTTGCCCGTTCACCCGGCTTTTTCGTCGGGCGCCCGATCGTCCTCGATCTTTCCGCGGTCGATCTGAGCTCCCATGGTATCGCGCATCTGGTCTCGAACCTTGAGAGCCGCGGCATCCGCGTTCTCGGCCTTGAAGGCGTGGAAGCGACAGGGCTGGATGCAGGCTTGCCGCCCGTATTGATCGGCGGGCGCGGTTGTGAAATCGAGCAGGCCGAGCCGAAGCAAGTGGAGGGCCCGCGGCCGCCGACACCATCGCTCCTGCTCCAGACCCCGGTCCGATCGGGCCAGCGGATCGTATTTACCGAAGGCGACATTACTGTGCTCGGCTCTGTGGGCTCCGGTGCGGAGATTGTCGCCGGAGGCTCTATCCACGTTTACGGGACGCTGCGAGGACGAGCGATGGCCGGCATTAACGGCAATGCGGCCGCGCGGATTTATTGTCAGAAAATCGAGGCGGAACTTGTTGCCATCGACGGCTACTACCAGACCGCAGAAGATATCGGTGAAACGCTGCGTCGCCGACCCGCACAGGCTTGGCTGGACGGCGAAGTCATTCGAATAACACCGCTCAATTAACCTACAAAGGAGGCCATGATGGCCAAAGTCTTGGTCGTGACATCAGGCAAGGGCGGCGTCGGCAAAACCACGTCCACGGCCGCGATTGGTGCAGCGCTCGCGCGGGACGGCGAGAAAGTCGTCGTCGTTGATTTCGACGTCGGCCTCCGTAACCTCGATCTTATCATGGGAGCGGAGCGCCGTGTGGTCTTCGACCTTGTCAACGTAGCACAGGGTGTCGCCAAGCTCTCGCAGGCCCTCATCCGCGACAAGCGACTCGAGAGCCTGTGGTTACTTCCTGCGTCACAGACGCGGGATAAGGACGCCCTGACGGACGACGGCGTTCGCGACATCATCGCCGATTTGCGGACGAAGTTCGATTGGGTGATTTGCGACAGTCCCGCGGGCATCGAACGTGGTGCAACGCTGGCGATGCGCTACGCGGATGAAGCCATTGTCGTCACCAACCCTGAAGTCTCATCTGTTCGCGATGCCGACCGAATCATCGGCATGCTTGATTCTAAGACCGTCAAAGCGGAGGCAGGCGAACAAATGAAGAAGCATGTCTTGATCACCCGCTATGACACGGGCCGAGCGGCACGCGGTGAAATGCTCAGCATCGACGACATCCTCGAGATCCTGGCGATTCCCCTCCTGGGGATTATTCCTGAAAGCCAGGACGTCCTGAAAGCGTCGAACGTCGGCTCTCCGGTCACGTTGAACGATGCTGCGAGCCTGCCGGCGCGGGCTTACACAGACGCCGCGCGGCGCCTCAACGGCGAGACGATCGCCATGATGGTGCCGACCGAGCAGCGCCGACGTTTCATGGACCGGCTACTTGGACGGAGGGCAGCATGAGCCTGAACCTTCTGCAGTTCATTCGGCGCCGCACCGGTTCCGCGCCGGTTGCTCGGGAAAGGTTACAAATTCTACTCGCGCACGAGCGTGGGTTACGAAGCCAGCCCGACTTACTTGGGGTCTTGCGAGAGGAGATTCTTGCGGTGGTCTCGCGACACGTCGCGCTGGATCCGGAAAAGGTGGTTGTCCGGATGGACAGAGGGGAAACCGTGTCTACCCTCGAAGTCGATATCGAGCTTCCGAACGGCTTTGACAAACGGATCGCCGCCGCCAGTTGACCCATTCGACTCTGCAAAGGAACCAACCACTCCGTCCAGATCGCCGGAAGTGCCTGGCTGGACGCGATTGAACCGCATTTTTCACTCCTCCGCTACTCGCTAAGAGCTCGTGGCGAATGTCTTCGAACGGTGATCATACTCTGGCCAGAAACTACCCGCCGGACGTGAGCCGCCTTCACGATCACCGTGACCCCGCTCAGCAGGACCACTTCGTGGCTCCAGTCAAACTGGTAGGCTTCCCCGGGTGCAAAGCTCAGTGGCACATAGGCCGAGGTGGTCGAGGCGCCACGCTCTTGGCTCCAGCGCCGCGCATATCGACGAACCGCATCGTAGCCCCCGACATAGCCCAGACCGCGAAGCTCTTCGAACAACCGGATCAGCGTCAGCCGTTCTCGCGCCGCCTTGCTCTCGTTTGCCACCAGCAACCGGTCAAGCTCGGCACTCCAAGGGCCCATCTTCGGCTGAGGCTGTGTCTCTCGCTCGTACCGAAACTCCGTCGATTGAGAACGGATGACCTTGCGAACCACCTTCCGCGACACGCCGAGTTCTCGGCAAATCGCCTTGATCGGACGACCATCAACAAAATAGGCGCGACGGATCTTGGCAATCGTCTCCACCACCAGCATTCCAACCTCGGCTTCCATGACTCGATGGAAGCCACTGTGGACCCTTGCCCCGGGGTCCCGATTGGATGCCGATTACCCCGAAAACAGGGTCCTTATTCCACGCCGAAACACAGGCGGCGCACTCCTTGCAGCGGAGATCTCGATGACGGCCGTGTGTAAAGTGCCCCTGCGGTCGAATGTCAGTTGCACGCGCTCGCCAAGCCGATCCAGCACTTCGGGCGCGATCGGTCGATGCACCATCTACTGCCGCCTGGTTCTTCTGGCCAAACCGGCATGTGGAGCCCCTGGCTTCCGGAACAAAGAGACCAATCGGACCGTTTGCATCGGTTGAGTTGCAGGAGTTCGAGTGTGGCGCCTAGAGCAAACTGGAAGGGCTTTCTCAAAGTCGCTGAGGTGAGTTGTCCCGTAGCGCTCTATACGGCTGCCTCCACATCCGATCGCATCGCGTTTCACACACTCAACCGCGCCACTGGCCATCGTGTTCGCCGCCAATTCGTCGACAGTGATACAGGCAAGCCTGTCGAACGCGACGAACAGGTCAAGGGGTACGAGGTTGGATCGGGCGAATACATCATGCTCGATCCCGAGGAAGTCGCTTCGGCCGTTCCCGACAGCGACAAGACCCTCGCTGTTTCGACCTTCATCGGCTGCGGCGATATCGACGATGTCTATTTCGACAAGCCGTACTATCTGGCGCCGTCAGACCGGAATGCCGAAGAGGCCTATGCCCTGATCCGGGAAGGGATGCGGACCAAGAAGGTCGCCGCTCTCGCGCAGACCGTGCTATTCCGGCGCGTTCGGACGGTTCTCATTCGCGCCCATGGAAAGGGCCTGATCGCGACCACGCTCAATTTCGACTACGAAGTTCGTTCCGCCAAGGACGCTTTCGACAGCGTCCCCGATATGAAGATCAAGGGCGAGATGCTGGAGCTGGCCGAGCACATCATCAAGACCAAGAGCGGGAAGTTCAATCCCAAGGACTTCAGCGACCGCTACGACGCAGCGCTTGCGGACTTGGTCAAAGCGAAGATCGAAGGCCGGAAGATCGAGGTCCGCAAGGAGCCCAAGCAGGAAAAGGTGGTCGACCTGATGGCCGCCCTGCGCGAGAGCGCCGGCGTCAAAGCCAAGAAGCCGGCCTCCTGCTCCACGGCGAAATCAAAGTCCAAGGCAACGGCGAAGGCAGCGCCGCGGCGCAAAGCGAGCTAGCCCATGGCGACGCTCGAAACCTATCGGCAGAAACGCAACTTCAAATCGACGTCCGAGCCGAAGGGCAGAAAAGCCCGGAAGACCGGCAATGCCTTCGTCATGCAAAAGCACGCCGCGACCAGACTGCACTACGACCTGCGGCTGGAAATGGACGGCGTGATGAAGAGCTGGGCGGTGACCAAAGGCCCCAGCCTCGTGCCCGGCGAGAAGCGTCTCGCTGTTCATGTCGAGGACCATCCGCTCGAATATAAGGACTTCGAAGGCACGATCCCCAAGGGCGAGTATGGCGGCGGCACCGTCATCGTCTGGGACCGGGGCACATGGACTCCGGTCTTCGATGCACACAAGGGTTACGCCAAGGGCCATCTTGAATTCGAGCTGAAGGGCGAAAAGCTCTCGGGGCGCTGGCACCTCGTCAGGATGCAGGGCAAGCCCAGCGAAAAGCGTGAGAACTGGCTGCTCATCAAAGGCGAGGACGACGCTGCTCGAACGCCCGGCGATCCCGATATCCTCGAGGAACGCCCGGAATCGGTCAAAACCGGCCGTGAGATGAAGGAGGTGGCGGGTGAAGCGCCCGGCTGGTCTTCGAAGACCGGAAAGATAAAGAAATCTGCCGCGCGCAGCCGCAAAAAGGCGACACCACCTATGGTTGAGGAGGACGTCGTCAGCCTGCCTGATCCATCTAAGGTCAAAGGAGCGAAGAAGGCTCCATTGACCGATTTCGTGGAGCCGACCCTCGCCACGCTCATGACGGCACCCCCGGCGGGTGAGCGCTGGATTCACGAGATCAAGTTCGATGGCTACCGGCTTCAGGCGCGCATCGAGGCGGGGCGCGTGAAGCTCCTGACTCGCAGCGGTCTGGACTGGACAAAGAAGTTCGGAAAGGAAGTGGTGGCTGGATTACAGGCACTGCCATTCGGAACAGCCCTGATCGACGGCGAACTCGTTGTTGAGACTGGCTCGGGCGCTTCGGACTTTTCGGCCCTTCAGGCCGACCTCAGCGCCGGCCGATCCGATCGCTTCAGCTTCTATGTCTTCGACCTGCTTTATCTCGATGGCTTCGATTTACGTGCCTTGCCCCTGATCGAGCGGAAAACGATGCTCGAGCAAGTGGTGGGCGCCGAGCGGGGCATCATCCGATACAGCAGCCACTTTGACGAGAATGGCGGCCTCGTCCTGCGTCATGCCTGCCGTTTGAGCCTTGAGGGCGTGATCTCGAAGCTGCGAGATGCACCCTACCGATCCGGGCGGAGCAAGGCCTGGGTCAAATCCAAATGCTCGGCGCGCCAGGAATTCGTGGTTGGCGGTTATGTGCCGTCCTCGACCTCGCGCAAGGCGATCGGCTCTCTCGTTCTGGGCGTCTATGACGACGGCAAACTGGAGCATGTCGGCCGGGTCGGCACCGGGTTCACCGGCGCGGTTGCCGAGGAACTGTTCAAGCGGCTTGACCGGATGCGGATCGCCGTGAGCCCGTTCGACAGCAAGCTCACGGCCGAGGAAGCCCGGATGGTGCGCTACGTCCGTCCGGAGCTGGTGGCCGAAGTCGAGTTCCGCGCCTGGACGGCGGATGGCCATCTTCGCCACGCCTCGTTCCGGGGTCTGCGTGAGGACAAGCCGGCGAGCGAGATTGTCCGCGAAGTCCCGAAAAGCAAGTCGGCGGCTCCCAAGCCCCAGCGTCGTACCGTCACGCTCACGCACCCCGATCGGGTCTATTGGCCCGACGACGGGGTGACCAAGGAAGGGCTTGCCGACTATTACACCGAGGTCTGGCGCTACATCGCTCCCTATATCGTCGGGCGGCCTCTGGCGTTGCTACGCTGTCCAAGCGGCATCACCGGACAGATGTTCTTCCAGAAGCACGCCTGGAAAGGATTGAACAAGAACATTGTGCTGGTGAACGACCCCAAGGACAAGGACGACGAGCCGCTCATCGCGATCAACGATCTCGACGGATTGATGGGCCTCGTTCAGTCCGCCGTACTCGAAATCCACCCTTGGGGTTCGATGGTCGCGGACTGGGAACGGCCCGATACCATCATCATGGATCTCGACCCCGGTGAGGGCGTCACCTGGGAGACGATCATCACCGCCGCCGAGGAAACCCGCGAGCGTCTCAGGGATGCGGAACTGAATTCATTCGTCAAGACGTCGGGCGGCAAGGGCCTGCATGTCGTGGTCCCGCTCAAGCCCAAGGCCGACT
The DNA here is from genome assembly GCF_047824785.1 of Nitrobacter sp. TKz-YC01. Lineage (GTDB taxonomy): Bacteria > Pseudomonadota > Alphaproteobacteria > Rhizobiales > Xanthobacteraceae > Nitrobacter. Next base: position 986,944 of record NZ_CP181167.1, on the reverse strand, counting down.
GGCCGGCAGTGAAGACGTTCACCAAGGCGTTGGCGGACAGCATGGCGGCCGATAGCCCCGAACGATATGTGTCGACGATCACCAAGTCGAAGCGCAGCGGTAAGATCCTCATCGACTATCTGCGCAATCAACGCGGCATGACGGCCGTCGCACCCTACTCGACGCGCGCCCGTCCCGGTGCCGCCGTCTCGATGCCGCTCGCATGGGAGGAGTTGAGTCCAGGGATCGGGCCGGATTATTTCACGGTGGACAATACACCGACGCGGCTCGCTGCGCTCACATCAGATCCATGGGAGGATTTTCGCGCGGCCGCCGAACCTCTGGCCGTTTCCGTGCGCCGCCGGAAGACGGCCCGGAAAGTGTAGGGGCAATGAGCGATCTCTACATTGTCTATGTAGTCGGACAGAACGTGGACATGGTGGACGACCCGGATGTCGTGGTCCTTGACGACGGCCTCTACCTCGTACGATCCGGCCAGACCCGCTCGCAGCTCTATCATGTCATCAAGCGCCGGACCTCGCCGGACCAACTCCTGGTGGCTCCGCTCGCCGATCTGCCGAAGTTCAAGGGGATGAAGTCTGGCTCGCTTGAGAAGGCCCGACGCCTGGCTGGATGACCACAGGCCTGGCTACTTCCGTTTTTGCTTGGATTCCGATCCGATGCTTTTGCGCAGCGCGTCCATGATGTTGATGACGTTGCTCGCGGGCTCCTCGGCGGTGGGCTTGGCCTTGGCAACGCGCTTCTTGCCCTTCTTTTTGGCCGCGATGATGTCGAGTAGCTTATCCTGAACCGGGTCGTTGACCATCTTGGGGTCCCAGGGAGCAGTGCGCTCATCAATCAGCTTCTTGACCAGGGTCATCAGCTTGGGATCTGGCTTGCCCTCCTTGATATGGCCGAAGTAATCGCTCTCATCGCGCACTTCGTCGCCATAGCGGAGGGTCCATAGAATGATGCCCTTCTCGCGGGGTTCGAGCATCACGGCACGCTCCCGGCGGTACATCACCAGCCGCGAAATCCCAACCGTGTCGGTGGATGCCATCGCGTCCCGGATGACCGAAAAGGCTTCCTCGCCGACTGGATCGTTGGGCGTCAGATAGTGCGGCTTGTCGTACCAGACCCATTCGATGGTATCGCGTGGGACAAAGCTATCAATGTCGATTGTGCGCGTGCTCTCAAGTGCAACCTCCTCGATCTCATCATCCTCGAGCATCACGTACTCGTCTTCGCCGCGCTGATATCCCTTGATCTCGTCATCCTCATCGACAGGCTTTTCCGAAACCGCATCGATATACTGGCTGACTACGCGGTTGCCGGTCTTGGCATTGAGGGTGTGGAAGCGGACTTTCTCGTTCTCGGACGTCGCCGGCGTCATCGCCACCGGACAGGTGACGAGGGACAGCTTGAGATAGCCTTTCCAGGAACGCGGCGCCATGTAGCAAACTTCCCCGAGGACTGCGTAAGCAACGGAGAGGATGATGATTTTGTTCCTGTTTCTCCGTGGAGGTCGCAGCTCGCAGATTGAGTCAGGGGCAGCCATGAGGGAGCGTAATCGCCGGCGTTCGGCCGTAGGCAGTGCTGATCTTGGACGGGGTTAGAATCTGTAGCACCTGCTGGGCGTACCCCGCAGACGCTGCACGACTGGGTCAAGAAGGTCGAGATCGACAGCGGGCAACGGGCCGGCGTTCCGACGGAAATGGCCGAGAAGCTGAAGGCGCTGGAGCGGGAAAACCGTGAGCTTCGGCAAGCCAACGAGATCCTGCGCAAGGCAAGCGCCTATTTTGCGATGGCGGAGCTCGACCGCCGGTTCAAGTCATGATCGCCTTCATCGACGATCATTGTGGGGCGCATGGGGTCGAGCCGATCTGCAAGGTCTTGCCGATCGCCCCCTCGACCTACCATGCTCATGTCGCCAAACGGCGCGATCCCGCCAGGCTGTCGGCGCGCGCCAGGCGGGATGTGGCGCTGAAGGTCGAGGGTCGGCGCGTGTTTGATCAGAACTTCTCGGTCTATGGCGTGCGCAAGGTCAGGCGGCAGCTCAAGCGTGAAGGCTTCAATGTCGCCCGCTGCACGGTGTCGCGACTGATGCGAGGCATGGGCCTGCACGGGGTCATCCGCGGCGAACCTGTCAGGACCACGATCCGCGACAAGGCTGCGCTATGCCCGCTGGATCACGTCAACCGGCAGTTCAAGGCGTCGAGGCCGAACGTCCTCTGGCTCTCCGACTTCACCTAGTCCTTGAGCCACGTTACCAGATCGTCCGCGACGTAACTCGATCCGTTGTCGGTTAGAAGTCGGGGCCGCGGTCTGACGTTGACGTGATCCAGACCAGAGGCTGCCAGTGCCTGATCGAGCGTGGCCGTGACGTCTGAAGCACACATCATGGGACCGAGCCTCCAGGTCACAATGTAACGCGAGAAGTCGTCAAGCACGGTCGACAGATAGTACCAGCCCCAGCCGGTGATCTTGAGGTAGGTAAAATCCGTCTGCCAGAGCTGGGTGATGGCGGTGGTCTTGTCCTTGAACTCGTTCGCCGCTTTGATCACCACATAGGCCGGGCTGGTGATGAGGTCATGCGCCTTCAGCAGTCGATAGACCGAAGCCTCCGCGAGACAAAGTACTTTCTCTCATCTGTGAACCGCACGGCGAGCTCCCGCGGCGATAGTTCCGCAAGCTCCAGCGCCAGGTCGATGATCTGGCCGATCCGGGATGCGATTCCAGACTCGATCCGGTCGAGAGCGGTGATCTGACAGTGCCTCAATGCCGCCCTCGCGGTAGCGATCGTACCATCTATAAAACGTGGAGCGGGGGATGCCGAGCTTGTCCAACGTGCGCTTGGCCGGTAAGTGCGACTGCTCGACCAACTCGATGATCTCGGCTTTCTCGGACGCATGGCACCTCATGCTTCGTCCTCCCCATCTCCGTTCAGGCTTTCTTTAAGCAGACGGTTCTCAAGGGTGAGATCGGCTACAACCTCCTGGGGATGTCGATTTGACCGTTCGGGTCGTTGATGCTTTCTCCTTCTTGGATAGGTGGACTTACAACAAGAGCACCGGGACGATTGTTCCTTAGCGGGACCGCGGGGCACATTCCCGATCCGCTATCTGCGCTCATTGACCGTCACTGCACGGCACTCCCTTTCGCGGCATGGAACCCAAATGATTAATAACTGTTCTTGGAATTGCGCTGCTACATGACACATGAGGTGGTGCCGGTTTCTGAGACAGGGGCATAAGGTGGATCGCCCGATGAAAAGGACGATCCGGTATGAAGACACGCAGACGATTTACGGCTGAGTTCAAGGCCAAGGTTGCGCTTGAGGCGATCCGTGGCGAGCGGACGATTTCGGAACTGGCGACAAAGCACCAGCTTCATCCGAACCAGATTACGCAGTGGAAACGGCAGGCCATCGAGAACCTGGCCAAGACGTTCGACGACAAGGCTGCTGATGCGCAGGTCGGCCGGGAAGCCGAGGTGACCAAGCTGCACGCCAAGATTGGCCAGCTTGTCGTTGAGCGGGATTTTTTGGCCAAGGCCTTCGATCGCTGAGCCTGGATCGGAGGAGAATGATGATTGACCCCGATCACAACCGGCTCTCGATCCGCCGCCAGTGCGAACTGGTCTCGATCTCGCGGGCGTCGTTCTACCGACAGCCCGCCGGCGAGACGCCCGAGAACCTCGAACTGATGCGCACCATCGACGAGGCCTTCATGGAGACGCCCTGGTATGGCTCCCGGCAGATGGCCCGGCATCTGCGGCGTCAGGGCTGGTGCGTGGGTCGCAAGCGGGTCCGGCGGCTGATGCGCAAGATCGGTCTGTCGCCGATCTACCAGGCGCCGAGAACCAGCGAGCCGCATCCGCAGCATCGCATCTATCCCTACCTGCTGCGGCACCTGGCGATCGAGCGGCCGGATCACGTTTGGTGTGCCGATGTGACCTATATCCCGATGCGGCGCGGCTTCCTTTACCTCGTGGCCATCATGGACTGGTTCAGCCGCAAGGTCCTGGCCTGGCGGTTGTCGAACACGATGGATGCCGACTTCTGTGTTGCCGCTCTCGAAGAGGCGATCGCCTGCCATGGCAGGCCCGACATCTTCAACACCGACCAAGGCTCGCAGTTCACTAGCTTCGCCTTCACGACGACGCTGAAGGATGCCGGCATCCGCATCTCCATGGACGGGCGCGGCCGCTGGATGGACAACGTCTTCATCGAACGACTGTGGCGCAGCCTCAAATATGAGTGCGTCTTCCTCAGCACATTCGAAACGGGAAGCCAAGCCCGCTGCGGCATCGGCTCCTGGATAGACTATTACAACCGGCGACGCCCGCACTCGACCTTCGCCGGCAGGACGCCCGACGAAGTCCATGCTATGGCGGAAATGACGGAGCAATTGGCGGCGTAGAAACGAACCCGATCCACCTTAGCCAGGCCGCCAAACTGTCTCACCAAGCGGGTCCACCTCAAGACCAGCCTGCGTAGCCCATCGAAACCTAACTCGGCGAATTGCTACAGCGAATATCGAGATACATTTTAACGTTTAACGAACTAAATCCGATCATCGGGCATCACAGCTTGATCATAAGTAATCGCATACAGTGGAGCGGTCCATCACGGAGCAAACGGTGGCGGTTTTGGAGAAGATTATTTATTTGTTTTCGGCGCCGGGTGCGATGGGCGTCTTCAATTTGAAAGGATTGCCAAAATGGCCGAAGAACTCGATTCTGTTATCGAAGCCCTTTCTAGTGCCAAGCTGAGTCTGAGCAAGGCAGTCGAACAAATGACAACCGGCACGGCGGCGTCGAGCCTTTCCGAGGCTCAGTTGAGCCGGCTTAAGGCGCTGTCGGACCAGAACACCGGTTGTCAGAACAGCGGCTGCGGTGGTGCGGAGGCTGCGCTGGCGGCGAAAGCCGGGGGCCGGAAGTAAGTCCGTTCGCCTCGTCCGGCGGAAGCCAATGTTATTCCGCCGGACGTTTCTGATGCGGGTACGCTGCTCGGTTTGATAACCGTGCTCAGCTGCTAATGAGGCCCGATCATGCAGAAGCTATCCTCATATGTTGTCGCATCACCTATATTCTCCGAGGATAACACACCCCTTCTAGTGGTTCTCGCCACCCGGACGGGCGCCGTTTTCGAGTTGCCGCTATCGATCTGGCAAGTCTTGCGGACGGGCGCATTCGAGAAACTGAACGCCAAGATCCGGAGCGAGCTGTCGGAAGCGGAAATACTCGTGCCGCAGGTGGAGGACGAGCTCGCCGTTGTGTTATCGCGCAATCGGGAGGCGATCCGGACCAATACTCATCTGAATTACGTAATCCAGCCGACCGCGCATTGCCAGCTCGGCTGTGGCTACTGCGGCCAGACGCATGAGCAAAGAAACCTCAGCATAGAGAATGAGGCGGCCATTCTGCGGGACGTCCGAGACAGACTGGATGCCGGGAAGTTTGCAGAGCTGAACCTCTGCTGGTTTGGCGCCGAGCCGCTTTCCGGGCTTGTGCAGATGCGCTCCCTGACGCCTCAGCTTCGCCGAATTGCGGAAGAAAGGAATGTTGAATACCGGGCAAGCATTGTTACCAACGGATTGGCAATGTCACGAAAGATAGGCGCTGAGCTAGTGAACGCACTCGGGGTTGTGTCTATCACCGTGTCGCTCGATGGAACTGCGATGTACCACGACCGGCGACGGCATACGAAATCCGGTAAACCGACTTTCAACCAGATCCTTGCGAACCTCGTTGCGCTGGCGGATACGATCGGCTCCGATCCGGTGGAGATCAAGGTCCGCTGCAATGTCGACCGGGAGAATGCGCCCGATGTCTTACGGCTGCTGCAGCGCCTGCATGACGAGGGGCTGCACCGTGCGGTCCAGTTCTATACGGCGCCGATCCACTCCTGGGGCAATGATGCCCATCGGCGGAGCCTTGACCCGGAGGACTACGCCCGCATGGAGCTGTCCTGGTTCGTGGAGATGAAACGGCTGGGCTTTTCGGTGCCGCTCGTCCCCAAGGTGCAGCATGTAGTCTGCCTTGCGGTGCAGCCGCAAGGAGCCCTGGTCGACGCGCATGGCACGCTCTTCAACTGCACTGAGGTCTCCTATGTGCCGGGCTACGGCACGCCAAACCGATTTGCCATTGGTGATGTCATGAATGGCGAGCGGGGCACGACGCGCGACGTCCTTGGTAGCTTCAACGATCAAGTTCAGAGCGGCGCCTTCGGCTGCAGCCGCTGCCGAATGCTTCCTGTCTGTGGAGGCGCATGTCCGAAGGAATGGATCGAGGGCCGAGTGCCCTGCCCCAGCTCCAAGCGCAATATGGCGGAACGGTTGCTTTTGGCGGCGGCTTTCAGTCGCACCGATTCGGCGACTGATCCGGCCGAGGCTGCCTAAGCGGTGGCGTGAGCCGGTTCGGAGAACGGTTATGCGGATCACGCGGGACCGTATTCATCTGGAGCCGGACGGCGTTCTGCTCATCGGCGTAGCCGGCCCGATCCTGATCCGGAGCGAAACGGTCAGGGAGATGATCGAAGCGCTTCTGGACTCTGCTGATCCGACTTCTGGAGAAGTCTACGGGATTCGGCCGCATGGCGGCCGGATGGAGGCATGTTACACTGAACTGACCCAGTTGCTTGAGATGGCGGGCGTGGCGGATGCCGGAAGTGGTGCGGCGCAGGCGCCACGCCCACGCGAGGGCCACGTGCTCATTGCTGGCAATGCCGATTGGGTGCCGGCCTTGGCCGAAGAACTCGCCCATTCGGGGATAGCGCACCTGTCGTTCTGGTATCCTGAGCCGGGTGGCAATTGCGACGCGGCAACCAGTTCGGAGGCTCTGCGCGGCAGGATCAAAATCATGGCCCCGGAATGCATCACTCGCTTGCACGCATGCGCCGACGGAGAATGGGATTTACCTCCGGATGTGGACCTCGTCGTCGGCGCGCTAGCCCCGGTCAGAGTCGGGCGGCAAGTCGAGCTGGAGCGCGCTTGCCGCGCTGTCAGGATCGCCTTTCTCGGTGCGGAGATCGTCGGCACGCGGGGATGCATCGGCCCGATCTCCCTTCCAGGCACCGTGGGTTGCTGGCTCTGCGCACGTCAGCGGCGCCGTGCCCATGACCCCGATCCCGAGGCGGTGGCGCGCGCCGATCATCTGACGGTTGCGAATTACCCACCTCTGCCGTGGGACGTGGCGCGGTGCTTCGGGCAATCGGTTGCGGTGGAGGTCCGGCGACATCTCTGGTCGACCGGTGAAAGGTCGCTGCGTGCACATGTGCGGATCGTCGACGTCTCCGGGCAGACCTCGGCGCTCCATGGCTTCGTTCCGATGCCCTGGTGCGGGACCTGTGGAGCAGATGATCCGGCACTACCGCGGCCGGACCTTTCGACCACCACTGGCGAGCCTGACGTGGAGACGATTCGAGCGGCATTCCGGGACTGGATCGATCCCGAAACAGGGCCGATTGTCGGGCCGGTCCTCAGGGAGCTGCCGCAGTTCGCGCACAAAACTTTTGTTGCAGTTGCGGAGATTGCCCCTTTCTGCGCGTTTGGAACCGATCCTACCCTACCGGAGCCAGCCTCTGGCAAGGGGATGACGGAGGGAGACGCTGTGCTCGGCGCGATCGGGGAAGCGTTGGAAAGATATGCCGCCTCGCGCTGCGATCTTGATGCTCTGGTCCAAGCCCGTATGGCCGAACTCGATGGCCAAGTGCTCGATCCGCGTCAGGTCGGAATGTATGATAAGGCACAATATGCCTCCCAAGGTTTTCCGTTCGCGCCCTTCGATCGCGATGCAGTTCATTTTTGGAGTTTGGCGAAGAATTTGCGGACCGGGGCGAAGACGTGGGTACTGGCCAGTCAGCTGTACTATAAGTTTCCGTCCGTGTTTTCGGATTTCGTCGCGCAGGTCACCTCGAGCGGGCTCGCCGCTGGAACGGACGTGGAAAGCGCAACGATGCGGGCCGTTTTGGAACTCATTGAGCGCGACGCAATCATGGTCGCGTGGCTCTGCCGCGAACCGGGGCGCCGACTGCCGCTCAATCTCTGTGACGCCGAAACCCGCTACATCGCCGGTGAACTGATGTCCGCCGGCGCCTCTGTCGCATTTCACCTGCTCGAGGGCGCGGGGAAGATCCCGGTGGTTCTGTGCGCAGCCACAGGAGACGGACTGTCATGGCCCGGTCTCTCCGCCACTGCGGCGGCGCATCCCAGTCTCCGGCATGCGGCCCGAGGGGCGGTGCTGGAGCAGGCTGTCTCGGGCTTCGGCCTGATGAGGATGCTGCGCGAGGGAAGTGGACCACGGCCAATGCGTCCGGAGGAGGTGCGCTACGGCCAGTTTCTCGACCATGCTTGCTACTATGTGCCAAAGCGAGAGGAAGAGTTGGCGTTTCTTCGAAACGCGCCGAGCTACGAACCGGAGGTGGAGAGCTATGACAGGCCGATTCCGAGCGTTGCTGAATTGGCGGCCCGTTTGGCCGGCGATGGAGTCGAAATCGCGGTGGCCGACCTTACCCCACCCGACGTGGCGCGCGCCTCCATCCATGTCGTCCGCGCCGTCGCGGCAGGTCTACAGCCACTTCATTGCGGTTTCGGAATGGAGGTTAGCGAAAGCTGGAGGCTTCGACATTGGCCGAGAAAGGCGCTGAACCCGGCACCACACCCATTCTGCTGACCGAACCGGCGTCCTCGTCGGTCGGCGCGTGTTCTGACTGAGAGACCTGTGCGCGGATGGATGTAGAGCGTTGATTTGAAGGATTATGGGCAAACGACTTTGTGCGTGATTTCGCCGGTGCTACGGGTTTGTCGTCATGTTGCTACCGTGACGATGGAAAGCGTGCGCTTGAGGTTATAGGCTGTCAATCGGCCCTTTAATTGCGGGTTGTTGTCAACTCTCTTTTTGAAGCCATTCGGCAAAGTGGTAGCGCTCGGCCCGACGGAGCAGGTCTGGGTTGCGCAGACGGGGCGAGCGCGGCTGGTGGATCGATAGCCAACTCGTAGTAGTGGGCCGATTAGCTGTCACCTGGTTTCAATGCGATCAGTTGCCCGTCGCTGGGGTCATGGTCCTTTCCGAGGTCGCAAGCGCCTCATGATGATGTCCGGATCGGGTGCCTCATCGTTTGCAACGGGGTGCGGACGAGCCGCCACCAGCCGATTGACCGAGGTCACCACGACCACCGTCCCAGCGGGACATCACCAGCCCGGCGGACCGGGCCAGGAACTTGCAAAATAAGGTCAGGCCGGCGCGTTGCCCCAGCCGAATGATGTGCCGTCGACCCAGATGCAGTGGAGGATGACAGCGATCTTGCGGGCGATAGCGACCTTTGCCTTTTTCATGCCGATCCGCTTCGCAAGTTTCATACCCCAGGCTTTGAGGGAGGACCATTTCTTTGTTCGATAAAGCAGAACGGTCGCCGCCTCGTAAAGGTACGTTCGGAGGAGCCTGTCGCCCCATCGGGATATCTTGCCACTAGTGTCAGTTTCACCAGATTGGTTGCGCCGGGGTGTGAGGCCGAGATAGGCGCCGACTGTCGAGGCCGATCGGAAGCGAGACGGGTCATCGATCGTATGGCGGAACGTCAAGGCGGTGACCACGCCGACACCAGGAACTGTCATCAGGCGACGCGTCGTCTCGTCCGACTTCGCCAATCGGCGGACCTCGTCGTCAAATTTGCTTTGCTGCTGGCAGATGAGTTCATGAATCGACAAGAGCGGCGCGATCACGCTGAGGAGTTGATGATCTTCGCCCAATAGCTCGCCAACCTGGTTACGGAACTGTTGGCCAATGGCGCGAGGGAATAGCAACCCACACTCCTTGATCAGACTGCGGACCTGGTTCTCGATATCCCGGCGTATGGACACAAGGCGGAATCGCGCCACGAGGATAGCTCGAACCTTCTGGCTCTTCTCACTCTTGATTTTGACTTCTCGATACCAACCAACCCGCACCAGTTCGGCAAGGCCCCGAGCATCGTTCTGATCGCTTTTGTTCATGCGAACCGATAGCGCTGCGTGTGCATGCCTTGCATCGATGCAAACGACGGGGAGTTCGACCCTACGAAGCTCATGCCAAAGCCAGCTCGCCATTGCGCCCGTCTCAAAGCCGATACGCTCCGCCAGTGGCGCATGTTTACGAAGTAACTTTGACAGATCTCCAGGATGAGACTTGGCCTTTCCTTCAAAAATTGCTTCACCCGTCTCATTGACTACGCAAACCGCAGCCTCTCTCTGCGAGACATCTAGCCCGACGTATTGCCGCATGACAGCTCCTCCGAATCGCTTGATTGCGAGAGGTAGACGATAACGGAGCTCTCGTGCCCCGAGCGCTGACCGCAATTACGTCATCGTTCGCAAATTTGACCCCGTATTGGAGTGGGCCCCTGGTGCCGGACAGGTAAGCAGAGTTGGATTGACCGGGTGGCCGGGCTTTTGGAGAAAAGCCCATGCCGAGACACCGATCCCACAGCGTTGAGTTTAAGCGCCAGGTCGCTCAGGAGTTTCTGAGTGGCGAGACGCTTCACGGCCTGGCCAAGCGCCACGACCTTTTGCGTAACCTGATCCGCATCTGGGTCGAAAAGTACGAGACCGGCGCGCTGGACGACGACGCGCGCGCTGCAGATCTGGTCCAGGAAGGTCGCGGGCGATCGCCCTGATCGTCTTGCCTTGATGAAGTGTTCGCGCCGTATGCGCGCAATCGTCTCCACGACCAGCATCTCCCACCAACTGCTTCGTTACAAAGCAGGCAGCGCAACAGACCAACCTTCAGGGGGTCAATTTTGAACGCCGATCCCCCGGCTCAGCGGGTCAATATTGCAGGCCGAATGACACGTCGAAGTGCTGAGCCTTGTCGCAGTTGGACAACGCCATATCCTTTGGTACCGTCGCTCGTCAGGTTCACTTCCTCGATCAATGCGAGTAGGTCGGGCGCGAGCGCCTTCCGGCCGGACACGTCCAGTGTCTCCAACGCTAAGCAGCGGCCCGTAATACGCTTGAAAGACATCGATGAAGGGCTGCGGCTACTGGTAGCGGAAGTTGAACCTGCCCGGCTTGGGCAACGATTCCCAGATGCGGCGGTCTGAAGGCGAAATGTTGCGCGCAGCGGGGGCGGTCGCGCCTTCGATTGTCATGAGAACGCTTTATGGTCTGGGTCGAGAAGGCTTTCGTCCTCGCGCTGCGGCCCGAGTGCTGTCGATCCGAAAACCACCGCGATCGAAAAAAAACCTTCGTGCTGCACTCAACGCCTTCGTTGGATTCCAGCTGTTCCCGCTAATCCGTGGTTTCACTGCAAAATACGGAGACATGCATCTCGGAACTGGATGAGAATCAACCACCTACAAGATCCGTACTAAATCCGCGCAGTCAGGAGGTTTGGAGAATATCGTCCGGGAGAGAACGAAATCGGCGCTTTGGCCAGCCTGCGAGTCAACAGCTCGGCCCGAAAAACCCGCCGTTCCGCGCTATCCAAGCGTCAATTTTTGAATCAGAGAAAGTAGGGCGCCGCAGGACTGGCGGAGAGGGAGGGATTCGAACCTCGCTACGTTGGACTCCACGAACGTACGATCGCAAGTTCAATAAAGTTTTCTCAGAAACCACTGGCATTGTTGGGTGATTGGAGCGTTACTGTCGGCGCGTTGAGTGCCCTTTTCGACCACTGAATAGCCCGCCCCGCCGGTGTGTTGCCGTGACGGGGCTTCGGTGGTGACAGCGATGATGCTGCCGCGACCGGAGACGTCACATGGCCAAAACACAATCCCGCAAAGCCGCACCTCGATCAGCGATGGCGACCAAGCGCACAAAGTCCGCGCACCCTTCCTTGACCAGAACCGCCAAAGCTGCACCGGTCAAGAAGATCATCTCAACACCAGCCCGATCGTTGGATCGGCCGGTGCGGCATCGCAGTGGCAGCAAGCAAGCCCTGGTCATCGAGATGCTGATGAAGCCTGAGGGTACAACGATCGGCGACATCATGAAGGCCACAGATTGGCAGCAGCATTCGGTGCGCGGCTTTTTTGCTGGCGTCATCCGGAAGAAGCTCAAGCTGACGTTGATATCGAAAGCTGCTGAAGCCGGTCGGATCTACAAAGTATCTGGCGACACCGCATCTACCGCTTCCACCGGATCGACGTCAAACAATACTGCGGCCTGATGCCATGGAGCGAAGGTCAGGCTCCCGAAAGCCTATCGGTCGAAGGCTGATGGGCTTGTCAATGGAAGACGAGATTGCGCATCTGCGCAGTCTCGATCTACTCAGCTTGCACGCTCGCTGGCAGAGTGTTGTTGGGCGCCCGGCCCCGGAACACCTGCCCAAGCATCTGCTGTTCGGCATCCTTGCCTATCGCATCCAGGCCGATGCACTTGGGGATCTCGATGCTGCGACGGTGCAACTTCTGAAGCGTGCGGCTACCGTGCGGTCTTTGAGTGAGGTTTTGCCATTGGTATCGGCACAGGATCAGCGCAAGCAAGCCATGGTGCCCGGCACTGTTCTAACCCGGGAGTGGAACGGGCAACTTCATCGGGTGATGGCCGTCGAAGGCGGCTTCGCTTTTGAGGGCAAGACCTTCGACAGCCTGTCGGGGATTGCGTTCGCGATCACCGGCACAAACTGGAATGGACCGCGCTTTTTTGGTCTCCGTGCCGGAAACGGCAAGGGGGTACGAACATGAAGCCGGACGACAACCGTGTTGTCCGGTGCGCGATCTATACCAGGGTGTCTACGGACACCGGCCTTGATCAGGAGTTCAACTCGCTGGATGCCCAGTATGATGCATCCCAGGCCTATATCCGAAGTCAGGCGCATGCAGGCTGGTCGCTCGTCAAGGCGCGATATGATGATGGCGGCTTCTCTGGCGGATCCACCGATCGCCCTGCCCTGCAGCGGTTGCTGGCGGATGTCGCGGCCCGCCGGATCCACATCATCGTCGTCTATAAGGTGGACCGGCTGACCCGCTCTCTGGCTGACTTCGCCAAGCTGGTCGAACTGTTCGATGCCCATGGTGTGTCATTTGTCTCGGTGACCCAGCAGTTCAACACCACCACATCGATGGGACGGTTGACGCTGAACGTGCTTTTGTCCTTCGCGCAATTCGAGCGGGAAGTCACCTCGGAGCGCATCCGCGACAAGATTGCAGCCTCTAAACGCAAGGGGCTATGGGTCGGCGGCATGGTTCCTCTGGGTTATAATCCTCAAGGATGGTCAGCTTCACATTCACGAGGAAGAGGCCAATACCGTTCGTCTGATCTTTCAGCGCTATCTGGAACTCGGCAGCGTCAACCGCCTCGTCAAGGACCTGAAGGAGCGAGGCTTGAAGTCCAAGGTCCGGAAGCTGGCATCAGGCGGAACGCGAGGAGGTGTGCCGTTCACGCAGGGGCCATTGTTTCATATGCTGCGGAACCGGTTCTATCTCGGCGAAGTCAAGTTTAAGGGCGAGATTCTGCCTGGACCGCAGCCCGCCCTGCTCGACCGCGCACTGTTTGAGGCCGTTCAGAAAAAGTTGACCGAACAGCGGTCCCACCACACGACGACCCGTATCCGAACCCGCGCCCTCCTTGCAGGGCTGCTGTTTGATGACGCAGGTCATCGGATGATCTTGACCTACGCCAGTCGAAACCGTGTTCGGCATCGCTATTACGTCTCTGCGCCCTGCATCCGGGGTCAAACGGATGAGCCGGTTGGCTCTGTGACCCGCGTGCCTGCGTCAGACATTGAAGCCTCGATCTCCAAGGCGGTCATGGCCAACACGGATGTCGATGAACCATCCTCGAACGAAACCTTGTCTCGAGAAGTGCTTGAGCGGTTCGTCATCCAGATTGAGGTTCGCAAGAACCAGTTGGCCATTCATCTAAGGTCTGGCGAAAACGATATCCAAGGGACGCAGGACGATCCAGATCCGGATGAATCTCGCGCGGTCGCTACGCGCATCATCGTCGTACCCTGGAAGAAGCCCTCAAGGCCAGCCCGAGAAATCTTGTTGCCGGCGAACACGCCAGAGCATCGCGCCAGGCCCATGAAGGCGGAACGCCGGTCGGCTCTGATCCGAGCGATCGGCCGCGGCCGCCTCTGGCTTCAGGAGATCGTCGACGGCCGCGAGACCATCGAAAGCCTTGCCGCTAGGCAACATTGCAGCACGCGACATATCAAGATGACGATCTCGCTCGCCTTCCTTGCACCGACGCTCGTGACAGCAGCCGTTGAAGGACGATTCCCGCGCGGAATTGGCGTTGCTGCCCTTCGCGATGCGCCGGCTGAATGGTCACAGCAGATGAGGCGGCTCGGATTGGCGCCCACAGGCACTCCCGGTCCTGCCAGCCGATAACCCTGCCTTATCCTGTCAGCCAATTCCCAGGAACGGGAATTTGCGCCGCAGAGACAGCGCCCCAAAACCAGCCCAGACGGGTCACAGAGACAGCACCTCCGCAGATCAAAGTGCGGAAAAGCCCGCCAACAGCGGGGCTTTTTCGTCAGTCTCTGGAAATGCGGAAAATAACAGACTGAGTGGTGGCGGACGCAGTCAGATGCGAACGAGTCTCCGCAACGCAATTCCCTGCTATCAGGGAAATAACAGGGAATTCTAAGAAATCGCACCGCCCGGGAGCTGATCGGGGCATGCATTTTCGCGAGAAATCAAAGATTTGCACGCGAATTCCCTGCTTTGCCGAGCAGGGAATTTCTTGGAATCTTACAGGGAATTTGCGCAACGGATTAGGGAATCGAGGTAAGCGTCCATTTCTCGCACCCTTGTTCGATCGTTAGCGACCCCGATCTGTTCCTGTCTTCAATTTGAAGATGGAGAGAACAGCATGACGAGCGAACATCGAGGGTGGAGACGTCAAGGCGAGGATTTTTGGCGGGCGCATCACGAGGCCTGGAAGCGTAGCGACTTGAATCAACGTCAATATTGTGAAGCGCAAGGCATTCCGCTCAAGGCGTTTGGCAACTGGCGATCGTTGTTTAAAGTGGAGCCACAGCCGCCCAAGCGGAAGCTGTTGTATCGACGACGCCCCTTAAGTCCTCCCCTTAGTCCGCCGTTAAGTCCCCTCGTAAGTCCGGGGTCTTATCCCTCCTCGGCGGCAGCGGAGCCCATTGTTCCAAGACCACGTGAAGGGCATCGGCGACGGTTCAGCGAAGCCGACAAGCGTTGGATTCTTGAAGAGATGATACGGTCCGGTGCGAGCGGCAGCGAGATCTCGCGCCGCTACGGCATCGCTCCGCGCGTTCTGCGCCGATGGAAGCAGGACGTTGCCGCAGCGAAAGAGCTGGGCTTCGTCACTGTGCAGATCGCCGACGGAGCGACACCTGCGGCCGAGAGGGCCATGCCATGACGGCCTTGCTTCCTCCAAACGTAAAGGTGCACCTGGCTCTGGGCTACATCGATATGCGCAAAGGCATCGACGGTCTCGCGATGCTGGTGCAAGGCGTCCTGCACCAGGATCCATTTACCGGACATCTTTTTGTCTTCCGAGGTCGCACCAGGGCCAACCTTATCAAGATCATCTACTGGGATGGCACCGGCTTCTGCCTGTTCACAAAACGGCTCGAGCACGGCGTCTTTCTGTGGCCACCGAGCATTGCGCCTGGCGAAACGCTGTCGTTGACCTCGGCACAGCTATTGCTGCTGATCGAAGGTGTCGATTGGCGCGCGCCGGAGCAACGCTGGCGTCCGGCAATTGCCGGATGATCTGCGACCGATTGACTCGATGATGCAAGAAATGCGGCGAGAACGGTGCGAGTCAGTTAGATTCTTCTCGTATGAACGTCGATCTCGCCGCACTGCCCGACGACGTGGAGACGCTGCAAAAGCTGGTGCGTTCGCTTGTAGCCGAGCGCGTCAGCCTCAGCGAGGCGAAGGCCGAGATCGAACGGCTCAATCTCATCATCAAGAGGCTGCAGCGCAACCAGTACGGCCGCCGGGCTGAGCGGCTCGATGACGAGCAGTTGCAACTCGGCTTCGAAGACCTCAACGCCGATCTTGCGCACGTCGAAACTAGCCTTCCGCCTCCGCCAGCCGAGAGCCGTCCCCCGAGGCCCCAAAGCGAGCGCCCGAGCCTGCCGGTGCACTTGCCCCGCGAGGATGTCAGGCTCGATGTTGAGCATCAAACCTGCCCGTGTTGCGGCGGCATACTGCACCTGATCGGCGAAACGACGAGCGAGATGCTCGACCATGTACCGGCGCGGCTGCGGGTCATCCGAATCTGCCGGCCGCGCTATGGCTGTCGGGCCTGCGGGACTATCCATCAAGCGCCAGCACCAGAGCGGCCGATCGCCAAAGGGCTGGCCTCCCCGGCTCTGCTCTCCCATGTTCTGGTCTCCAAATACTGCGATCACCTCCCGCTTTACAGGCAGAGCCAGATCTTCGCCCGGCAGGGCGTCACGTTGGACCGCTCGACCTTGGCGAACTGGATCGGCGGCGCCTGCTGGTGGCTGGAGCCCCTTCAATCCAAGCTCGCTGAACACATCTTTGCATCGCAGAAACTGTTCGCCGACGACACGCCTATCCCGGTACTCGATCCCGGCCGCGGCCGCACCAAAACTGGCCGGTTGTGGGTGTACGCCCGCGATGACCGGCCTTGGAACGGACCGGATCCGCCAGCCGCGGTCTATCTCTACAGTCCGGATCGCAAGGCTGAGCGTCCCGCTGCTCATCTGGCCAACTTCAGCGGCATCGTTCAGGTCGACGGTTATCCCGGGTTCGATCGGCTTCGCGACGGCGGCACCATCCAGCTCGCAGCTTGTTGGGCTCACGCCAGGCGGAAGTTCTACGAGGTGCAGCAGGCGACCGCCTCGCCTGTCGCGACCGAAGCGCTGCGACGCGTCGCCGAGCTTTACGTGATCGAGGCCGCCATCCGCGGCCAGACCGCGGAAGCACGGCAAAGCATGCGTCGATCAAAGTCGTTGCCTCTGGTCACGGCGATGAAAGCATGGCTCGAAATGCAACTCGCCCAAATCCCGCCGCGCGGCGGGCTCGCCGATGCCACTCGCTATGCCCTAAGCCGCTGGGATGCTCTTTGCTGCTTCCTCAATGACGGCCGCATCGAGCTCGACACCAACACCGTCGAACGCGCCATTCGTCCGGTCACGCTCGGACGAAAGAACCACCTGTTCGCCGGATCAGATGGCGGGGCTCAGCGCTGGGCCACAGTCTGCTCCCTCATCACCACGGCAAAGCTAAATGACGTCGAGCCCTTCACCTATCTCAAGGACATCCTTGAACGCATGTCGGCAGGTCATCCCATGAGCCGGCTCGATCAGCTCTTGCCATGGAACTGGCGCCCGGCAACTATCCTCAACTAAGATGACGTGTCAGGAATAGACGCTTACGAATCGAGCGTCCAGATCGCGGTAGGGACGCTCATTGCTGAGCGCCCCCCGCACAGATCCGAGCGAGCCCAATTCAGGCACTCGGCTCCCACCTTGGGTGTTTGACGGCGAAGCGTGCGTTAGGCCAAGGATGAAGAATGCGGGGATGGGGAAGGTAGTCGTTCGCCAGCTTCGTGATGCGGTCCCACCTTGTCCGGTCCTTCTGGCTACGTCGTTTGAGCGAGCGTCGCCATAAGTCCGTAACGTGATACCGGACGCATGCAGTGCGCGACTGTTTGTCGGCACGGCATGATACGCGAAGTAGCCTGTCACGACTTGCTTCAGCCAGTTCCCTTGTTGAGGGATTGGGTGATGCATCCGCCGTCGCAGCTCCTTCTTGATTTCCTTAAGTTTAGCCCGCATGCGGTCGCCACGAGACTTTCGCTGGAGCGCGAAGCGTCCTTGACGTGTTTTCCCGCAGATGAGTGTGAACCCTAGAAACGTAAAGGTTTCCGGTTTTCCGAGTCCGCGCTCAGCACGCTGGGTCGCCGCGAAGCGACCAAACCTGATCAGGCGGGTTTTGTCCGGATGAAGCAACAGCGAGAACTCCCTCAAACGCTCGCGCATGGCATCCCAAAAACGCCGGGCGTCGCTCTCGTGCTGGAAGCCGATGATGATGTCATCAGCGTAGCGCACGATAATCATATCGCCCGTGGCCTGTCGCCGTCGCCAGCGTTCGGCCCATAGATCGAAGACGTAGTGCAGGTAGATGTTGGAGAGCAGCGGTGATGCTACCGATCCCTGTCCAGTCCCGGTTTCACTAACGGTTATGATCCCATCTTCGAGGATTCCTGCCTTCAGCCATTTCTGGATCAGGCGGATCATGCGCAGATCGTTGATCCGGTGCTTCAGGAATCGGATCAGCCAATCCTGGCTGACCGAATCGAAATAGGACCGGATATCCGCATCGAGGATATAGTTCACCTTTTTGCTGGTGATCCCGACTATAAGTGCGTCCAGCGCATCATGCTGGCTGCGCTTTGGTCGGAATCCATACGAAAACCCGAGGAAGTCTTCCTCGTAGATCGCATTCAGCACCGCGATGGCCGCCCGTTGGACGATTTTGTCCTGTTGTATCGACGACGCCCCCCGAGTCCGCCGTTCAGTTCCCCTCGTAAGCCCAGGCAGTGCAATTCGGCTTCGAAGACCTCAACGCCGATCTCGGGCGCGTCGTGGGATCCCGACCGGGGCCGGATCGAACAGGCCCATGCTATAAACGTCGATGATCGTTAATGAGCGTGAAACAGACTCCTCATGATGTCGGAAGGATACCGACGCGCATGGCGTAGGCCGTAACGTCGCGACGGAAATCGGCTATCATCAGTTCGAACAGTGTGAATGCTTCAATCTGAAATTCCGCGATGACCTTATGCGACGGGAGCCGGCGGTCGCCGACCCTGCGCTTGAGATAATCGAGGCGTTCCGATTGCTCCGACCAGAGGTGATCGATCGCCGCCATCATCAGGCGGCGAAGGATATCAACGAACGTAGTCTCACCCATGCTGGCGATCTTGCCGGCGATCCAGCGATCGGCCGCGGCGGTTATGCGCTGTGCGAGGGCCCTTGCGTCGGCTTTGGGATCGCTCGATGGAGGTCTGATGTCGATGGCAAGAGTCAGGACGGACCGGATCGCGTGATCCAGCCCGGCAATGTCCCATGGAGCGGTCGGCGCGGCGAAACGATTTATAAGATCGTCGACCGTCTCATGACGCAGTTGCTTTGCCCGAATGAGCGTATCGCTCCCGTCGCGGATGCTTTGACGCAAATCGTAAACGTTGTCGCGCTGGCGTTGAATGATTGTATCGAAACGCAAGAGTTCAAGGCGACGATCGAAGCTGCGGATTTCGTGCCGTTTCTGCGCCGCCTCGATCAGGCGGCTCGCAACTGAGGGGGCGATCGTGGGGGCTTGTTCTGTCAGAGGCGGTGCGTCGATCGCGGCAGTTTTCAGGAACTCGTCGTCAAGCGAGGCGTGGAAGACCGATCGCCCCGGATCGCCCTGCCGTCCGGCACGGCCGCGCAGCTGTTCGTCCATCCGCCCATGATCGTGATGGGTGGTGCCGATCACCAGTAGTCCGCCTGCGGCAATCACCTTGGCGCGTGTTGCGGCATCGGCGTGTTCGCCGCCAAGTCGGATATCCGTGCCCCGGCCAGCCATGGCGGTGGCAATCGTCACGGCGCCGGGAGCGCCGGCCTCGGCGATAATTTGGGCTTCGCGAGCGTGATTCTTGGCGTTGAGGACGGCGAAGGTGCGGCTTGAACCCAGATTCTGAGTTGCTGGATTTTTCTGACTCCAGCCGTTGGTTTCAAGCATCGCGGCCAAGGCTTCCGATCGTTCGATCGACGGAGCGCCGATCAGAACGGGCTGGCCTCGCGCGGCGGCATCTTCCAGCTCCCGCAGGATCGCCTGAAATTTACCGGCGGCGGTGGAGTGGAGCACGGCCCCGTCGAGGCGGATCATCGGACGGTGTGTCGGGATTGATATCACGTCGAGGCCGTAGACCTCTTTGTATTCTTCGGCATCCGCTTTTGCCGTGCCGGTCATGCCGCATAGCTTATCGTAGCGCCGGAAATAGGTCTGGAATGTGATCGCAGCGACCGTGCGCGTTTCCTCTCCGATGGCGCAACTTTCCTTGGCCTCCAGGGCTTGATGCAGTCCTTCGTCATAGCGCCGTCCAGGCATCGGCCGTCCCGTCAGCCGGTCGACGATGATCACCCTGCCGTTCTCAACGACATAGTCGCGGTCGCGCGCGAGCACCACATGAGCCCGCAGCGACTGCATGATGTGGTGGAGCAGTGAGATCGATACGCTGTCATGCAGCGTCGACGAAGCCTTCAGCAATCCTTGTTGCTGCAGCCGGAGCTCGACTTCACTGTATCCCGCTTCGGTCAGTGTGACGCGCCGACGATGGTCGACTTCGTAGTGCGAGGGTTGCAATGAGGCGATTAAGACATCAATTACCTCATAAAAGCCGGAATGATCGCCGAGCGGCCCGAACAGCGCCAGCGGCATGTTGGCCTCGTCGATCAGTGTGGCGTCGGCCTCGTCAACCAATGCAAAAGCATGGCCGCGCTGCACGGTTTCAGCGGCCGACAATTTTAGGTTGTCGCGCAGATAGTCGAAACAGAACTCGCTGGCGACGCCATAAGTAATATCGCAACAATAGGCTTCGCGCCGCTCATCGTCGTCCATTTCTTGCGTGATCACGCCGGTGCTGAGTCCGAGCAAGTCGTAGACTGGCCGCATCCAGGCGGCGTCGCGCTCAGCCAGATAATCATTCGGCGTGGCGACGTGGACGCCCCGTCCCGTCAGGCCATTGAGCGCGCAGACGAGTGTGGCCGTGAGCGTCTTGCCTTCTCCAGTCCTCATCTCGGCGAGATGGCCGTCATGAAGGGTGAGAGCGCCGATGATCTGTACCGGAACAGGGTGTTCGTTCAGCGCGCGCCGCGCGGCTTCGCGAGCCAGCGCAAAAGCTTCTTCCTTGATCTCATCGAGGGACGTGCCAGCCTGGACCCGCTGCCTTAGTTCGGTAGCGCGATCAAGCAACCCGCGGGCAGACAGTCGTCGATGGTCCCCTTCCAGAACAAGGATCCGGTCGGTGGTCGTCTCGTATTGTGTCAGCTTCCGGCGAGTGCCGAAACTCAGCGCGCGCCTTGTCAAGCGCAGAATCATTGAAACTCAAAAAGAATCGGCATTGTAAAAGCAAACTGAGTTCCGCCGACGTCGCTCGGAGGTTGGGGCAATGGCTGTGCGCGTTGCAGGAGTTCGAGCGTTTCGTGATCGAGGGCGGCAGATCCACTACCCTTCGCGATTCTGCTGGAGATAATGTGACCGCTGCGGTCAATGATAAAGAAGACTTTTGCTGTTCCGGTTTCGTGATGGGCCTGGGCATCCCGCGGATATCGCTTGTTACGCTGAAGGTGAAGGGCCAGCTTCCGTTTCCAGCTCACGAGCGGTGCTTTCCGTGCAGCGGCGGCGGTTGGCGCCGTCGTGACGGCCGAGGCAATCAGCGGAGGCGTTGCGTTCGGAGTCTTTTCCTTTTCTTCTTTCTTCTTCTCTTCCTGCTCTTTCTGCTCGGGAGGCGTCTCCAGCGCAACGTCAGGTTCGGCTACCTGCGGAAGCGGCGGTTCGGGTTCCGGCTCGTTCTCTGTCTTGACTTCGGCCTTTTCCTGAGGTGGAGGAGCTTCGTCGGCCTGCATTTGCTCTTCGCCCGGCGCTACGTCTCGAGCCTCGGCGTCGCGGAACGACTCGGTGGTGAAATCTACTTCGATTGTCGTGACGGTATCGAAGGTATCGCCTTCGGCCGGTGTCATGAGCAGGGCGGCCGCGACTGCGCCATGCAATGACAGCATTGCAATGAAGCAGGTGCTCCAGCGCAACAATTCTTTCCGCGTGACGTTGCTGTAAAGGCGCGGCATGCTCATTGTGCAGCCCCCCCGGATTGTGCCCCGCCCGCGGATTCAAGTCCGACCAGGGCAATCTTCAAATACCCGGCAGACCGCAAATCGTTCATCAGCGTCATCACCTCGCCATAGGGAATAGTCTTGTCGGCGCGAACGAACAGACGCTTGCTGTGATCCGACGATGTCACCGAGGCCAGCGAGGCTGCCAGCGCTATGCGCGAGATCGGCGTCTCCCCGACCGCCAGCGTGCGGTCAGCCTTGAGCGTAATGAAGATCGGTTTTTCCGGACGCGGCTGACGCACCGCCGTCGATGCTGGCAGGTCGACGGCGATGTCGACGGTCGCCAGCGGCGCCGCAATCATAAAAATAATCAGCAGCACCAGAATGACGTCGATGAACGGCGTCACATTGATGTCGCTGACCTGCGCCATCTCATCCTCTGACGATGCCGGCTGAAGCGAAACGCCCACGGGTGGCTACTCCTTACTCAGCAACGATCCGATGAGGCATCATCTCTGCCCGATTGAGATCTCTGCTCACCATGCGCATTAGTTCCGCCGAGCCGTCTCCCAGCAAGCCGCGATAACCCGTGATGGAGCGCGAAAACATGTTGTAGATCATCACTGCCGGAATCGCCGCGACAAGCCCCATGGCCGTTGCCAGCAAGGCCTCGGCGATGCCGGGCGCGACGACCGCGAGGTTGGTGGTCTGCGTTTTCGAAATGCCGATGAAGGCATTCATGATTCCCCAGACGGTGCCGAAAAGCCCGACAAACGGCGCGGTCGATCCAATGGTAGCCAGAATGCTGGTCCCGCGGGTCATGCGCCGTGCCGCCGCTGCCTCTATGCGACTGAACAGCGAAGCAATTCGTTCCTTGACGCCGTCATGGTTCATGGCGTCCTGCGAACGATGAATTTCATCGCGTGCGGCATTGGTGAGATTAGCGATGTCGCTTCCGGACTGCTGCAATATCCCGCTTGCCTCATCAAGCGTACGAGCGCGTTCCACGTTATGGATATCACGCACGAGTTTGCTCCGCGCGCCAATCAACTCGATTGTCTTTGCAAGCCATACCGACCACGTCACAACGGAAGCGAACGCCAGACCGATCATTACTGCTTTCACAATGGAATCGGCTGCCATGAACATACCGATGGGCGTCAGTTCATGCGGCAGAATCGACTCGGGGACTTCGACGAGTTCGCTCGCGTGCGGCGTTTGCTGCTCGATTGACGGCATCGCCGACGCGGCCGGCGGCTCGGCGGGGAACGTCTCGGCACCAGGTACGGCTTGCGACGCGGGTTGCTGAGGTTCAAGTTGCGTAGTCTGGGCTGCCGCAGGCGTGGATTGCGCGCCTATCGAAGGATTTTGTCCGGAAGGAGAAGCGGCCTCGTGGGAGCCGGGCCGCGATAATGACTGAGCGTAAGCAAGGTGCGGTCCAAACGCTAACGTCAAAAGGAATGCAAGCCCGATCGCTAGAGCAGCCTTTGCGGCTCGTGTTCGGCTATTGCCCACCATCGTACGTGAGAGGTTCAGAGACAGCTTCATGGTGAGAAACTCTACTATCATGCACCACTCCGGGCTGTCGGAGCGGCCAAGAACAGATGCGCAGGCATCTGACGACATGCTCTAGCGCCTGGGCTTTTCGAATCAAACAGACAAGCTGATATCAAACTTAGAATATCTGTAAGTTAGTACTGGGGTGCGTTGAAGCTCGCGCCGGGATGATGCGGCAGATTTATCACCCGCCACGGGATATTGATGTCGCGCCGCGACTCTCGATCAATGAGACGCAAAAAGTGATTCCAGAAAAACAAGCAGCATACACAGGCGTTAAACGAGCGCGCAGTCGCCTTTGACGAAAGTGCTTAATCAACGAGGCTTGAACTAGAATTTCTATAAAGAGCCTCGAACTGCGGTTCCGACAGGTTGCTTACGAAATTATCCAGGAGCTATGTCGCGGCCTACGGATTTAGTTTCGCGATGTCAGCAATCTTCAAGGATTCGGGGCAATGGGTATTCCATCGGCAGATCATACGAGCGATACAGAAAGCGGCAACGTCGTAGCAGGACATTCATCAGTAGTAGGGTGGGGCAGAGCGATGATCGGCGTTGCCGCCGTGATGCTGATATCCGATTCTGCCGACGCCCAGCCGGCTCCCGTCGGAGAGGATCTTCCGCAGGTTCGCGTCACGGCGCCAAAGCGGCAGGCCAAGAAAAGAACTGTGCATCGTGCGCCTGTACATGCTGCCCCCGCGCCAGTTGTCACTGCTGCGCCGAGCAACGTTCAGGTCAATCCCATCGTCGGCGACGCGCACGGCGTTACCGGCTATCAGGCGCCTGCGCAGGCAGGAATGGCCCGGCTTGGGGTGCCACTCGCCAATACGCCGCAGACCGTCAACGTAGTGACGCAGCAGGTGATCCAGGAACAGCGGCTCCTCACCATGGAAGACGCGCTGCGGACGGTGCCGGGCATTACCTTTGGCGCCGGCGAAGGCGGCAATCAGGGCGATACGCCGATCGTGCGTGGTTTCGCGGCCCGCGGTGACATGTTCCGCGATGGCCTTCGCGATCCGGGTTGGTACACGCGCGACATGTTCAGCAGCGATCGCGTCGAAGTGTACAAAGGGCCGTCGGGATTTGCCTTCGGTCGCGGTTCGACCGGCGGCGCGATCAATACCGTATCGAAGCTTCCCCAATCGACCACCTTCGTGAATGGCACCGTCAGTGGCGTCTCCAGCGGCGGGTATCGCGCCGATGTCGATGCCAATGGGACACAGGGGAATTTGTCCGGACGCCTCGCTGCGATGTATCAGGACATTCCTGTCCAGGACCGAAATCATATCTTCGCAAGGCGCTGGGGTGTCGCCCCATCGATCAAAGCGGAGTTTACGCCGGATACCCGGGGGATCTTCAGCTATATCTATCAAGGCGAAGATGGCGTGCCAGATTACGGACATCGCTACCTACCGGGGCCGGTCCGCAATTCAACGACCGGCGCAATGACCAACCCCGGCTATTTCGGCAATGGCGCCGCAACGCCGCCGATGCCGGTCCCTCGCCAAGTTTTCTATGGCGTGGCTGGCGGCCCGCTGGCGGATCGCCAGATCACCAACACTCACATCGCCACAGCCCAGTTCGAGCATGATTTCAGCGACACTTTGAAGATTTCGAACG
Source organism: Nitrobacter sp. TKz-YC01 (assembly GCF_047824785.1). Lineage (GTDB taxonomy): Bacteria > Pseudomonadota > Alphaproteobacteria > Rhizobiales > Xanthobacteraceae > Nitrobacter. The sequence goes on along the minus strand of NZ_CP181167.1, from coordinate 962,035 downwards.
CGACGCGATACGTTGGCGTCAACCGCATGGCACGGCCGACAGCCCCGCGCGGCGAGGCGCAGGCTGACAATGTCAGCGCGATTACTCCGGGCTATCCGGTCGAACTGATGACGATGGGACGGCAACACTTCGAGACAGTAACGGATAACACGCTAGTCATTAATCAGACTGATCTGACCGGCAAATTCTGGACCGGCGGCCTGGAGCATACCTTCACGCTGGGTGCTGTAGCCTCGCAACAAACCCGCGATCAGATGCGTGCTAACTACTGCACGCCAACAAACCTGGCGTGCCGGACCAACGCCTTCGCCCCGGTCGATACGACTTATGGCGGGCCGAATAACGGCTTCGGTTTGCCAAACCGTACCGTCTCGACGGACTATGGGGTTTACGGCTTCGATCAGGTCAAGTTCAACGAGTACTTCGAGTTGCTCGGATCGATCCGCTATGACGATTTCCGCACCACCTACACCAATCTCGCGGCAGTACCGCCCGCGAGCCAGCGGCTCAATCGGGCCGATCAGATGGTTGCCTGGCGTGTCGGCGGCATCTTCCATCCGACGCATAGTTCGAGTATCTACGCCGCCTATGGCGTGTCGAACAATCCGGCGGCGGAGTTCGACGTGCTGAGTGACGCCGGCAACAACGCGGCGAACTCCACGCTAGCTCCCGAGCGCAACACAACGGCTGAAGTCGGCGCTAAGGTCGATGTTCTAAACGGCAGGCTGACGCTGAGCGGCGCGGTGTTTCGGATAGAGAAGACCAATCTGCGTATTCCAATCGATCCAGCCTCGAATACAGCGCTGGTGCTCGGTGGTCTGGCGCGCGTGGATGGCGTGGAAGTGGGCGCCGCGGGCAAGATCACTGATAAGTGGGGCCTGTTTGCGGGCTACAGCTATCTGAACTCCAAGATCGTCAATACGACCGATCTTGCGCAGTTGGGTAACCAGCTCCCACAGACGCCACCGCATAACTTTACGCTGTGGACCACTTATGAACTCACGCCGCTGTGGACCGTCGGCGGCGGCGCCACCTATGCGGCGCGAACCTTCAGTAATATCCAAAACACAAACTACGTGCCCAACTACTGGAAGCTTGATCTGATGACGAGCTATAAAGTCACAAAGGACTCGATGCTGCAGCTCAACATCTACAACCTGACCGATGAGCTTTACTATGCGCAGTATTATGCCGGTCATGCCGTTCCGGCCGCCGGACGAACCGCGATGCTGACTTACCGCTATAGCTTCACGCCACCGCCGCCGGTCCAGGATTATCCAGTGAGGGCGGCGCACTACGTGGGGAACTAACCCGAGTATGGTCGACCGAAGACGACGATATCTGAGCCGGCGTTGCAGGATCGTCGGCTCTTTTTCTCACTCTCACGCAAGTAATCAAACCGGCATCGAGGTAGCGGTGTGCCCAGGGAGAGCCCAGCCGGGGGAATAGGCGGCTTGGTTCATCCTAGGGACCGGTCGCTACGGAAGGGGAGCGGCAGCTCCGCCGGAGGTACGGTCAGAAGCGGGCGAGCGAGACGCGGCCAGAATGTGAATGCTGATCCAAAATAACCATCGGCATCATGGGGACCCCTTCGGCCCATTGATTTCGTTGAGCTGGATGATGGACCCCCTTGCAGATCACGGACGAGACCCACGCCGAAACATAAGAAGCTTTGTTCCGCAGCCGTTTACATTTGACTCGCTCACTTTGTCCGGGATCATTGCCCCTGAGACAAAATGAGCCGGTTGAAGAAGACCTCATCACCAGCCCGGCCTTTGTCGTCATCAAGGCTGCCGAGGAGTTCAAGGACAAGACCATGCGGCCCAACGAGATGTGGCACACCGACTTCACCTATTTCAAGATCATCGGCTGGGGTTGGGTTTATCTGTCGACCGTGCTCGACGACTTCTCCCGCTACATCATCGCCTGGAAGTTGTGCACGACCATGCGCACAGAGGACGTTACCGACACGCTGGAACTGGCGCTCACCGCTTCAGGCTGCGACAGCGCCAGGGTTCTGCATCAGCCGAAGCTGCTCAGCGACAACGGTCCGTCTTACATCGCGACCGAACTCGCCGAGTGGATCGACGATCATAGCATGAGCCATGAGACGCTCAAGAACCGCATCCTGCTGGAGAACTACTTCCTTCCCGGCGATCTCGAACGCCAGATCGAGGCCTTCGTCGAGCATTACAGCCATCAGCGCCATCACGAGAGCCTGAGCAACGTGACCCCGGCAGACGCCTACTTCGGCAGAGCCGCAGACATCATCGAACAACGAGAAAGGATCAAACGACGGACAATCGAACTACGCCGCTTGCAGCACCGCAAGCTCGCCGCTTAACATCGACCCAGATCGAGGCTGATACTCCGCTAAATCTCCATGCCCGTTGCGCCAAATGTTCTGACTGTTGATTTCCACTGAGAGTTGACCCGGGAAGCTGAGGTTTTTCCATCGAGATTTGACCCATGTTGGAACCTTTTCCCCGCGATGAGAGCGGGAGAGAACGGAGTGATCAGCATGGAGTTATTGAGCGTCATCCGGCGCTGGCGCCATCGGGACCATTTCTCGATCCGGGAGATCTCGCGGCGCACAGGTCTGTCGAGGAACACGGTCCGCAAGTATCTGCGCGCGGACAGCGTGGAGCCCCGGTTCAACGTCCCCGAGCGCGCAAGCAAGCTCGATCCTTACGCCGACAAGCTATCCCACATGCTCCGGCTGGAGGCGGGCAGATCCCGCAAGCAGAAGCGGACGATCCGGCAGTTGCACGCCGATCTGGTCGCGCTCGGGTATGAAGGCTCCTACAACCGCGTGGCGGCGTTCGCACGCGAGTGGAAGGCCGCCCGGCAGAGGGAGCAGCAGACCAGCAGTCGCGGCGCCTACGTGCCCCTGGCGTTCCAGCCAGGCGAGGCCTTCCAGTTCGACTGGTCGGAGGACTGGGCGATCATCGGCGGTGAGCGGACCAAGCTGCAGGTCGCCCACTTCAAGCTCTCCTGCAGCCGCGCCTTCATCCTGCGGGCCTATCCGCAGCAAACCCACGAGATGCTGTTCGACGCCCACAACCATGCCTTCCGGGTCTTCGGCGGCGTTCCGCAGCGGGGCATCTACGACAACATGCGCACCGCCGTCGACAAGGTCGGTCGGGGCAAGCAGCGCCAGGTCAACGCCCGCTTCTCGGCGATGGTCAGCCACTTCATGTTCGAGGCCGAGTTCTGCAATCCCGCATCAGGCTGGGAGAAAGGCCAGATCGAGAAGAACGTTCAGGACGCCAGGCATCGGCTCTGGCAGCCCATGCCGAACTTTGCATCGTTGGCGGCGCTCAACGACTGGCTTGAGAGACGATGCCGGGAGCTCTGGACCGAGATTCCGCATGGCGTCCGGCCCGGCTCCATCGCCGACGCATGGGCTGAAGAAGCCCCGCGCCTGATGGAGATGACCCGGCCCTTCGACGGCTTCGTCGAATACGTCAAGCGCGTCTCGCCGACCTGCCTCGTTCATCTGGAACGCAATCGCTACAGCGCGCCAGCTTCCTTCGCCAACCGGCCCGTCAGCCTGCGCGTCTATCCCGAGCGGATCGCCGTCGTCGCAGAGGGGCGGGTCATCTGCGAGCATCGACGCGTCTTCGCCCGCTCCCATAACCGTCAGAGCACGACGGTCTACGACTGGCGGCATTACCTCGCCGTCCTGCAGCGCAAGCCGGGAGCCCTGCGCAACGGCGCCCCCTTCGCCGAACTGCCGCCTGCGTTCCGCTCCCTGCAACAGCGCCTGCTCAAGACGCCCGGCGGCGATCGGGAGATGGTCGAGATCCTGGCCCTGGTCCTGCAGCATGACGAGCAGGCCGTGCTCGCCGCCGTCGAACTGGCCATCGAGGCGGGCGCGCCCACCAAGACCCATATCCTGAACCTGCTGCACCGCCTGGTGGACGGCAAACCGCTCGACCCGCCTGCCGTTCCGGCGCCCAAGGCCCTGACGCTGACGAGCGAGCCGCAGGCCGACGTCGAGCGATATGACGCCCTGCGTCAGACTGGGGAGGCGCGCCATGCGTCATAATCCCGCCAGCGGCGCCGTCGTCATCATGTTGCGCAGCCTCAAGATGCACGGCATGGCCCAGGCCGTCGCCGAGCTGACCGAGCAAGGCTCTCCCGCCTTCGAGGCGGCGCTGCCGGTCCTGTTGCAACTCCTCAAGGCGGAGACGGCTGACAGGGAGGTTCGCTCAACGGCTTACCAGCTCAAGGCGGCGCGCTTCCCAACCTACCGCGACCTGACCGGCTTCGACTTCGCCAGCAGCGAGGTCAACGAGGCGCTCGTGCGCCAGCTGCATCGCTGCGAGTTCCTCGAAGACGCTCACAACGTCGTCCTCGTGGGCGGCCCCGGTACAGGCAAGACGCATATCGCCACCGCGCTCGGCGTGCAGGCCATTGAGCATCATCGTAAGCGCGTCCGGTTCTTCTCCACCATCGAGCTCGTCAACGCCCTCGAACAGGAGAAGCTTCAGGGCAAGGCCGGGCAGATCGCAGCGCGCCTCTGCCACTCCGATCTCGTCATCCTGGACGAACTCGGCTACCTGCCGTTCAGCGCCTCGGGCGGCGCCTTGCTCTTCCACCTGCTGAGCAAGCTCTACGAGCGGACGAGCGTGGTCATCACGACCAATCTGAGCTTCGGCGAATGGGCCAGCGTCTTCGGCGACGCCAAGATGACCGCCGCTCTCCTCGACCGGCTCACCCACCGATGCCACATCGTCGAGACAGGAAACGACAGCTTCCGCTTCAAGACCAGTTCCGCGAAACCGCCAAAACCCGCAAAGGAGAAAGCGCGCAACTTGACGACAACCTGACCCAGAACACATCATCAAGGCGGGTCACTTCTCGGTGGAAATCCCGGGTCAACTCTCAGTGGAAATCAACACGCCGGCGTTAATGTCTTTGGGAGCACCCGCGATGACGACCTGGCTATGCATCCGACGGTCAAGCCGCTCGCGCTGGTGGCCGATGCAATTTTGGACTGCTCCAAGCGTGGAGGAATTGTCCTCGACGTGTTCGCCGGTAGCGGCACAACACTGATCGCATCAGAGAAAACCGGTCGGCGAGGCTACGGAATTGAAATCGACCCCCATTATGTCGACGTCATCATTCGCCGATTCCAACAGGTTTACGGCATTACGGCGATTCACGCCGACCTTAAAACTGAGTTCGAGAAAATAAGGTTTGACCGAGCGCGCCCCCGAGGGAAGCAAAATGACAAAAAGAGCGAAGATAATCAGGAAAACGCCAAAAAAATCAGACGCTCCAAAGCCCGGCCGTAATCCCCCAGAGCAGTACAGATTTAAGAAAGGCGTCAGCGGCAACAGCAAAGGACGACCCAAAGGATCAAAGAACCTCAAAACCCTTGTCATGGAAGCGGCCGCCGACCAAGTGGCGGCAACGGTGAATGGAAAATCTCGCAAAATATCCAAGCTGCAGGCGACCGTGATGCAGCTCGCAACGAAAGCAGCTGGCGGGGATCACAAAGCCATGGGAAAATTCCTCGAACTGGTCGACGAAATGGAAACGCGAGCCTCTACTCTGAGGCCTGAACAGTATCCGCTAGGCGAACCAGACTTGGAAGTTTTGCGCGCCACCTATAAGCGCATGAAGCTATGCCGCAAAGAAGGGGATGCCGACTGAAATGGCACCCCCACCGGACAAGATGTACGCAGAACTCCTGCGCCACGACCTTTGCGCCTTTATCCATCGATCGTTTTTGCAACTGAACGCGTCGACCCGATTTCTATCGAACTGGCATGTCGAGGTACTTGCGGCCAAGCTGGAAGATGTCAGGCGGGGCGTTTGCAAACGTCTTATTATCAATGTTCCGCCACGCCATCTCAAATCCCATGCAACATCCATTGTCTTTCCAGCGTGGCTGTTAGGCCACGATCCCTCCAAGAGAATTATGGTCGTCACCTATGGACAGGATTTTTCGGACAAGCTCGCACGGGATTTCAGAGAGCTGATGCGAAGCCCCTTTTATCAGGCTCTATTTGACACCAGACCGTCAAGCGAGGCGACGTCCGAATACGAAACGACATCTGGCGGATATCGACTCTCCGCGTCGATTGGCGGAGGCATCACAGGGCGCGGCGCTGACATTATCATCATCGATGATCCCCTCAAGGCCGACGACGCACAATCGGATGCTCGGCGGAGTTCTGTGAACGAGTGGTATGACAATACGCTTCGCAGCCGCCTCAATAGCCAGGAAGACGGCGCGATCATTATCGTCATGCAGCGTCTCCATGCTGACGATCTGGTTGCTCATGTCACAGAGCATGAAACGTGGGACATCGTCGCAATTCCCGCGATTGCAGAACGTGATGAGGTTTACGAGTTCCAAACGCCGTACGGCACCAGGCATATTCTTCGACGCGATGGCGATACGCTGCATCGCGATCTGATATCGCGTGATCAGCTCGAGCGAATACGTCGTGGAATGACGGAGTATAATTTCTCTGCTCAATACCAACAAAATCCGCAACCACCGTCTGGCAATGTGGTCAAGCGGGATTGGTTGAAATTTTACGTTCCATCTGAAAGACCTCCGAAATTTGAGCAGGTGGTTCAAAGTTGGGACACCGCGAACAAGGATACGGAGCTTGCCAACTACAGCGTCTGCACGACCTGGGGTCTAAAAGACAAGCGCATGTACCTGCTCGACGTGTTTCGCCGGAAGCTCGACTTTCCGGGGCTTAAACGAGCGGTCAAAGATCAAATTTCCCTGCACTCGCCGACTATCGTCCTGATCGAGGATAAAGCGTCGGGCACCTCGTTGATCCAGGAGCTGAGATCAGAAGGGCTTTCCAGAATACAAGCAACTCCGGCCGTTGATGGCGATAAGACCGTGCGATTGCGAGCGCAGACCGCCAAGATCGAAGGCGGCTTCGTTCTCTTGCCAAAAGAAGCGCCTTGGCTCAACGCTTACATTCTCGAATTGATCTCCTTTCCAAACTCCAAGAATGACGATCAGGTCGACTCCACCGTGTTTGCACTTGCTTGGCTCGGGCAAAAGTCAGGTTACGGCTGGACCGACGAAGGCGTCGAAGCGCTAGGAAGGATCGCGGGTCACGAGCTATTGATGAGAAAATTTGGACGGCCCTACTGACGGGAGCGACCGGTCGCGCCGTATTCGCGCAGATCTCTCCCAGTCTGAACCACCTTCACCATGCCGACCTCCGATGCCACGCTAGGAGTTCCACAGTGTGTCGCGAACTTCAAGAATGAAAGGCGGTTTCCCGTCGTGAGGGGCCACCTTTTGGCTCATTGGCGGACAGCTGAGAATCGCCGGGATCAAATTAGACCAGGGAATGGGAACAACGGACGATCACGACAAAGCTCAGGTTCTTCCCGCAGGTAGCTCCTTTGCGATGTCCGCCGGTTCGGTGCACTCTTTCTTCGCCGACGGCGACACAATTATTCAGCTCAACAGCTATCCTAAGGACGATCCGCGTCCGAAGATGTAATGGCGGGATCAACGCCGAAGATTTGGCCACGCGGAGGTAAGCCCGCGTGGCGGCCGTGACCTGCTGAGGAGCGTGTCTTGGTCTCGCACGAAAAGCTCGGGACTGCGCTCTCCGATGGGGTATGGCCCCACCGGGTAGACTCCATATGGAGTGACCAGCGTCATATTTGCTGAGGTGCGAGCTCGCCATAAAGGGTTCGGAAAAGGTTGCAGAGACGGTGGAGAGTTGCCATTTGGCCTGATGCGTTCTGCATCATCCGGGTTGGACAGGTAGCAATCCCCCAAACCCGCCGGCGATTCTCCGCGTCGGCGGGTTTCGCTTTGGCGGCTAACGGTGGTGTTTTCCAACTCAAAAACGCACAACGCCGCGCGGCGGAGTATGTTCGCCGGCGGCGTCGGCTGATACGCACTGGGCCCTGAAATCCCCAGCGATGATGAGTCGCTCGAACCCGCTCAAAGGTTCAAGCGAACTTTTGACGCCCTTAGTTCAAGCCACTTTGCTAGGAGCTCCACCCGCGCTGCGACCATCCAGACCGCGAAGATATCGCTCCAGCTCTGCCCACACATGCCCATCGCCCGCCTGCGGATCATCGCCGCCCATGATGTTGATCGTCAGGGCGCGTACATGCCTGCCAGCCACCGCCGCAGTGCCGTCAGCTGTCAACTTGCGCAGCGTGTTGTTCGTCTCGATCTGGTCGGATCGAGACTCGCGGCTTGTTTACCTCGGCTCACCTGACCGTGAAATCGGTCCAGCCTGAAAAACTATAAGGATATTACGTCCTAAAGTGCCGCTTCGCATTGATGGCAAGGCTTGTTTCGCGTGGCATTTTCGAGTCGTCGAACTTGCCAGCGACTTCCGCTTTGAATTGAATGAACATTAATATGAGTTCTGTGATGCTGATCGATCAGACCAGAAAGTCGATTCTCTCTCTTTCACTCGTCCAAATCGCCGCCCAACAGCACAAGATTTCTCTTGAAATGGCTACGATGCAGGAAATGAGGCGCGAACTTGATGTGATGACTCAGAGCAGTTTCGCGCAGACGATCGCAGATGATCTTCATTCGTCCTCGGTGCCGGATTGCCCACCAGAGGATCACCACGCTGTCGATTAGGCTCGCTCAGTAAACTCCTGCGCTCTGCGATTTTGCATCCGCGGAGCACGTCATGACCGAGGATCGGAAGAGGACCGAAGTCGATCATCCCGCGCAAATATGTAGCGATGGGATGAGCATCGCTTGTAGTGCCGTAAATATCTCCGCTGATGGGGTCTCTATCGATGTGCCGAGCGCGCCACGTCCCCGATCGGTTTCGACTTGTGACCGAGCATGACTGACCTGACCGGGCTTTTTGGACCAAGCGATTGGAGTGCGCCCCTTGGGGCGGACAGAGATCAGGCTGCTGATTTGCCAGTCTGTCGGATGTGTTGATACTCGAACTGTTGAGGACTCAGGTAGCCTAGCGCTGAATGAAGCCGGCATTTATTGTAGACCTCCTCGATGAAGTGGGGAAGGTGCTCGGTAATATCCTCGAAGGTTTCGAACGCCATCGGATAGACCGCCTCGACCCTCAGCGTTTTCATGAAGCTCTCGGCTTTGGCGTTGTCGTAGGGGTTGCCCCGGCGTCCCATCGAGCCGATCAGGCCGTTGGCGATCAGTGTGTCGCGGTAGAGCTCGGCAGCATATTGCGAGCCGCGATTGGTGGACCATACCCGGCAGTGGTTTGCGTCGGTCCATGGCCGGCTCAAGCTCGACTAGGCCGATCGAGCGCTAGTGCTTGGCGTCAGCGCAGCCACGATTGATCGCCTGCTGGTCGAGACCAAAATCGCCGCGGCCGGCGGTAAGCGCCGGCGGGTCGGGTTTTATTCGGCGGTGCGGCGTGAAGTGCCGATCCGGACGTTTAATGACTGGCACGATCCGCCGCCGGGGTTCTGCGAGGTCGACATGGTGGCCTATGGCGACACATCTGTAGCTGGCTCGTTCATTCAGACGTTGACGATGGTCGAAGTCGCGACTGGTTGGACCGAGTGTATGCCGTTACGCGGTCGATCTGCACCAGCGCCCGATGGAAGCGTTCGACTGCCCCACGGTCGTAGGGCCGCAACACGGTGTCCTGCGCGAATGGTTTTGCGTCGGAGATCTCTTTCGGAGCGCCATGAATGTCCATCCGCCCGCCAAGCCGTTCGACCAGCGTGGTCGTTCGGCTCAGGAAGTCGGCTACGCTCATCGCCTCCAGTGGAAAGCTCTCACGCATGTCGGCCGTTTCGCCGATCAGCGCATGGTCGTGGAAGTCAAAGGTCAAGGTGATGGCCGACTTGGCGTCGGGCACCATTCCCGTCGTCAGACCGCGCGGCGTCACATAGAGCGTAGCGTGCCAGGAGGGATTGACCCAGGGTGTGTGCGCGAGCCGGTATTTGTCGACGATCTGGGTCCACAGATCGAGCGCGGTGCATGTTTCGGCCCAATCGCGATAGGGCAAGGCCGGCCAACCCGTTTCTTCCTTGCTCATCCGATCGGCTCCATGGCCTGCCGCGCGAGTGCTTTTTTCACACCCTCGTCCGCTTCCATATGCGCGCGGTGTGCTTTGCCGCGAACCTGTGGGCCCCATGATGAAGCGTAAAAGATCGTGGCGATTACGACTGGTCAGGGCATAAAGATATATCCTTGATATTTCTTTTTAGAGGTATAGATTTGACTCGTGACGAGGGTCCTAGTCCCTTCCTTCGCCGCAAGCTCCGCGATCCGGTACGAGTACCGGTACGTACCGGATCGCTCCACTCTCTTTCTATATCCAAAACCACGAAGGTAGAACGGTCCTTGATTTTGGTTTTGTGCACTCACCAACCAACGAGGGGCCGGGAAAGGTTTCCAATGACTACCGTAAAGCCAGTTCAAGAAGCAGCCCAATCGCAAAAGGACGCCGAAGACTTCGCCACCAAGCAGGCTGATCCACGTTCCAGTGAGAGCCTAGTGCCCATGCTTGTCGCCGGGGTTGTTCTAACTTTTGGAGGGATGATTGCCGCCTTGGCCTTTACTTCAGTGACTTAAAATATGGGTCAATATCGAGTCGATACCTGACCTACTGCATCCAGCAGAGGGAGATGAGCGCAATGGCCATGCACCACGCCAGTCCCGAAGAAGTTTTTGATCTTGCACCATTGGGTCCGAAGCTAAAGGACGGACAACCGCCGTCGTAAAATCGGAAGCGTTCGAGGTCGTGCGACTCATCGTTCACGCTGGCACGGATATCAAGGCGCACCAAGTTGACGGTCCCATCACGCTGCATTGCCTGGGAGGTCGGGCTCTGCTCGGCTTGCCTGAAACGTCACTTGAACTTTCGACAGGTCAATGGGTGTATCTCAAAGGGGGCGTCCCGCACTCGCTCAGGAGAATCGAGGATACGTCGTTACTGCTCACGATTCTTTTCTTCTCGACAAGTTCCGGCCCTCTCAGAGGCCGTTTCGAAAGGGTGTGCGTCGTCAGATAAATTGAGACTGATGGCGGGCTGATTTAGCGGAGGCTCCGGCTCATCCCGGTTGGCATTTTAGGCAGCAGCTTTGCGATGAAGCAATCGCCGTTGTTCGATAGTCTTTCGCTTGACCCTTTCTCGTTGCATCAGGATTATTTGGCCGCGGCCGAAGAAAACCTCGGCAGGAGTGAGATTGTCGAGGCTCTCATGATAGCGCCGATGATTGTAATGCTCGACAAAGGTCTCGATCTGAGTTTCGAGATCGCCGGGCAGGGAGTGTCCGGGATCAGCGCCTATGGCACAGAATTGATGGTGTGATCTAAGGAGTGTTCGGTTCTCGTCGCAGACGAAGGAACGAACATGAGCACGAAGTCGACTGGCGGCAAACGCTCCGCCGAACACGTAGTCAAAGATATCCGCCGTGCGACGCGGCGGCACTTTTCATCAGAGGACAAAATCCGGATCGTGCTGGATGGGCTTCGGGGCGAAGACAGCATCGCCGAGCTGTGCCGCAAGGAAGGGATAGCCCAGAGCCTCTACTACACCTGGTCGAAGGAATTCCTGGAAGCCGGCAAACGGCGGCTGGCTGGCGACACGGCTCGTGCTGCGACGACCGGTGAAGTTCAGGACCTGCGCCGTGAGACCCGTGCCTTGAAAGAGGCGGTTGCCGATCTGACGCTGGAGAACCGTCTGCTCAAAAAAACGTATGGCCCGCCCCGTCTGCAAGAGGATTTTACGGCATTCTGAACAGTCTGCGTCAACGTATACGGTCTCATGAGCAAGCCCATGGCCAAGATGGATATCCGCACGTTCAGAGCCCCATAAGCATGCCGGCAGCGAATGTGCCATTTTTTTGATCGGGATTTCCGAACGCCGTTCGACTGTCAGGCCATCTCTTCGATCCTTCCTGCAAACCCCGTTGGACTGCGCGAACTATGCGCAGCGCTGATCTCGTTAAACCACGGCTACCGGGTAACTGCGTTCAAAGCGCGCTTCCTTGCGCAAGATGGCCCAAGCTATCCGCGCCAGCTTGTTGGCTAAAGCCACCACTACGGCGTTACGGTGTACGCCCCGCTCGATCATTGCCTTCAGCCACCGCCCCAGTGGCGTATCGCTTTGTGACAGCGATGGCAAAGCCGCGCGAGCGCCGTGGATGAGTAGAGTGCGCAAATAAGTGTTGCCACGCTTGGATATCCCGAGCAGCCGAGCCTTACCTCCCGTGCTGGATTGTTTCGGAACCAACCCGAGCCAGGCGCCCAGGTCCCGGGCCTTGGCAAAATTACTTGCATCGCCAACCGCAGCGACCAGGGCCGTTGCGTTGAGCACGCCAACGCCAGGGATCGAAGTCAACCTGCAAGCTGCGGGATCATTGCGTGACAGTTTGACAAATTCGCCATTCAACGCCGCGATTTTCGCGTCGAGTTCTCTCCATTCGGTACGTAAATCGCCAGCTAACTGGCGTATACGCGGTGACAATGTTTGATCGCCATCGACAAGCATGCCATCCACGCCAAGCTCGAATTTCCGCCGGCCGGCCGGGAAGATCTCCCCGCGCTCCAGCAGGATCGCGCGTAGTTGATTGATGAGGTTGGTTCGTTCTGCCACGAGGCGCGAGCGCACACGATGCAGCGTTTGAATATCCAACTGCTCCTGGCTCTTGAGTTCGACGAACCGCATTGTCGGTCGTGAGGCAGCTTCGGCGATTCCTTCAGCATCGCGGTCGTCGTTTTTCTGAGCTTTAATATATGGACGGACGTATTCCGGTGACATCAACCGGATCTTATGACCTTGCGCGACAAACAGGCGGCCCAGGTGATGGGCGCCGCAGCATGCTTCCATCGCAACTACACAGGCCGGAAGTTTCGTCACATATTCGACCAGCGTTTGCCGGCGCATCGTTCGACGAACGACTACAGCACCGGTCGTGTCGACTCCAACAACGCTGCAAGAGTTCTTTCCCAGATCAACCCCGAGGATTGTTATAGACATTAGCTCATTCCTTTCCCGTTTTTGACACCAGCATCGTACTTGATGCCGGAGAAAGGGACGGGCCATTCCATAAGCATGATCGCGGATGGGGGCGACGACGAATGAGATACCCCGCATCCGAGAAGCTCGAGATCATCAGAATGATTGGGCAGTCGCATCTTCCCGCGAAGAAGACGCTCGATCAGCTCGGCATTGCTCGGCGCACCTTCTACCGCTGGTATGACCGCTACCTTAAAGGCGGGCCCGAAGCGTTGGAGGATCGTCCTTCCCGGCCGAGCCGGGTCTGGAACCGCATCGGCGACAATATCCAGGCTCAGATCATCGAATTGGCGCTGGAGCAATCCGAGCTGTCGCCGTGCGAATTGGCGGTGCGATTCACCGACGAGAAGCGCTACTTCGTCTCGGAAGCCACCGTCTATCGCCTGCTCAAGGCCCACGATCTCATCCCCAGCCCGGCATTCGTGGTGATCAAGGCTGCCGACGAGTTCAAGGACAAGACGACGCGGCCCAACGAGATGTGGCAGACCGACTTCACTTACTTCAAGATCATCGGCTGGGGCTGGGTCTATCTGTCGACCGTGCTCGACGACTTCTCCCGCTATATCATTGCCTGGAAGCTGTGCACGACCATGCGGGCCGAGGATGTCACCGACACACTGGAACTGGCGCTCACGGCATCAGGCTGCGACAGCGCCAGGGTGCTGCACAAGCCAAAGCTGCTCAGCGACAACGGGCCGTCTTACATCGCGGCCGAACTCGCTGAATGGATCGGCGCCAACGGTATGAGTCATGTTCGCGGAGCGCCGCTTCACCCGCAGACCCAGGGCAAGATCGAGCGCTGGCACCAGACGCTCAAGAACCGCATCCTGCTGGAAAACTACTTCCTGCCCGGCGATCTCGAACACCAGATCGAGGCCTTCGTCGAACATTACAATCATCGCCGCTATCACGAGAGTCTCGGCAACGTCACGCCGGCCGACGCCTACTTCGGTAGGGCCTCTGCCATCATCGAACAACGCGAAAGGATCAAACGACAGACAATCCAATTCAGGCGCTTGCAACACCGCAAGCTCGCCGCTTAACATCACCAACCAGAGGCCCACACTCCGCTAAATCAAGCAGCCATCTGGGCCAAATGTTCTGACGACGGACAGACAACAATCTGCACAAAGGCAAAGTCGGCAAGCACATCGTCAATGCAAAGGACCCCGGGCGTGGCACGGCACGTGCGGCGAAGGCTGGGCGGGATGCGAGCGCATCGTCCGGCGTCAGAAGCTCGGCCGCGCGCGATCGTTTCGATTGCGACTTCGGTAAGCGTTGACAACCGACGCTCGGCGAGCCGCGCTGAAGCACGGTGAAATTTAAGACTAATTGCCGGAGCTGTCGCGGGTGGGTCTCGCGTACCACATCTGCCTCAACGCAAAATGCGCCTCGGCTTCGCATCAGGAACTTTTGACGCCCAAGATGCTTTCGGCGATGTGCACGAGCCACTTCGTTGCCTTCCACGACGCTCAACTTGTCTGCTCTTGACTTTATCAGGCAGTGGAGTAGCTCCAGATTGCCTCTTGGTCGATTAAGCGACAAAGCGGGCCCTTGGGCGAAGCGCAAATCCGAGAGCCCAGCGCAGGTCAAAGCTGACCGCTAAATTCGCATTGTAGGTATCCCACGGTGGTCTGCTAATTTCCCAGATGACACGCCTGACCAACGAGTTATGCTTGACATTGACGGCTGATGACTTGTGAGCGTCTGCTGTTCGTCGTAATTTCGGCAATGCATTTCCCAACAAAAATTTCTTCAGACTTTAATAACCCATTAGTTCATCGTTTCTGGGTGGAACTGGCGCGGCAGCGCCTAAGATTCGAGACATCACAGTTGTCAGCGTTGAAGCGTCGTTGTCAAAGCCGCCATGCGTTCGTGATGCAGTTTTTCCCTTGGGGCTTGAATATTCAATATCCAATCGCGAATGGGTCGGCATCCCCCCTCGAAAGAGTTGCATCCCTGCGAGTGGGGTGCCGGGTTTGTCTTCGTAGGCTCGTGAAACAAGATAAAGAAGTGAGTGGCTATAGCTTGGCAGAATGTTCGAGCCCGCAGAAACGGTATCCTCCAACTCCAGTTCGTTCGTTAGGTTATAAAGATAGACTTTGTCCCTAAGCTTTAGCGCTCCTTGATCTTTGAGATAAGGCCCGTAGTTCTGGTTGAAAAAATCCACAGTGCAGGCCGGCGCCATCAAGTGAATGCTGCCCAGCTCGATCTGTTTCAGTCTGAATGTCTTTAATGTTGAAAGTAGATTTCCCAGTACGATTGCACCAGCGCTGTGTCCGACAAAATGCAATTTCGGACGTAGCGCACTTTTGTCGAGTGCGGTCAGGAGAGGCGAGAGACCGCGTATTCCGCCATTATAGTCGTCACCCCCGCTAAATGCGACGCGAGCATCCTGCTTCATATTGCGCCAAGCGTACGATCCCGCCTCTTTTCCAAGTCCAGCCTCGAATAACCAGTCGGAAAATCGTCCGCCAACTCGAGCGCCCGCTGGTGATTCGGATAGCTTGCCGAACACTTCATCGATAAAACCGGAGCCCCACATGAGATGGAAGTTGTACAACCCATTGCGGCCAAAGATATCAGTACGCTTCCAGGCGGCTATTCTTTTAGCCTCGTCGGAGAGCGAATTGAGCCCTCCATGAGCATAAATGACCAGGTGATCGTACCCCTTACCTTTGTTTGACTGAGGCAAGGTTAAGCGCTTGACCGTTTCCTGCATCTCTTCCGCGGAAGGTGACCCATACTTACCATCTGTGACAAGCCGTCCGTCATCGATATTGATGAAATGTCCAATGATATCGCCACGACCAGGTTCGCCCGAAACTTTCGGTCCTGATGTGGTTGATAAAGTCGAGCGGGCTATCACACCAAACGCATTTGGAGCTCGGACTCCGAGCTGTAATATCCATGCGTCCATAACGTTGGTGGCCCAGTCGTCATATGACCAATGGGCGAGCCCATTGTTTCCCCAGGACGGACCCCAAGAATTTAGAATCCAAAAGCCGGCCTCGTCGTAGCCGACGATAGCAAAAGCGTGCCCTCCAGCTGACTTCCCGCCCGGCTCGATGTAAGCGTTGATCGGATTTGTCCAATTACTATGGATCTGTGCCGACACATAGATAATACCTGTTTCATTCAACGCTGCATGGTAATCACTCAGATCCGGTTGAAGGCGAAAATAGGCACCAAGCCGAGTCTCGCGAGCCTCTTTCGCCATCTCATATGTGAGCGCCCAGTTTTGGACAGCTGGGTCGTCAGGAGCGGTTTCCTCACTGCAAACGCCGTTGCGAAACAGCCCCTTTATCGCTCCTCTGATACTCGAACCTTCGTAGTTGCTGCCGCTCCATTCGTCGTTCTTCTTTGCCATCTCATACAGCATGCGGGCACTGACACGCTGAGGACTATCTCCACTAGTTTCGTGAAAGCGCAAAAAGTCGATGACGTGCGCTAGTGAAAACCCTGTGCAACTTGAATCCAGGCCCTGATCTCGGATGGAGAAAGCGATCCTTGGGTAAATCGCGGGATACAATGCCCGTAGATGAGGCATGTAAATCCGGTCGCGAATGTCGGGCATGTCCGGAAGAATATCCAGCCGTCGCTTTCCGAGTTTTGTGGCGCGGCCCAAAAAAGCGCGATTGCCGATTTCAATGACGCTTAGATCGCGGCTTGACCCTTCTGAATCGTCTGCCGGAATACCATCGTCGCTAAGACCTTCCGTAGCGCGGAGATCGGCTGTGACGCGCTCACGGGGCTGTTTGCCCGCAGGTTTACGCGACGAGCGCCTATTTGCCATCTTCTTTGCTCGTTTTGCCATTTTTCCTCCGGACAGATTTTGACCCCGCCAATGATAGTTTGCGTTCGGTCTCCACCGAACGCTAAGAAACTCAATAATAATAATACGCCGTATTTGGTTGCCCGCAATAGTTGAGGACCGCTTCGGTTGGTGCCTGTCGCCAGCTGCCCCGAATAAACTTGGATGTACGTAGTAATAGAGTCGAAGATCGACACAACCTTGTCTAATCTTACTGTGTCATAAATGTTCGATTTGATTCATGATCGAGATTCACCCGCGATTCGGAGGCGGCCGTGGATGTCGAACGTGATAGAGGAACGAGTGAATCGCGCTTCGCGGCGTTTGTCGAGATGCTCTCGTCGGCGGTGGGGCACTCCGATCGTGCGGCACCGTTGCGGGCCTATTGCGCCGGCCTGATCTTACCGGGCGAGCGCAAGAGCGTCGAACCGATGGCGGCGCGCGTCGAACCAACCCGTGTGCAGGCGGCGCATCAATCGTTGCATCATTTCGTCGCGAAGGCCGGGTGGTCGGATGAAGCCGTGATGGCGAAGGTTCGGACGCATGCGCTGGCGATGATCGAGCGTCACGGGCCCTATTCGTGCCTGGATCATTGATGACACCGGCTTTCCAAAAAAGGGGGTGCATTCGGTCGGCGTGGCGCGGCAATATTGCGGCCAACTCGGCAAGCAGGACAACTGCCAGATCGCAGTTTCCCTGTCGGTCGCCAACGATCATGCCAGCCTGCCGATTGCCTACCGGCTCTATCTGCCGCAGGTCTGGGCTGACGATCCCGCGCGGCGCGCCAAAGCGGGCGTGCCCGACGACATCGTCTTCAGAACTAAACCGCAGATCGCGCTTGATCAAGTGCGGACCGCGCAGGCGCAGGGCGTCGCACCGGGCGTCGTCCTGGCCGACGCCGGTTATGGCGTCGACACGACGTTCCGCACGGGGCTGACGAAAGTGGGCCTGGCCTACGTCGTGGGCGTGCAATCATCGATGAGCCTGTGGCCGCCAGGCGTAAGGCCGCTGCCGCCGCAGCGATGGACGGGACGCGGCCGTCCGCCTTCGTTGCTGCGCCGGAATCCGGAGCACAAGCCGTTGTCGGCGAAGGCGCTGGCGATGACGCTGCCGCCGGCTTCGTGGAAGACGATCGCCTGGCGCGAGGGAACGAACGCCGCGCTTGCCTCGCGCTTCGCTGCAGTCCGCGTCAGACCGGCGCATCGGGATTACTGGCGCGCCACGCCTTATCCCGAGGAATGGCTGCTGATCGAATGGCCGAAGGGCGAGCCCGAACCAATCAAATACTGGCTCTCGACGATGCCGGAGAAAACGCCGATCGCGGCTCTTGTCGATCGCGCCAAACTGCGCTGGCGGATCGAACGCGATTACCAGGAACTCAAGCAGGAGGTCGGTCTTGGCCACTACGAAGGGCGAGGCTGGCGGGGCTTCCATCATCACGCAACGCTTTGCATCGCAGCCTACGGATTCCTGGTCTCCGAACGGAGTCTGATTCCCCCCTCAGCCTCTGGAAGCGAAACAATCATCGAAGCGCCTGCGATACCCCGAAGTTATCGACCCCGCGGAGCCGCCACTCCGGCCGGAACGTCACGTCGCCATGAGGTGGACCCGCTTGGTGAGACAGTTTGGCGGCCTGGCTAAGGTGGATCGGGTTCGTTTCTACGCCGCCAATTGCTCCGTCATTTCCGCCATAGCATGGACTTCGTCGGGCGTCCTGCCGGCGAAGGTCGAGTGCGGGCGTCGCCGGTTGTAATAGTCTATCCAGGAGCCGATGCCGCAGCGGGCTTGGCTTCCCGTTTCGAATGTGCTGAGGAAGACGCACTCATATTTGAGGCTGCGCCACAGTCGTTCGATGAAGACGTTGTCCATCCAGCGGCCGCGCCCGTCCATGGAGATGCGGATGCCGGCATCCTTCAGCGTCGTCGTGAAGGCGAAGCTAGTGAACTGCGAGCCTTGGTCGGTGTTGAAGATGTCGGGCCTGCCATGGCAGGCGATCGCCTCTTCGAGAGCGGCAACACAGAAGTCGGCATCCATCGTGTTCGACAACCGCCAGGCCAGGACCTTGCGGCTGAACCAGTCCATGATGGCCACGAGGTAAAGGAAGCCGCGCCGCATCGGGATATAGGTCACATCGGCACACCAAACGTGATCCGGCCGCTCGATCGCCAGGTGCCGCAGCAGGTAGGGATAGATGCGATGCTGCGGATGCGGCTCGCTGGTTCTCGGCGCCTGGTAGATCGGCGACAGACCGATCTTGCGCATCAGCCGCCGGACCCGCTTGCGACCCACGCACCAGCCCTGACGCCGCAGATGCCGGGCCATCTGCCGGGAGCCATACCAGGGCGTCTCCATGAAGGCCTCGTCGATGGTGCGCATCAGTTCGAGGTTCTCGGGCGTCTCGCCGGCGGGCTGTCGGTAGAACGACGCCCGCGAGATCGAGACCAGTTCGCACTGGCGGCGGATCGAGAGCCGGTTGTGATCGGGGTCAATCATCATTCTCCTCCGATCCAGGCTCAGCGATCGAAGGCCTTGGCCAAAAAATCCCGCTCAACGACAAGCTGGCCAATCTTGGCGTGCAGCTTGGTCACCTCGGCTTCCCGGCCGACCTGCGCATCAGCAGCCTTGTCGTCGAACGTCTTGGCCAGGTTCTCGATGGCCTGCCGTTTCCACTGCGTAATCTGGTTCGGATGAAGCTGGTGCTTTGTCGCCAGTTCCGAAATCGTCCGCTCGCCACGGATCGCCTCAAGCGCAACCTTGGCCTTGAACTCAGCCGTAAATCGTCTGCGTGTCTTCATACCGGATCGTCCTTTTCATCGGGCGATCCACCTTATGCCCCTGTCTCAGAAACCGGCACCACCTCAGTTGCCCGCGTTCAGATTGAATTGCAGGGTACCTTCCGCAAATGCACCTTGGCAGTTGCGTTCTTAAAATCGTCGAGACGTGAGTCAGTAGATAGTGGTGCGGGCTATTTATGTACATGAACCAGTGAAGCACGTCATAAGCTGGCGAGCAGCATTTAAGTTAATGCATAGCCACCTCACCTAGAACTTCACCTTAAAGCTCGCATTGATTGCGCTCCGGGTTTCAACGCCGCGCATAAAATCGTTACTGCCCCAGCACAATTGACGTCCGGTTATTGCCCTTATCGTTGGCGCATCGCGCCATATATCGAGGACATGGGCACCGAGGCAAAAGCTCCCCGCCGGTCATCACGCCGTTTCGGGTTCATGCGCGTCGCCGCCGCCACCTTGCTGGCGCTATTCGGTGCCTTCGGTTTGCTGGCGTCCGCACAGGACAACCGGATCGCTATCGTATTGACACCGGATGACGCTGTCGGGCTGGCGACAGCTGACCACGTCATGCGCCAGCCTGATCCCAAGCTTGTCGAAAGCGAAGAGGACCGCGTAGTCTCGATCTACGAAGCGATGGGAAGGTTTACCTATCAAAACCATACTGCCGCGGCGAGGGTTGCGGCAATCCCCAGCCGCCTGACCGCTTGAGTCTGTCGAGTCCGGAGCACCGCCGGCATCGCCGCTGCTGTCGCCGCCTCCCTTTCTCCGCGGTCGGCCACTCGCACGAACGTAGCCGTCAGATCCACGGGCCACCTGATCGGTGTCTCGGCAGCAAGGACCTCATCGTGCGCCGCTTGACCGCTGGCCGATAGGAAGAGCGAGGAAACGGAGAAGCTCTCTTTTCGTACGAAGCGGTTTTTTTGGCGATCTCACGAACACGCCTTTGACAAGAGCGCTTTCAGCACCATGCCGTCATTCAGCACGGCATACTTCTCTTGAGGCGTCAGCATCTCAATCGCTTCTTCCAAACTTGAGCTATCCTCCACTTTGGCCATTCCGACAAGACGATCAACGTCATACTCGCCGCGCCGTCGCATCGAATTTTCCGAGATCATAGCCATATGCGCCACGCGAACCGCAGCGTCGGTTTGCAGCAGCGTTATCGCTTCGACAGGCGCTCGATAGGCGGATGACAACTCAAGGGCGCCGGAGCGACTGAGCACCTTCGGCGGGTTCGTATTCTCAGGCGTCAACAACAGGCCGAGAGATCCAACGCAAGCTCCAGCATGCGGGCTTGCGGTCCATGCTGCCAGCGGGATCGCCAACAGCAAGCCAACAATAACCGGCGTCATCCATAGAAAGAGAGAAAACGAAACGGCATACGCACAAACCGCGAGCAGTAGACCGAGAACTGTCGGCCAGAGATAGGCTCGAACATATTCGCGGGCAGACAGCTTCCCGCCATCGCGGTGTTGTGGTTGCCAGCCGGAGTCACGCCCCATCGCAATCTCCAGAATCGAGCGGGATTGCAGGAGCATCATAATCGGCGCAATCAAACCGGAAATCAGAGTTTCCACCATGACACTCACGAAAGAGCGGATCGCGCCGCCGCAGCAGCGGCGCTCGACCGGTGAGCGGAGAAGCACCAAGTATCCCAGAACCTTCGGGACAAGCAGGATCGCCATTGTGCCGAAGAATACCCATTGCGCGCGAACCGGATCCTGCGCCGGCCACTGGGGAAATAATGATCGTTCGCTAAAATATTCCGGACGGATGAATTGCGCCTGCAACGAGATCAAAATGCCGACGAGCAGGAAGAGCAACCACAACGGCGAGGTGATGTAAGAGCCGATGCCGGTCAGGAGATGAAGCCGCGACACCCAGTGCAGTCCGCGCGCTGGCAGCACTCCGAGATGTTGGATGTTGCCTTGGCACCAGCGCCGGTCGCGAACCGCATAGTCAGTCAGTGACGGCGGGCATTCCTCAAAACTTCCCATGAAGCCCGGCGCCAGATGGACGCTCCAGCCCGCACGGCGCATCAAAGCCGCCTCCACAAAATCATGGCTGAGAATATGTCCCCCGAACGGCTTGGGGCCGCCAAGCAGCGGCAAACCGGCCTGGTCCGCGAACGCCCTCACCCGAATTATCGCATTGTGGCCCCAATAATTACTTTCCGAACCGTGCCACCAGGCAACTCCTCTCGCAATGAGCGGCCCGTAGATGCGTCCCGCGAACTGCTGCAGGCGCGCAAAGAGCGTCCGCCCGTTAACGAGCACCGGAAACGTCTGAATCAGGCCGACATTCGGATGTCGCTCCATCGCATCGGCCAACCGGACAATACTATCGCCCGCCATCAGGCTGTCCGCGTCAAGAACAATCATGTGGTCATAGCGCCCACCAAACCGAGTCACCCACTCGGATATATTGCCGGACTTTTGCGCCGTGTTCTTTTTCCGATGCCGATAGAAAACCTGGCCGGCGCCAACCTCCTGAATAAGCGAAAGATAGGCTGCCTCTTCGACAATCCAGATGTCGGGGTCCGTCGTATCGCTGAGAATGAAGAACTCGAACTTTTCCAACTGGCCGGTTTCCGCTACAGATTCGCAAATGGCCTGAAGGCGGGAGAAAACGCGATGAGGCGGTTCGTTGTACGTCGGAAGCAGAAGGGCAGTGCGGCTCTTCAACACCGGCAACGGCGAAGCGGGATCGATCCCCAATGAACGATCACATCGAATTATCGTCGCAAAGAATCCGACCAAGGTGCTGACGAACGAGAAGGCGATCCACGCGAACAACATGATGAACAGCGCCAGAATAACCATTTCGAGAATGGTCAAGCCGGCAACCTGCAGCACCTGATACATTTCGCTGGCAGCCACGATCGTCATGGCGATCGTGCTGACAAATATGAAGGCGCGCTGCAGAAAAACATGCCGCAGCGAAGTAGGCCGCTCTCCTGATCCTTCGATTTTTCGCCAGAGCGACTGTTCCGGCATCGCCAGGGGCATTTCGGGCGGCAGGAAACTATCAGGCGACAATCGATGTTGGGCCGCTTTCGCCTCGCACATCACTGCGTCCAACGATAGAGCCAGACTTCCGAAACTGGATTGTCGCCCTGCAACAACTGGGCGCGCAACTCCGCAATCGACGCTTTCTTCGGATCAAGCTGAAAACTCAATCGCCAACCACCCGTGACCGGGTTTAGTTGCGTCACGATGTTTCGCAGCTCGCCATTGTTAGTTGTCACCTCGCCACGAACGCTAGCGTCTATGTCCTTGAGCTTCTCGCCCGCGAGGTCCAGTACAAAAAGCCGGGTATTGTCGGGACCGGCGCCAATTCGCGTTCGTGTGAAAGCCGCCAATGGCGACGTTCTTACCTTCCCGGCTCCCCAATGCAATCTATAGGTGAAAATAACTTCGCTCTTTGCGCGCATCGGATTCTTCGGCCGCCAGAACGCGACGATGTTGTCGTGAATCTCCTCTTTGGTTGGGATTTCAATTAAATGGATCGCACCCTCGCCCGAGTTGCCGATCGGCTCTACCCACGCACTCGGCCTGGTCTCGAAACGAGCCTCAATATCCTCGTAATGATGGAAATCCCGCTCTCGCTGCAGCAGGCCAAAACCGCGCGGATTGACATCGCCAAAAACGCTGATCTGAAGATCTTTTGGGTTCGATAGCGGACGCCATATCTCCTCACCCCGCCCATTGCGAATGGCAAGGCCGTCGGAATCATGTACGGCAGTCCGGAAATCATCGACACCAACCCGATCGTTGGTGTCGAACAGAAACATACTTGTCAGCGTACCGATTCCAACCTGGTCGATATCGACACGCGGATAGAGAGCCATTTCCACATCATAGATGGTCGTCTTGCCCGGCCGGATCGTAAAACGATAGGCTGCCGCAGCGCTCTCGCTATCCAGCAGCGCATGGACCACGATCGAGTCGCCATACTTCGGCGGCTTCTCGATCCAGAACGCGCGAAAGGCTGGAAACTCCTCACCTTCCGGGTTGCCGGTCTTGAGGGATAGTCCTCGCGCCGATAATCCGTAGGTTTGCCCCTTCGCCACAGCGCGGAAATAGCTCGCGCCCAGAAAGACGCCCACCTCATCATGGTAATCAGCACGGTTGATCGTCGCGTGAATCCGGAAACCCGCGAAGCCCAGATTCTCGTCCGCTGGCGGAGGTGATACCTTTCCGAAGTCAAAAAGGTTGGGAGAGTAAACGATAGGACGCGCCTGCCCCTCGCTGACCTCGTAGATCTCAACCACATCTCTAAAAATAAACCCACGATGAAAGAACTGAACTTGAAACGGCAGGCCTTCACCGCGCCATAAGGCGCGGTCCGGACGAAACCTGACAGCGCGATACTGATCGTAATCGATGTCTTTTAGCGAGTCTGGGAGCCTTTTACTTTGCGGTTTGAACGGCGCATCTGCAAGCGCGCGCGCACGCCGGCGGACCATGTTCGAATGAAATGAAGTGTCATTCTCTTGCCGCGCATATAGCAATTGGCCCGCCAGAACAAATGGCACCGCCATGGAACCAGCGATGAATTTTCTTCGATTCAACGAATATTCCCGGAATCAACCGTTAAAATTAAAATGAGTGCGTATCAGGACGCAGAGTTTGACTAATGGCAATGTGGATGAGACCGGACAAGTTCCGAACGCCCTGTACGGCAAGGCCGAAGTCTAAAATCTTAAGATCTGTTGTGTCAACTCGATTCGAATTTGTGATTCGTCAACAGTTTCGTGAAAAAATCTTCGGCGAGCGATTCGTCCCTTCAGTGATGTGTGTGCGCGGGAATGATGATACCGAGGATCTGCGCATATCTTGCTCCTCTTTCGCTTGTTGCCGGCATAACGCTCTTGGCGACGAGTTCTCATGCTGTTCGTGCGAACACCAGCAAGTACACAGCCTTGGAGAAGGCTGTCGACCAAGAGGTCGCGACTACGTTCAACGTGCAGAAGGAAACAGTCCGCAGAGGTGACGCTGCGACAAATCTGCGCATCGCCGGGCGGCTGCCGGCAAGCCACAACGCACCCGCGCCACGCCCGCGGCCAAATGCGACCGATGCTCCAACTCCACGGGACGCAATCGACGAGCTTCTGTTGTCGGTGTCGCCGACGCTTGCATCCCCGGCCGGTGTTGCTCCGTCAAGAGTCGCGCCATCAACAGCCGATGCAGCGCTTACTTATGCGTCGGGGCGCGCGCCGTCGAAAGCGGATTTCAACGCTATCAAGGAAGCCGTGCGGCTTGCGGGTCGTGGCAACGCCTCAGCGGCGATGGATCGCCGCCGCCAGATCCGCGACCCTGTCGGCAGAAAACTGGTAGAATGGACGATCTTGCGTTCCTGCAACAACACGACAAGCTTTGCGCGTTACGCTGCGTTCGTACAGGCCAATCCCAGTTGGCCGAGCGTAAACCGATTCCGGCGATGCGCGGAATCCAAGCTCTGGTTTGAACCAAAACAGCCTCGTGTTGTTTTAGGCTTTTTCGCCGGGCAGAAACCATCGGGAGCGTTTGGCAAATTAGCGCTGGCGCGCGCATTGATTGCGCATGGCAAGAGCGCGGCTGCCCGGAAATATGCTCGCTCTGCGTGGCATGCGGATCGTTTCTCAGCCCAGGTTGAATCGCAGGTGCTCAAGGAATTTGGGCAGCTCCTGACAATGGCTGACCACAGGGTGCGCATGGACATGCGGCTCTATGCGAACGACTTTGGCGCAGCGATGCGCGCGGCAAGACGCCTTGGCGAGGCTGAGATCGCCCTCGTAAGGGCAAGAGCCGCCGTCAGCAGCAAGGCAAGGAACGCACATGCACTGCTCAACGCAGTGCCAAAGTCTGCTCGTAGCAATCTCGTCTATCTTCTCACCCGCGCCCAGTGGCTTCGGCGCAGCGGTCATATCGACGAAGCCAGCCGTTTGATATTGTCAACACCTCACGATCGGAACACCGTTCTCGATCCTGATGCGTGGTGGATCGAGCGCCGTATTCTTGTTCGTGAGCTGCTCGACAGGGGCAAGTCACATATCGCTTATCGGATTTCTCGCGACGCGGCCCCACCCTCAAGAGAAGGTCTCCGTGTCGACCAACCCTTCACTGCGGGATGGATTGCATTGCGTTTCCTCCGCGATCCGACCCGTGCGGTGAAGCATTTCGCCCGCATTCCACGGATCACGATACATCCAACGTCGCTTGCTCGTGCCTATTATTGGCTCGGGCGTACGGCGGAATCAGCCGGCCATAACCGCGAGGCACGCCGACACTACGACGAAGCGGGACAGTATACGGCAGCATACTATGGCCAATTGGCAAACGCCCGCGTTGGCCGGCGCACGATTGCGGTACGCCGATCACCCCGGCTGGACCGCACCAAGCGCGCCGCCCTGCGCAAAGTCGATCTGGTCCGCGCGGTTGATCTGCTTTATGCAACCGGCAATCGTGATCTCGCGGCTTCGTTTGCTGTCGATTTCGACCGTGTCGGTGACATCGGCATACTAACGCTCATCGCCGAGACGGCAGCGGAGCATAAGGATGCACGCGCGATGCTGACTATTGGCAGGAGAGCGCTCGCGCGTGGCTTTGCGCTCGATCAATACGCTTTTCCGGCTTTCGGCCTGCCGAAATATGTCTCGATCGGACCAAAGGCCGAGACAAGCCTCGTCTACGCGATCGCGAAAGCGGAAAGCGCTTTCAATACCAGCGCGGTGTCAGGCGCCAAGGCAAAGGGCTTGATGCAAGTGACGCCGGACGCCGGCCGCACAATCGCCCGCCGGTTGGGGATCAAGTTCGACCTCAAGCAGCTGCTCAGCGACCCTGCTTACAATCTGCAGCTGGGATCTGCAGAGATCGCTCATCTCGTTGACACGTACGATGACAATTACATTCTTGCTTTTGTTGGCTATAACGCCGGACGCGGGCGTGTCAAAGACTGGATCGCACGCTATGGCGATCCACGTGACCCTAGCGTAGACGCAGTTGATTGGGTCGAGCGCATCCCATTCACGGAGACTCGCATCTACGTGCAGCGCGTCATGGAGAACCTGCAGGTCTACCGGTCACAGTTCAATGCGTCACCGCGTCTCACGATCGAAGCCGACATGAGAGGCGGGTAGCGGCGGGCCCTGAACAGCCTGGCGTCGCTACCCTCGGGCAGGTTTCGCTTGCTGACTGTGGAGATTTGAAATTGGATAGAAAATGGTCCGGATCCAGATGGGCCAACCTATTGATCCGGCCATGCGGCTCCCTAAGCATAAGGAGTGCGATGACGATCATGAGCAGTCCGAACAGGAAGAGCAGCCATCGACCATCGAACGACTTACCGATCGTCGAACCCAGGCCTGCGCCGACCATCCCGCAAGCCGCAAACACGAGCGCACAAGGCCAGCGCACATTGCCGGCGCGGGCACGGGTGATAAGGCTCGATAAGGCGCTCAGTGCGACAGCCACGGCGCTGGTCCCGATGGCCACATGTGTTGATGGCACGCCTACCCCATAAACGAGAAGCGGAACGGCGAGGATAGAACCTTCCCCGCCGATCAACCCAAGAACGACCCCACCAGAGTCCCGGACAAGACCGCGAGTATGTCGTGGACCATGGGCGCGCGCGCCGTCAGCGCAGGTCTGGAGCAGCCATCCACTCCTTGCCCTTGAGCATCGCATGCCAGTAGATCGGCGGCAGGACTCTTTCCTTCAGCCACCAGGCGGCCCGGGTCGGCTTCCTGCCGTCCAGAATGAAGGCGGGGAAACTCGGCAGAAGCTTTCCGCCATATCCGAATTCGGCCAGGACAATCTTGCCGCGCTCGACGGTTAACGGACACGATCCATAACCGTCATAGACAGCCTGCTTCGTGCGAAGGCCCAGATCGACGCAGATATTCTCGGCAACGATCGGCGCCTGTTTGCGGGCCGCCGCGGCCGTCTTTGCATTCGGGGCGGAACATACATCGCCGAGAGACCAGATATTTTCGTATGTGTTGTGACGCAGGGTCCCTTGATCGACGCTGACCCATCCAGCTGCGTCAGCCAGTGGGCTTACGCGGATGAAGTCCGGCGCGCATTGAGGCGGCGTTACATGGATCATGTCGAACCGCACTTCGACGGTCTCAGCCGGACCTTCGGCCGAGGTTCTGGTGAAGTACGCTTTCCTGCCCGGACCATCGATGGCGACGAGATTGTGCTGGAACTTCAGCTTCGCATCATACTTCTTCACGTACTCCATCAGGGCGGGAACGTAGTCGGCAACGCCGAACAGCACGCCGCCCGCATTGTAGAATCCGACATCGATGTCGCGGAGATGGCCATGGCGATGCCAATGATCGGCCGACAGATACATCGCCTTTTGCGGCGCGCCCGCGCACTTGATCGGCATCGGCGGCTGCGTGAAGATCGCGTTTCCTGATTTCAGTGAACGGACGAGTTTCCAGGTATAGGGCGCAAGATCGAAGCGATAGTTGGAGGTCACGCCGTTGCGACCGAGCGTTTCGGTCAACCCGGCGACCTTGGCCCAATCGAGTTTCAGGCCGGGGCAGACGACGAGACGGCTATACTTTACGACGCGACATCCTTCCAGAATGACGGCGTTCTCAGCCGGCTCGAATGCGGTGACCGCGGCTTTGATCCAGGTCACGCCGGAGGGGACGACCGACGCCATCGTATGGACGGTTGACGTTGCGTCGAAAATGCCGGCGCCGACCATGGTCCATCCGGGCTGGTAGTAATGAATGTCGGCAGGATCGATGACGGCGATGTCGAGATCGGGCGCGCGCGCCAGCAGACTTGACGCACAGGCGATGCCGGCGGCGCCGCCGCCGACAATGACGACGTCATAGCTCGCGTCGGCCAGATGCGCCGGGGTCCTGCCGCCGTTGGCGATCCTCCGCACGATTCCGGACATGTCATAGCCGGCTGCCTTGGCGGCGCCGAGCAGCGCCGGAAGAGGTTGCGTGGGCGCATTCGCCAGACACCAAAGCGAAACGGAGCGTGTTCCCGTACGGCAGAATGCCAGCGTCGGCTTCGGCAGGTTCTTTAGTATCTGCCCGAACTTTACGGCGTCATCATCCGACATCTTGCCAGCCACGACCGGCTGATGGACGAATTCGAGTCTAAGGCTGGACGCGGCTGATTCCAGTTCCCGGGCCGACGGTTGATCGGCAGCCTCACCGTCAGGCCGGTTGCAGATGATCGAACGGAAACCGGCCTGCTTCAACGCGGCCATATCCTGCGGCATGATCTGCGCCGACACGCTCAGTTCATCAGATAGCTTCTTCGCATCCATGCGTTGTCCTTCCCGCTGATATTCGACTTGTCGCTCGGCTCTTAGAGTGTGTTGATCGGAACTTTCAGAAAGGTCTTTCCGCTTTCGTCCGGTTCAGGCAGGTGCCCGGCGCGCATATTGACCTGAAGCGACGGCATGATGAGGCGCGGCATCGCAAGAGTTTTGTCGCGGGCTTCGCGCGTTTGCACGTAGCTATCCTCGCTGATGCCGTCGCGAACATGGATGTTGTGCGTCCGCTGTTCGCGCACAGTCGTTTCCCATTGAATTTCCCGGCCGTCGGGCCCGTAATCGTGGCACAGGAACACCCGTGTTTCGGGCGGCAATGTTTCCAGGAGTTTCCGAACGGAGCGATAGAGCGTGCGGGCGTTGCCTCCCGGAAAGTCCGCCCGCGCCGTGCCTGCGTCAGGCATGAACAACGTGTCGCCGGTGAAGGCCGCGTCTCCGATGATGTGGGTCGTGCAAGCCGGCGTATGTCCCGGCGTATGCAGGACAAGCGCGGTCATACCGCCGATCGAGTAGGTATCGCCATCCTTGAACAGTTGATCGAACTGGCTGCCGTCGCGCCTGAATTCCGTTCCTTCGTTGAAAATTTTTCCGAAGGTCTCCTGTACGGTTATGATGTGCTCACCGATTCCGAGTTTTCCGCCAAGCTGCTGCTGAATGTACGGCGCAGCCGAGAGGTGATCGGCATGCGCGTGGGTCTCGATGAGCCAATCGACCTGCAACTCGTTGCGACGGATATACTCAACGATCCGATCCGCCGATTTGTAGCTGATGCGGCCAGCGGCGTAGTCGATGTCCATCACGGAATCGACAATTGCGCAGGACGGAGACGACGGATCCTTGACCACATAGCTGATGGTGTTGGTCCCGGAATCGAAGAACGGAGCAACCTCGGGCTTAGCCTGAGTATCGATCGGATAGCTCATTGCGTGACTCCCTGGGTCAGGCGGGCATGGACAGTCCTCATCCTCAACGGCCGGGCCGAGCAGATTGCAGGATTCAACGCGCGGCCGGAGATTTTTCAGGATCTCCGCCTGTTCACCGATTCTCGTGGCGGGGACCGAGGCGCTCGAGGGAGGCGCGATTATCCATCTCCGCCACCCGCCAATTACATAATTATATATTTCATACATTGTAAATATGAAACTGATATAGGTCAATCGGATATATGTATGACTGATATTTGTGACATTCCTGTTTCCATAGTTATATAATTATGTAATTGTTTTCAGACTGAATCGCCATTCGACAGGAACCCTCAGGTGGTCCCAGAATGCCTCTTTTGATCGATGATGCGACGCCTCGTCTCACTCCTTCTCCTTTCCCGTTGCGGATGGGAGATGCCGCCCCCGACTTCGAAGCCCGATCCACGAAGGGTCCGATCCGGCTTTCTGATTACAGGGGTCGGTGGCTCGTGTTCTTCTCGCATCCGGCGGATTTCACGCCCGTATGCACCACGGAATTCGTCGCGCTGGCCAAGGCGCAGGACCGCTTCGCCGCGCTGGATTGTGCTCTGTTGGGTCTTTCGGTCGACAGCCTTTATTCGCACCTCGCCTGGACCCGGACGATTACGGAACTGTTCGCGGTGGAGATTCCATTTCCAGTGATCGAGGACCCATCGATGCTGGTCGGCCGCGCCTACGGCATGATCGATGAAGCCGCCGAGAACAGCGCGAGCGTGCGGGCAACCTATTTCATAGATCCCGAGGGGGTCGTTCGCGCGATTACCCACTATCCGCTAACGATCGGTCGTTCGATTGACGAGATGGTGCGGATGGTGGCGGCGCTGCAGGCAACAGCGTCGAGCCAGAAGTTGGCGCCGGCCAACTGGCAACCCGGCCAGCCACTGCTCCTGCCTGCCGATGAAAAAACGCAGAAAGATGTCAACTGGTTCTGCCGGAGCGCAGCATGAGAGCCTTATGGCAATCGCGCGAGCAGGCAGATTTCGCCGCCGACAGGTTGCGCAAGTTCGCTCAGCCTCAACGATTGATGATCCTGTCGCTACTGCGGGAAGGCGAGAAGTCGGTGACGGAAATCGATGCGGCGACCGGGATCGGACAGCCTGCGCTCAGCCAGCAACTCGCGGAACTCCGTAAGGCCGAACTCGTCACCACACGGCGGCAGGCAAAGCAGATTTATTACAGTCTGGCTCATGAGTCAGTGGCGCTTTGCGTTCGCAGCATCGAGGCCGTCTTCAATGCCGAGAATCCGGAACAGGCATTGTTGAACGCCGTGAGGCACGACCTCCGTCCAGAGTGTGAAGACGTCGTACATGGAGCGGCGAATTTCGCGCGACTCCGTTAGTTATCCAGCTTCTCGGGATCAACTCGAAAACCCGCCTTCGCGTCAGGTCGGCGAGCACGGCCATGTGACGATAATCATAGCCATAACTGATGAGTATAAGGCGTCCTGCACCAGGATCCGTTCACAGGCCACCTGTTCGTGTTCCGGGGACGGACCAGGGCCAACCTCATCAAGATTATCTATTGGGATGGCACCGGCTTCCGCCTGTTTACAAAACGGCTCGAGCACGGCGTCTTTCTGTGGCCGCCGAGCATTGCGCCTGGCGAAACGCTGTCGCTGACCTCGGCACAGCCGTCGCTGCTGATCGAAGGTGTAGATTGGCGCGCGCCCGAGCAACGCTGGCGTCCGGTGATTGCCGGATGATCTGCGACCGGTTGACTCGATGATGCAAGAAATACGGCGAGAACGGTGCGAGTCAGTTAGATTCTTCTCGTCTTCAATCGGAGGACGGCCACAATGACGTCCCTGATATTGCGATCGTGTCTTGAGGAGATGATGAATGGACTTGCGCAACCTTCGATCGTTGCGCCTCCCGCAGCGGCAGCTTCGGCCGATCTCTAACTGTCGTATTTTAGTATATATATCGTAGTATTCGACCGACATCTGAGTTTCGCGCGGTTCACGACCATTGCAGAAGCCCTTCGGAAAACATAGAACGATTATACGGTACTGTCTCTGCGAACTAGACAATCGAAGATTCCTCTTCCATCAGAGCTTGAGCGCTAAGGTTATTGTGGACAAGGCGACGCATTGCAGCCAAACTGATCGCGCGCTGAAAGTAGTGTGCATTACAGCTTGTAGAGTTTCGGCCTGCAGTCTAGTCGGGGGCGCGGTTCGCCAAGCGTGTGTTAACGCGTAGGCGGGCGACACCTCCATAACCTGGAGGATGCGATGCCTGTTCACCCAACTTTTCCTGGCGTTTACATCGAGGAAATTCCAAGCGGTGTGAGACCCGTGGCCGGCGTTGCGACCTCGATTGCGGCGTTCGTTGGCTCGTTCCAGCGGGGTCTGCGCGACGAGGCGGTTCAGCTGTTCGGCATGGCCGACTTCGAACGCGAATATGGCGGCATCGACCGCTACAGCGAGACCTCCTACGCGATCCAGCAATTCTTTCTCAACGGCGGGACGCAGGCCTGGGTAGTTCGTCTCGCCGACACCGTGACGGGTGCTACCGATGCGCCGCCGACCAACGCGCGTCCCGCCACGATCATGCTGACCTCGGATCCGGGCGGCGGCACGGACATATTGTTGCTGACGGCCGGCCGGCAAATTCGGGGCGAATCCGCTGAAAACCCTGGATTCTGGGGCAATGCGCTGCGAGCCGAAGTCAGCTACGAGACCGCCGATCCGGCGACCCAGTTCAACCTCACCATCAGTGAGGTTCGAGTTGATGGCGATCGTACTCTTGTCTTGCAAAGCGAGACATTCCGCAATCTGACGATGGAGCCCGATGTCATCAACAACGCGATCGAGGTGATCAATCAGGGCTCGCGCCTCGTTCAGGCATCACTGGGGTCGGCCTTACCGGCCCCGTTTGATCCGGCCTTCCGGCCGGCATCGACGGGCACGCTCAGTGATGTGCTGCCGATACCCGCCTCCATACCGCCGGATGGGGCTACATTCTCGGTCGATATCGGCGGCGGCGCAATTGCGGGCACGATCGACTATGGCGGAGCTACCCCGCCGACCACCTATGCGGGTCTGTTGCCCTTCATCCAGGCTGCGATCCGACGCGCGGCTGATGACGGCACGGTGCCGAATGCACAGAAGCCCATCCTCAGCGGCGCGACCGTCAGGCTGATCGGCAACAGCACCGTCAATGACGACGCCCGCTTCGCGGTCCAGCTCGGACGCAACGGCCGGCCATTCGACTCTGCCACGCGGATCGTGCTGACGGGCGCAGGTGCTGACGCCGTCAATCTGAGTGCGGGGCAAGGCGCATTGGAAAATGATCAGCAAATTCCTCTGGCGGACGGCCATGACGGCCAGCCGCCCGCGGCGGGGACAAATTTCCGGCCGATCCCGCTGTCGGTGTTCCAAGGATCGGCCATCGACCGCACCGGCATCAATGCGCTTGAGGACATCGACCTTTTCAACATCCTGTGCATGCCTGAAGCGACCTATCTCGACCCAGACGAGGCACGAACTCTCTACTCCTTTGCCGAGACTTATGTTGAAAGCCGCCGGGCGATGCTCATCGTTGACATTCCCGACACGGTGCGACGGCTGGACCAGATGCACACCTGGCTCACCGAGAACGAGAGCCTGCGTCATCCCAACGCTGTGGTCTATTTCCCGCGCACCAACATCGTTGATACTCTCAATGGCAACAGACCGCGGCTGATGGCCTCCAGCGGCACCATCGCCGGCCTTTGGGCACGTACGGATGCGCAGCGAGGCGTGTGGAAGGCGCCGGCCGGTACCGACGCGCGTCTGCGCAATGTGGACAGTCTCGGCTATCTCCTCACCGACCTGGAGAACGGAACGCTCAATCCCCTCGGCGTGAACTGCCTGCGCAATTTCCCGGTCTATAGCAATATTTGCTGGGGCGCACGAACCCTGGATGGCGCGGACGCAATCGCGTCCGACTGGAAATATGTGCCGGTGCGCCGGACGACGCTGTTCATCGAGGAAAGTCTCTATCGTGGCACCAAATGGGTAGTGTTCGAACCCAATGATGAGCCGCTCTGGTCGCAGATCCGGCTCAACGTCGGCGCCTTCATGCATGAGCTTTTCCGGCAGGGCGCGTTCCAGGGTACGACACCGGCGCAGGCCTATTTCGTCCGCTGCGACAGCGGCACGACTCCACAAAGCGATATCGATCTGGGGATCGTAAACATCGAGATCGGCTTCGCGCCGTTGAAGCCGGCCGAATTCGTGATCCTGAAAATCCAGCAGATCGTCCGGCAGACAGTCGAGTGAGGATGAAGTCATGGCACCCTTCATAACCAACCCCCGCCGGTTTGATCCTTACAAGAATTTCAAGTTCCGCGTGAAATGGGACGGCCGCTACGTGGCCGGGATCAGCAAGGTCGGCGCGCTGAAGCGCAGCACCGAGGTCATCGAGCACCGCGAGGGCGGCGATCCCTCCACAGGACGCAAGTCCCCAGGGCGCACCAAGTATGATGCGATCTCACTGGAGCGCGGGGTAACTCACGATCTTGATTTCGAGCAATGGGCGAACAAGGTGTGGAATTTCGGCGCGGGCCTCGGCTCGGAGGTCTCGCTGGCCGATTTTCGCAAGGACCTGATCATCGACGTATTCAACGAGGCGGGGCAAAAGGTTCTTTCCTACCAGGTTTTCCGTTGCTGGGTGTCCGAGTATCAGGCCCTGCCCGACCTGGACGCCAACGCCAATGCCATCGCCATCCAGTCGATGAAGCTGGAGAATGAGGGCTGGTTGCGCGATGTGGCGGTGGCGGAGCCTGCGGAGCCGAGCTTTACCATACCGGCCTGACGATGCAGGTTCGGCTGGCGTTCGGACTGGAAGAAGATGGCACCCGGCACAGGCTGGCGCGGTTGCGCGAACTGACCGGAAATGAGGAGCTCCTCATGGCCGAGCTTGCGGATCATCTGATCCCCGCCGCCTGTGCGACCACTTTGCTTGTCGCCATGACGGAGCGGATCGGCAGCGTGCAGTCACCGAGCTATGATCAATGCGCGGCCTTGCCGGTCGGTGATCGCGAACGATTGCTTCTTGCGATTTGCACAATGGTTGCAGGATCACAGATTGATCTTGTCGCCAACTGCCCCTCCTGCGCGACGGAACTCGAAATCGGCTTGCCGTTGCGCGAAATGCTCGACGCCGGAAATGCCGGAAGCGAGGCGGATCGTACGATCCTCATTTCCGAATCCGAGGGCGATTGGCGCGTCGAGATGCGGCTTCCCAACGGAGCCGACCAGGAACGTTGCGCGGCAACGGCGTTGACCGATCCGAGCCGGGCGGCACGCGATCTGGTGGTCGGCTGCGTGCTCCGCCTCATCGACCCCGAGGGAAAGCCGGTCGCGGTCACGGATCTTCCGACGGCCTTTGAGTCGATCCTGTCGGCGGAATTCGAGAAGGCCGATGAAATGGCTGACCTGTCAGCCACGATGACATGCCCGGATTGCGGCACGGCGTTCAACGCCGCCGTCGACGGGCTGGGAGTTCTGCGCGCAGCGCTTGGACAATCGCATGGGATATTCGGCGATGTTTATCGGATGGCACGGCGCTATCACTGGTCGGAGCGGGAAATTTTGACGCTCCCCCGCACCCGCCGCAAACGCTATCTCGCATTGGCAGACGAGATGGAGACGCTGCGATGACCGGCTTCGTCGACCGGATCATAGCCCGCGGCGCCGGCCTTCCCCTTCTCGAGCGGGCGGCGATGCTCCGGTTGCGACCGGTGTCCTCCTTCGAAGCAGGTAACGCCGGGCCTCTTTTGACCGGTGAGGCCGCCCCCGTCATCGATGACGGCCCCCGGATCTTCTCAAATCCAACCTTCTCAAACCTGCGAAGGCCCGAGCAATACAAACCAGCCGCGAGGCGCTCCACCATCGCAGATTCGTCCCCGCCCGCCTTCGACACGCCAGAGCCTGCCGAAAAAAAAACCACACCGCCCGGGCGCGTCCAGACGGAGGGCCGGACCGATTCCTTCGACATTTCGGCGGACCTGCGCCACGAGAAACGCAAACAAGCCTCCACAACAGAACGCAACTCCGACGCCGCCGATGAGATTTTGTCCCCGGTCAGGCCCGTCGGTGACAACGTGAAGATACAGGCCCAGCCAATCACGAAGGAGAGGGTATTCGTCGAAGCGACCGCTAGTCCGCCCCGCCACAATATTCCGAATGCGACTCCATCGTCCGTAGAAGTCGCGCCTGAGGCTTCCACCCTGGGCTGGAAGGAACCTCCATCTCTTGGCGCGAGGAAGGACTCTTCCTTGGCCATGGCGGAGACGCATGCGCCGGTCACTGTCACGGTGGGACGAATTGACGTGCAGTTTCTTCCGCCGCCAACCCCGCCGGCTGCGTCACCGTCGGCGCCTCGAAGCAGCGGCTTCGGCGCCTATGCCCGCGCGCGGCGCGGCATCCCGCGCTAAGGAGATGGGATGGCAAATTATGCAGCCATCGCCGCCGTCAGCCGGACACTCCGGACGCTGTTGCTCGATAGGATGATGACCAGCGCGTCAGTGACCCTGTCGCCGCCCGACATCACCGTGTCCGGCGTCGACGGCGCGCGCGTCAATCTCTACCTGATGCAGTTATTCGAAAATGCCGGGCTGAAAAATCAGGAGATTCCACGACAAGGCCATCCGGGCGCCTATGGACATCCGCCGCTATCGCTCAATTTGCGCTATCTGCTGACGACCTATAGCGCCATGGAGACCCAGCCCGACGCCGATCTCAACGCCCAGACCCTTCTGGGAGATGCCATGCGGGTATTGCATGATTTCGGCAATCGGATCGATCAGCTCGCCATCGTCAACGCCGCCGCCGGAGCCGTTGGCGATCCGGTGCTCGACCTGGCGCTGACTGATGAATTCGAACGATTGAAGGTGTCGCTTCATCCTGCAAATCTGGATGAGATCACCAAGGTTTGGTCGGCGCTGTCGACCACGAATTTCCGCCGTTCCGTGGTCTATGAAGTCACCACCATCCAGATCGAGACACCCGCAGCGCGCGTCAGCCCAAGGCCAGTGGAGACGCGTCGCATCTTCACGACGGTGAGGCGACGGCCTGAGCTGCTGGACGCCTATGTGACGCCGGTGCTCAACGGGCCGACGGGCGAGACCCGCGCCCGCATCGGTGATGAAATCACGCTACTGTCTCGGGGAGCATTGGCCGATCGTCTTTATGTCAGGCTTGGATCGCTCGATCCGATCCGCGTAACTCCCACAGCCGATGGCCGGATTACGATTGTCGTTCCCGACGACCAGTACGATGCCGATCTCGATGGCCCGGCCCATCCGATACCGTCCGTCCAGCGCTTGCAGCCGGGTCCACTGGAGGTGCAGCTGATCGCCGTGCATCCGGCGGAGGGCGTTCAGGGAGCGCTCGGGCAGGGCTCGGCGGTGTCCGGTGATCGGCGTTATCCCTCCAACATCCTGCTCCTGCAGCTGACACCCCGCGCCGCTTCAGCCACGCCGGGCGCCGGCGATATGACAACGATCCTGCACATCGACGGCGAGCGTCTTTGGCATCCGCGAGCGCGAATCGTCGAGGTGATCGTCGGTGATGCGGCGATCCCCGTGCGGCAGCCGGGGCCCGGCGATGGATGGGCGGCGCCCACACCCAACGCCGTCGAAGTGCCGATCGCCGATGCCACGGACATCCTCGAACCGTCCGCGGCACCTTATCCGATCGCCGTACAGGTCGACGGCGCACGAAGCCGCGATGTCGGGCTTGCCTTTACGCTGGGGCCATAGCGCGATGAAACCTGCCGCCCAGCCCCCTCCTCATTCTGTTGCGGCCGATGGCGAGCCTCGCTTCGAAGCCAATTTGAGCGCCATCGAACTTGGTCTGCGCTGGCTTCAATCCTTGCTCGGCGAAGCGTCGGGCACAGAGGTCGGGATTGCCCGTGAAGCCTATGACGATCGCCGCCGCCAGCTGATCGAACGGGACGAGCCGGCACAAATTGATCGCCTTTCCCAGCTGTTCGGCCTGTCCCCCTTCGATGAAGATCTCCTGCTGCTCGCGCTCGCGCCCCAGCTACGCTCCAGTTTCGCAACGCTTTACAGCCAGGCCAACGGTCGCGCATCCATTGCCACGGCGACCCCGCATCTTGCTCTTTCGCTGCTTGGGGCGGTTGGCATCGAGGCGGAGGCCAGGATCTGGCAACGGCTCTCACCAACGGCTCCGTTGCGGCGTTTTTGCCTGATCGAGACGCCCGATGGACAGTCCGGGCCGCTAAATCCGATCCTGCTTGACGAACGGATGGCGCGGCTGCTGCTCGGCGAGGATTTCACCGATACTCGCCTGCGCCCCATGCTCTCCGTGCCGGAGGCCGCGCCCTTTCCTGACAAGCATCGTCGCGGCATCGAACGCCTAACACGGCAGATTTCGCAGGCCGCTCGGCCCATGGTTGCCATTATCGGACCCAAGGGATGCGGCCGCCGCGCTGCGGCGCGCGCGCTTGCGAGCACTCTCGGCCTAGGCCTGGCCGCGTTCAAACCGCGCCCATTCGAACCGGCCGAGAAATTACCCTCGCTCCTGGCCCGGGAAGCGGCTCTGGGCAACTTCGCGCTGCTTGTCGACGCGGATGATGCGGAGAGCCGGCGTTTTATCGATGACGGCATCGAGGCGCTGGTGATCGCCATTTCCGGGAGTCGTCCCGATCTCCCCGGCCCTATTCCCGTGCTGCGGCTTGAGCCGCTCTGTGCTGACGAGCAGGTGATCCTTTGGCGCCAGGCCCTCGGCCCCCGGATCGCCGAAGCCGATCAAGAGATCGAAGCGGTCGCCGAGCAATTTCGCTTCGGCCCCTCCGAGATCGCGGCGATCGCCGCCTCGGGCGTCCCGCTCTGGCAGGCTTGCCGTGACCGGGCCGGTCTCACCCTCGACAAAATGGCTGAGCGTATCGTGCCTCGTTACGACTGGCACGACCTGGTGCTGGCGCCGGATCTGATCCATGACCTCAAGGCGGTCGCTGCCCAGGTCCGTCATCGCGCCACCGTCTATGGCCGCCACGGTTTTGCGCGCAAGCTGCATCGGGGCCGCGGCGTATCATTGCTGCTGTCGGGACCGAGCGGAACCGGAAAAACGATGGCGGCAGAGGTGATCGCGCACTCGCTTGAACTCGACCTTTATCGCATCGACCTCTCCGGAGTCGTGTCGAAATATATCGGCGAGACCGAAAAGAACCTTAAGGCGGTCTTCGATGCGGCCGACCAAAGCGGCGCCGTGCTGTTTTTCGACGAAGCGGACGCGCTGTTCGGCAAGCGCAGCGAAATCAAGGACAGCCACGACCGCTACGCCAATATCGAGATCAGCTATCTTCTCCAGCGAATGGAAAGTTATGGCGGGCTGTCGATCCTCGCCACCAATATGAAAGGCCATCTCGACAGTGCATTTCTGCGTCGGCTGCGCTTTGCCCTCGACATCCCGTTTCCCGATGCAGCGCTACGGCAGCAGATCTGGGCCCGGTCGTTTCCCGACGAGCTCCCCAAGGAATCACTGGATTTCGCTGGCTTGGCGCGGCTCGAGATTGCCGGCGGCAACATCAGCGTCATCGCGATCAATTCGGCCTTCCTGGCCGCGGCGGAGGGCGTGCCCCTGGCCATGCGCCATATCGCCCGCGCCGCGCGCGCCGAATTCCGCAAGCTCGACAAGGAATTTCGCATTCCCTGGACGGAGTCCGTTTAGATGGTCAAGCAAGCCTCGCAAAGCCCGTCAATCGCTCCAGGCACCGTATCGGCGCGCGGCAACGGTTCAGGTCAAACAGCCCGACAACTGGCCAGCGACATTGCCGGCGGGCTTGCCGCCACTGTCAGGCTGCCGACCGGCCTGCCGCGCACGCTTCATATCGACCGGATCGAACTGCGGCTGCCAGCCGGCGCGGGACGTGCCGAAATCGAACGGGCCATCCGGCAGGCGGTACAGCGGAGCACAACACGGAGGCTCCCATGACGATGCGAGCGCTTGCCCCGGCCAAGGTCAACGCGACGCCGTCGCGCTCGCGGCCGCCGCCGACAGCGATCCAGGCCAAGGCACGTGTCGGTCCCGTCGACGACCCTCTGGAGCGCGAGGCCGATCGCGTCGCCGATGCCGTCATCGGCGATGCGCCAAGTGGTCCGATCACCACGGCTGCGAGCGGTATCGCGCAGCGCAAATGCTCCGCCTGCGAGGAGGACGAAAAATCCATCCAGCGCAAATGCGGACATTGCGAAGCTGAAGACCAACTCCAAAGGCAGGCTGCCGATCAGGCGGTATCAGCCCTGAGATCAGGCGGCACTCCCTTGAGCGCCGCGCAACGCGCCTATTTCGAGCCGCGACTGAGCCAGGACCTTTCAGCGGTTCGTCTGCACACGGACACCGCAGCCGCCTCCGCGGCCGATGGCATCAACGCCCGCGCCTACACGCTGGGGCCCGACATCGCCTTCGCGTCTCGCGAATATTCACCCGGAACAGCCCATGGCGATCATCTTCTGGCTCACGAACTCGCCCACGTGGTGCAGCAGACCGGCGACAACGGATCAAGCCCCGTTCAGCGCGCACCACAGGAGCCGGTGATCAGGCGCGATCCGGCGGCACCGGACGCCGATTCAGCTCCCCAGATTGAACCCGCCCCGATCGCGGCCGAGCCCGAGGGTGAGGAGTCCACCGAGGAAAGCGACGACAGCACCGACGTGACACTCGTCAATGACCGGGTCCAGAAGATCCTTGTGTCTTGCGCCGACAGCCGGATGGCCATCCAGACCCGGCGCGCGACCTACATGTACCGGCTTTATCAATGCGACAAGACGTTTCCGGCGGGTGAGTACACCGCCAGCGTCGAGCCTATCGAGACAAAGGATCTCAAGAAAGGCGGAAAGAAAACCAAGATCCAGGAAGGCGTCCAGTTCGTCTTCCACACCGGCGGGAAGCGACGGGTCTTCAGGGGCGGTTATAGCCGAAAGAAAGGACAGCCGAGCCCGAAGGATCTGCTCAAGGATCAAGACAATGTACTTTTCGAGTTTGGCGCCAATCCGAAGGAGTTGGAGAACTTCCGACCTGAATGCCTTGTCACGTTGCCGCGGCAGACGCTTTTCTCGGGCGGGGGCGACGAAAAAGATCTCAGCGAATATCTGCCGAAAGTGCCGCAGTTCGAATGGAAGCTCGCGGAATTCGGCCTGGGCGATATCGCCGTGCGGGTAGGCGTGGAGGCCAAGGCCAAGGCTGCCTACAGCTACGATGCCGGGATTCTCGACGACATATGCCTGTCCGGTTACATCAAGCAGACCGCCAAGGGCGAGAACCGGGTCGCGGATGCGCTTGACGCCACCGCGGGGGCCCTCGACAAGCTGTCGCCAGGGGCTGGCGATGTGGCGTCGGCGCTGGGCCGCGTGGCCGGGCTCGATCCAAGCATGCCTTTGGCGGGTCGGGCACAGTTCACCACCGGCGGCGCGGCGGATCTGCATATGGAGATCACGGTCGGAGTGGAAGCCGCTGTCGAGGCGCTCGGATTGGTCGACATCCTGACCGCCCACGGCGAAATCAAACTCGATCTCGATGCTTCCGTCGCAGGCGACGACGTGAAGGTGTTGGCGGAAATCGAATACGATCCGAAAAAGAAGCAGCCCCTCGGCCTCAAAACTGACGTCGAACTCGCCGCAATGGCCGCCATCGGCGCCAAGCTGTCGGGTTCGGCCGGCGTCGATTTTCTTGGCTTCGGCCTCTGGGAGGGCCAGACAACCTTTGCCGAGGGTAATCTCAGCTATGGCTGGACCGGCGGCCTTGTCTTCGACAATTCCTTCATCCCGCAGCCGAACCTCGGCGCTTTTGCCAAGGGCTCCCCAAACCAGCACCAAGCCGGCGCCCTGCGCACCGCCGGCCCAAGCCGGCCCGCGGCGCGAAAGAAAAAAGACAGCATTCCGATCCGCGAACTCGTGGAATCGAAAATCAAGGATACCGACGGCGAGCTCAAGCTCGATGGTCTTTCATGCGACAAGGCCCTGCCGCTGCACTGGTTCAAACCGCGCTCGCTTTATCCCAAGACGCTAAGTTTCCATGCGCCGGGAGTTTATCCGGAGAGCGTCGGCCTGGACGACGATCCGGTTCTCGTCTCGCATCCGGACGTCCCCACCACCAGATGGACTCGCCAAGGTCCTGTTCCGGGCGAGCCGATTGCCGGCCCCAATCCGATAGGACTCGACGAGGAGAACTGGCCGGAAACCGGACGCTGGGCGAAATGCTTCAACTTCATCCAAAACCCGAAGGATCGCAAGGAATCCACTGCTTTCCGCAATTTGATGAAGGGCCTTGACACCTACTACGACGGCGAACCTCCCAACGAGGGCACCGTGCAGATGGACCACATTCGGGA
The DNA here is from genome assembly GCF_047824785.1 of Nitrobacter sp. TKz-YC01. Lineage (GTDB taxonomy): Bacteria > Pseudomonadota > Alphaproteobacteria > Rhizobiales > Xanthobacteraceae > Nitrobacter. The sequence goes on along the minus strand of NZ_CP181167.1, from coordinate 919,852 downwards.
GCTTCAATTCGGCGGCAAGGACCAGTTCGACAATATCTGGCCCTACGACCCCCGGACGAATCAAAGCGCGGGCAGGTATCATGAGGCCCAGATAAAAGCCTATCGCAAGATTTTCGATCAGCTCAAACGTCCGGCCAAACTCGATGGCCGTCTCTTCAGGATCTCAGGCGTCGGAGCCGACCCCGGCCTGGAAGCCAAGCTCAGCAAGCTGACATGACCGGATCCGAATGGGTGATAGAAAGGTACCAAATGCAGTAGAGTATGGATTTAAATGAAATATGATTTCTATTTTTACTTCATCAGGAAGCCTGATGGGGCGATTTATTGTGAGTTTTATTTTTAATATAAAGTATTGTGTTTATCTCCACTTTCAAAGTGAGGCTCCCGATGGTAGCCTCACGCAAGAGTGTGGGATTGGATTGAGGAGGAGACGTCTGATGGGGTCGGACTTTCCGGGCAGTCCACGCGTCCTAAAGGGAGGCATCGTCGCCTATCAGCTTCCCTCGCTGCTGCCGACGGTTATCGTCTTCCAATACAATCCCGATGAGGTCTCCCGCTCGCTTCAGATCCAAGGCGCCAATGGCGGCGGCCGCGGCGATGCCAATCGCGTCAATGGCCCTCCTCAGGAGACGTTGAGCTTTTCCGTCGAGATCGATGCCGCCGATCAGCTCGAGCATCCGTCCGAGAACGTGGTCACGGTCGAAAACGGACTTCATCCCGTGATCGCCGCCCTGGAGAGGCTGGTCTATCCGTCCTATCCGATGGTGATCGCAAATGAAGCGCTGGCGCTTGCGGGCAGCGCCTTCGTGCTCGGTGAGCAGGCTCCGTTGGCCTTGCTCATCTGGGGCCCCAAACGCGTGCTGCCGGTGCAGGTCCAGGGCCTGTCGATCCGCGAGGAGGCCTTCGACCAGGCGCTGAACCCTATCCGCGCCAAGGCCGACCTCACGCTGCGGGTGCTGACCTATCGCGACCTCGATGTCACCAATCCGGGCTACTGGGTCTATCTCGCCTCCTTCACCCAGAAGGAAGCCATGTCTGCTCTCAATCTGTTCGGTGACAAGACCGGCCTTGGCGCCGTGCTGCCAATCTAGGGGCTCCCATGTTTTTTCGCGGCAGCCGATATGAAAACATTGCCGACGCGGTCATCGATGGTCCAGGCGGCCGACAGATCCGCTACAAGCGTATGCGCTTCATTCCGGCAACCACGGTTCGGCTCCGCGTCAAGGTGGAGGACGGCGACCGGCCCGATCTGCTCGCCTGGCGCGCGATCGGAGACGCCGAGCAATTCTGGCGGCTCTGCGATGCCAACCTCATCCGCCGGCCTGCCGACCTGACCGCCAGCCCTGGCGCGCGCGTCGCAGTGCCCGGACCGGACGGAGCCCTGTGACGCCATGGGGCTTCTTCCGACCTTCTTCACCGTCCAGGTCGCCATGGCGCCGATGCCGGTCGTGTTCTTCCAGGCCTTGCGGGAGATCGAGGTCGAGACATCCGTTGGCAAGTCTTCGATGTTTCGTCTGCATTTCGATCTGAGCCGCAATTTTTTCGGCGACTTCGATGCGCTGGCTTTCGATATCTTCCGGCCCCTGGTGCCGATCACCATCAGGATCTCGTCCGGGCTCGGAATGCCGCAAGCCCTCATCAACGGCTATGTCAAGGATGCGCAACTAAGCGCCGCCAATCAACCGGGCGCCTCGCGGCTTGAGGTCGTGGGCATGGACGCCCTGGGCACGATCATGGCCCATATCCAGCAGCCTTTCCCGTGGCCGAATTCTCCCGACAGCGTCGCCGCTGCGGCGATCTTCAGCAAATATGCGATCCTGCCGTCGGTCGTCCCGACCCCGCCCTTCCGCACGGTGCTCGATACGATTTCGAACCAGCGCGATTATGATGCGACCTACCTGTTCCAGCTCGCACGCCGCAACAGCTACGAGCTGTACATCCAGCCGGATCCCGTCGTCGGCCTGGACATGGGTCATTTTCACCCGCCGCTGACGGCGGTGCCGCCACAGGGCGTGCTCTCGATCGACTTCGGGACACAGACCAACCTCACCTCCTTCTCCACCTCGAACGACATGCTGCGGCCGACATCCGTCACGGGGATGACCGTCGACCCGCGAACCCGAGCTCCCATTCCTTCGATGGCGCCGGTCGCCACCGAGTTGCCGATGGGACTGGAGCCCGCCCTCAGCCGCATCCTTCCGCCGCCGATCATGCGTCCTTGCGCCACCGACGCCGCTAGCCCCGCCGAGGCCCAGGCGCAGGCGTTGGCGAAGGCGAACGAGTCGAGCCGGGCGATCAGCGCCCATGGAGAGATCGACGGGCTGAAATACGCCCGCGTCCTGCTGGCGGGCCTGCCGGTGCTGGTGCGAGGAGCCGGGCGGCAGAACAGCGGCCTTTATTACGTGCGGTCGGTCACCCATCGGATCTCGCGAGACGGCTACAGCCAGAGTTTCTCGGCCTGGCGCAACGCGGTCGGCCTGACCGGCGCCGAAGTCTTCGTCGACCCCTTGGCGGCAGTGGCATGAGGAGGATTCCGTGCTCGACACGATAACGACCGAACAAAATCAGGGCGGCGGATGCACTCCCGCTTATGGCAAGTATTCAGGGACAGTCATGGACAACATGGACCCTCTGTCCCAGGGCCGGTTGAAGGCCTTCGTGCCGGAGGTCCTGGGTGAGGTGCCAACCGGCTGGGCCAGGCCTTGCACGCCCTATGCTGGGCCCACCTCCGGCTTCTTCTCGGTGCCGCCGATCGGCGCCGGCGTCTGGATCGAGTTCGAAGCGGGCGACGTCTCTCGGCCCATCTGGGCGGGCTGCTTCTGGGCTGCCGGAGAGCTGCCGATGAAGCCCCCGGGCGTTCCGAGCAAACCGACGACGAAGATCTGGCGCAGCGATTTCGGGCTGACCACGGTCATGGATGATGTCGGCCAGACGATCACCTTGACCGACGGCCTCGGGCTCAATTCCGTCGAGGTCAACGTCAAGACAGGAACGGTCACCATCACAGGTGCTGCGCGGGTCGTCTCCAGCGCTCCCCTCGTCCAGGAAGGCAGTGCAGCGGCCGCTCATCCAGGAGTGCTGGGCGATCAGCTGTTCACCTATCTCACCCAGCTCGTCACCCTGTTCAACACCCATGTGCATCCAGGCGAACTGGCGCTGGGCATCCTGCCCGTCACGCCCGCCCCGCCTGTCGCCCCGATGCCGCCGCCAAGCCCAAGCCTGCTGTCGATCAAGGTCTTTCTGGAGTAGCCATTTTCTGGAGGTGTCATGGGAAACACGATCATCCCCGGGAATCTCAGCCCCGCCGCGACTGTGGGCCTATCGGATCCGAAATTCGCCGACTCCATGGCCGAGGCGATCGAGCAGGAGCTCGATTTCCTGATGCGCGCTGACAACCTGCCCGGTCTCGATTTCAACGCTTCGCAGCAGACCGTGCGCGACCGCCGCCGCTTCTTCGTGGCAATCGCCCGCGGCGTCGTGCGCCACCTTCAGGACAACCACGCCGCCATCGCTACCTTCTGCCAGCATAATCAAACCATGCCGGTTACCGAGATCGATGTGGATTATCGCTGATGAACCCCAACCGTCCCTACCTCGACTTTCCATTCGCCATTGATGAGCATGGGCTGAGCGCGGTCACGGACACCGACGATCATGTTCGGGACATGATCTACCTGGTCTTGTTCACGGCGCCGGGCGAACGGGTGAACCGGCCGGAATTCGGTTGCGGCATCAAGCAACTGATCTTCGGGCCGGCGTCCGACGCGCTTGCCGCCGCCACCGAGCAGCTCATCCATGGTGCCTTGATCCGCTGGCTTGACCCGGTCGTGTCGGTGGAAAAGGTCTCAGTCCTCGCCCTCGACGCTACGCTCGAAATCACCGTCGTCTATTCCCGGCGCGATACCGGCGAGAGACGCGAGGACGTATTCAGCCATCCGATTCCGCTGTGAGGGCAAGATGACGGTGCTGTCGTCCGATGGTCTGGTGCTTTGCGGGGATGAACAGCGGTCGGGCGTCCTGCTCGATCCGGCTCATCCGTTGAACGGCATCGATTTCGTCGAATACCGTCGCGACCTCCTGGCGCCACCCCCTCGACGCCACGTGCTCCAGGTTACTTTCCTGAAACCGCCCCCGCTGCCACCTGCGGTAACGGCAGCGAATTTCGCCATCATCGGGGGTGTCCGCGTCGTTGATCTCAGGGTGCTCGACGTGGAAGCCGACCCGGCCGATCCACTGGCGCTCAGGCTTTTTATCGACCGCGAAGGCGATTTCTCAACCTATGTGCTCGCCATGGAGCAGGCCGACATCGACCTTGAGCGATCCCAGGCGCGCTTCAGCTTCAAGGCAAACTGCCCGAGCGACCTCGATTGCCGACCCGTTGCCGACTGCCCGCCGCCCCTTCTCGACGAGCCGGCGCTCGATTACATGGCGAAGGATTACCAGAGCTTCCGGCGGCTGCTTGTCGATCTCATCGCCGAACGCAATCCATCCTGGCAGGAAAGGCTTCCCGCCGATCTCGGCATGACGCTGGTCGAATTGATGGCCTATGCCGGCGACTATCTCAGCTATAGCCAGGATGCGGGTCCGGCGACCGAAGGATTCCTCGACACTTGCCTGCATCGCATTTCCGCGGCGCGCCATGCCCGGCTGGTGGATTATGCGATGTCCAACGGCCGCAATGCCTCGACATTCGTCCACTTCACAGCTGTCGATGGCGCCAGCGAAGTTCTTGCGTCGGGCACCAAGCTGACCAGCCGCATCGGCCAGCCTCTCAGGGGCGATCTCGCAGCGCCCGGCACCATCGTGCCGCTGTCCGCCGATTTCGACACCGATCCCGCTTTGGCGCAGGTGATTGTCTTCGAAACCCGGGCCGAGACCCGCATTGTCGGCCTTCACAACGAGATTCGTTTTCATGGTTGGGGCGATACGCAATGCTGCCTCGCAAAGGGCGCCACCCATGCCTTCTTCTATTGCATTGACGCAGGCGGTGTCCTCGTGCCCCCCGATCTCCGTCCCGGCGAATACCTGCTGCTGGAGGAAATCCGCAGCCCCGAGACAGGGGCTGCGCCCGATGCAGATCCGCGCCGCCGTCAGGTGGTCCGCATCGAAACCGCCGAGGCAAGCGAGGATGCAGTCTTCACCAACGTGCTGACGGGCGGCACCGCGCTGACCCCGAGGCTTAATCCCGCCGATCCCGCGTTGCCGCTCCTGCGCGTAACCTGGACCGAAGCGGATGCACTGACATTTCCCCTCTGCATCTCGGCCGTCACGGATCAGGACGTATTGGTTGATCCCGTGTCGGTTGCCCGCGGCAACGTCGCACCCGCCGATCACGGCCGCACGGTCACCCGCGACACTGCCACGGGCACCATCGGCTTTCCAGATGCCGGCGCCGGACGCTGGCCACTGCCATCACTGGCCTTGCCTGACGCGCCGCTGACCCAGACCGCGGCCGGCCCTTCCGTATCGCTGGACGTTTGGAGTTTCGGCATCCCCGATCCAGAACGCTGGATCGCCGTGCCGCACCTGCTTGACAGCGGGCCGTTCGATCAGCAGTTCGCGGCGGAGATCGACAATGGCGGCGCAGCGATGTTGCGCTTTGGCGACGACCAGTATGGACGGCGCCCTTCGGATGCGGTCCGGATCGCCGCCACTTACCGGATCGGCAACGGCACCCGAGGCAATTGCGGCTGGGGAACGCTGGTCCACGCCGTTGCCGGCGGTGCCGCGGCCTCTGCTATCGAGGCTGTGCGGCAGCCTGTGCCCGCCCGGTCAGGGGAGGAGCCGGAGTCCGTCGAACATGTCCGGCAGATCGCCCCGGAAGCGTTTCATGCGCTCCAATTCCGCGCCGTCACGGTCGCCGACTGGGAAGAGATGGCCCTCCGCCACCCGGCTTTGGCGGCAGCAAAGGCCAGCTTTCACTGGACCGGAAGCTGGCATACGGTCTTCCTCGCCGTCCATCCGGTCGATGCGGGAGACCTGCGGCGGCACCCCGGCGGCGGAGCTGAATTGCAGCCCGACTTCGCGGCGGCGGTCAAAGCACATCTCGGTCGCTTCAAGCTCGCCGGCTATGATCTGAACGTGCGCGCTGCGACCTATGTGCCGCTTGAGATCGAGATCCGGCTTTGCGTCGGGACCGGACATTTCCGTGGCGATGTCCTGGCGGAGGCTGGTCGGGTGCTCTCCAACCGATCGTTCGCCGACGGCACGCGCGGCTTTTTCCATCCTCTCGGCTTCGGCTTTGGAGCCGCCGTCTATCTGTCCCGCCTTTACGCGGCGGTCGAGGCCATTGAGGGAATCAATTCGGCCGAGGTTTTGGTCTTCAAGCGCTATTGGGAGGTGCCAGGAAATGACCTGGCGCGCGGTCGGATCGAGATGGGCCCCTTCGAAATCGCCCGTCTCGACAATGACCGCAATTTTCCCGAGAACGGCGTGCTGCGGCTGACAGCCGTCGGAGGGCTCTGAGATGTCCGGCCCGGACTTCTGCAGTTGCTGCACCTCACCTGCCCCTTCCGTGCCGATCGCGATCTGGAATCGTCCCGGGCTTTCGGCCATCCGCTATCGGATCGGGACCTTCGCCACCTTCCGCGAGACCATGCTGGAGGCGATCTTCACCAGGCCCGGATTGGCCGCGCTCACCAGCCGCGACAGCGAAGACTATGCGATCACCCTGATCGAGTTGTTCGCCGCCGTGGGCGACGTGCTCACCTTCTATAACGAACGCATTGCCAACGAGCTTTATCTGCGCACCGCGCGCGAGCGGGATTCGGTGCGGCGTCAGACCCGGCTGATCGGCTATCGCATGCGTCCCGGACTTGCCGCGCAGACCCTGCTGGAATTTGGCCTCGACCCCGGCGCCGAGACCCGGATTCGCAAAGGCCTCAAGGTCATGAGCATACCCGGGCAGGATGAGCGCCCGCAAACCTTCGAGACCATCGAGCCGATCATCGCTCATGGTGATCTCAATGACGTTCCGGCCTTCGGCGTGCCAGCCCCGTTCAATGCGCTGCGTGACGGCGGCACGGGCGGTCCGTTGTCGGCCCGGCCGGAGCGTCTGGCGATCGGCGACAGGCTTGTCGTGTTCGGGCTTGGCGGTCTCGAGGAAAAGGTGGTGTCGGACATCATCCAGAAAGCCGACGGCGAAGCACTCGTCTTCGATCCACCGGTGCAGACCGCTGGCTGGAGTCCGGACATCGCCCGCGTCGCCAGGCTCAACGGAAGGCTCCGCTTCTTCGGCCACAATGCGCCGAGCGCGGTCAATGTCTATGTTCCTGCGTCGCCCCCGGCCGTACTGTGGCCGAGCTGGGTGTCCAAACCGGTGGTGGCAGCATTCGGGTCCGCCGAAAGCGTCTATCCCCTGGACAGCACTCGTACCGACATCTCCACCGGCGATCAGTTGCTGATCGATGCGGGCCCTGCGGCAAGCCCGCGGCTGCGGACAGCCAGCGTGATCAAGACGGAAGACCTTCCGACGAATCTCGGAACAATCGAGGACACGGTCACCCATCTTCATTTGCGCCAGACCGTTCGCGGCCGGCCGGTCGTCATCGCCGACGCCGCAGGGGGCCACAACGTTTTTGCCCGCTCAGGATCCGGCGCCGTGCTGCGACTGGACCCCGCCGCCGCGATCCCCCGGCGCTGGTCCTATATGTCGCTCGACGGCGTCTCGTCGGATGTGACCGGTGTGAGTCCTTCCGCGGTCCGCATGGACATTTTCGTCCGCGATCGGACGCTACGCCTCCGTCAGCGCATTCTCCCTGGCGGCGGCGCATGGGTCGATCATGGCGGGATCCTGACCTGCGAGCCGCGACCGGTGAGCCGTCCGGGCGGCAATGTCACCGTTTTCGCTCGCGGCCTCGATCTCGCGCTGTGGCAACTGGATGCGACCGCCGGAATACCCGGCGCATGGAGTTCGCTAGGCGGCGTTCTCACCTCCGCCCCGGCGCCGGTCGCCGTCGGCGGGTCGGGACTGGCGGTGTTCGTGCGAGGCGCTGATCGGGCGCTGTGGTACCGCCGCTGGAACGGTGTGACCTGGAGCGGCTGGGCGGCGCTCAAGGGCGTGCTGGCGAGCGCTCCGGCAGCCGTCTCCACCGCGCCGAACCGCATGGAGGTCGTGGCTCTCAATGACGAAGGCCATGCCATGCACCGAGGCTTCGACGGCGCCACATGGTCCGATTGGCTGGATTTGAGCGGGGCGCTGGAGGGCGAGCTTGCGATTGTCGCGAACGGGCCCAACCGCATCGACGTTCTCGGCCGGGGTATCGATGGCGGTCTCTGGCATAGGGCCCGCAACGGATCCACCTGGGGTGATTGGACACCGCTCGAGGGCCGGCTTTCCTCTCCGCCCGCAGCCGCGCGTGACGGAACCGGGCTTCATGTCTATGCCCGCGGCGGCGATGGCACGATCGCTTATCGCGCCTTGCTGGCGGGCGGCTGGACCGCCTGGCGCAGCCTGGGCGAGGGAATCGGCGAGATACCCGACCGGCGCAAGACGGCGCTCTACCGCCTCTCGAAGGACGATATCCAGCTCCGGGACTACGACTATCCTGCTGTCGCCACACAAGGCCGCGTCGCTATTCGCCTCACCGCCGAACAGAAAGCCGGCGCGCTCGCCGGGCTCGACAAACTCGCCAGGGGCCGGCGCATTCTGCTGCGCGCGGACGCCGCCAACCATCTCGCGACAGTCAGCACGACGAGCCTGCAGCCAGCGATCCCTGGCGAGGCACCCGACCATTTGTTCGTGGACTTCAGCCCTATCCTGCCCTCCGGTTTCGCCAACGCGCGCCTGATCGGCAATATCGTCGCGGCGAGCCATGGCGAAACCCAACGGGACGAGCCGCTCGGTCATGGCGAGGCGGCAAAGGCCTTCCAGAAGTTCAAGCTGTCGCGGCCCGGACTCACCTATCTCCAGCAGGCTGGCAAGCTGGACGGGACGGCCATGCTCGATATCCGTGTCAATGACGCGCTGTGGCGGGAAGTCGGCAGTCTCTATGGCCAGGGTCCCAAGGATCGGGTCTACACCGCCCGGCAAAACGATACGGGCGAAACCACGGTGACCTTCGGCGATGGCAAGACCGGCACCAGGCTGCCATCGGGCGCGCTCAACGTCGTGGCCCGCTACCGCACCGGCCTCGGCCTTGAGGGCCTCATGAAAGCAGGCCAGCTCGAAATCGCCATGGAGCGCCCGGTAGGCCTGCGCACGGTAACAAACCCCTTGCCCGCCGACAGCGCCGCTGATCCCGAAGCGCGAGACGATGCCCGCAATGCGGCTCCGAATACCGTGCGCACTTTCGGGCGCGCGGTGTCGTTGGCGGATTTCACCTCGATTGCGACCAGCTCCGGCCTGGCCCAGCGCGCGCATGTGACCTGGGTCTGGCGCGAATTGGAGCGGGCGGTTCATGTGACGGTCGCAGGCCCCGGCGGCGCCAGGCTGTCGGCGCTCTCGTTGGCGACGCTGCATTCCGCCATGGACAGCGCCCGGGACATCAACCACCCGCTATTCCTCGCGAATCTCACGCGGGTGCCGATCGTGGTGTCCGCTCGCCTGCAGCGTGATCCGGCCTTCGAGGCGCACCATGTTCTAACGACGGCAAGGGCGCATCTCATGGCGTTGTTCGCCTTCGAGACGATGGGCCTGGGCGAAGCCGTTTTTCTCAGCGGCATCTATGCGGCTCTCCAATCCGCCGAAGGGGTGGCGGCGGTCGATATCGACGTCTTCCAGCTCAAGGGTTATGACGACCTCACGCCGATGGAGCTTGCGATCCGCGCCGTCACCGCAGCACCCCTCCAGCCCCACATTCGCATCTTCCCTGCTCGGCCAACGCCGCCGCTCGCCCAGATCGATCGTTTCGCCCGCGCAGGCTTCGACGGCCCTACACCACCCTTCGTATTGCCGGCCGAACAGGCTTTCATCGAGGACCCGAAAACCGATATCGGCCTCACCGTCGTGGAGGCGCTGTGAGATGAGCTATTCCAACGCCTCGCAGGATAAGCTCTACGGACTGCTGCCTGCTTTTATCCGCGAAAAGGATGCGGCCCAGGGTGAACCGCTAAGAGCGCTGCTGTCGATCATCGACGAACAGGCCGGTCACATCGACGGAGATATCCGCCAGCTTTACGAAAACGCCTTCATCGAGACCTGTGAACCCTGGGCCGTGGCCTATCTCGGCGATCTTGTCGGTACGGTGCCCCTGTTTGACGAAAGCCGCGTCAAGGACGGCGATACGGCGGCGGAGCTTTTCAAATCGCTGACCGGCCCGAGCCTCAGGCCTGCCATCGCGTTGCGGGCCCGCGCCGATGTCGCCAAGACGATCTATTACCGCCGCCGCAAGGGCACCCTGCCCATGCTCGAGGAACTGGCGCGCGACGTCACCGGATGGTCCTCCCATGCGGTCGAGTTTTTCGAGCTGCTCGGCTGGACGCAATGGATTCGCAATCATCTTCGCCCACACGCGCTGCGCACGCCCGACATCCGCAGCGTCGAGCGTATGGACCGGCTCGGCGGCGCCTTCGATGAGATCGCGCATACGGTCGATGTGCGGCCGGTCGGCCAGGATGAAGGCTGGCACAATATCCGCAATATAGGCTTTTTCCTTTGGCGCCTCGGCGCTTACGGCCTAAGGCGGGTGGCAGCGCGTCGTCTGGGTGCGGCGGGCGATTTCCGGTTCCACTTCAGTCCGCTCGGCAACTCGGCGCCGCTGTTCAGCCGCAGCCGGCGTGAAGGCGACGAGGCCGGGCTTGCAACCGAACTGCATGTCCCTCAGCCGATCCGGCCAGCCCGGTTCATCGGCCATATCGCGGATTTCTACGGCCTGTTCGAAACGGAGCCGCCCTTGCCGGCCGCCGAGGCCCCGAGCCTGATGGTGCACGTGGACGGCGTACCGATCCAGCCGGAACAAGTGGTCTGCCGCAATCTGTCCGTCTGGTCGCAGCCTTCGACGAATCATATCGCGGTCGACGTCGCGAGAGGCCGCCTGACGCTGGGGCCCGACCTGATGCCGGCGAATCTCGTGGAAGTCAGCTATCATTACGGCTTCCCCGCTGATCTGGGTGGCGGCCCCTATCGCCGCCGCGCCTGGCTTACGCGCCCCGATTTCACAACCGACGTGCAGATGCTGTTCGTCGATGACAGCGGGCAACCCGGAACCTTTCCCACACTCGGCGCGGCCATCACGCAATGGACCGCCGACGGCAAGCGCAACGCCATTATCCGGATTCGCGACAACCGCAGCTATGCCGAGACCATCGCCATCGATGTCACCCCGGCCGGCCCGCAATCGGGAACCACGCTCGCGATCGAGGCCGCCGACGGCGTGCGGCCGCATCTCCGTCTCGGCGGGCCGCTGGCTGTCAGCGGCAATCGCCCAGATTTTGCTCTCACCCTGGGCGGATTACTGATCGAAGGGCGCATCGAGATCGAAGGATCGCTTCACCGCCTGTGCATGCTCCATTCGACGCTGGTGCCAGGCGTGTCGATCGCGGAACAGGATCCGCCCGCCGCTCCTGATCCGCCTGAACCGAGCATCCTCGCCGCCGCCAGCCTGCCGACCGGCGCGCCAGCCAATACGGAGCTTGGTGTGGAGCTTGCTTTCTCCATATGCGGTCCCATCCGCCTGCCGCCTCATGCGGAGAGCCTGACCGCGCTTGATAGCATCATCGACGGGCTCGGCAGCGATGCGGTTGCCGGCCCCGGCGCAGCGGACAGTCCCGGCCCCGTAGCGCGGCTCGAGCGTTGCACGCTGCGCGGCCGCTGCCTGGTGCGCCAGTTCGATTTCGTCACCGAGACGATCTTCGACGGACTCGCCCGCGCGGAGCGAGTTCAGACCGGCTGCATGCGTTTTAGCTTCGCGCCCGCAGGCTCGCGCACCCCGCGGCGATATCGCTGTCAGCCCGATCTCGCCGAGCGCAAGGCGATAACCGAGGAAGAGGCGCGCAACGGTCCGCTCACCGATCCCCAGCGCGCCGCGATCCGCGCGGCCGTCAGGTTGAGGCTGAAGCCCGAATACAGCGCCGAAGCCTATGGCCTGCCTGCCTATCTTCAGCTGTCGCTTCGGGGTCCCGTGGAAATTGCCCGCGGCGCCGAGGACGGCTCCGAAATGGGCGTCTACTGCCACCTCAAGCAGCCGCAGCGCGAAGCCAATCTGCGGTTGCGGTTGCGTGAGTATCTTCCGTTCGGACTGGACTACGGCGTGATCTACGTGACCTGACCAACCTTGGCCGCTGGGGTCAAACGAGGGAGCAAGAACATGAGTGGCGATTATACGAGGTTCGGATTCGATCCTCTGAAGCGCTATTCCGGCGTTCTGATGCAGCAGGGCCGAGTCCAGCTCGATTCCGACTGGAACGAGGAGATCGACATCCTCAAGCGCCGTCAGCGCACCACGACCCTCGACATGTTCGGTCCCCTCGGCATTCCCTATTCGACAAGCCCGGATGCCTTTCTGGTCGGGCTCATCCCCGGCCCGCCTCCGGATCTTTCGATCGGGACAGGGCGCCTTTACGTCGATGGCATCCAGATCGAAGCCTTCGAGGGAGAAAACGCCACCTATCTCACTCAGCCGTTTCTGCCGACACCGCTCGCCGAGCCGCTGCCGCAGGGAGATGTGGTCGTCTATCTCGACGTGTGGGAGCGCGAGGTCACCTACATCGAGGATCCCACGCTGCTCGATGTGGCCCTCGGCGGAGCCGATACCACGACCCGCATCCAAACCGTCTGGCAACTGCGCATCGATCCGCGCGACAGGGCAGCTTGCGGCGCCGATATCGGAGAACCACCGTCTGCGGGCCGATTGACGACCGCAGCCATTGCGCCCCCGGATCCCGACGATCCCTGCATCCTGCCTCCCGTCGGCGGCTATCGCGGGCTGGAAAATCGTCTGTATCGGATCGAGGTCCATGAAGGGGGGCCGCTCGGCACCGCCAGGTTCAAATGGTCCAGGGACAACGGAAGCATCGTCTCGGTCGTGCGCTCGATCGCGGTGAGCGGCACCCAGACGACGCTTGCCGTCAACCGCATCGGCCGCGACCAGTTCATGCGCTTTCAGATCGGCGACTGGGTGACCGTTACCGACGACCATCGCGAACTCATCGGCGAGCCAGGCGAAATGGCCATGGTCGCCGATATCGACGACGCCAACCTGCGTATCGTGCTGGACCGGGCCATCCCTTCGGGCGGGGCCCGAGCCTTTGGAGCGAATGATGATGAGGTCTCGGCTCGCCACACGCGGATCCAGAAATGGGATCAGACGGCCGCCGCCAATCCCGGCCTCGACCCCACAAGCGGCCTGATCACCACGGCGGCGGGACCTATCGCCATCGAGGCCGGAATCGAGATTCGCTTTGCCACCGATCCCGCCGGCGGCTCATTCCGAACCGGCGATTACTGGGTGTTCTGGGCGCGAACGGCCACCGCCGAGATCGAGATACTGACCGCGGCACCGCCGCGCGGCATTCAGCATCACTATGTGCAGATCGCGGCAATCACGGGACTCGGCACGGCTAATCCAACGGTTTCCGACTGCCGTCCGCCACCGCCCATGCAAGACGCTGGCGATTGCTGCTGCACGATCATCGTCAGGCCGGGCGAGGATATCCAGGCGGGCATCGACGCCCTTCCGCCGCAGGGAGGTTGTGTCTGCCTCAAGACCGGCCTCCATGTGATCCGCGCTCCGCTACGCATCGCGCGCGGCAACATCGTGCTGAAAGCCGAAAGCCCGGGCACGACCGTCCGCATCGACGATGTCGGATCCGCGCTCGTTATCGGCAATCCCACGGGGGCGCTGGTCGACGGCGTCGATATCCTCGGCATCGTCTTCGAGGCCGTTGCCATCCGCGATCCGGAGCAAGGCGTGGTGACCGTCAACCTCGCCGCCAATATCCGCATCGCTCACTGCGCCATGCGTAGCATCAAAGACCGCCAGGTTACGGGCCTCACGATCATCGGCTCGGATCATGTCAGCATCCTGAGCTGCCGGATCGATCATGTGTCGACCGGCATCTGGGTCGTCGAACGGTGCCAGGCATTTTGCGCCGACGGCAATGTCATCGACCTCAATCTCGGCCGGGGCGAGGACGGTACGCCCGGCCTTGCCGGCATTCTCATCCAGCGCTCCGCCTTTGCTTGCCGGATCACCCGCAATCTCGTTGAGGGCGCCCTGCTCGGCATCGTCCTCAACGACGACCCCTACAAGCTCGCCGGCTCTCGGGCCGATCAGTCGATCATCACCGACAACCTCGTCGAGATGCCGCTGCTCGCGGACTCCTTCAGCACCACCGCCGTGCTCCCCGGCATCGACTGCGCCGCCGACCTGTGCACGATCGCCGGCAACAAGATACGCTACCGCAACCGCTTCTTCAGCGGAATCCGTATCACCGGCTCACTCTGCGGGGTGACAGGCAATACGCTGATCTCCGGCAACAAGGATTTTGACGCCAGCGGTCCCGTCGCGATCCGCATCGGCGCGACCGTCGATGACAAGGACATCCCTGTCCTCGGATGTGTCGTGACGGGCAACATCATGTCCGGCGTGCAGCACGGGCTGTTTGCGATTGGAGCAGGCGACCTTGTGGTGAAAGACAACGTTCTCGCCGGGTTTGGTTTGGGCTACGGCATCCTCGGCACTCGCCTGCGCAGTTCACTTTTCACGGGCAATCGCTTTGATTCCGTCGCCGCCGCCGTGTTTCTGATCGACGGCAACCAGAACCGGATTGCCGAGAATGACATCCGCGGCGGGCAGTCGGGGATTTCGCTGCTGCGCGAATGGGGGCCGGCGATCGTGGGCAACAGGATCAACGACCTGGAAACCTGGGGCGTGGCGACCCTGCTGATCATCGGCCGCTGCGAGATCATCGACAACCGCGTCGTCGCCTGCGGCCGCGCCATGGCCCAGACCGCGCGCGCGATCGCGCTAATGTATGTGGCGGGCGAAGCTCATGTGGTGGGCAATGAAATCATGGACACGGGATCACTTCCGGATGCCTCGGCCACGACGGATGCCGATTACGGCATCTATGGCGATCTGATCCTCGAAGCGCGTGTCAGCAATAATCTCGTCACCTATTCGAATGCTTTAAGCCGCGACCCGAACCGCGAGGATCGCGCCCTGGCCATGCGCGGCTGGCTGGAGTGGGAAATCAGCGATAACCTGGTCATCGGCTTTGCCATTCAGGTCCAGGGCAATAAGTTCATCGGCACCGGTCAGACGGCGCTGGTTGAACTTCGTGAGGGCAAGACGGAAACGGCCGTCATCCGCTTCGAAAGGGTTTTGTTCGACCAGAACTACTGCATGCATGTCTCGCCGCGCGAGCGTGACGAGCGCCGCGCCACGGTCTCACTGACGGGGCGTGCGGCGAGCGTGTCGGGCAATCACATCAAGGCGACGACACGCCGTTACTTTTCGGTGAACTTCAACGGTATGCCCGGGCCTTATATGGGCAACATCACCGCCGGCGAAACTCTTCAACACACGGATTTTCCGGCGCCCGCCAGTGCCTTCAATATCATCACGCCGTAGGGGTATGCCATGACGCTCGACAAGATCCTGAAAGAGCACGCCGCTTCCATCCAGAAGCGCATGACCTCGAAAGTGTTTCCGAAGGTCGGGGACAGCGATCTGACTTTCCCGCAGGAAATGCGCGACCGGCGCGCAGCAGAACTCCAGGCTAGTATCGACGCGCTGTCCGTCCGCAAGGAAGAGACGATTGCTCGCTTCGATCAGGAGATCACCTCTTTGAAAAAGGAGATGGAAGCGCTGAAGGTGATCACAATCACCACCAAACAATCAGCGCCTGCCGTTGCAGCACAGGCCAAAACCGTTAAGAAGCGGAAGAAAGATTAAAACTGGAACGTCGTCGACAGCAGGAACGTGCGCGGCTCGTTCAGACCCGGTTGATAGCGAGTCGCCGCCCAATAGCCCTGGTCCAGAGTGTTGCGCGGGGTTGCCTGAACGATGATCAGTTTCCCGAAACCCACGGCTTCATCGTCATGATCGGTGCGTCCATGATCGGTGCGTCGGCGTAGCCCTCAAGCGCATCGGGGAAGTCTATAGCGTACTTTCCAAGGGCCATTCTGATCTCGACACCAAGCTCCCGATGTCTCTGCTTCGCTTCATCCGCGGTCATGCTTGAGCGCCGCCAAGGAAGGCGGGGCCTCATCATGGCGTAGTTGGGATATCCCTGATTGGAGCCGCGGGCGCTCATTTGAATCCATATCCGGCGGCATTGAAGTAGTTTGGGCACTCCTGGGGTGTGAAGGAGGCGCAGATGTTGCCGATGGCCTTCCAAAGATCGTCGATGGTTCTGACGGCCCTGGCGCGTAGATGGGCCTTGCGTTTTGCGGAGGCCGTTTCAATGGGATTGAGGTCCGGGCTTTAGGGCGGCAGGAACAGGAGCCATGCGTCTTGCGCCCGGATCGCTTTTTTGGCCCTCTCACTTTTATGGCTGGAGAGGTTGTCGAGGATGACGACGTCGCCTGGCTTGAGGGCGGGCGCGAGCTGGGTTTCGACGCGGCTCTCGAAGATCACCCGATTCATCGGGACATCAATGACCCAGGGGCGATAAGGCCGTCCGCACTTGAGGCCCGCCACGAAGGTCTGCGTGCCCCAATGGCCGAAGGGAGCCTTGCTGTTCAACCGAGTGCCTTTTGCTGAGCGCCCGCGCGTCATCTTTGTTGTCGTGCCTGTTTCATCGATGAAGACCAGCCGTTGACGCTGTTCGCGCATGATGGGCTGGCGGCCGTCTCTCCACGCGGCGCGAGCCTTGGCCAGTTCGGGTCTGTCTTGTTCGCTGGCCCGAAGAGTTTTTTTGAATCTGAGCCCGCAGGCGATCAGAAACTGCGAAAGGGTCGACGGGTCGGCTTTGACGCCTTTGGCTTTCGACAGTTCCTTCGCCAGTTCAGGCATGGTGATGTCATCGCTGGCCGCCACAGCAACAAGAATAAAGTCCCGGTGGGGCGCGAGCTTGCCATGCGGTGCTTTGCCATGGGTCTTCTTTCCGAAAACCCGGCAGGCCGGTCAATTCCTCATCCCGGCCGCTCATAACTTGCCCGGCGCCGTCTTTGCGCCGGGCCTTTTCTTTTGGGGCGAGACCGTGAGACGATAGACGACGAACACTTCGGCATCACTGAAGACTTCCAGGACCTCACTACAGATCGGGCAGCGGAAATCGCCGCCTTGATTAGGCACCGACATAAGCTCTAGCCGCCGGAATCCGGCTCCGCACCTAGCGCAAGAGACATCGGTTTGTCTCACGGCATTCCCCCGTTTTATGCCCGTCACAATCTCTGCTTACTTCGGATGATATCCAATAGCCCCTCATGAGATGAAGGAAAAAGCATGACGCGCGGAGACGATGCGTAGTGAACACACCGACAAATTTTTCTGCGGAAATGGGCACGCGGGTCCCCGCGCATGCTCTGTATGTCGGAGATCGGATCAATACGGTGGGATTCGAGGGCGAAGTACTGTCAACGCTTCCCCTCGCGATCCGAATTGGTGGGGCTCGTGTCGTTGTTTTGTTTCGCTATGGCGTCGTGGTGTTGGTCGGCCTTTCACCCGAAGATGAAGCCAACTTCTTGAAAACATTAAAGCCCCGGATCGGTGGCGCGCTCGTGCGTTCTGAGGAGGAAACTGCGATCCTTACGATCGCCAGCGAGACCGAGGATCAGGTTCAGGCAGGAGGTCCGCTTCAGTTGCGGGATATGTCGCCCGACACGCTTCTTGTCGTTGCCGATGTCCTTGCGAAGAGCGTTGTGCTTGCCCATGACGAGCGTGAAGTAGCGAAAGTGGTCGAAATTATCGAGCCATTTGCGAAAGAGTTGGCAGATCACGGGCGTACTCGGCGTAACCGAAAAGGGATGCTGAAGCTCCTCGGGAACGCCCTGCTGGTACAGCACCGGGTATCGGGCCGCGTTGCTGTAGCGGAAAAGCCAGATGTTTTGTGGGATCGTGCAGATCTGGAGCGACTCTTTGCACGGCTCGAAGACGAATATGAACTTAAAGAGCGTGTCGACGCGCTCAATCGGAAACTCGCTGTAGTGGCCGAAACGGCCAACACTCTCGCTGATATTATCGATACGCGCCGATCGCTGCACCTTGAACTTATTATCGTCGTGTTGATCGCGGTTGAGGTTATCGTCACCTTTTATCAAATTTATGCTGCTGGAGGCCGTTGATCTGGAGTCGACATTGCCTCCAGAGTGAACGAACTGTCACAGAGCGGCGGTAATTTTGGGACTTTCCATCTTATTTATGAGTCCCAAATTGAGCCAGACCATCGAGATTGTTCCCGGCGACGGCGGCGATGAGCCACCGTGTCTTGAGATTGGAAATCCGCGTTTTGGCGATCTTGTCACGCGGCGCCTGAAGCGCCGCGACGTGCTCGCTGGCGGGCTCGCTACCGCGCTCGCTGCGCTGTTCGTCCGGCCGGACGATGCGACAACCGGCGAAAGCCGTCTCGACTTCAAACCGGTGCCGATCAGCCGTACCGATAGCGTGGCCGTCCCCGAAGGCTACCGGGTGCAGGTTATCCTACCATGGGGCAAGCCGATCCTCGGCCGCCTGCCAGCCATCACCGTCGACAACAGCGGCAAAGATCAGGCGATGCAGGTTGGCAGTCACCATGACGGGATGCATTTCTTTGCCATCGACGGCCGTAGCGATGACGGGCTGCTTGTCATCAACCACGAATATGTCGAACCGCGGTTGATGCACGTCTCCGCCTCAGGTCTAAAGCTCGGCGCCGAAGATGTCTACCTCATCGATGGCCGACGACAGGCTGACGACGTTCTCAAGGAAATGAATGCGCATGGCGTCAGTGTCGTTCGGATACGCCGCGAGGTCGATGGCCGATGGGTGACAGTCGCCGATTCTCGCAACCGCCGCATCACCGCCCTTACGCCGATGGAATTGGCTGGACCGGTGCGCGGGAGCGGCCTCGTCACAACGAAATACAGTCCAGAGGGCACTAGCGTACGCGGTACGCTGAGCAACTGTGCGTCGGGCGCGACACCGTGGAACACTTATCTTGCCGCCGAGGAGAATTGGGCGCTTTATTTTCGCAATGATGACAAAAAGGATGGCAAACCCGATCAACCCCGAGAGCACAGCCAGTATCAGGTGCCGCGCGGCAAGACACACTATCATTGGGAACTGGCCGACATCGGCGACGATGCGTTCGTTCGCTTCGATGCCTCGCGCAAAGCGCCAAGCTCGGCCGAGGATTATCGCAACGAGCCAAACGCCTTCGGCTGGATGGTGGAGATCGATCCGTTCCGGCCCGATGCCGTGCCGGTCAAGCGCACCGCGCTCGGGCGTTTCGCGCACGAGGGCGTTGTGTTCGCACCGGCGACCGAAGGCAAGCCACTGGTCTGCTATTCCGGCGACGATGCAACGTTTCAGTTCATCTACAAATTCGTCAGCGCGCAGCCCTACAGTAAAGCTGACGCGGGCGGCCATCTTCTCGATGACGGCACCCTTTATGTCGCGCGGTTCAATGATGACGGAACCGGTGACTGGCTGGCGCTTGCAATTGGCCAGAATGGCCTAACCTCCGAGAACGGATTTAGCAGTCAGGCCGAAGTGCTGGTCAACACCCGCGCCGCGGCAAGGCATGTCGGCGCCACCCGCATGGACCGGCCGGAATCGGGCGCGGTCGAGCCAATGACCGGCGCGGTCTACTTCAGCCTCACGAACAATGTTGAGCGCAAGCCGGATGAAATCGATCAGGCAAATCCACGCGCTGAGAATTATTTCGGGCATATCGTGCGTTGGACCGAAGAAAACGCTGACCACGCGGCGACGCGTTTTGCTGGGATCTGTTCGTCATTGGCGGCGACCAGGCCTCTGGCCGCGACCTGACCGGACATCCGCTTGATGAGAATAACCTGTTCGCCTGTCCTGATGGGCTATGGTTCGACGCCGAAGGCCGATTATGGATCCAGACGGACGTCAGCGATCGTGCATTGAACAAGGGGGTTATTACGAGCCGTTCGGAAACAACGCGATGCTATGCGCAGATCCACAGACGGGAGAAATTCGTCGATTTCTGACGGGACCGCTCGGGCAGGAGATCACCGGTGTGACGACGACGCCTGACGGCCGCACCATGTTCGTTAACGTTCAGCATCCAGGCGCGCATACGAGCGCCGATGAGTTTGCGCAGGGGCGCCTTGGCAGCCACTGGCCGGATGGTGGCCATACCATTCCGCGGTCGGCGACGCTCGTGATCACGCGCGAGGATGGCGCCGTCGTCGGCATTTGATCAGTCGCGCCTGCCCGGATCGTTTCCTCGATTGACGCAATCGACGAAACGATCCGACGCTGACTTTCTTCGAGACCGCTCCGGGACGTCGCTAATCTACGTTGTAATCGTAAAGTACGCGGCCATAGGGAAGGGTGACGTCGGCTACGAAATGATGCGCGCCGATGATTCTGCGGACCGGAAAATCAGCGACCGGTGCGTTGACGTGTGGAACCAGATGGAGCCGTCCTGGCCCGAGCCATGAGCCTTTGACTTTGATATCGGTGAGATTGTAGCCGACAAGTTGGCAGATCTCGGGCCGCCCGTCGACGCCCGGGAGAAGCTTCAGATTGACCTGTGTTTTGGTCAGAATGGCCGTGGTGCGTAGGCCATTACCGGCCATGCTTTCATGCTTGTAGCCCATGGTGCCCATGGCGACGAGTTGGTTGGCGTATTCGAGCGTACCGGTCAACGTGTCCTTGACGATCTCGAGCTTTGGGTGAGCGTACTTTTTGGGAAAGCCCCAGATCTCGCGTCCGGCCGCAATCGGCGGATCGTCGTCGAGATACATCTGCACGACGAAGCTGACATCTTCGCCCTTGAATCGGCAAGGCACCACCATCCCCGACTCGGTATAGCTGCCGAAACCGCTGCTGTCGGGCATCTTGATCCATTCATAATGGACGAGAGGCTCATCAAGCGGTTCGAGCGGTTCAGGCAGTTGTTCGACAATGAACTCACGATCGGTCTCATAGGTGATGACCATGAATTCGCGATTGATAAAGCGGTAGGGGCCGGCAGGATAACTCGGTCCGCTCGCCGGCATTGAAGGAAGCTTGAGGATCTGATCCCTGCGCATGACAATCCATCCTTCAATGGGCGGTCCAGCCGCCATCGATCGGCAAGATACTGCCGGTGATGGAGGAGGCGGCATCGAGCCGGACTGGCTGTCCGGCGTCTCGATCGGTGCTATCAATTCCGCGATCATCGCCGGGAATCCGCCGAACCGCCGTCTCAAGCAGCTTCGCTTGTTCTGGGACCGAATTACCGAGCGCAAGATCTGGGCCTACACGCCCGATGGCGATATTTTCCGCAAGGCTCGTAACGCGACCAGTTGCTGGGTGACGACTGTTCAGGGGCAGCCCGGATTTTTCACGCCGCATTTTCCGAACCCCTGGGCGAGCCTGACGGGAGCCAGTACGGCCACGAGCTATTACAACAGCGCGCCGCTTCGCGATACGCTGCTGGAACTCGTTGATTTCGATCTGCTCAACGAGGGCTCCACGCGATTTTCAGTCGGCGCGGTCAACGTTCTCACGGGAAATTTCGTCTACTTCGACAACTCCCGCGAACAGATCGAGCCAGAGCACATCATGGCGAGCGGGGCGTTGCCGCCGGCGCTGCCAATGGTCAAGATTGGCACCGACTATTTCTGGGACGGCGGCATCGTCTCAAATACGCCATTGCAGCATCCTTGAACAGGACGACAAGATGAACACGCTGGTGTTCCAGGTCGACCTGTTCAGCGCCAGGGGCGTGCTGCCTCGTGACATCCAGGATGTGCTGGCGCGTCAAAAGGACATTATGTATTCGTCACGGACGCGATACACGACCGATGTGTATCGTCGCATTCACACCTGGAAGACGCATCTCCAAAGGATGCTCGACAAAATTCCGGATGATCGTATGGACGAGCAGGATCGCACCTTGCGCGAACAGCTCGCAAACTTGCCGCAACTCACCATCCTGCACATTATCTATCAGCAGAAGGCCTATGAAGGCCATGCCAAGGACTACGAGTTTTCCGGCACGTCGATGCGCGAGCACTGGCAGAGCGGATATGAGGACACGCGGCGTACGCTGAAACGGCGAGACTGGCTGTCGATGCCTCCGGCCGGCTCCGGAATCGTGGTACACGATGTTCATCGCCGGCACGATTACTGAGTGGTACCATAGCTGAGGTGTGGGTAGAGCAGGAGTGGTTGTGACCATCCATCGGGTTGAGGACAGCCCGCAGATCGATACGACGTCTCTGAACGACCAGCCGAATTTTGGAACGATACCAGGTCTGGTCTGGGCATTCCGCATTCATGGTGACGGAACCGCAGAGCCGCTGTTTGCCGACAAGCCAATTGAAAATCATTTCGAGGGGTGGGTCTGGATTCATCTCGACCTCGCCAGCACGCTCGCGACCCAGTGGCTGGCCGCCTCGGGTTTACCGAAGGCGGGGATCGCGACGATGCTGTCGCGTGATCGCCATCAGCAGCTTCATGCCACGGGTTCATTCATCCATGGCGTGATTGCCGACCTTGAACGCGATCTCGGCGGCGTTCGCGACTGTATCGGTCACCTCCGGTTTGTCATGACGGACCGATATCTCGTCAGCGGCCGCCATCGCCATCTATCTGCTGTCGAGGCGGCGCGCATCGCAATCGAGAGCGGCACCCATCGCCTGCCGCATGCCGCCTCGTTGCTGGAGCTGATCGTCGAGCAGGTGGCCGACGGCATCGATCAGGTTGCCGACAGCATGGCGGACGAACTCGACGGCATCGAGAACCAGATTGCCGAGGGCTCGGGACCGGAGCGATCGAAGCTCGCGCGGCTCCGCCGCGGAACGGTCCAGATGCATCGGCAATTGTCCGGGCTGCGTGCCATTTTTCATCGACTCGAACGGCGCTGCTCCGAAGACTTGAAGCCCGGCTTGCAACTTGCCGCCAGCCGGCTGGCACAGCGGCTCGACGAGCTCGATCATAGTGTTCTCAAGCTTCGCGAGCGCGGCGGCCGCCTCCAGGAAGAAATGTCCATAATGATGGCTGAGGAGACCAACCGCCATCTCTATGTTCTGACGACTCTCACAACGCTGTTGCTGCCGGCGACGTTGGTAACGGGCGTTTTCGGCATGAACACCAAGGCGCTGCCGCTCACTGAAACGGACAGCGGTTTTCTGATCGCAATGGGGCTGGTATTTGGAGCGTCCGTTGCGGTCTATCTCCTGATGCGCCGGATCGGCGTGTTCAGGCTCTGATCGCGGTTTATAGCGTTTTCGAGCGAAGTGGAATCCGGTTCGCGTGAAGAAAACGCGTCAAAACATAAAGGTAGAGTCTTTCACCGTTTCCATGAAGCGGTGAAGACTCTACCGCATGATCCCGACCCGAAGGGCCGCGCCAGCATAAAGTGGAAACCGGTTTTCGGATAACATCATGCTTGATCAAAAAGTTAAGGCGAGAGTCTGATTCAACGCGGTTGAATCAGACTCTCGCGCATGCGTTCATGTCCCGCGACTTCGTGCCATACATCCTCTATCCTGCTCTATGCTGCGGCGATGACCGTTCTCAGAACATCATCAAGAATATCCAGTAAAGAACGCCGGCAAGGATCATCGCAGACGGGAGCGTGAGGATCCAGGCCATGGCGATGTTCCGGATGGTCGTCAACTGCAGCCCCGACCCATTCGCGGCCATTGTTCCGGCCACACCGGACGATAGGACGTGCGTTGTCGAGACTGGAAGGCCATAACCGTCCGCAGCCGCGATCGTTGCTGCGGCGGTGATCTCCGCGGCCGCGCCTTGCGCGTAGGTGAGGTGCGTCTTTCCGATCCTTTCACCGACCGTGACCACGATTCGTTTCCACCCCACCATGGTGCCAAGCCCGAGCGCGATCGCCACCACGATTTTAACCCATGAGGGGATGAATTTGGTGGCGCTATCGAGCGAACCCTTATAGGCGTGCAGAACAGCAACCTGCTCCTGGGTCAGATCGTTTTCCTTGTCCTTCATCAGGAACCGTATCGCCTCTGACGCGAGGTACATGTCGTTGCGGGTGTTGCCGACCGTTTCGGCAGGCACTTTCGCCAGCGAATCATAGCGGGTCACCTGATTTGCGATGTCGGCTACGAGCACTGCGAGGGATGGATAGGTGCCTTCGTTGATCGCGCGCTCGGAAACATAGGCCGTGACGGCGAGCCGCGGGTTGCCGAGCACGTTATAGCCGGAGGCCTTCTGCGCGATCACATCACTGGCGGCCGTCGAGTTGGTCTGGAATTGCGCCATCTGGCTCTGCGGCATGGCACGATTGAGGGCGTAGGCGGTTGGAACGGTGCCGATTAGAATCAGCATGATCAGGCCCATGCCCTTCTGGCCGTCGTTGGAGCCGTGGAAGAAGCTGACCAAAGTGCAGGTCAGGATCAGGATGCTGCGGATCCACAGCGGCGGCGGCCGTTCCCCCTGAGGCTCGGTGTAGAGCGCCGCATTCTTGACGATGCTCCGTAACACCAGCAGCAAGGTAGCGGCGAGGCAGAAGCCGAATAGTGGTGATAGCAGTAGAGCGTATCCGATCTCGGTCGCCTTGCTCCAGTCGACGCCTGAGGTCCCGGATCGCCCGTGCAACAGCGCGTTGGCAATGCCGACTCCTATGATGGATCCGATCAGGGTGTGCGAACTCGATGCGGGTAGTCCCAGCCACCATGTTCCCAAATTCCAGAAGATCGCAGCGATCAACAGAGCAAAGACCATGGCAAAGCCAGCGCTGCTGCCCACCTGAAGAATGAGCTCCACCGGAAGTAGCGATACGATGCCAAAGGCAACGGCGCCCGACGACAGAAGAACGCCGAGAAAATTGAAGAAGCCGGACCACACCACGGCGATCTCCGGCTTGAGCGCGCGCGTATAGATGACGGTCGCGACGGCATTGGCCGTGTCATGGAAGCCATTGACGAACTCGAATCCGAGAGCGATCAGAAGCGCAACGAACAATAGGATGAACGGAAGATATGTCGTAACCCTCGCGCCGGTCGCATCGATATCGGCATAAATGCTGTAGGCAACGAACAACAGACCCGCAGCAATCGTGCCCGCAAAGGCAATCGCGGCGAGCGGATGAAAGCCACCATCGAGATTCGGTCTGCGTCCTTTCGCAGGTTCGATCGAACCAGGTAAAGCCATGTCGGTCATGCCGCCATACCTCTTTGATGGTTAGGGGTGGCTGGCATTATTCACTGCGACATGACGTGCGAATGACCACGCTGGCACTGAAAAAACGACGGCGATACGTTCACATGCCGAATGGAATGTAGGTCGGATGGGCCACGCATTGCTGCGTGATCATGCAGCGAGCAGTCGTATACCTGATAGCGGATCAGGGATCCGCCCGTTTGAAGATCCGGGAATTTTGCCTATCGAGGCCGCGTTGACAACTGTATTCCGTCATCGATACTTCTAACAAGAATATGACGGTAAGCGCTAGCTTGGACGAGTACGACCGTAAGGAAAGCTAGTCTCGTGAATCCAAAGTTCACTACATAAGGCCTGCTGGGCCGACTTTTTGGCAGAAGCGTTGACGGAAGCCAAAATCTGCGGACTTGGTCCATTTGAAGGGCTTGCGCTTTTTGTTGTGTAGATCGGTGAAGGTACGAATGTCAGCCTCGAGCTGCCTGACGGAGGTGTGAACACCTCACTGGATCTGCTTTCTGGTGAGCTCAGCGAACCAGCGCTCGACCTGATTGATCCATGACGCGGAAGTCTGCGTGAAGTGGACATGATAATGCGGCCGACGGACGAGCCACGCTTTGATCCTGGGTGTCTCTAGGTGTTCAGTCCCGGCATTTGGTGGATTGGATCGATGATGAATCGATCCGGCTCTAAAGTCCACTGTTTGCAGATGAGCTCGTATGGTGTGAGGCCGTTGAGGGTCTTGAGGCGGCGGCCGAAATTGTAGGCGTCGATGAAGTCCTGAAGGTGCCGTCGCAACTGATCGTGGTTGTCGTAGTGGAAGCGTTTGACGGTGGCATCCTTGATGGTCCGGTTCATCCTTTCGACCTGGCCGTTGGTCCAAGGATGATTGGGCTTCGTCAGCCTGTGCTCGATGCCGTTCCCGAAGCAGACACGATCGACCATGTGGAGGCGCAGCCTTGCGGTGGGGCCGTTCCTGCGTGAGGGCAGATCGCAGAACTGAGTGCCGTTGTCGGTCAGCACGGTGTGGATCTCGTAGGGCACGGCTTCAATCAGAGCCTTGAGGAAGGCCGCGGCGGTGTGGACCGTGGCGCTCTCCTCCAGACGTGCGAAGGCGAACTTCGAGGTTCGATCGATAGCCACAAAGAGCTGGAGCTTGCCCTCGGCCGTCTGGATCTGGGCGATATCGATATGGAAATAGCCGATCGGATAACACTTGAACTTCCGCCTCGGCGCCTTGTCGCCCTCCACGTCCGGCAGTCGGGATATGCCATGACGCTGCAGACAGCGATGCAGTGACGAGCGCGTCAGATGCGGGATCGTCGGCTGAAGTGCGTAGAGGCAGTCGTCCAGCGGTAGCAGCGTGTGCTTGCGAAAGGCGACGATGATCGCCTCATCCTCGAGCGAAAGTACTGACGAATGCGGCTCTTTCGGCCCGGTCGGCAGATCGGCGACCGAACTACGCTTCTTCCACTTCGCCACGGTCTTCTGGTTGATGCCGTAGCGCTTGGCCAGTTTCCTCAAGCTCTCTTGACTATGTTGTATCGCTCGACGGACCGCCTCTGTCGTCGTGGCGCTCCCGTGAAGAACCTGGCCCATAGCGCATCCCTCCATCCCTGTGAGAAGACTGCACCATCAAAGCCTGGGATCAAACACTTGGGCAATCGCACCAGATTGTAAGCGGCGGCTGCGAAGGTGAAGGCCCATCCGACACGGTTGCGGTCGCGGAAGCGGGTCTTGTCCTGGTTGGCGACCGTCTTGATCCAGCCAAGCGCTTCCTCAATGCGCTCGCGGATACGCTGGCTGACGGCATAGCCGCTGTGCCGCGTCGTGCGTCCGTCGATCGCCGAGCTTCGGCCGCTCGTGTTCCGTGCCACGTGCGGCGTCACCTTCATCGCGCGCAACTCATTGACGAAGTCCTCCGTGTCACAGGCCCTATCAGCGCCAGGCGTGATGGCCAGGGGCCGTTCGGCGCGAGGTTCGATCATGTGCAACGCCGCCACCCGCTCGGCATGTCCGCCGGCCAGCGTCAGGCAGGCGTCGACCAACAGGCCGTGGCGGTTCTCCATCAGCCCATGACCCATGACCCATAGCTTCGCCTCCTTGCCCTTGCCCTTCTTGTAGGGCCTTGCGTCCGGATCGGTGGTCGAGGCATGACCTTGGGCTGGGCCGGCACCGCACTCAGGAACCTGGCCGCGATGTCGCCCTCAAGCAGCCGGTCGCGGTTCTTCGAGAACACCGAATGGTCCCAGGCTGGATCGTCGACGCCGATGCCCACGAACCAGCGGAACAGAAGGTCGTATTCCGGCCGCTCCATAAGCAACCGCTCCGGGCGGATCGAGTGGAACACCTGCAAGAGCATCGCCCTGAGCAACTTCCCGGGGGGATCGACGGTCGCCCGAGCGGCGAATACAGCGCCGCGAGCTCCCGCTCCAAAGCGACAAGCGCTTCGTTCACCATGACCCGGATGGCGCGAAGCGGGTGATCGCGCCGAACCCGCGCCTCCAGATCAACGCAGCTGAACAACTCGCCAGTCAGATTGTCACCGCCGCGCACCCATCATCTCCAAATCGCTTCGGAGCCAATGAATCATGCTCACAGCTCAGCCGCCACTCACTTCTTCAACAGCCTGTTAGAGCCCTCGGCTTTGGCCGGGGTCATTTCGGTAAGATAATCACTTTACCGAGGTCAATTGATCGCCCGATGTCCATGGAGCCTCCGACCAAAGGAGGTGACTGTCGCCATTAGAATGTGACGATCTCAATACGCTGTCGCACGAACCCTTCGAGCATCCTCATCGCTACTTCCCCTGGCCGTCGCGCGGCAGCTTGCACCAATGGAGTGCCGGAAAGCGAGGGCCTCGCGGACACGGGGAACTGCCTTTGCAGCCGTCACGGCATACCCTTCGAGTCTGTGATCTCTATTTAAGGGGTTGGACTGCCGCCGGACGGCGGCAGTCCGGATCGAACTATGTCTCCGGTCTCGACTCCCTAAAAACGGGAATATTCGGGGCGTCAGCCGGAGACTTTTGGCATTTCAATTGTCTATGACCGTAAAACGGGCGCGCAGAGGCGAAAGCTGAATGCACGAAGCCCGCTATTGGCGGGCCTTCTCGCTAATTCTTCAGAGATTCCACAAAATATCAGACTGGATGGCTGGGGCGGGAGGGATCGAACCTCCGAATGGGGGAATCAAAATCCAGCCGCTTCCTCAGCGATTTCAACGCGCGTTCTGAAAATCGGGCGATTTTTCACCTGTGGAATATCAACAGGTTAGCTGGCGTTTCAGAATGAGTGCGGGTGAACCATGAGTAAGGTCGTCACCGACAGAGAAATCGTGCCATGGCCATCCGACTTCAACGACATTCCGCAATGGTGTTGCGGCGGCTTACACAGCAGGTCTGAAGTTGTCCCGGCCGGCTGGGCTCTTCCTGCCCCGATGGGTGCCAGAGGATGTTATTAGGAACGCGCGCGCCCTCTCTTCGTTTCTTTGTTCGCCCAAAGGAGAGAGACGACATGAAAGCTACCCTGGCGGTTCTGACAATGGCAACACTAGCTGCGGTGGCTGGCCCGGCGCTCGCCCGAAATGACGCTTACTGTCTACAGGCAGGGAAGTGGGGTTATCCGGGGAACTGCCAATTCTCGACCTATCGCCAATGCGTGGAAGCGGCGTCGGGTACCTCTTCAACGTGCGGCAGGAATCCGATGAGGCGTCATCGTTATGATCGTTCCGTTCATCAACGACGCTAGTGGCCTCGAAAACTGCAAAGTGAGAAAGGGGTTCTGGGAGGGTTGCCCGCAAGGTCGGCAACACCGAGCCGTGGCAACTGGCGGCGAAGGTGCTGCACCAGGCGGCAGAGCGCGGCGGATCGTTCGTGTTCATGGCCCGGATCAACTTCTGCAAGGCCGTATTCGGCGAGAAGCCGCTCCCGATCGGCAACCCTGACAGCAAGAAGGGCCATAGGTGGGGGAAGCGGAAGCTGGCGAGGGATAGTTAGCGGCCGCACGAGGGAATTACCGCGGGCGCACGGAGCGAGTTAAGTCAGCACATCCTAACCACGACAGGAAGCGGGACCATGAAGGCTTGGTGCCGATCCGAGCATGCATTACGATGCCGGACCGCTCTCAACGATTAAGAAACGCGTCGTCTTTGAATGTAGGCGTGCAGCCAGCTCCGTTCAGTGTTGAATTCTGCAGTTCCGTCCCTATATAAAAGCCATGCTCTAGCGAAAGAATTTTCCAGGTTTGACGTGACCGCTCCTTCGTACGCGAAGGTTTAGAGCTGATCCCCTTCCGAGAACGTATTCCCGCGCCGGCACCGAACTGTGTCGACGTAGCGCAATCGTGCGAGGTGTTCAAATGATGCTGATGAGTGCTGGAGCCATACTATTAGCTTGGATGGCCTTCATTTGCCTGGTGGATCCTGACGGTATTCAGAAACGCGCAGGTCGGCGTTAGCTATATCGCCGGCGCACGAAATGGAGCTTCTATCAGGAGATGAATCGATGATTAATGGACCGCAGTGCCGCGCCGCCCGTGCGCTCGTTGAAATTTCACGCTTGATGCTTGCGAGACGTTCAGGCGTCGATGTGGACACCATCGAACGCTTTGAGAATATCGCAGGGAGTCCGAAGGCTGATGAGATTGAAGCAATCAAGAAAGCGCTGGAGGACCTCGGAGCAGTTTTTATTGCAGAGAACGGTGCAGGATACGGCGTGCGATTGAAGTTCAACCCTATCGAGGCCGAGCAGATTGCACGGCTAGAATGCGAAGGCGGCATTGTCGCCCATGATCGCGTTCCATGACAAACTAATCGAACAAGCCGCTCACCTGATGAGCGCCGCGGCAGATCACGGATGTACTGACTGCCGCGCACCGCATCTGATCGGCGGCGAGTTCATGCCAGCTCGCTCATATCTGCCCCAAAATCATGACCCGCGTCGCGAACCGCAATTCGGCGGGACGCGTTCCGTGCGTGGGTCGTTAACCAGGAAAGGATAAGCTAATGGCTGTGAAAAGAAAAACTTCGCACCTGAGCCCTAGTACGAAACTGTCCGGGAAGGCTGTCTATGGGGCCAAGGGGAAGAAGATTGGGTCAATCAAGCACGTGTTGGTTGACGAGAGGAAGGGAAAGATTGCCCACGCCGTACTGGGTGTCGGCGGCTTTCTTGGATTCGGCGACGATCACTACATGGTGCCTTGGAACGTGCTGAGATACGATGCCGATCTTCGCGCGTACGGCTCCGACATCAGTGAGAGCCGATTGAAAGGCCGTCCGAAGCACGGCATGGAGACCATCTTTGACTTGAACGCTCGATATGCCACGCTCCACCCCAGAAATAACGAGTTCGTGGTACATCCAGGCTAAGCACTGATCGTTCGTACCCCGCCGGGATTTCCCGGCGGGTTTGGTTGCCGAAGCACCGTCCCGCATGCCAGCCCCGCGTCAGGATTGCGGAACGCCACTGCGCGGTATCAATTACCTGTACGGGCGGACGGCTTCGAACCGGCCCCCGCCCCCGTCGAACGCGCCGGCGCCCTCCCACACCGGCGGGTTTCTCTTTTAGGAACATTCGTCTGCCACGAGGGTTGTACCATCGGAACGGAGCACCTTCCGCACCCCCGCGACCAACCCGAACGGGCCCGTCGATCGATCTCCGTCCCGGCGGGCCTTTTTGCGAGGCCGCCCGCTCGCCACTGCACAATGGAATAAATCTCAGAAAAGTGAGCAAAACACTCTCCGCGACTCGCGGAAAGGTAGAGAACTTATTAAATTCTCGTTAAAAACTAAATCAGATGACATTTAATTTAAATAATTTTACGCTTGTTTTCTACAAAATCAAATTTGCGAGTTGTCATGTCGATTTATCGGGCGGGAAGATCCTTCTTCGCTTCTTCATTCCCTCAGGCCGAAAACGAACCCAGCACATGGGGATTGCTTTTAATCGCCATCGTTATCATCGTCATGGACGGCCTGTTGGCGGCGGGGGCTTGGTTCGCTGTCGGCTACATCATTGGAAAGTAGATGGGCGGCCGGATTAAATATTTGGACCATTATGTAACCAGCTTGGTTCACGACCAGACAGGCGATTATAGTGGCAATGCCGCTCCAGGGCCCAAAATCGTTCCTGTGTAAGATCGCTGCGGATGCGAGAGCAATCAATATCGCGATGGGCACGAGGACGAACGCGTTAAAGCGCATGCTGGCGAACGCGCCTATAAGCGCGCTGGTAAGCATCAAAGTTGCGACGATATCCATAATTCGCGTCGACTGTTGTTGAGTCGTTTCTCACGCTACAATCATGCGGCTGGGAAGCTAGTACGGAAATCCGTACGATTCGCCATCCCCCGCCACCCCCATCATCAGCCACCCGAGCAGCAGCAGCGTCACACCAACCCCGAGCGCCCTCCCGGCCAGATCGCTCCCGCTGTCGCAAAGGCGCATCCAGCCAGCCAGAAAGGCCAGGGCGGCTCCGAGGCTGAATGCCAGGGAGCCGATGGGGGCGAGGATAGATTGCATCAGGGATTCCGTTCATACGCGCGGTGTGCTAATGTGATTTGGCTTGCTGCGGCGCTTTTATCCGCTTGCGCTATGCGGTGATGTCAGCACCGTCTGGTACGACCCCGTCACTGAGCGGTCCACGGGCAACGTCACAATCCGGACAGCAAGCGCCCTCACCCCCTCGGATCGACGATCGTGAATCCCGCGATCGAGCGCGGATGGATGCGGGTCTTGCCCCGTCCGGAATTCGCATCCCAGACCAGCCAGACCTTGCCGTGCAGGTGCCGCTTGAGCACGAACACATGGCCCCGCCGCGCCGCGACCATGCCGGGTGCCGGGGCCGCTCTCGGAAAGCGCAGCCAGTTGGCCGCGAGGTTCAGCCGAGGGATGATCCTGCCGAAGATATGGAGCGACGCCCCACAGCCGCAGTACCGGCGCGGGCAGCCGTGCGGCCGGCCTCCAACGATGCGACCCGCACCGGTCGCCATGACGCGGTGAAGGCCGGGAGGTAGCGTTCGGGGGCTTACTTGACGATCTCGCCGCCTTACTTGGAGCTTTTTACGCGCATGCGCCGCGCGCGCCGTGTTGCGCGATTGCGCAACTTCGCAACTTCCAAAGATCGGATCGGAGCAGCCGCCCCTCTCCTGATGGGAGAGAGGGTCCCTCGGCCTCGCATCGGCGCTCGACGCAAGCACGACAGCGCACAGCGCAGCCAGAATGACGGTTGGTCTCATCGATCAGCCCCTCTTCATCCAGGAAGCGATTTTGCTGATCGATTCCCCGATCATCACAAAACCGGCGAGGATGCCTATCAACCCGACGATGACCCACTTCATGAAGGTGCCGACCGTCCTGATCGCTGAAACGAGCCGGATGCCATCATTCAGGGTGTCGATTTCCTCGGGCCGAAGATTGGAGAGAAAATCCTTCGTCCGCGCCGGGAGATCATCGAACCGCTTTGCTTCGCTCACTTGCGCCTCCCGATGATCGCGGCGACATTCTCGAACCCACGCTTGGCGAAGTAGAATCCGACGATCAGATTTGCCGTCGTCTCGATCCAGCCGCCGAGCGGGTCGGTTATCCCGAGGCCAAGCACCTTGTCGTAGATCAGGAGCTTGCCGACGTAGACGGCGACCGCGTAGCCCATCAGCTTGTCGGGCTCGTACCAGTGGCCGAGCGAGGCGATGCGATGTTGCGCCTGCACCTCGATCTCGCGCTGCTGCACGGCCATCTCACGCGTCGCCAGATCGGCGGCGATACGATCAGCGTCATTGCCGGCCGACAGTCTGGCCTTGTACGCGTCCAGCGCTTTGTTGAGCAGCGGGCCGGTGAGCAGCGACGCGAGCCATGACAGGATCGCCGTCATTTCGACCACCCGAGCTTACGGGCCAGCCAGTACCAGCCCTCGCCCGCGAGCGCGCACAAGGCGGCACCGGCAAAGCTGATCGCTGTGACAAGATCAGGATCGTCGAACAGCCCGGAATCACCTTCCGCGATGAAGCCGCGAGCGGCGAGGTAGCCCCCGAGATACCGGAGGCCAATGCGGATGAATGGTCCCATGTCATGCCCTCCGGAGCAGTTTTGCGATCGCCATAAAAAAGGCCGCCCAAACGGACGGCTGCGGGGTTGGTGCGGGTTGTGCGATTGGCGCCGGATCGGGCGGCGCGAGATCCGGGACGGGTTTGGGTGGCGGCTTGACCGGAGCGGCTGTGATCTCGCCCCACTCCGCGCCTTGCAGAATCTTCGTGATCCGCGCCAGTTGCGATTGCCTGTCGGCAAGCCCGTTCGTCCCGCCATTCCAGAGCTTGACGCAACCGCGGAAGTCGCCGTTATCCGCGAAGCGGTTCAAGCCCTTCCAGTCCCAGAAGGCCGCGCAGATGTCGGGCTGTAGATCGTGGCGGCTGGCGAGGTCAGGCGACGCAACGAGATCAACGCCGATGCGCTTGCTGATCTGCTCGTAGCCGTCCCTGCCGGTGATCTGCGGGCCGCCCCGGCCGATATAGGTCGAGCCGTCATTCGTCCCAGGCCGGTTGCCCATGCGGTTGCCATAGATGTCGTCGAAGGCTCTGCGCTGCCAGCCTGACGCCGTGCCGTACTTGGCCTGCACGGCGGCGGCGTTTTTGAACCGGTTCGGCCACACCTGAGCCATCCGGGAGGCGGTGTAGTTGATGTTTTCGATCAGCCCCCGGATGGTGAAGCCAGCCGTCTCGTGATGAATGTTGGCGAAGAAATAAGCGAGCCGCTGCCGGGTCTGGTTTACGCCGACCGCGCTCAACACGCCCTGTTTCTCCGCAAACGCCTCGATGACCGTGGCCGGGGCCTTCGGAAAGATGGAGCGCAGTAAGGCGGGCGTCAGCCGCACGCCAGCGCCCCCGGAATCGAGGTTGGGCATTGGTAGGAGTCCTTTGAAGGTGGCTTAGAAGTGGCGGCCGATTATGACTTACGGCCAGAACTGTCAATCGGCGTTGGAACGGGACCCTCCATCGGCGTCCAAAAGGGCCCCCTTTGATCGGCGAGCTTTGCTGGTAGCGCTCGCAGCGTCGGAGCTGGCCGGGATTGCGGAGACGGTGCGAGCGCGGGTTGTTTGATCGTCGTCGCGGCTTTTGAATCTCCAGCTGTCGTTACCGGTCTCTACGATGTCACAGTGATGGGTCAGCCGGTCGAGCAGCGCAGTGGTCATCTTGGCATCGCCGAACACGCTGGGCCACTCTCCGAAGGAGAGGTTGGTGGTGACGATGACGGATGTGCGCTCGTAAAGCCGGCTGATGAGGTGGAACAGAAGCTGGCCGCCGGATTGAGCGAACGGTAGGTAACCCAGTTCGTCGAGAACGATGAAGTCCATCCGGGTCAGATGTTCGGCGAGCCGGCCCTGACGTCCGTTGCGGGTCTCGCTTTCGAGACGGTTGACGAGGTCGACGACGTTGTAAAAGCGCCCGCGGGCACCGGAGCGGATGCAGCTCCTGGCGATGGCGATGGCCAGATGGGTCTTGCCGGTGCCGGTACCGCCGACCAGCACGACGTTGCGTTGCTGGGCGATGAAGCCGCCGCCGGCGAGATCATTGACAAGTGTCTGGTTGATCGGCGTGCCGTCGAACTGGAAGTCAGCGATGTCCTTGGCGAGAGGAAGCTTGGCGATGGTGAGCTGGTACTTGATCGATCTCGCCTGCTTTTCGCTGATCTCGGCCGTGAGCAAGTCGCCGACGATGCGCTGAGGTTCATGCTGGCGCTTGATGGCGGTCACCATGATCTCGTCGAAGGCGGCCTTCATTCCGTAGAGCTTGAGCTCACCCATGAGATCGAAGATTTGGGCTCGTTCCATCAGTTGGTCCTCCGGAGGTTCACGATCACCGTGACCCCGCTCAGCAGGACCACTTCGTGGCTCCAGTCAAACTGGTAGGCTTCCCCGGGTGCAAAGCTCAGTGGCACATAGGCCGAGGTGGTCGAGGCGCCACGCTCTTGGCTCCAGCGCCGCGCATATCGACGAACCGCATCGTAGCCCCCGACATAGCCCAGACCGCGAAGCTCTTCGAACAACCGGATCAGCGTCAGCCGTTCTCGCGCCGCCTTGCTCTCGTTTGCCACCAGCAACCGGTCAAGCTCGGCACTCCAAGGGCCCATCTTCGGCTGAGGCTGTGTCTCTCGCTCGTACCGAAACTCCGTCGATTGAGAACGGATGACCTTGCGAACCACCTTCCGCGACACGCCGAGTTCTCGGCAAATCGCCTTGATCGGACGACCATCAACAAAATAGGCGCGACGGATCTTGGCAATCGTCTCCACCACCAGCATTCCAACCTCGGCTTCCATGACTCGATGGAAGCCACTGTGGACCCTTGCCCCGGGGTCCCGATTGGATGCCGATTACCCCGAAAACAGGGTCCTTATTCCACGCCGAAACACAATCAGGCCACCATGGGTTTGACGCCGACCGGTTCACCGTTCGGGCCGTAAACGATCTGCTTTGGCGCGCTCAGCGCCTTCAGGGCCTGCGTCAGTTCAGACATCAGCGTCACAAGCACCGCCGTCGATTGATCAGGCTGCCCCGCGACAGGCATTCCGTTCTCGTCCACCGCTGGTCCTGCCGGCGGCGCCGCCTTCGACATGGCGTCCGCCATCGCCTTGCGCTGCGCAATCTTCTCCTGGACGTCCGCCTTGCGCTCCATCGCCTTGATTTCAGCCTCGGTCTTTCGGTTCAACCGCTCGATCTCGGCTTGCACCTTCATGTCCTCGATCTTGATATCGTTCTGCGCCTTCTGCTCCTCAGCGCTCGGCTGGCCCTGCTGGCTCTGCTGCGATGCCTCTACGCCCTTCTCAATGTCCTTCTGAACGGAGGTCGGTAGCGGCGAATACTTCAACAGCGCCATATAGACTTCCGGCGGGATGATCTTCCCGATGGCCGGCAGAATCTGCTGCAGCATCCCCCAGATCGCCTGTTTCTGGTCAGGCGAAGTCGGGCTCTGGTCCACGATGACATCATAAGTCTCGACCTGAGGCTGGCGGGTCAGCGGGACGTACTGCTCCCCCTCCTCCCCGACGATCCGGATCAGACGGCCATCCGACAGATAGTTCTGGATCAGATAAAGCAGCGTCCGGCCCTGGTTCTTGCGGTAGCGTCGCAGGCTGTCGAACATCGGCTGAAGGATCACCATGGCCGACTGCTTGCGCTGCGCCTCAAGGCTGGCCGCCTGAGTGGCCTCCCGCATGCCGAGCACTTCGACATTGACGCCGGTTACGTCCCGGATCGACGAGATCGCCATTTCCGTAAGCTGATAGAAGCCAACCGGGAACTGCGCCTGCGGCTTTTCCTTCCAGCGTCCCTCCTGCAGGGCTCCCTTCTTCAGCCAGGTAATCGCGTCCTGCTTGGCCCAGCTCTCCTCGGCTTCCGCGTCATTGTCGAACACGCCGCGCTCGGCAACAATGCCGCCCTTGGCCGTCGAGTTCATGATGTGCAGCGTCTGCGACAGCCACTTGTTGGCCCAGCGCTGCGGATCCTTCATCGACCTGACGAGGCCATAAAACGTATTCTTGTTGCGATCACGCTTGCCGGTCATGCAGTTGAAGGAAAACCGGTCCTTGCACGGAGCCTCGCTGACTTCCAGAAGCACGCGGCCGAGATACGCCTGCTTGAAAACCTTACGGGTGATCCGAACCGACTTCAAAGGCGGAATGCCGGCGTTCCTGGCCGCATTCTGAATGGCGTCATGCTGCTTCTTGCCGACCGTGACGATCTGGCCGGGGTCGTCCGGATTGATGATGCGAAACGCCGGCTCCCGCTCATACCACTGAGCCCGAACCAGCGTGACGCGCTTGTCGCCCTTCTGCGAGTCTTCCTCAGCCGACTGATCCGGCTTGTCATAAAACCGGCCGTCGTTCTCGTCGATGTCCTTCTTGTCGATCTCGTCGTTGACCCAGGTCGCGTTGTAGTCCGCGTCCTCGAAATCGTCGTTCGGGCACAGTGCGCGCGCCTCCTCGATCGGAATGTCGCGCCGGATATGAAACACGCGCCGGCCGTCGATGATGTTCTTCTTCTTGGCCGCGCTATCCCACACCATCTCCAACGGGTCGATGCGATCAATCCGCGGATCGCCGTCAGGGTTGTCCTCATAGTCCAGCCGGGTTTCGGTCCAGCCCATCCCGCAGATCAGGACATCGCGGAATGCGTCTGACTCCTCGTCCTCCGCGTCGCACTCGTCGCGGAACCACTTCGCCGCAGATGTGAATATCTCGTTGACCTGAACATCACCCTGGGTCCGCGGGATGTACTGGACCTCTTGCCGGTTCGAAATCTCCGACCCCGACACGCTGTCGATGATGGATCCGACCCGGTTCATGGTGATGACCGGGCGCAACTGGTCGCGAAGGACACCCTTGTCCTCCTCCGACCACTGGTCGCCGGCCTCGAAGGCATAATCCTCGCGCGCGTCCGAGCGCCATTTGGCGGTTTTGGAGAGGTCTTCGCAGCACCAGCCCTTCAGCCTGTCAAACAGGCCATCCAGATCGGCCGAACCGATCTTGGCGCCCTCCTCATTCACGGCCGGGCGCTCGTCGATATCGTCCGTCATGCCGACCACGCACTACCTCTCGAAGAACTGCCGCGCTGATAGCGGCTACGCTGCCGGGGCGCTTCCGGCGCCTCATAGCAGATGCACATCAGGCCAAACGCATCCGCGCCATGCGAAGACCAATCGTGTTCCGGTCCAAGGCCGATGTCGCGATCATCATCCGAGCGCTTCTCGTGATACCAGCCCAGCGCGTCGCGGCCGGGCTCGGTCGTCTCTTCATCGAACCAGATCGCTCCGAAGTGCCGCCGGCCAGCCTCGATACGCATCTTCGCCGCGCCCTTGCCCTGGTTGGGAACAACGGTCACATCATAACCAGCATCGCGGAACGCGCTCTCAAACGACACGTCATGGACGCGATCGTTAGTTTCGCCATCATGGGGGAGCACGATATCGGCACGAGCCGGCGTGTACCCCTTCGAATGCAGCCACTGGATATGCGTCGCGAGCGGCTGGCCCTGAGCTTCGTAATAGTCCCTTGTCCGAATTTCCCTGGCGATGAATTGCGCCGGCCACATCGTGAAGGCGTCGGCACGAGCTCCTGTCCCGCCGAGGTCGCAGAATATCTTGACCCTCATCAAAGGATCGAACGTCACCCGGCCAATCCGACCTTCCTGCTTCGCCGCGATCAGATACGGCGCATAGTAAGCGCCTTCGACCACGGACACGAAGTCGCCTTCCCAGATGTGGTCATACTGGTCGGGCCGATCACGCAGATCGCGCTGGCGCTGACGCTCGAGGATGGCAGGAAAGCGTGGGTTGGCGTGCGTGGCGTGTCATCGATGATCTCGAACGGCAGCACGACAAAATCGTCCGGCTTTCCCGGCTCGCCCTGAATGCGACGGACCACGGATTCAACGAGCGGATCGGCTGTCGGGGCCGGCATATGGACCGTGAAGCGGTGCGCCAGCTTCGCCTGCCAGAACGACTCGACGTTCTGAACGAAGCTTTCGGCTGAACCGACCTGGCTGAGCGGAATGTGGATTGTCATGTGATCAATAACCCAACAAAAAACCGCCCGCGGATTTCTCCGGAGCGGCGGACGCAATTATTACGCAAGCACACCGCTAGCAGATGAGTGTCAGACAGTCAATCGCCGGCCATGAGGAGCAAGGGTGTGACGCGTGACGCGTTGTGACGTGTTTTGACTATTATCGCCCTCACGCGCGCGCGTAGAGGGGAGATACGGAAAACGTGTCACTATCCGTCACGTGTCACACCTGCCGGTTAAAGGATACCATCTGTGTGACGCGTGACGCGTTGTGACGTGTTTTGCGGATTCCTATTTTTGGAACCATCAACGGAGAAGCGGCCGGTTCGAGAACCATCCACGGTCGACCCACGCCAAATATTCCACAAAAAATTTACCCCCTGTTTTGCGAAACGAGGGACAGACCCGGCAACTGGAGTGGCTCCTTCCGCCTTCGAGTCGCTGCGCCAACGGACCTTCACGCTCTCATATGGAAACCGAGCGAGGTAAACCTGGGCGTTAGGAACCTATTTCAACGCATGCGGTTGCTGGATTAAGGGCAAGAGGCGAACCGCCCATGATCTCGTTTCTGAGCCAGATTCTGGTGCCCACCGCAGTGGCCTCGGTCACGGCAGTATTCCTAATGGGCTTCACGAATATGGTGCGTGGCGGCAGTTCTCAGCTCTCACAGAACCTGATGCAGCTGCGAATATTCCTGCAGTTCATCGCGATCATCATCACCATGGCAACGGTGTGGGTCATGGGCGGACAGGAATAGAAGCGCCGCCACGGCAGAAACAGGATGACTTCCCATGGACGATATGGACAGACCGGAGCCGATGCCCCGGGGACCGACCGACAGAATATACATGACTCTAGGCGTCTTTGGAGGTTTGGCGATTTTTATCGGGGTAGGGCTTATAGTGGCCGCTAGCCTTCGCTGACACTACCGCATCACGAACGGTTTGACGCCCACGTTCCTGACGCCAGCGTCGCCACTCACCATCTCGCCCTGGGCGGGTCTGTACCCCTGCATGCGGGGCCTGCGGGTCTGTGGGTGCCAGAGATCGGCAAGCTCCGTCAGTGCTTCCCGGAGCCGCCGTCCGACATAGTTGACATCGCGCGCCGTGATCTTGTCATCGTCGCTGATACCGTAGATTTTTCGAGCGCACTCTTCGATGCCTCTCCCGTCGCAGACGATACTTTCGATGATGATAATCGATTGCGATCCGAGAAGGTTTTTGGCCTCTTTCAACGTCTCTGCTGCCAGGAGACAGGCTTCCGTTGGTGAGCGGTCGGCATACCGGGTTTGTACCCTTCCGTTGAAGTCCATAGAGCCCCCCAGGGGCGCCCGGACCCTCTCAAAAGCGTCACGATAAGTCTCCGCCGCCATGTGCTGGCGTTGATCAAGCTTATTTTTGCCGCGAAGGCGTCTGACAGATGGCAATGTCCGGACGATGTTGCCGACGCGCTCGATCGGATCTGCTGCTAACATCTTGCGCGCCGGTTTTGCATGGCGCTGACCCGTAACGTTCAGCGGATCGGCGCCGCACAGCGCGCGCCGCCGCGCTTCTTTGTTCTGCTTCACAAGCCTGTCATGCTCTGCTTTCGCTCGGGCCGCGCCCGGCGTTTGCTTTCCCTCGATAAACTCAACGCAGTCCAGAGCGAAGTCCCGAGCCGCCATGCGCTCGGCTTCCAGCTCGATCTGCAATTCCGGATTGCCGGCGGCCGCCTTGTCAAACCGTTCGTGACGCTGACGGAGCTTCGTCATTCGCCCTCCCTTCCACCGGCAAGCTTGAGGCGGATGAACCGGAATGCTCGCGTACCCTGACCAGGAACGCGATATTGCTCGAATCCCCTCTTCTGCATCAGTTGTCCAAAAGATTTCTTGGTGCCCGGAGCGTCGCCAGCCTTATGCGCATATTCCGACCAACTATCGAAAAGATCGGATGATTTGTCCCAGGTGCGAGCCACCCCCATTTGAACGTCGCAGCAATCCTCTATCCACTGGCCGAAAATATCCTGATCGCTGAAATAAGCCTCGGTAGCTGCCTTCACAGAGTCTGGACGAACGAGCCCGTTCTTTTGCCAGTCGAGACATCCATCGATCATCCATTGCAGAATGCCGCCCGCTTCCATCATTAGCTTAGCCTCAAGCTCACGATCCGGGTTCTTGGGCTTGAACATAAACGGCACTATGTTGAATCGTCGCCGCGCTGCGTCGTCCACGTTATGCAGTACCGGCTTGTGGTTGCCGACGATCATCAGTTTGAACTGCGGCTTGAAGGTAAAGAAATCCTGCCGCATAAACCTGG
This sequence comes from Nitrobacter sp. TKz-YC01, assembly GCF_047824785.1. GTDB lineage: Bacteria > Pseudomonadota > Alphaproteobacteria > Rhizobiales > Xanthobacteraceae > Nitrobacter. Next base: position 878,826 of record NZ_CP181167.1, on the reverse strand, counting down.
CTGTCACCGGATCACCGCCGGTCAATTGCTTGATCCGCGATTCCGCCCAAGCGCGGCCCTCTTCTGTCTCCGAGGCTGTCACGAGGCGCGCCCCGTTCAGCATCGCGAGATCGGTCGGATGCTTGTCTGTCTTCGACGCTGTGAACGTCTCCATTGCCGCAGCGCGGCTGTAGTCCTTGAGAATGGCCGTGATGATGTTCAGCCACACCGACTTTCCGTTACCGCCTGGACCAGATACGAACAGAAGGGCATGTTCGGTCGTCTGCCCTGTCAAGCAATAACCGCACCATTGCTGCAAAAACCGGATCAGTTCACTGTCGTCGCCGGTCGTCTCGGCTAAAAACTTAAGCCAGCGCGGGCAACCGCTATCGAGCGGGGCACACAGAGTTGTTTTGGTGATGCCATAATGACGATCCGGTAGATTCAACTTGCCCGTCGTCAGGTCCACCACGCCACCTGGCGTGCCAAGCAGCCACGGATCCTGATTCCAGAATTCCACATTCACCCGCGTCAGGGGGTCATGCCGAGCAAATCGCTCAATGCCACTGGCAAACGCTGTTTTCCCTATAGTCTTTCTAGCGGAACCAGCCTGCTCTTCACTAAGCTCCCGCGCGATCTCTCTGGCCTCCTGATATGTGATTCCGGTTTCATCGATCTTCCACCGAACGCCATCCCACCGAAACCAAGCCCCTTTGGTGTGGCAGTAACGAATGTCTTCGCCGTGCCGCTCAACGAATAGAACCGCAGCGCTATCCTCCGTCACAACGTCATTCGCCAGCGGCTCCATCCGACGCGTTCTGATGTTCTCGTGCATGTGCGGAGGCGCGGTCGTCATCGACGCATAGCCCTCCACGCGTCGTTGAAATCGTTGCCGACATATGAACTGACGATATTCACCGGCTTCTTGGCCGCGAGGTAGCGCTTGGCGCAGATCTTCACATCGCGCCGACTGGTCGGGTCGTTCTCCTCAAGGATGGTAATCTCGGAGGGTCGTTTCAGGACCGGGAACGTCTTGACCGCGACGCTGGACCCGAGCGCCCATGCCGGTCGATAAGCGCCTGTTCCCGGACCGTGTTGATTTTTTCATGCATGGGACCCTAGCCGGCAGCAACTTCTGTGAGCTTCTTCGGGATGCTTATAAAATTCTTGAGCAAGACCGATTATTGGAGGGTCATCGCAAGACGACGAAAAGAGCGCGATGAGCGTCACCGTAAGCGAAGCTCGAACCATGGCGCTGCGGTTCCTCGCCAAAGGCTCTGACAGGATTCGGCTGATCGAGGACGAAAACACCCTCGCCGCAGCGCTGTGCTACGTCGATCTTGAAAAACGCGGCCTTGTCACCATCGACAACGAAGACGGGATGCTGGTGACGATCACACCGGCAGGGCTGGCGCGACTGAGGGCGGAATGAACGATATTCCTTGGGAAGATATCTCCACCGCACCGCGCGACGGCACGGTCATCGAGGTCATGGAGCCTGACACTGGCGCGTTTGTGATGCGCTGGAATCCAGACGGCTTCAACATGCTCAGGTCCAAACGGCCCGGTGTTTGGGAATCGCCGAGCGGTGGGCCGACTTGGACAGAGGACAACGGCCTCGGACCAACGAACTGGCGACCGTATAGGCCGGGGAGATAAATGTATTGACCCGCCCGGCTCGTCCTTCATCAATTCCGAACGGTTCCTGGCCCCGCCGCATGCCGGCCTCGCTGGCGGCCGGATATTGCGGCGAATCGACCGTCGACGCCTTCCTAAAACGGGTCGGAAAGGAATACCCTCTGCCCAGGGTTAAGGAGGGGCGCCGCCAGCTATGGCTGATCGACGATCTGGACCAGGCAATCGCACCGTTCAACGCACCGGCCGACGACATCGCAAAGGATCTGTGATGGTCGATCTGCCGCGCTACGTCATTGCCAAGAGGCTATCGACGGGCGCGACCAGCTTTTACTTTAACGTTCCGGCGCTCTATCGGAAGCGCGGCTGCCCGGTTCGGAACGAGCCGCTCGGGGCCGACTATGGCGCGATGACAGCCCGCGCCCGCACCTTGAACGGGCTGGTCGACGAATGGCTGGATGCTCAGCGCGGCCTGCCGGTTTCAGGAGAGGCTGCACCACGGATCGGCACCGTCGACTGGCTTTTTCGCGAGTACAAGGCCAGCAAAGCCTATACCGAGAAAGTCTCGAAGGTCTCGCGGCCGAGCTACGAAAAAACCATGCGGATGGTTGGCGACACGCTGACCAAGAAGGGCGATCGCGTCGGCTCACGACCGATCAAGTCCATCACGCCCCGCGGCGCCGATAAACTCTATGACATCTTCATTCAGGGAAAGAACGGGTTGCGGCTACGACAGGGCGAGAAAGCCGTTGGCCTTTGCCGTAAAGCGTGGCGCGTGGTCCATCGTCTCTATCCGGAAGAGTTTGACCCGAAAATTCCGAACCCGTGGTTGGGCGTTACGATGAAGACGCGGGTGAAGGCGACCAAACCCGCCGCGACGCGCGAGCAGGTCTACAAGTTCGCTCACGGCTGCATCAAGGAGGGCGAGGCCGAAGCCGCGGCCGCGGCCGTGATCTGCTTCGAATGGTTGCAGCGTCCGGAGAACGTCATCGGCGGTCATCTGATGTGGAGCGACTACCGATCGCCCAAGAGCCCGTCCGTTATCCGAATTCTGCATCACAAGACCGGCGCTGTGGTTCTGCATCCGCTTGAGGAGCAAACACCGACCGGCATCGTCAAGTTCTACGAGGAGGCCGAAGAGGTCCTGTCGCACCTGAAGCGCCGCGGCGTGTCGATGATCTTGCGCGAAGTATCGTCAGGAAAATCGAAGCCGTTCGCGCACAGCACCATGCAGCACATCGTGCAGCGTATGCGGAAGAAGTTGAAGCTGCCGACGATCTTCACGCTCGATGCCTGCCGGCATGGCGGGATGACCGAGCTTGAAGAAGCGGAACTGACAGACGGCCAGGGCCGCGCGCTGTCGGCGCATCGAACGCAGCAGTCATACGAGGGATATGCCAAGCGCAACATGACGCGCGCACTTTCAGCGACCCGCAAACGTCACGCACATCGTCTCGCGAACGCTTCGGCAACATCTATTCAGAATGAGCAGGGAAAACACGTTCAGAATGAAGTTCTCAAAAAGGCCAATTAGATAAGTGTTTTCAAATGGCTGGGGCGGGAGGGATCGAACCTCCGAATGGGGGAATCAAAATCCCCTGCCTTACCGCTTGGCTACGCCCCAACGGCTCGAAATGCACGAACCAGGGTCTCGCGAACTTCGCGAGCCCCGACGATCTACAGATAGTACCCTGTCTTTTCAACCGGCCGGAAACGCCTGAAGGCGGTTTGCCCCGGTTCGGTCCGCCGTCCCGTCAATGGGGAGATGACCGCCCCAACCCGGCGCAGGTCCTTCCGCCGGACCACATCCCACTCGCCTTAAAAGGTTGAGAGCCGCACGGTTTCGTGGAAAGACCGTTCATGACTCAAAATTTGACAGGAGGCCGTCAGGCCCCTGCTCGCGAGGCATCGTCATGACCTATCGCGCACCGATCAGCGACATGCTCCTCGCTCTCGACGGCGCCGGGCTCCGGGCCGCGGCCGAGGCGGGCCATTACGGAGATTTCGATGCCGAAATAACGGCCGCGGTGCTGGAGGAGGCCGGCCGTTTCGCGAGCGAAGTGCTGGCGCCGCTCAACCACGCCGGTGACCGGCACGGCGCGCGGCTGCAAGACGGACGCGTGACAACCGCGCCGGGATGGGCCGATGCCTACAGACGCTGGACGGCGGCGGGGTGGAACGCGGTCTCGGGACCGGAGGATTTCGGCGGACAGGGGCTGCCGCTTGCCATCAACGCCGCCTGCACCGAAATCTGGAGCGCGGCGAACACCGCCTTCGGCCTGTGCCCGCTGCTGACGCTCAGCGCGATCGAAGCCCTCGCCGCGCATGGCAGCGGCGCGCTGAAGGCCATCTATCTGGAAAAGCTGGTGTCCGGCGAATGGACCGGCACGATGCAACTGACCGAGCCGCAGGCGGGCTCGGATGTCGGCGCGCTGCGCAGCCGGGCCGAGCGCGCATCCGACGGCAGCTATCGGATCTTCGGCACCAAGATCTTCATCACCTATGGCGACCACGACATGACCGACAACATCGTGCATTTCGTGCTTGCGCGACTGCCCGATGCGCCTGATGGCACCAGGGGCATTTCCCTGTTCCTGATTCCGAAATTCCTCGTCGGCGCGGACGGCTCGCTCGGCGCGCGCAACGACATCCACGCCAGCAGCATCGAGCACAAGCTCGGCATCCACGGCTCGCCGACATGCACCATGACCATGGGCGATGGCGGCGGCGCCATCGGCTATCTGATCGGCGAGGAAAATCGCGGCATGCGGTGCATGTTCACGATGATGAATCAGGCCCGGCTCTGTGTCGGCCTCGAGGGTGTCGGCATCGCCGAACGCGCCTGCCAGCAGGCGCTCGCTTATGCGCGGGAGCGCAGGCAGGGCCGCGCCGCCGGCACGTCAGACGGCATGAGCCCCATCATCGCCCATCCCGACGTCAAGCGCATGCTGATGCAGATGCGCGCGCTCACCGCCGCGGCCCGCGCCATCTGCTACGCTACCGCCGTTTCGCTGGATATGGCGGCGCGCGCGGCTGATCCCGACGTGCGCACGGCCGCCGCCGCACGCGGCGCGCTGCTGACGCCGATAGCAAAGGCCTTTTCGACGGACATCGGCAACGAGGTCGCATCGTTAGGCATTCAAGTCCACGGCGGCATGGGCTTCATCGAGGAGACCGGCGCGGCGCAGCATTACCGCGATGCCCGCATCACCTCGATCTACGAGGGCACCAACGGCATCCAGGCGATCGATCTGGTGACGCGAAAGCTCGCGGCGGATGACGGCGCGGCGATCTCGGCGCTGCTCGCCGAACTCTCGGACACCGTCAAGCGCGTGGAAGCCTCGAACGATCCCGCGTTCGGCACGACTGGCGAGAGACTGCGCGATGCGCTTGGGTCGCTTGAGCGCGCGGGCAAATGGCTGCTGGAGCGGCTGGCGTCGTCGCCGAACGATGCGCTGGCCGGCGCCACGCCTTATCTGCGCCTGTTCGGGTCGGCGCTCGGCGGATGCAAGCTCGCGGAGGAAGCGCTCGCGGCGGGCGAGTCCGGTGCGCAATTGGGCGACCCTCGCCGTCATGTTACGCTGGCGCGCTTCTTCGCCGAGACCATCGCCGTGCAGGCTCCGGCGCTGGAACGCACGGTGATCGATGGCGCCGACGCCGTGAACTGCGCGGACGTGGTCCTGCTGGCCTGAGTTCCGGCGGCACCGACAGGCTGGAACCCATGACACATCTCCAAGTCAGCGACAACGACGCCGTCCGGGTCATCACCATGCGGCGTCCCGAAAAGAAGAACGCGATCACCCGCGACATGTATCGCGCGATGAGCGACGCCATCGACAGCGCGCAGAACGATCCGGTGATCCGCTGCATCGTCATCACCGGCAGCACCGACGTATTCACGGCGGGCAACGACCTCGACGATTTTCTCAAAGACGGCACGTCCGGCGACGAGGACGGCGCGCCGCCCGCTCCCGACGCCGTGAAATTCCTCTACTCGCTGGCGCAGAACGCCAAGCCGCTGGTCGCGGCGGTGGAGGGCATCGCCATCGGCATCGGCACCACCATGCTGTTTCACTGCGACTTCGTGCTCGCCAGTAACTCGGCGACGTTCTCGACCCCCTTCATCCATCTCGGTCTGGTGCCGGAAGGCGCATCCAGCCTGCTCGCGCCACGATCGATCGGACATCAGCGCGCCTTCGCCATGCTGGTGATGGGGCGCACGCTCGGCGCGGATGAGGCTCGCGAGGCGGGTTTCGTCAATGCGGTCGTCGCGCCGGGCGAGGCCGGGACCGAAGCCCAAAAGATCGCGCTGGAAATCTGCGCACTGCCGGCGGAGGCCGTCGCGCTATCCCGCAAGCTCCTGAAAACCCCGCCGGAGGAGTTGACGCGCCGGATCGACCTCGAAAGCCGCCTGTTCGGGGAGCGGCTGCGCTCGGAGGAAGCGATTGCCGCATTCGAGGCATTCTTTGCGCGCAAGAAGCAATAAGGCAGACTTTCGGAACCGGGCGCAACCCGGTACATTGACTTTCGCTGCCGTGCGATGCCTGCACGGCGGCCAGGACACCGCATGACCACGCTGGTTCTCACGCATGCCGCCAGTTTCGATCATCTGACGCCGCCCGGTCACCCGGAGCGGCCGGATCGGATCCGCGCCATCGATGAGGTGCTGACCGCGGATCACTTCAGGGATCTGGCGCGCGGCGAAGCCCCCGAAGGATCACTGGATTCAGTCGCCCTCTGCCACAACGAGCATTATATCGCAGAACTCCGGCATCTGTCGCCGGAGAATGGTCTGGTTTATCTCGACAGCGACACATCGATGTCGCCCGGAACCTGGGAGGCGGCAATGCGCGGCGTCGGCGGCGCGATCGCGGCGACCGAAGCCGTCATCGCCGGCCATGCAAGTAACGCTTTCGTCGCCACACGCCCGCCCGGACATCATGCCGAGACCGGCAGGGCGATGGGCTTCTGCCTTTTCGATCAGGCCGCGATCGCGGCGCGGCACGCCCAGCGCAAGCATGGGATCGACCGCGTGGCGGTGGTGGATTTCGACGTGCATCACGGCAACGGCACGCAGGATATTTTCTGGGCCGACAGATCGGTCATGTACTGCTCGACGCACCAGATGCCGTTGTTTCCCGGCAGCGGGGCCAGCAGCGAACGCGGCGATCACGACACCATCGTCAATGCGCCGCTGGCGTCCGGCGACGGCGGAGCCAGGTTTCGCGCCGCGTTCGAGAACCTCATCCTTCCCCGGCTCAGAAAATTCGCGCCCGAACTGCTCATCATCTCCGCGGGGTTCGACGCGCATAGCCGCGATCCGCTGGCTACTCTCAATCTCGCCGCGAGCGACTTCGAATGGGTGACCCGCAAGGTGATGGATATCGCGGACGCGACCGCGGGCGGCCGAATTGTCTCGGTGCTCGAAGGCGGTTATGATCTGAAGGCTCTGGGGGAGTCGGTGGCCGCGCATGTCGCCGCCCTGATGGACGCGTGACACGCGTGCCGCGATAGTCCAGCGAAATTTCATGATCCGCCCAAGCAAGTATCCGCCCGAACAGCCGAGCCGGAAAAACCAGATGGCCGAAAATGCCCCCGCTGACGTGAAGACTTTGTCCTTCGAACTCGCGATCGAGGAACTCGAATCGATCGTCAAGCGCCTGGAGGACGGCAAGGTCGCGCTCGAGGAATCGGTCGCGATCTATGAGCGCGGAGAAGCGCTGAAACGGCGCTGCGAGGAACTGCTGCGCCGGGCGGAAGCCAGGGTGGAGAAAATTACCACCGACGCGTCCGGCCAGGTTACCGGCACCGAGCCGCTCGACGTGCAGTGAGACCGCGCGCTGGTCGAGTGATAAAAACCCTTTGAATAGATTATCTTTTTTGTAGTTATGACGACTCGGAAGGCTGCCTGGCCCAGTGGCCCTCCCAGGCCACGTTGATATTCCAGAGTTATATTCCCACAGCCCGAATTCAGGAACTCTTGAACCCGCCGCAGAGTCTCCCCTACTCAACAGGAGGCTGCCCGTTGGCTTTGGCGGCGGGTTTGGTGTAAATGCTTTCGAAACAATGCCAGCCGGCCCGGCTGGCCGGTGCACAAGCGGAGCAAGCGCTTCAAGCAGCTTGCAAAAATGATTGGACGACCAGATCCGATAGATAGTGACCTATATCACAATTCTCCGCCGGAGCCTCCGTTAAACTTCGGATTCAAGCTTCTCAGTTCGGGAGCTTTCACGGCTCTTGAACGTCTGCTGTGTAACGATGCCAGCGTGCGTTCGCCGCTTCCGAGCAAGTAAAATTGGAAATGTCGCAGTGACCGATTTCAGCAGCACCCCTCTTCTTGACACTATCCGCACGCCCGCCGACCTGCGCAAGCTCAAGGTGGAGCAGGTCCGGCAGGTGGCGGACGAGTTGCGCCTTGAGACCATCGACGCGGTGTCGGTGACGGGGGGGCATTTCGGTGCCGGTCTCGGCGTGGTCGAGCTGACCACGGCCATCCACTACATCTTCGATACCCCGCGCGACCGGCTGATCTGGGACGTCGGCCATCAGGCCTATCCGCACAAGATCCTGACCGGCCGGCGCGACCGCATCCGCACGCTGCGCACCGGCGGCGGCCTGTCCGGATTCACCAAGCGCACCGAAAGCGACTACGACCCGTTCGGCGCCGCGCATTCCTCGACCTCGATCTCGGCCAGCCTCGGCATGGCGGTGGCGCGCGACCTCTCCGGCGGCGACAACAACGTCATCGCCGTGATCGGCGATGGCGCGATGTCCGCGGGCATGGCGTATGAGGCGATGAACAACGCCGGCGCCATGAATTCGCGGCTGATCGTCATTCTCAATGACAACGACATGTCGATCGCGCCGCCGGTCGGCGCGATGTCCGCCTATCTGTCGCGGCTCTACTCCGGCAAGACCTACCGCTCGCTGCGCGAAGCCGCCAAGCAACTCGGCAAGCACCTGCCGAAAATGATCGCCGACCGCGCCGAGCGCGTCGAGGAATATTCACGCGGCTTCATGACCAACAGCGGCACGCTGTTCGAGGAACTCGGCTTCTATTATGTCGGCCCGATCGACGGCCACAACCTCGACCACCTGCTGCCGGTGCTGAAGAACGTCCGCGACATGGAGAACGGCCCGATCCTGGTTCACGTCGTGACCCAGAAAGGCAAAGGCTATCCGCCCGCCGAGGCCGCCGCCGACAAATATCACGCGGTGGTCAAGTTCGACATCTCGACCGGCGCGCAGTCCAAATCCAAGCCCAACGCGCCCTCCTATCAGAACGTGTTCGGCGCGAGCCTGGTCAAGGAAGCCGAGAAGGACGACAAGATCGTCGCCATCACCGCGGCGATGCCGTCCGGCACCGGCGTCGACATCTTCAACAACGCGTTCCCGGAACGCACCTTCGATGTCGGCATCGCCGAGCAGCATGCGGTGACCTTCGCAGCCGGCCTCGCCACCGAGGGCTACAAGCCGTTCTGCGCGATCTATTCGACATTCCTGCAGCGTGGTTACGATCAGGTGGTGCACGACGTGGCGATCCAGTCGCTCCCGGTGCGCTTCGCCATCGACCGCGCCGGCCTCGTCGGCGCCGACGGCGCGACACATGCCGGCTCGTTCGACAACGCTTTTCTCGGCTGCCTGCCGAACATGGTCATCATGGCGGCGGCCGATGAAGCCGAACTGGTGCACATGGTGGCGACGCAGGTCGCCATCAACGACCGCCCGAGCGCGGTGCGCTATCCCCGCGGCGAAGGCCGCGGCATCGAAATGCCGGAGGTCGGCGTTCCGCTTCCCATAGGCAAGGGCCGCATCGTCCGTCAGGGCAGCAAGATCGCGCTGCTATCCTTCGGCACCCGCCTCGCCGAATGCGAAAAGGCGGCCGACGAGCTAGGCGCGCATGGCCTCTCCACCACCGTCGCCGACGCCCGCTTCATGAAGCCGCTCGACGTCGATCTGGTTTTGAAGCTCGCTCGCGACCACGATGTTCTGATCACGATCGAGGAAGGCTCGATCGGCGGCTTCGGCTCGCATGTGTTGCAAACGCTGACGGATAATGGCGCGCTGGACAGCGGTCTTTTGCGCGTGCGTTCGATGATCCTGCCGGACGAGTTTCTCGACCACGACAACCCGGCCGCGATGTACGCCCGCTCCGGGCTCGACGCCAAGGGCATCGTCGCCAAGGTATTCGAGGCGCTGGGCAAGGACGTCAACACCGAGACCGTCAAGCTGGCCTGAGCGTCACCTGATGCGCTCGCCATCATTGCGGGCGCGCGACAAAGCCGGCTTCCTGTCAGTTTTGCGCCGAGCGCATCGGAGCGGTTCCGGCTGGCCTTATAGCGTTTTCGAGCGAAGCGGACACCGGTTCGCGTGAAGAAAACGCGTCAGAACAATATCATAGAGCTTCGCTTCTGATTCAATCAGAAGCGATAATGCTCCAGGGCTTTGAGATCACCATTTTGAGACCACCATGGCGAAGCGCGACACGACCGAGCCCCGCGCCCGCAAGCGCGCCGACATCCTGCTGGTCGAGCGCGGCCTGTTCGAGAGCAGGGCGCGGGCTCAAGCCGCGATCCAGGCCGGGTTCGTGACCGCCGACGGAAAGCCGGTGACAAAGGTTTCCGAGACGCTCGGGGTCAATGCCGCGATCGAGGCGCAACCCGCGCACCCCTACGTATCGCGCGGGGGCGTGAAGCTGGCCGGCGCGCTCGCGGCGTATCCGATCGAAATCGAGAACCATGTCTGCCTTGATGTCGGCGCCTCGACCGGCGGTTTCACCGAGGTGCTGCTGAGCGAGGGCGCGGCGCTGGTGTTCGCCGTCGATGTCGGCCGCGATCAGCTGCATCCGAGCCTGCGCGGCCATCCGCGGGTGGTGTCGATGGAGTCCACCGATATCCGCTCGCTGGAGGGCAAAAGGCTGCCGCAACGGCCGGACGTGGTGGTGATGGATGCAAGCTTCATTTCGCTGAAAGCCATCCTGCCGGCGGCGCTGGCGCTGGCGGCGGCGCCGATGCACCTGCTGGCGTTGATCAAGCCGCAGTTCGAGGCGCCGCGCGCCGCGACCAGAAAAGGCATCGTCCGCGACGCGGCGGTGCATCGGGCGGTGTGCGACGATATTGCAAACTTCGCGGCGGCCCTGGGATGCGGCCATATCGAGATTTTCCCGTCCCCGATCCCGGGCGGCGACGGCAACATCGAATTTTTCCTCGGCGCCCGCCGTGGCTAGGCAGGGTCTTCAAATCGGCGGCGCGAAACGCCTGACCATCGATCACGTCGGCCATCGTGGCGATGGCGTCGCCCTGACCGATAGCGGCAACGTCCATGTCCCCTATGCACTGGGCGGAGAAACCGTAGAGATCAAACCGCTCGACGGCCACGCCGGCCGCGCGCGCCTCCTGCGCATCGAAGCGGCGAGCCCGGACCGGATCGCTCCGTTCTGTTCTCACTTTGGCGCGTGCGGGGGCTGTGCGATCCAACACTGGCGGCCGGAGGCCTACCGCGCCTGGAAGCGGCGGATCGTGATCGACACGCTGGCGCAGGCCCGCATCGATTGTGACGTGGGCGAACTCATCGACGCTCATGGCGCCGGCCGCAGGCGGATCACCCTTCATGCCCGCAGTGACGGCGGCAAGCCGCGCGTGGGCTTCGCCGCGCCGAACAGCCATGCCATCGTGACGATCGACGCCTGCCCGGTGCTCGACCCCGCCCTTCAAGGCGCGATCGACGCCGCGCGCGAACTGGCCGTGGCGCTGAAGCCTGCGAACAAGCCGCTCGATATCCAGGTGACCGCAACCCGCAATGGCCTTGATGTCGACGTTCGCGGTTCCGGGCAACTGCCGCCCGCGTTGATCGCAACGCTATCGCATGTCGCGGAGGCGCATCGGCTGGCGCGGCTGACCCGCCACGGCGAACTGGTGCTGATCCGCGCGGCTCCCATGATCGAGATCGGCGCGGCCCGGCTTGTCCTGCCGCCGGGTTCGTTCCTGCAAGCGACCGTTGCGGGCGAGGAAACGCTGGCGGCGCTGGTCGCCGCGCATTGCGGCAAGGCCAAACATATCGCCGACCTGTTCTGCGGCGTCGGCCCGTTCGCGCTGCGGCTCGCGGCCCGGGCGCGGATCGCGGCCTTCGACAGCAATGCTGCGGCGGTGACGGCGCTGCAAAAGGCCGCTGACACAGCCTCCGGGCTGAAGCCGATCAAGGCCGAGATCCGCGACCTGTTCCGCCGCCCGCTGGTGGCGCAGGAACTGCGCGACATCGACGCAGCCATATTCGATCCGCCCCGGCAAGGCGCGGAAGTCCAAAGCAAACACCTCGCCGCCAGCAGGATTCCCGTCGTCGTCGCGGTATCGTGCAGCGCGGCGACGTTCGCGCGTGACGCACGCATTCTCATCGACGGCGGCTATAGTCTGGAGGCCGTAACGCCGGTCGACCAGTTCCGGCATTCGCCGCACATCGAACTGGTCGCGAAATTCGTACGCGGACGTTAAGGTTCAGCCTCGAAAAACCCATATCGTTCCCGAGCGAAGCATGTCCTCGGGCTTGATCCTGAGGATGAATGATCTGCTCGCCCACAGAAACGCATCAGATGATTCAAGCATGCTCCAGGGGCAGCCGACATGAGCGACATCGCCATCAAGCCGCGAGCAAAGGCCGAAACCAAAATCGAACGGCCGCGCCTGTACAAGGTCATCCTCCACAATGACGACTTCACGCCGCGCGAATTCGTAGTGGCGGTGTTGATGACCGAATTCAACATGACGGATGGCCAGGCGCACAAGGTGATGATCACCGCTCACCGCCTCGGCTCCTGCGTGGTGGGCGTCTTCGCCAAGGACATCGCGGAGACCAAGGCAACCCGCGCCACCGATGCCGGACGAGCCGCCGGCTTTCCGCTGCTGTTCACCACCGAGCCCGAAGAGTAGTCAGAGACTTAGAGCATGATCCCGAAAAGTGGAAACCGGTTTTCGGAGAAGATCATGCTCAAACAAAAGGATAAGCGGCGAGTCTGATTCAACGCAGTTGAAACAGACTCTAGAGCGTTTTCGAGCGAAGCATGTCCTCGGGCTTGACCCGAGGATGGAATCCGGTTCGCGTGAAGAAAACGCGTCAAATCAATACCATAGAGCCCCGCTTCTGATTGAATCAGAAGCGATGATGCTCTATGTCGCGCCGACCTGCCCTCGGTGTCGCAGGACATGGTCCGCCAGAACGCAGGCAACCATGGCCTCTCCCACCGGCACCGCGCGGATGCCGACGCAGGGATCGTGGCGTCCCCTGGTGAAGATGTCCGTTTCCGCGCCGTTGCGATCGACGGTCTTGCGCGGCGACAGGATCGACGAGGTCGGCTTCACCGCGAACCGCGCCACGATGGGCTGGCCGGTGGATATGCCGCCGAGAATGCCGCCGGCATGGTTGGAGGTGAACACCGGGCCGTGGTTGCCCCTATCGGACGAAGAACTGCGCATCTCGTCGGCGTTCTCCTCACCGGTCAGCGCGGCGGCTCCAAAGCCCGCGCCGATCTCCACGCCCTTGACCGCGTTGATGCTCATCAGCGCCGCGGCCAGATCGCCGTCGAGCTTGGCGTAGATCGGCGCGCCGAGTCCCGCGGGTACCCCTTCCGCCACCACCTCGATCACGGCGCCGATCGACGAGCCGCCTTTGCGGATGCCGTCAAGATAGTTCTCGAAGAACGCGGCCTTGTCCCTGTCCGGACAGAAGAACGGATTCCTCGCGATCTCGTCCCAATCCCATTTGTCACGGTCGATCCTGTGCGGCCCCATCTGAACCAGCGCGCCCCGCACCGTCATGCCGGAGACAACCTTGCGCGCGATGGCGCCGGCCGCGACCCGCATCGCGGTCTCGCGCGCCGAGGAGCGCCCGCCCCCGCGATAGTCGCGGATGCCGTACTTCGCCTCATAGGTGAAGTCGGCATGACCGGGCCGAAACTTGTCCTTGATGTCGGAGTAGTCCTTCGAGCGCTGATCGGTATTCTCGATCAGCAGCCCGATCGGCGCGCCCGTTGTCACCTGCTCGCCCGTGCCGGGATGCGGCATGACTCCAGACAGGATCCTGACCGCGTCCGGCTCCTGCCGCTGCGTCGTGAAACGCGACTGACCGGGACGGCGGCGATCGAGGTCGCGCTGGATTTCCTCTGCCGTGAGCGGCAGCATCGGAGGACAGCCATCGACCACGCAGCCGATCGCCAGCCCGTGGCTCTCGCCAAAGGTCGTGACACGGAACAGATGACCGAAGGTGTTGTGGGACATTGGTAATCTCGTAGCGGCATGTTGCGAAAATCGCAACATTCCGGCTGGCGATTTGGCCCCGCTTTGCCCACCTCGGGGTTTGGAGCCGCCAGGACGGGAAACCGCGGGTTCTGCTTAACGATGCCTGGCCAGTCCATCCTCGCCGAGCACATACACCGCACCCTGCTCGATGCGCAGGCTGGCGGCTTCCCGCGCGGTCTGAAGGCCGAGCACGACCATCAGCGCCCGCGCCGTTCCGCTATGCGCGACCGCGACGGTGGAGGTTCTCAGCGAACGATACCAGTCGCGCAGCCGCGCGGTGGCTGAGGCATAGCTCTCGCCGCCGGGCGGCGCCACGCTCCATTTGTCCGCCTCGCGCGCGGCAAAGACATCGGGATTGGCGGCCTTCATTTCCGCCAGGGTCAGACCTTCCCAATGCCCGTAGCCGACCTCGCGCAAGCGGTCGTCGACGGAATAGTCATGAGGCGGCAGATTCAGTGCGCCGCGCATCAATTCCATGGTGCCGCGCGCGCGGACAAGCGGGCTCGTGACGAAACCCAGCCCAAGGGGATCGCGTCCCTCGCGCGCCAGCAGCCTGCGCAGAATATCTCCCGCCTTCACCGCCTCGGCGCGGCCGAGATCATTGAGCGGAATGTCCTGCAAGCCCTGAAAACGGCCAAGGGCGTTCCATTCGGTCTTGCCGTGACGGACGTAATAGATGGTGGGCATATTCAAGGGCGGTCGGACCGATGACGGGCTGGTATCGACGGGGTCATTCCCGTTCTCGCCTTGCAATGCTGAGAGGCCGGGAACACCCGCAACGCCAGGCCGGACATGACGGCGATGGTTGATGGGCAGACAAAGATGGCCGACATATACACTATTCGGTTCAACGGAATACAGCGAGCGATGAACCGCTCACCGGCCGATCCCTCCGCCCGCGACCCGCGAGGCGGGTGATCTTCCGCGGCACGCGTTTCGAAATCACGGGTCCGCCACGATATCCCTACCCATTCGTGGTTTCCCATACTAAAATGAACGGCGACCTTCCGGAGTCTCGAAAACTTCGCTCAAAAAGGCTTCAATGTCGCCCTGATCTTTCCCGGCTGAATAGCGGAACTACGGACTGACTCAAACATCGTTTCATCCTACCATGGTCGGATCACGCGATTGAGCGATCTGTGAGTGAGCGATCTGTGAGCAATTTTCCGCGTTGCGAAATCACAACCGGGATGTACACCAGGTTCAGGGCAAACGGATCGCCAAGCTGATGAAGAGTCTAGGGAATTTCTAGGAAACACCCAAGTTGCCATGCGGGCAGTACAGCAGGGGGTTACAATGTCGCGACGGACGCTGGACGACACCCTGACTTTCATCGCAAGGGTCGACCGGGCCTCAACCCCGGCGCAAATAGCCGATGCCGTCGTTGATGTGGCGCGACCCCTTGGCTTTTCTCACGTCCTTGCTGGAATCATTCCGCTTCCAGGGATGACCGCAGAGCAGCAAATCTCGAATGTTGTCCTGCAACGGTGGCCGAAGGCGTGGAGCGAGCGCTATTTCACCAAAGGCTATCTCTTCGACGATCCCACCATCCAGAGGGTCAACGCCTCCACCGAACCATTTCTATGGTCCGAGCTGGAGCCCACCTATCGAAACACGCCCGCGCCGACACGCGTCATGGGAGAAGCGCGCGAGTTCAATCTGGGGTGCGGTTTCACCGTTCCGATGATTACTCTCAATGGTCAGACCGCCGGCTTTTCCCTCGCAAGCGAGCGGGCTGAAGTCCCTTCCGTACTCCGGGGTCAGCTTCAACTGATCGCGATGTACGCGTTCGCGCGAGCCCTCGCGCAAAAATACAAATCTGCCCCGGTGAACCTCACGCCACGGGAAATGGATATCCTGCAATGGATGGCGGAGGGAAAAAGTGATTGGGAGATCGGTGTTATTCTGAAGGTTTCAGAACATCTGGTCGACAAGATCGCACGTCAGCTTCGCGCCAAGCTCAACGCGACGAACCGAACCCAGACCGTCGCCATTGCGCTCAGACACAATCTTATCCGATAGGTCAAGGTACGGATTCGCGTACTTGTTCGCCGCCTCTGCTTCGTCCTAACTCGACGAGGTTACAGGCGGAGAATTTCAGATGATTCACATCGTAACGGCTGAGAATATCGGTTCCTATCAATACGAGATGGAGCAGGCTTATCGATTGCGTCACAATGTCTTTGTCGACGAAATGGGTTGGACAGATCTGCGCAAGCCTGACGGCCGGGAGATCGACCAGTTCGACGACGGGCGCGCACTTCACATGCTCTATGTCGAAGAAGATCGCGTCCTTGGCTATCAACGAATGTTGCCATCGATGCGTCCGCACCTGCTCACGGAAGTGCTTCCGCACTTGTGCGAAGGCGATTTCCCCGTAGGACCGCATATCTGGGAATGGACGCGCTACTGCGTGACGCGACAACATCGCGACCGCGGACGGATTCTGAGTCCGGTCGGCAACCTGCTTTTGTCCGCTATCGTCGAATGGGGCCTGGCGAGCGGCGTCCAGAAGATCATCATCGAGATGAACCCGTTGTGGCTGCTTCGTCTGGTGCAGTTGAATTTCCGCGTGACGCCCCTCGGATTGCCGCAGCAGATCGGAAAAGACTCGATCATCGCCGTCACCGCCGCGTTCGATCGACGCACGCTGAAAAAACTTCAGGAAGTGCGCGGCAATATCGTCCCGGCCATTGTCGCGCAACCTGAAGCCGATCAGCGGCTTCGTGCGTAGGGCATGATCCCGAGAAGCGGAAACCGGTTTTCGGAAAAGATCATGCTCAAACAAAATGATAAGCGACGAGTCTGATTCAACGCAGTTGAAACAGACTCCAGCCAAAAGATTCAGGCCGTTTCGTACCGGAAGTTCGGCCGTTTCGATCACCAGCAATCATCTTTTCATCGCCAATACTCGCGTGGAGCGATACGACAATGTTAATACATCTCGAAAGATATGTGGCTGTTGAGAAATTGATCGATGACGCCTGGGAAATGTCCCAGCAACTCGATCTCGGCCTGGTGAAACTGCTTCTCGAAATGGCGAAACTTGAACTTTACGAGGAGATGCAGGCCGTAATCGGTTCAAACGAACTCAAGCGCGCTGAAAAGCGCGCCGGGGGCCGCCGGCAGCTGCAATAGGACCGGCCGGCCTCAAAAAAAGCCACTCTCGACCGACGCGACTAACATGCTCGACCGACGCGACTAACATGGCAAGTCGGGGAGAAGGCTCCAAGCTGGCCGGGCATCTTCAAGCCCGGTTGCGCGACAGCGGGATGGATATCCCGGCGAGCCCGTCGCGTGGTCAAGGTTCGCCGGCGCAAGCGCGCTAACCGAGATCGCGACGGGGGTTGTAGGAGCGCGCGTCGCGCCACTTCTCCATGAGCGCTTCAAGCTCGGCATCGTTGCCATCCGGCAGGACGATCCGCGTCGTCACGAACAGATCGCCGGAGACCCCGCCCTTCGGGATACCCTTGCCCTTGAGACGGAAGGTCCGGCCTCCCGACGTATTCTTCGGGATCGACAGTTCAACCGCGCCGCCGAGCGTCGGCACCCGTATCTTGCCACCCAGCACCGCCTCATAGAGCGTGATCGGCAGTTCGGCGCGCAGGTCGCCGCCGTCGGCCTTGAAGAACGGATGCGGCGCGACCGTCACCGTGATCAGGAGATCGCCGGGACGATGTCCGGGCACGGCGTCGCCCTGCCCTCTCAGCCGGATCTGCTGGCCCGACGTGACGCCGGGCGGAATCCTGACATTGAGTTCCTTGCCGCTGGGCAGGCGGATGCGTTTCTCGCCGCCCCCGACCGACTCCTCAAGCGAGACCGTCATGGCGACATTGAGGTCGAGATCAGGCGTGCCGAACGTGCTGGACTCGAAGTCGTACGCCTGCGCGCCCGGCCGGCGTCCACCCCGCGCGCCGCCGAACATGCTGTTGAGGATATCCTCGAACCCGCCGTCAAAACCCGGGCCGCCGCCGCGGAAGCCGTGTTGCTCGAAGCCGCCGCCGGGCCGCTGGCCACGCGGACCGCCGCCGCCCGGAAAACCCTGGAAGCGCGGCTTGCCGTCCGCGTCGATCTCGCCGCGGTCGAATTGCCTGCGTCTGACCTCGTCGCCCAGGATCTCGTTGGCGGAATTCAACTCCGCGAACCGCTCGGCCGCCTTGGGGTCGTTCTTGTTGGCATCGGGATGGTGCTTTTTCGCGAGCTTGCGAAAGGCACTTTTGATGGCGGCGGCGCTGGCACCCCGCTGCACCCCCAGGATCTCATAGGGGTCGCGCATCCGTAACGTCTCCTTCAGGAATCTGGACAATCAGGAATCTGGACAATGGGCCCCCGGACCCACGCGCCCATCATTTGGGGTATCCGTGGCATTTTTGCAACGAGGTCGTCAGCTATTCGTAGCGGACATTCCGCATCAGCTTCGCAAGGGCTTAAGGGACCGGATTTCCCATTGACCGCCGCGGGCCTTGCAAGCTGCGCCCTGCAGCCAGCTTTCGGAGTTTTCGTTAACATAACTCGCTAAAAAATCCCGGCAGGTGCGTCCCTCGGCGGTATAAGCCTGCGCCAGCGGCGTTACCGAGCCCCGCGCGCCTGTCGAGGGGTTTTCCCACGGCTGGCTCGCATCCTTGTTCCCTCTGGTCAGCACGTCGGAGGCGGCCGTGCGCGCGAAAGCGAGATCGGTATCCGTCGGACCTGCATGTGCCCGCGCGGCGATCGATCCGGTGGCCTCGCCATCTTCCATCTGCGCGAAAGCCGCATGATTGCGCGACACGCTGCAGCCGCCGGTCGTCGCCCCGATCATAATCACCGCCACGATGGCGGCAAAAGGTCTGATCGCGGATAGGCCAACGCGCGGACGTGCCCTATACAGGTTTGCGCTGTATAAGGACCGCAACGGACTCTCGACGGCAGACCGGCGCAACCTGTGGACCCCTTATGAACGACACCACGGACATCAAACACACAAGCCAGTTAACGTCCGGTGATTTCACGGAAGCCCGGGAGCCTTTTGCCCTTTTCGAGGCGTGGCTCGCGGAAGCCATCGCAACAGAACCCAACGATCCCGACGCCATGGCGCTCGCGACCGCGGATGCCGACGGCCTGCCCGATCTGCGCATGGTGCTGATGAAAGGCTTCGATGCGAGGGGCTTCGTATTCTACAGCCACATCGCCAGCGCCAAGGGCCACGAACTCGCAGCAAACCCGAAAGCGGCGCTTCTGTTTCACTGGAAGTCGCTACGCCGGCAGGTGCGCGTGCGCGGCCCGGTGACGCCCGTTACCGATGCGGAGGCCGACGCCTATTTCGCCACCCGCCCAAGGCAGGCCCAGATCGGCGCCTGGGCCAGCAGGCAGTCGCGGCCGCTCGAAAGCCGCCTCGCGTTCGAGCAGGCCATCGCGAAGGAGGCTGAAAAATACGCCGCTGGCGCCGTGCCCCGGCCGCCGGGCTGGAGCGGCTGGCGGATCACGCCCTTGCAGTTCGAATTCTGGCACGACCGTCCCTTCCGCCTGCACGACCGCATCGAATTCCGCCGCTCCGCGCTCGACGCGCCGTGGACCAAGACAAGGCTGTATCCATGACCCCCGACAAGGCAAACCCGCGAACCGAGATGGCGGCGGTGGCCGACCCCCATGCGCCCCGCCGCACGCTGCTGCTCACGGGCGCAAGTCGCGGCATCGGCCACGCCACCGTGATCCGGTTTTCCAGCGCCGGCTGGCGCGTCATCACCTGTTCCCGGCACCCCTTCCCCGAGCAATGTCCGTGGGACGCCGGCCCGGAGGATCACATCCAGGTCGATCTGTCCGATCCCGAAAACACGATGGAGGCGATCCAGGAAATCCGCTCGCGCCTTGAGGGCGGCAAGCTGCACGCGCTGGTCAACAATGCCGCGATCTCGCCAAAGGGCGAGGGAGGCGCGCGGCTGGGCTCGCTGAACACCGACATGGATACCTGGGAAAAGGTATTTCGCGTCAACTTCATGGCGCCGATCATGCTGGCGCGCGGGCTGATCGGCGAGCTCAAGGCCGCCAGGGGCTCCATCGTGAACGTCACCTCGATCGCCGGCTCGCGCGTGCATCCGTTCGCCGGCGCGGCCTATGCGACCTCGAAGGCGGCGCTGGCCTCGCTGACCCGCGAGATGGCGGCGGACTTCGGCCGCATCGGGGTGCGCGTCAACGCCATCGCGCCGGGCGAGATCGACACCTCGATCCTGTCGCCGGGCACCGAGAAAATCGTGCAGCGCCAGATTCCGCTGCGCCGCCTCGGTACACCGGACGAGGTCTCAAAAATCGTCTACGTGCTGTGCACGGAGACCAGTTCATACGTCAACGGCGCGGAGATCCACATCAACGGCGGCCAGCACGTGTAGTGGAATCGGAGTCGCGTCTTTCAACACTCCTAGAGCTTCGCTTCTGATTGAATCAGAAGCGAAGCTCTAGGATATTGATTTGACGCGTTTTCTTCACGCGAACCGGATTCCACTTCGCTCGAAAACGCTATAGAACGAGCCCTGACCGTTCCGGCCCGCAAGCAGGAGAGAGCGCTCGCCGACAACGCAATTCACTCCGCGCAAGACCTTCGTGGCGGCGCTCGCAATGCCGGCGCGGCAAGACCCGCGCTGGAGCAATCGTCGTCGTCCTCGCCGTCGAGCAACGCAGCACCGCAATGCCGGCAGGTGCGCATGGAAGCAGACGAACCATGCGCGACCGCATTGTCCGCGCTGAATCTGCGCAACCGTTGATAGCTGCGAAAATCGAGGACGTTGCGATCCTCCGTTACGACTTTCTCAACCATTGTAACTCCCGAGATTTCACACTCGGGTTATGGCAGCAATCTTTCTTGGAAAGCGTTCAGGCGAACACTCAAATTTTACGAGGAAACTTGTGGCAAGTGATGTCGCAAGCACGGCGTTCGGGAGCCGGCCCCCCAACCGCTTTCTCCATTTGAAGGCCGAATGTGCCCGTTCTTTCGTCCGCGCCGCCACGATTGCGGATCGGTATTTGCGGTAAAAATACCACAGCCACAGCCCCACGTAAGGACAGAGGCTTCTGGGCACTGGAATTCGAAGGAAATTCGACAATAATACGCTCAGAAGAATCTTAGCTCCGTCCGGATTTCAGTGGGCATTTGGAAAACAACATGTCGTTTCTTCGAATCAAGCAGCTCGGGATTTTGGTCGCGGGCCTGATGCTGTCGGGCTGCATGGCCACTCAATACCAGTCCGCCGACACCAGCAGTTTCAAACCGCGCGACAAGGAGCTGTTATCCAAGGCCTCCTATGCGAGGACGCCGGTTGCCGCCTCGTTCCGCCGCGCGATCGTCGATTACCACCGTAAGGAAGCGCCGGGCTCGATCCTGGTCGATTCCGACAACCATTACCTCTATTACGTGCTCGATAACGGCAAGGCGATCCGTTACGGCGTCACCGTTGGCGAGGAAGCCCTGGCGTTCTCCGGCATCGCGAGGGTCGGCAACAAGCGCGAGTGGCCGGACTGGATTCCAACGGCTGACATTCACAAGCGGATGGGGGGGCTGCCGTCACGTGTGGCGGGCGGACCGGATAACCCCCTTGGAGCGCGGGCGCTGTATCTTTATCAGGGCAACAAGGACACGTTGTTCCGCATCCACGGAACCAACCAGCCGGAGTATATCGGCACCTCGATCTCCTCGGGCTGCATCCGCATGACCAACGAGGACGCCATCGATCTCTATGACCGCGTCAAGGTCGGAACGATGGTGGTCGTGCTTGAGCCGCGACGCAGCGCCAGGATGGCATCGTGGGGCGGTAGCGGAAGCACGAACTGACGAAGGCGGAGGATGAACCCGAGCCGCTCTCGCTGACGATCAGTTGAACAGGGGTCTGAGGAACGGCGGCAGGTCGAGGCGCGGCTTGTGCTTGCGCTTCGCCGAACGGGTAGCTGAAAGCCTCGTCGATGGTCTCGAAGTGGAGGGCGGCGGCTTCGCATCCTCCGCGACCTTGCCGGAGAAGGGGCGCTTTTGCGGGATCGGCACGGCAGCCGGGAGCGCAGACGAAACATTCGTAACCGAGGAAGCAGCGCCAGCCGCAGCCGCCCGCCCCGAGACCCCTTCCGGCACCTTATCCTTTTCGTTCTCCGGTTCGCGCCGCGAGGCTTCCGCCGGGCGCTCGGGCGGAAGCAACGGTGCGGACCTGGGCATCGGATCGTCGATCTTCCATTGACATATCCGGTAGCCGTTACGGCGTTCGGCCAGGTCGAGATGAATATGATCCTCGTGGTAGCCGTCCGAACCCGGCCCAAGGACGGTCGTAAACCGCGCACAGACCGAGTTCAGCAGCGTTTCGCGCAGTTCACGAGAGACGTTGCGGTCGGTCAGGGTAACCGTCCGGCCGTTGGAAAGCCTGACTGAACGAACGTCCAGCGCATTGGCGAGCCCATGCTGGGACAGCTTCGCCCCGGCAACCCGATTGCGCCCCCTGCACTCGAACGAATCGAAATTGTCGAGTTCGCTGACGCGGCTTCCGAGCCTTTCCGCCAGCGGTGCGATATCGGCGCGAACCCAGTCCGCGATCGCGGAAGCCATCGTGCAGCGCAGCGTGGCCGCCGGCTTGACCGGAACGCGCGTCCGATCCGGCAGCACGACGGCCTCGAGCCGCACCAGATCGGCGCCGCCGCACGCGCCGGGCCCGGTGATCGCTGGAATGCTCGGAGCGATGGCCACCGCATCGGTCAGCGCCAGACGGCAGGCGGAAGGAGTCGCCGGCGCCACCGCATGCTTGCTGTCGCCACCGTCGGAGGCCGGGCCGACGGCCGGGCGAGATTGCGGCAACGGCGTCCTGCTTTCAGCCAATACCGTCGCTGGCATAAACAGCATCGCGATCGCCGCCACGACCCATCGGTCGCGGCCGGTCGCGCCAACCTGCGGTTTGCGGTGTGCGAGCCGCGCGGTAAATTTCATGACGCTCCCGCGGGACAAGGATCATCCGGGGCGCGGACAAGAGGAACGCTCGAATGCTCGGCTTGATGCAAGACTGGCCCCTGCTGTGCCATCGGATCATCGATCACGCGGCACGGGTTCACGCCGGGCGCGAGGTTGTCACGCGATCGGTCGAAGGTCCGATTCATCGCACCAGCTACGCCGGGATTCGCGGCCGCGCGCTGAAACTCGCGCAACGACTCGATCGCCAGGGCATCAGGCTGGGAGACCGCGTCGCCACCCTCGCATGGAACACCTGGCGTCATCTCGAAGCCTGGTATGGCATCATGGGTATTGGCGCGGTCTGCCATACCGTCAATCCCCGCTTGTTTCCGGACCAGATCGCCTGGATCATCAATCATGCGACCGATCGCATCGTGATGACCGATATCACTTTCGTCCCGATTCTGGAAAAGATCGCTTCCAGGTTGCCGAGCGTGGAGCGCTATGTCGTTCTCACCGACGGGGCTCACATGCCGCGGACCTCGCTGAAAAATGCGGTCGCGTACGAAGACTGGATCGCGGAGGCCGACGGCGACTTTGCCTGGAAAACCTTTGATGAGAATACCGCGGCGGCGATGTGCTACACATCGGGAACCACGGGCGATCCGAAGGGCGTGGTGTATTCGCACCGCTCCAATGTGCTGCATTCGATGATCGTCAACAGCGCTGACGCGCTGGGCGCGGGATCGAAGGATACTCTCCTGCCGGTGGTGCCGCTATTCCATGCCAACAGTTGGGGAACCGCGTTCTCCGCGCCGTCGATGGGCACCAAGCTGGTCATGCCCGGCGCCAGGCTCGACGGCGCATCAGTGTACGACCTGCTGTCGAGCGAGAAGGTCACGTTCGCGGCGGGCGTCCCCACCGTCTGGCTGATGCTGCTGCAGCATATGGAGACAGACAACCTCGAGCTGCCGGACCTCAAGGTCGTGATCTGCGGCGGATCGGCGATGCCGCGCTCGATCATCAAGGCGTTCGACGACATGGGCATCGAGGTTCGCCACGCATGGGGCATGACGGAGATGTCGCCGCGCGGCACCGTCGGAGCGTTGCAAGGCGCGTTCGGCCACCTCAAGGGAGACGCCAAGCTCGATCGGCTGCAGATGCAGGGATACGCGCCGTTCATGGTCGAAATGAAGCTCACCGACGACGCCGGCAAAGAACTGCCGTGGGACGGCGACACCCCCGGCCGGCTCAAGGTGCGGGGCCCCGCGATCTCCGCAGCCTACTATCGCGTCGATGACAACATCCTTGACGAGGACGGCTTCTTCGACACCGGCGACGTCGCCACCCTTGACAGCTACGGCTACCTGCGGATCACGGATCGATCGAAGGATGTGATCAAGTCGGGAGGCGAATGGATTTCGTCGATCGATCTGGAGAACCTCGCGGTTGGCCATCCCAAGGTGGCGGAAGCCGCCGTGATCGGCGTGCCCCATCCGAAATGGGGCGAGCGCCCGCTCCTGATCGTGCACGTCAAGCAGGGTGAGAGCGTGACGCGCGAGGAGATTCTCGATTTCATGGACGGCAAGATAGCCAAATGGTGGATGCCTGACGACGTCGCGTTCGTCGACAGCATCCCCCACACCGCCACCGGGAAGATCCTGAAAGCGGCGCTGCGCGAGCAGTTCAAGGGCTAGCGCGTATTCCGCAAAAGTGGATACCGGTTTTGCGATCAGAATACGCGCGCGTTTTTGATCGAGAGCATTTTCTTCAGGCTAGCCAGAAAATGCTCTGTGGATTCCCGAACGCAGCGGCGTGAACCACAAACCAGCGTATTGCGCGTGGCGGGTGGCGAGACAGGCCTCCCCGGATTGAGAGTAGACGAAAGAAAGCGGAAGGCGGCGTACCGCCTCCCGCAGAGGTGTTGGTCAGGCGTCAGCCCCGACCGGCTCCAGAGTGCCGAAACGACCGCTCTGGAAATCGATCATGGCCTGGCGGATTTCGCCCTCCGTGTTCATGACGAAGGGACCGCGCATCACCACCGGCTCGTCGATCGGCTCGCCGGACAGGATCAGCACCGAGGCGTCACCATTGGCCTCGATGGTCACCTCGCCGCCATCGCGGTCGAGCAGCGCGAACTGCGCCCCACGGGCAATCTCGCTGCCGCCAACCAGTACGGTGCCCTTCAGCACCACCACCGCGACGGTGTGCCCCTCCGGCGGGTTGAGCGTCGCAACGCCGTCGCGATTGAGCTTCACGTCGTAGATGCCGACCGGCGTGAAGGTTTTCGCCGGCCCCTTGCGGCCGTCGAACTCGCCCGCGATCACCCGCAACCTGCCCGCGCCGTCCGGCAGATCGACCGAGGGAATGTCCGCGTTGAGCAGGGTCTGATAGCCCGGCTCGGCGTTCTTGTCCCTGGCCGGCAAGTTGACCCAGAGTTGCACCATCTCCATCGCGCCGCCCTTCTTCGTGAAGGCGCGGGAGTGGAACTCCTCGTGCAGGATGCCCGAAGCCGCCGTCATCCATTGCACGTCCCCAGGCCCGATCGGCCCGCCGTTGCCGGTGGAATCGCGGTGCTCGACCTCGCCCTGATAGACGATGGTGACGGTCTCGAAACCGCGATGCGGATGGACGCCGACGCCGCGCGGCCGCTCCGCCGGGGTGAAATCGGCCGGGCCCGCATAATCCAGCAGCAGAAACGGGCTGACATGGTCGCCGTGGCTGGCGTGCGAAAACAGCGAGCGGACCGGAAAGCCATCGCCGACCCAATGCTGGCGGGGAGCGCTGAAAACACCGAGAACCTTTCTCATGACCGTTACTCCATAACGCGGCCCGATCGGCCGCTGTCCTGGCAGCAACAATATGAGCGAGACAAAGTACCCGGTAGCTGGCAATATCGCGTCTCAACGTTCTATTGATAGAACGATATGCATGATCTCAACGACCTCTACTTTTTCGTCCAGGTGGTGGATCACGGCGGCTTCGCCGCCGCCGCCCGCGCCCTTGGCATTCCGAAATCACGACTCAGCCGGCGCATGGCGACGCTCGAAGCCCGGCTTGGCGTCCGGCTGATCCAGCGCTCCACCCGGCGCTTCACCGTCACCGGCATCGGCCAGGACTACTACCGCCACTGCGTCGCCATGCTGGTGGAGGCGGAGGCCGCGCAGGATCTGATCGAGCGCTCGCGCACCAAGCCGCAGGGAATCGTGCGGATAAGCTGCCCGCCGCCACTCCTTTACTTTCAGGTCGGCGAGATGATCGCCCGCTTCATGGCCGAGTGCCCCGATGTCGAGGTCCATCTGGAGAGCACGCCGCGCCGCGTCGATGTCATCGCGGATGGGATCGACATCGCGCTCCGGGTGCGGTTTCCGCCGCTGGAAGACAACGACCTGGTGATGCGGGTGCTGGCGGAGAGCGCGCAGCGGCTGGTGGCGAGCCCGTCGCTGCTGAAGAAACTGAGCCGCCCGCTGGTTCCCGCCGATCTCGCCCACCTGCCGAGTATCGGCTGGCAGTCGCCGCATCAAGGTCACGAGTGGTCCCTCGACGGTCCCGACGCCGGCGCCGCGCGGATTCCTCACACGCCCCGCTTCATCACCGAGGACATGGTGGCGCTGCGCTTCGCGGCGTTGCGCGGCATCGGTGTCGGACAGTTTCCAACAATGATGGTGAAGGCCGATCTTGAAAGCGGCGCGCTGGTGGATGTACTGCCGGACTGGACGCCTCGCGCGGGAATCGTCCACGCGGTGTTTTCATCGCGGCGCGGTCTCCTGCCTTCGGTGCGGGCGCTGCTGGATTTCCTGGCCGCGGAGTTCGCCGCGCTGACGCGCGCGGACGCCGACGTTTCACCGCCTCACAAAATGCGCTAGAGCATTTTCCGGCTTTGATGGAATCAAGGTCAGGCGTTACGCGAGCCGGCACCCGCTTCGCTCGAAACCCTATGGAAAATCCGGCGACGAACGAGCCGTCGCAACGAAACGCTCCCATGGCCCGCAGGTTTTCCGCACGCTATCAATCCGAACCGTTCTCCGCGCTGGCGACCTGGGCGAGGCGGCTCGCGGTATTCTCGGCGGCCGCGACGCTGGTGTCCGTCGTCGCCGTGAGGTTCGGCATCCTTGAGAGCAAGCCCGCGCTCGCGACGTTGCTGGGCGCACTCGCCTTCGCCGGACTGTCGGTCCTTTTGGCGTTCGCAGGTCTTGTCGCGCTGTGGCGCGACGGCTCACGCGGCATAGGCCGTATCCTGACCGCCCTGCTGCTGAACGTGCTGATCCTTGCCTATCCGGCATTCCTCGCCATGAGATATCGCAACCTGCCGCCGATCCACGATATCACCACCGACCCGGTCAACCCGCCGCACTTCGAAGCCCTGGCGCGGCTGCGCGGCATCGACGGCGCCAATTCCGCCGTTTATGCCGGTCTTTATTCAGCCGAGCAGCAACGCGCGGCGTATCCCGCGATCGAGCCGGTGGAACTGGAACTGACGGCCCAGCAGGCTTTCGACATCGTCCGGCGGCTCGTCACGCGGCGCAAATGGCTGATGATCGATGAACGCCCGCCGCAGCCGCCGCGGCAGCCCGGCCATATCGAGGCCGTGGCGAGAACGCCGGTCATGGGTTTTCGCGAAGACGTCGCGATCCGCATCATGCCGACCGAAGACGGGTCACGAATCGATATCCGCTCCTCCTCGCGTTATTTCGAGCACGATCTCGGCAGCAACGCCGCCCGCATCAGCGGTCTGATCGACGACATCAATATCGCGGCTGAAAACGTCGTCGAGAAACCGGCGAAGGAGCCGCCCGCGCCTATCAAGCCACCGGCAAAGGGCAGGCGATAAGGCTCACGCCAGCCGGTAGCGTGCTTCGATGATGGGATCGCCATCCGCGAGCACGACGCCACGCGCCACCAGATCCTCCAGATGCGCGAGCACCGAATAGCCGGCGGCGCCGGACAACCGCGCGTCGAGCCCGATATAGATCGCGCGGACCAAAGTCGGGATATCGGCCTCGCCTTTCGCCAGTCGATGCAGGATCGAAGCCTCGCGCGCCCTGCGATGCCGCGCAAGGAAGCGCACGAAGCGTGGCGCATCCGGGATCTCCGGGCCATGACCTGCGAAATACAGGTGCTCGCCCCGCATCGAGAGTTTTTCGAGCGAGGCCATGTAATCCGTCATCGAACCGTCCGGCGGCGCCACGATCGAGGTGGACCAGCCCATGACGTGGTCGCCAGCGAAAAGAAGACCGCGATCCTTCCACGCAAGGGCCATGTGGTTCGCGGTATGGCCCGGCGTGGTCACGGCTTCCAGCGTCCACCCCTTGCCCGTCACGACGTCGCCATCGCCAAGCCGGACGTCCGGAACAAAGCCGCGATCCGCGCCCGATTCCGGCTTGTGCATCTCGCTTTCAAAGCGCGGGCGCGAGGCGCGATGCGGCCCCTCGGCATAAACCCGCGCGCCCGTGGCGGCCTTGATCCGCGCAGCATTGGCAGAATGATCCTTGTGGGTGTGGGTGACGAAGATGTGCGTCACGGTCTCGCCCCTCACCGCGTCGAGCAGCGCCCGCGCATGAGCCTCGCTGTCAGGTCCGGGGTCGATGATCGCAACCGTGCCGCGCCCGACAATGTAGCTCACAGTTCCCGTGAAGGTGAAAGGGCCTGGATTATCGCACAGCACGCGACGGACCCCTGGCACGACCTCATCGGCAACGCCTGGCTTCAGCGGAAAATCCCGGTTGAAGGGAATATCGTCTTCGGCGTCAGACGGTTCGGACATTGGGGGCGAATGCCTACGTTTATGCTGTCACGGCCGGGCTCGTCCCGGCCATCCACGTCTTCCTGTTTTTTGCTGCTTTAAGACGTGGATGCCCGGCACAAGGCCGGGCATGACGAACACTAGAGCGTTTTCGAGCGAAGTGGAATCCGGTTCGCGTAAAGAAAACGCGTCAAAACATAATGATAGAGTCTTCACCGTTTCCATGAAGCGGTGAAGACTCTAGAGCATGATTCCGAAAAGTGGAAACCGGTTTTCGGAAAAGATCATGCTCAAACAAAAAGAAAAGCGACGAGTCTGCTTCAACGCAGTAGAAACAGACTCTAAGGCAACCTCGCTCCCGAAAACCTTACGAAAACGCCGGAATGCCCGTGATGGCGCGGCCCAACACCAGCGCATGAACGTCGTGGGTGCCTTCATAAGTATTGACGGCTTCAAGGTTCGCGGCGTGGCGCATCACATGATATTCGATCTGAATCCCGTTGCCCCCGTGCATATCGCGCGCCGCCCGCGCGATATCGAGTGCCTTGCCGCAATTGTTGCGCTTGATGATGGAGATCATCTCCGGCGTCATCCTGCCTTCGTCCATCAGCCGCCCGATGCGCAAGGCACCTTGAAGTCCAAGCGCGATGTCGGTCTGCATGTCCGCGAGTTTCTTCTGCACCAGTTGCGTCGCCGCCAGCGGGCGGCCGAACTGCTTTCGTTCGAGCACGTACGTCCGCGCGCGGTGCATGCAGTCTTCGGCCGCGCCCATCACGCCCCATGAAATGCCGTAGCGCGCGCGGTTCAGGCAACCGAACGGGCCTTTCAGTCCGGACACGTTCGGCAGCAGGTTCTCTTCCGGCACCACCACGCCATCCATCACGATCTCGCCGGTGACCGACGCCCGCAGGCTGAGCTTGCCGCCGATCTTCGGAGCGGACAGGCCCTTCATTCCCTTTTCGAGCACGAAGCCGCGAACCTGATTGTCATGCACCGCCGACCTCGCCCAGACAACAAACAGATCCGCGATCGGCGAGTTGGAAATCCAGGTTTTCGAGCCGGTCAGCCGGTAGCCGTCCGACACCTTCTCAGCGCGGCTTTTCATGCCGCCGGGATCGGACCCGGCGTCCGGCTCGGTCAGGCCGAAACAGCCGACCCATTCGCCGGTCGCAAGCCGGGGAAGATACTTCTTGCGCTGGTTCTCGTCGCCGTAGGCATAGATCGGATACATCACCAGCGAGGACTGCACCGAGTTCATCGAACGATAGCCGGAGTCCACACGCTCGATCTCGCGCGCCACGAGGCCATAAGCGACGTAGCTGGCCTCCGCGCAGCCATACTCCTGCGGAAGGGTGATGCCGTTCAGACCGAGCTCGCCCATCTCATTGAAGATCTCGCGGTCGGTCTTCTCGTCCTGATAGGCTTTGACGATGCGCGGCAGCAGCTTGTCCTGCGCATAGGCGTGCGCGGTGTCGCGGATCATGCGCTCGTCTTCGGTCAGCTGGTCGTCCAGCCTGAACGGATCGTCCCATTGGAAACTGACCGGCGCGGGTTTGTCCTTGCACTGCGGGCGAACACTCATGACAATCCCTTCACGTCGTTCCGGATACCGCTGTCGGCAAAGCCGCAATCGATGAAAGTATATCCGCTATTCGACGCTGCAGCCACCGTCAGGTCTCAAGGTGCTCGTTCGAAACGATCTCGATGCCGAAACCGGAAAGTCCCTTGTAGTCATACGCCGACGATGTCAGATGCCGGATCGACGTCACCCCGAGATCGCGCAGGATCTGCGCGCCGACGCCGACCTCCCGCCATTGCCTGTTACGATCGGCTTCCGCTGAACCCTCTTCGGGAAGCGGCGCCACCGGCACTCCCGCTGCGCCATCCCTGAGATAGACCAGCACGCCGCGGCCGTCCGTCCTGAAGTGCTCAAGCACTTTCTCCATGCGCTTCGGCCCTTCGAAGATATCGCGCACGATGTTGGATTTGTGGAAACGGGTCAGGACATTCCTGCCGTCGCCGATGCCGTTATAGACGAACGCGACGTGAGCTATGGAATCGAACGGCGAGCGATAGGCATAGCCCTGCAGCGGCCCGATCGGGCTGTCGATCGCAAATTCCGAAACCCGCTCGATCAGCTTCTCGCGCGCCTGACGATAGGCGATGATATCGGCGATGGTCACATGCCTGAGCCCGTGCGCGTCAGCGAACCGGGCCACCTGCTCGCCCTTCATCACCGTGCCGTCGTCGTTCATCAGTTCGCTGATGACGCCGACCGGCGGCAGGCCCGCCAGCCTGCAAAGATCGACCGCCGCCTCGGTATGGCCCGCGCGCAGCAGCACACCGCCGTTGCGCGCGATCAGAGGGAAGATATGGCCGGGCCGCGCGAAGTCGCTGGCGCCGGAGTTGGGATTGGCGAGCGCCCGGCAGCAGGAGGCCCGCTCTTCGGCGGAAATGCCGGTGCCGCCGTCCGGCTTGTAATCGATCGAGACGGTGAAGGCCGTGGTGTGGTTGGACTCATTATGCGCAACCATCGGATCGAGCCGGAGCCGTTGCGCGTCCTCCATGGTGATCGGCGCGCAAACGATGCCGGAGGTGTGCCGAATGACAAACGCCATCTTCTCCGCGGTGCACAGCGAGGCCGCGACGATCAGGTCGCCCTCTCCCTCGCGATCCTCGTCGTCGGTGACCACGACGATTTCGCCGCTGGTGAAGGCCTGGAGGATTTCCGGTATCGGATGGGGCATGGTTCCGCGCGTTCCCGTTTGACGGAAGCTCGTATGACGCAGAGCGGGCGGCGGCGCAACCGAGGCGGTCGGCAAAAGCGGCCGCACGGTCATGCCATCCTATATGATCCGGCATCAGGATCAGCTACGGCAGCACCTCCCGCCGCCCTTCCAGCAGAGCGTCGGTCTCGGCGCGCTTGTCGGCCAGCAATCCGTTCTCCGCAGCCTCGATCGCCGCGAACAATTCCTGCGCGTCGGTCAGGCGGGTGAGCATCACGTAATCCGCGCCGGCGGCATATTGATCCTCGACGTCCGACAACCGGTCCGCCGTCGAGATGATCTTCGCGGTCGGGTTCAGCGCGCGGACGTGACGGACGAGCTTTTCATTATTGGCGCCCTTGAGCAGCGAATCCGGCACGCTCAGAATGATGATCTCGGCGCCGCCGACCCCGGCATGGACCAGCGTATCCACATTGCTGATGTCGCCATAAGTGACTTGCAGACCGCGGGCGGAGAGGGTCTTGAACACCAGCGGATTGAAGTCGACCACCCCGATCTGGTCCAGCATCGCCTCGTCCCGGCGTTCGATCTCGTTCAGCAGCGCGCTGGCGGCCCGGAAGAACCCAAGAATGACAATGCGTCGCGGCTCGCCATGAGCCCCTGCGCCGTGTCCACCTTCTCCCGCCTGATGGCGATCGAGGTCTCGAAAGCCGAGCCGCTTCAGAAACCTGATGGCCTGCCGCGAGAACTGATCGCTCCGGCCGATGGCGAACGTGCTCAGCACCGCCAGCACCACGAACGCGAACGACGCCGCGCTCGCGGTCTCGCTCTGGATGTGTCCAGCAATCATCCCGGTTTGAATCACGACGAGCGAGAACTCGCTGATCTGCGCCAGATTGATGGCCGGCAGCAGGCTGGCGCGCAATCCCTGCTTCATCAGGTACAGGGGCAGGAAGGTGGTGGCGAGACGGCTCGCCACGGTGAAGGCCGCGATCATCAGCGCGAGCCCGATCACCGATCCGTTCGGAATTGGAATGGTCATGCCCAGCGCGACGAAGAACAGCGTGATGAAGAAATCGCGCAGCGTCGTCACCTTGGCGGTGACATCGAGCGCGTAGGGAAAGGTCGAGAGCGAGACACCGGCCACCAGCGAGCCCATCTCGCGGGACAGATGCAACTGTTCAGCGATTTCGCCGATCAGGAAGCACCACGCCAGCGCGCCGAGCAGCACCAGTTCAGGACGGCGCGCGATCTGATGAAACAGGAAGGGCAGAACATAGCGGCTGACGATCAGCGCGGTCGCGACCAGCGTGGCGACCCGCGCGATCGAGAGCAGGACAATGGAGATGTGAAGATCGTCGAGACTGGGCTGGACCGCCAGGAACAGGATCGCGAAGACATCCTGCAACACCAGCACACCGAGCGTGACGCGGCCCGGCAGCGTATCGAGCTCATGCTTTTCGTAAAGCACCTTGACGATGATGACCGTACTCGAAAGCGCACATGCGACGCAGAGATAAAGCGCGTCGAACCCGCCGGCCGGCAGGCCGATTGTCAGGAAGAACAGCGCGCCGAGAATGCAGCCTCCAAGCAACTGGCCGCCGCCGGCGATCAGGATCACCGGCCCCGCGCGCATGATCTTCTTCAGGTCGATTTCCAAGCCTATCATGAAAAGCATGAAGATCAGGCCGAGTTCGGAAATGGTCCGGATCGATTCCTGCGACTTGACCCATCCCATTCCAAACGGGCCGATGAAGAACCCGGCCAGCAGATAGGCCAGGATCAGCGGCTGCCGGGAAAAATGCGCGGCCAGCCCGAGACCCCAGGCAAACAGGATGCAAAGCGTGATGTCGCCGATGAGTTGGTGCATTCCTCTCAGCCGGTCGCATATCTCAAACGCTCAGGCAAGGTGCGCCGTCGCCGCCGAGCCCGTAACCCGGCATCACATCAGGTTTCGCTCATGCGGCGGGAAAGGCTCGATCGCCTCCCCGGAACGACCTGGCCCAATGCTTGAACCGGAGTTGATGTGAAGGAATGGTAGCGAGGGAGGGACTCGAACCCCCGACCCCAGGATTATGATTCCCGTGCTCTAACCAGCTGAGCTACCTCGCCACAGTGTTCACAACCGACGACGCCGTGAACGCGCGGCATATAAAAAGCCGCTCACGGGCGTGTCAAGCAAAGCTGCGGGATATGCCAGCTTATCGATTGGATCTGGCCTATTTCGGCCGCACGGCAGAATCGCCGCCGGGAGTGCCGGGCGGCGGAATCACCGGCGTATTGCCGCCTTCCGGGGTCGGCGCGCGCATCTCCGGATTGATCCCTTCAGGCGGGCACAATACGCCACCGGATTTCGCAAGTTTCTCGCCAAGCGGCTCCTTGCGCTCGCCCGCAGCCTTTCCGTCCAGCGCGGGTGTGTCGTGAGGAACGCAAGCGGGAGAATTGGGAGAAGGGGACGGCGTCGTCGTCGCACCGGGCGGAGTGGCCCTTGTCGGCGGCGCCTGCGCGAGCGCAACATCAGCGAACGCCACAAAAGCGATCAAAAAGGAAAGGTTTTTCATCCGCATGGAACGGCAACGAATGGCGACAGCGGATGTTCCGACGCTCTCAGGATTTGCGGTAGCGGATCAGC
Organism: Nitrobacter sp. TKz-YC01; assembly: GCF_047824785.1. Lineage (GTDB taxonomy): Bacteria > Pseudomonadota > Alphaproteobacteria > Rhizobiales > Xanthobacteraceae > Nitrobacter. The sequence continues at coordinate 844,934 of NZ_CP181167.1, read as the reverse complement.
GAAAAATGTCCGAGCGGCCGCATCAGGCGACGTTCCGAGAGGGTGACGCCGCCATGTGTCGCGGCCCAGTTCACGAGGCGCGCCCACGGGAACTCGGGACGCCAGCCAAGCCGCCGGGCCAACGGCGCAAAGGCCAGCTCGAACACCCGGCGCGGCCCGCTCTCAGCGCCAATATGATTGACCAGAATCAGCTCTCCGCCCGGCTTCAGCACGCGGACGAAATCGTCGAGCGTCGCTTCGGGATCCGGGACCGCCGTGATGACAAACTGCGCCACCACCGCGTCAAAAAAGGAATCGGGAAACGCGAGATTCTTGGCGTCCATCACCGCCAGCGTTTCGACGTTGGCGAGGTTCAGCGAACGCACCCGATGCTGCGCCTTGCGCAGCATCGGCTCGGACAGGTCCACGCCATACAGTTTCGTCGTGGAGGCATAATCCGACAGCGACAACCCGGTGCCGACGCCGACATCGAGGATGCGCCCGCCGATTGCGTTGGCGATTTCGATCGTGGACTGACGGCCGGCATCGAAGACCTTGCCGAATACCAGGTCATAAACCGGCGCCCAGAGGCCATAGGCCCTGGCGACGCCCGCGCGATCGATGTCGTTACCCATGCTTCCCGTGCGTCCCGGATGTCTACCCGCGCAACTCGGCGGCGAAAGATTGTGCCAGCGTGCCGTTCTGATCTGCGGATTCGTCAGCGCGCTGCGCCATGGCCTGCGCGATGAATCCGCCGCCGAGCACCCGCGACTGCCCTTCCGCCCCGTCATAGAAGACACAGGCCTGACCGGGCGACACGCCCTCCTCGCCGGCCACGAGTTCGACCTCGTAGCGGCCATCGACGACGCGCAGCCATGCCGGCTGGGGTTTGCGCGTCGAACGCACCCGAACGAACAGTTCAAGCCCGGCGCCGATCGCGCGATCGAGCGCGCCATCGCCGATCCAGTTCACGTCGCGCAGGACGATGCGATGCATCTTCAGCGCCTCGCGCGGCCCCACCACGACGCGCCGGTTCGCCGCATCGAGACCGAGAACGTAAAGCGGCGCGCCGGAGGCGATGCCGAGGCCGCGGCGCTGTCCCACCGTGAAATGCACGATACCCTCGTGGTGGCCGATGACATGCCCCTCGCGATCGACGATATCGCCTGATACCATCGCGTTCGGCTTCAACCGGCTGATGATATCGGTGTAGCGGCCGGTCGGCACGAAGCAGATATCCTGGCTGTCATGCTTGTCGGCAACCGAAAGCCCGAAGCGGCGCGCCAGTTCGCGGGTCTGCTGCTTGGTCATGTCGCCGAGCGGAAAGCGCAGAAAATCGAGCTGCTCCCTCGTGGTGGCGAACAGAAAATAGCTCTGGTCACGGTCGGTGTCCGCCGCGCAGAGCAGCGCGCGCGATCCATCGGCCAATCGGCGCGAGGAAACGTAATGACCCGTCGCCAGCGCGGCCGCGCCGAGTTCGCGCGCGGTGGCCAGCAGATCGCGGAATTTGACCAGCCGGTTGCACTCGATGCAAGGCACCGGCGTCTCGCCCGACGCATAGCTGTCCGCGAAATTCTCGATCACGGTTTCGCGGAAGCGGCTTTCATAATCCAGCACATAGTGCGGGATGCCAAGCCGCCCCGCTACGTTTCGCGCGTCATGGATGTCCTGGCCGGCGCAGCAGGCGCCCTTGCGATGAGTCGCGGCGCCATGATCGTAAAGCTGCAGCGTTATCCCGACGACATCGTATCCTTCCGACTTCAACAGCGCGGCCGTCACCGACGAATCGACGCCGCCCGACATGGCGACCACGATCCGCGTGTCCTGAGGACGACTTTCCAAATCCAGACTGTTGAGCATTGATCCCGTCAATTCATGAGACCGCGCAAGATCACATCCGCCTTGCGAATCGGAAACTTCTCAGTGTTCAGGAGCGGATTCCGCCCCGTCAAAGCCAACCGAAAGACCAGCCTTTAATATAGTCCGTATTCCTGCGAGGCAATCACGGCCAGACGACGACAGCGGACGGCAAATCTTGCCGCCAGGCAGAAAGAAAGCGGTCCGGATCGGCGGGTCCAGCCCCCTACGGTTCCATAACCCATTGGCTGTCATCATTATTTTCTTTCCCGCAACATGGCCCGGTCCTTGCTGCCTGCCTCGACGACTCCATCAGCAAGAGGTTGGCTGTGCGTAGCGTGACGACGGAACCCACCGCCAGTGTGTCTTTGCCGAGCGCGCCACCGGGTTCTCAGCGCGGCGAGCGGCCGTCCGGCGATGCGTTCGAAACCCTGGTCGATGCCAGCATGCAAGGCTCGGATGTCACGGTCGCGCGGTCGGGGAATTCGCGTGATCCGCTCAATAGACCTGCCTCTGCTCCCGCTCCGAACCACGTCATGCGGCAGCCGGTTGGCAACTCCGGGGCATCGTCGGCCCCGCCGCCTCAGTCCAATCCGGGGGAAACCGGCAGGGATATTCGGCAATCCGGCCTGGGCACCGAACAATCGAGCGCCAAAGGCCGCCGTGGGGCCAAACAGGACGATCCCGAAATCGCGCCGACCACAGACGTTTCAGACTCGCCACAGGCGTTTTCGGACACGACCGACCCGGACGCCCTACCGGAGACGGTGGCAACGCTGCCTGCCGTGGCCGTCCCGGTTATGGCGCCTGTCGTGGCAGCCACCCCCGGATCCCCCACCGAACCGGTCTCCGACGCCACGGAAGGACCGCCGGCGCGGCAGGCCGGCGCGTTGGCGACATCGCCCGCGAATACCGCCAGCGACCCCACCCTCGCGGCCGATACCGAAGCCGTCGTCGCGGCAATTCTTCAGGAAACGCCCGACACCGGGCAGGCCGTGCGGACCGTCATGCAGACCGGGGGCGCCCTGGCGGCGGCGGTCGCGCCGGCATCACCCGGTGCCGCAAAAACAGCCGTCAAAACGCTCGACGATGCGCCGACGGACAGAACAACGGCATCGGCCCAGCCGGGGATCCAGCCCGAACCGGATATGCTGGCCTTACGAGCGCCGCCGGCAGCAGGCGGCGATCCCGTCCCGTCGCACGACGCCACGCGCGCCGATCACAAGCATGATGCCGCCGAGAGTGCGAAGAACGCTGCGTCCGAGACCGGCACGTTCTCCACGCAAACGGCAACCAGCGCGCCGCATCCCGCCCGCGCTGCCGACGCCGCGGCTGCGCAGCCGCAATCAGGTCAGGCCGAGGGTCCGGGCGTCAACGGCGCCCTTGCGCAGCCGCAGATTCCGTTCAACGCCACCATGCCCGCGACGCCGCAGCACCATGTCGCGGTGGCCACCGGCGCGGCCGTGCCGCTGAACGGACTCGCGGTCCAGATCGCCGTCACGGCTCTCGGCGGCAGGAGCCGCTTCGAAATCCGGCTGGACCCCGCCGACCTCGGCCGCATCGATGTCCGTCTCGACGTCGACCGCCAGGGCCGGGTGACCTCGCATCTGACGGTGGAGAAGCCGGAAACGCTTGCGATGTTGCGGCAGGATGCGCCGCACCTCCAGCGGGCGCTACAAGACGCCGGGCTACGAACCGGCGACGGCGGCCTTCAGTTCAGCCTGCGGGATCAATCCTCCCACGAGCACAACGCGCGTGACGGTGCCAGCCGTCATAACCACCATCTGGTCGTGACGGAGGAGGATATCCCGGCCGCAGCAGCCGGACGGGATTACGGCCGGATCCTCGGATCGAATCGCGGCCTCGACATCAGGGTTTAAGGAGACGGAGATGACGGCGTCAGTGGGTTCTGCGGTTCAGCAGGTGGTGTCCGGCACGACGGCGCAGCCTGCCTCCTCTGCGGCTTCATCGGCAACATCCAACACCGGCACGCTGGCCGGCAACTTCCAGACTTTTCTCACGCTGCTCACAACGCAATTGCAGAACCAGAATCCGCTCGACCCGCTGGACACCAACCAGTTCACTCAACAACTCGTCCAGTTCGCGGGCGTCGAGCAGCAACTGAGGACCAACGACCAGCTTTCGAACCTGGTCTCACTGCAGCAGACTACGCAGGCCACGCAGGCGCTCGACTTCGTCGGCAAGAACGCCGTGATCGACGGCGGCACCGCCACCATGACCAACAACGCGGTGACATGGCATCTCGGTATTCCGACCGCCTCCACACTCACGATCAACATCGCAAGCAGCACGGGCCAGAATGTCTTCTCCGGCTCTTACGGCGTCGATGCCGGCGACGATCAGGCCTTCTCCTGGAACGGCCTCGGCAATGACGGCACCCAATGGCCGGACGGCCAGTACACGTTGACCGCGACGGCTGTCGATGCGTCGGGAAATCCGGTCGCGGTATCGACCCAGATTCAGGGTCAGGTCAATTCTGTCGACCTGACCCAGTCTCCTCCGTTGCTGTCGATCGGCGGCCAGACCTACACCATCAACCAGATCAGGCGCATCGTGAACTGACGCCGGATGACCAGCGGCGGGTCCATTCATCCTCCCATCCGGCGATCCAACGCCCGGCCAGGCACACGTCCAGAACAGGCATTTCAAAGGAGAATCGTATTGAAGCCCTGAACTTAGGCAAATTTTAAGCCGCAAGGCGTAGGTATGTCGGTGAGTTCAATGGTTTAGAGTTTGTGAGTACGCCATGACAGAACCTCACCGCCCCAGGGTGAAATACGTCATCGGGCCAGACGGTAGTCCACTAACGATCGCGGACTTGCCGGCACCCGGGACCAAGCGCTGGGTCATCCGCCGCAAGGCCGAAGTCGTCGCCGCGGTCCGTGGCGGACTCCTCTCGCTCGAGGAAGCTTGCAGCCGCTACACACTGACCGTCGATGAATTCCTGTCGTGGCAGTTCTCGATCGACCAGCATGGCCTTGCCGGGCTACGCACCACCCGTATTCAACAGTATCGCCAATAGAGCGTTTTCGAGCGAAGTGGACACCGGTTCGCGTGAAGAAAACGCGTCAGATCAAAATCATAGAGCCACGCTTCTGATTCCATCAGAAGCGGAAAGGCTCTAGGACGTCTCCTTCAGGATGCTTCACATTCAGAACCGGCATTCGAGCGAATGCCGGTTCTTTTGTTTTGCAATTTCGTCACGGGTCTTAACCACCGTTAACCATATCGAAACCATACCATAGGCAATATTTGCCGAGCCGGCCTTCCAGGGCCGGGTCCGAGGGGCTGGTTCGTTGCAAGGTCTGCTGGCATTTCTGAAAGGCCTGGGAGCATCGCGGCTGATGGCGATGGTCGCGGTCGCCGCCGTGCTGATCGGTTTCTTCGCTTTCGTCATCATGCGCGTCACGACGCCGCAGATGACGACTCTCTTCACCGACCTCAGCGTCGAGGACTCCTCCGGCATCATCAAGGACCTCGAACGCCAGGCCATTCCCTTCGAGCTTCGTAACGACGGCGCCGTGATCATGGTGCCGAAGGACAAGGTGACGCGGCTGCGGATGAAGCTCGCCGAGGCGGGCCTGCCCAAGGGCGGTGGCGTCGGCTATGAAATTTTCGACAAGTCGGATGCGCTCGGCACCACCAGCTTCGTCCAGAACATCAATCGGCTGCGCGCGCTGGAAGGCGAACTCGCGCGCACCATCCGCGCCATCGACCGCGTTCAGGACGCCCGCGTCCACCTGGTGCTGCCCGAGCGGCCGCTCTTTACGCGCGAAGCGCCTCAGCCTTCGGCTTCGATCGTGCTGCGCGTCCGGGGCGGCCTCGAACCGCAACAGATACGCGCCATCCGCCATCTCGTCGCCTCCGCCGTCAACGGGCTGAAGCCGCAGCGGGTCTCCATCGTCGACGAAACCGGTCAGTTGCTTGCCGACGGCTCGACGACCGATGCCGACGGCGTGACCGGAGACGAGCGGCGCGCCGCATTCGAAAAGCGCATGCGCAGTCAGGTCGAGGCGATCGTATCGTCGGTGGTTGGAAACGGACGCGCTCGCGTCCAGCTCTCCGCCGACTTCGATTACAACAAGATCACCCAGACCTCGGACAAATTCGATCCGGAAGGACGGGTGCTGCGATCCAGCCAGACCCGCGAGGAATCCTCCCTGACGGCCGACAATAACGGTCAGGTCACGGTCAACAACGAGCTGCCCGGCAATCAGCCATCGGACAATCCGAACACCGCGCGCGACCAGAGCAAAAAGAGCGAGGAAACCAACAACTACGAGATTTCACGAACCACCAAGACCGAGGTGACCGAGGCAGGCCGCGTCAACCGCATTTCGGTCGCCGTTCTCGTCGACGGCACCTACACTAGGAATGACCAGGGCCAGACGGTTTACGCGGAACGCAGCAAGGAGCAGCTCGACCGCATCGCAACGCTGGTACGCTCGGCGATTGGTTTCGATCAGAAGCGCGGCGACCAAGTCGAGGTGGTCAACCTCAAATTCGCCGAGCCGCCCGCGGCCATGCCGCTCGGCGAGCCGGCGGGGTTGCTGGGAATGATGACGTTGACCAAGGACGACGTGATGTATGTCGTCGAGCTCGGCGTCATGGCGCTGCTTGGCCTCGTGGTGACGTTCATGGTGATCCGCCCGCTGGTCCAGCGCATCCTGGCCGCTGAGCCCGCCGCTCCCAGCGCGCCGCCGGCCGCCGCGCTCCCGGTCCCGGCGCCGGCCGCCGCAAGCGTTCAACCCGCGGAAACCGGGCAAAATCTCATCCCCGGCAGCAACGCCACCGCGCAACTGATCGACGTTGCCCAGGTGCAGGGGCAGGTCCATGCGCAGTCGGTGCACCGGGTCGGTGAACTGGCGGAGCGCAACCCGGCCGAAACCGCTTCCATCATCCGCCAATGGCTCGCCGAACCCGCGTAACCTGACATGACCGTCCCGCAAACCACCACCAACGCAAACGCCAACGATATCAACAGCGTCGTCGCCTCGCTTGCGAGCCGGCAAAGCACCCGGCCCAAGTCCAGGCCGATGAGCGGGCCGCAACGGGCGGCCGTGATGATGCTGGCGCTTGGCGAACAGCACGGCGGCAAGGTGTGGGCCATGCTGGACGACGACGAGGTGCGCGATCTGTCGCTGGCCATGTCGACGCTCGGCACGGTCGAGGCCGATGTGGTCGAGGACCTGCTGCTCGAATTCGTCTCGCGGATGTCGGCGTCCGGCGCGCTGATGGGCAATTTCGACGCGACCGAGCGGCTTCTGAATCAATACCTGCCCGCCGAACGCGTGAGCGGCATCATGGATGAGATCCGTGGCCCGGCCGGCCGCAACATGTGGGAGAAGCTGTCAAACGTTCAGGAGGAAGTCCTCGCGAACTATCTCAAGAACGAATATCCGCAGACCATCGCGGTGGTGCTGTCGAAGCTGAAGCCCGAACATGCCGCGCGGGTGCTGGCCATCCTCCCCGAGGACATGGCGCTCGACGTGGTCGGCCGGATGCTCCGGATGGAAGCGGTGCAGAAGGAAGTGATCGAGCGCGTCGAGCAGACGCTGCGCAGCGAATTCATGTCCAACCTGTCACAGACCCGCCGCCGCGACGCTCACGAGGTGATGGCGGAAATCTTCAACAACTTCGACCGCCAGACCGAGACCCGCTTCATCACCGCGCTGGAAGACGAAAACCGCGAGTCCGCCGAACGCATCAAGGCGCTGATGTTCACCTTCGACGATCTCGTGAAGCTCGACGCGGGCTCGGCGCAGACCCTGATGCGGCACGTCGACAAGGACAAGCTCGGCATCGCGCTGAAGAGCGCCAACGAAGAGGTCCGCGCCTTCTTCATGGGCAACATGTCGACGCGCGCCGCGAAAATGCTGATGGACGACATGGCGGCGCTCGGGCCGGTGCGGCTGCGCGACGTCGACGAGGCGCAGGCGCTGCTCGTCAATCTCGCCAAGGATCTCGCGGCCAAGGGCGAGATCATGCTCTCGAAAAACCGCGCCGACGACGAGCTGGTCTACTGATGGGCGCTCCGGCGAAATTCCTGTTCGATACGGACTTCTCGGCTCCGCATAAGTCGAGGGAGCGGGCGCCGACGGCTCTTGAGATCGCGCAGAAGATCGCCGCCGCCGAGGCCGCGGCCTATCAAAAGGGATTTGACGCCGCGCAGCGCGAAGCCAAGGTGCAGGGCGATCGCCGCATGGCGGCGGCGATCGAGGGCATCGCCGCGGGCATCAAGGCTGTTGCCGAACGATTTGCTGGCATCGAAGCGCGGATGGAGACCGAAGCGGTCGATGTCGCGGTTGCGGCCGCGCGCAAGCTGTGCAGCGCATTGATCGCAGCCGAGCCGTCGGCTGATATCATCGCGCTGGTCCGCGACAGTATCCGGCACCTGGTGTCGACGCCGCATCTGGTGGTCCGGATCAACGATCAACTCTATGACGCGGCACGCGATCACATCGAACGCCTGGCCAAGCAAACCGGGTTCACCGGACAACTCGTCATCCTTGCCGAACCCGATGTCGCGACAGGCGATTGCAGGATCGAATGGGCCGACGGAGGAATCGTGCTGGAACGGGCGGCCATCGACGCCAGGATCGACGAACTGGTGCGCGGCTACATGGCGTCACGCAAATCGAACAGCACTCCCTGAAGGCATGGTAGCGAACAATGAGCGATAACGACACCCAGGTTCCGCTTCCCGACCTCAACGCTGCTGATGCGCCGTCGATCGACGACGTCGGATACAGCGAGGACGAGCAGGTCTCGCGGGTCGCTTCCGACCTCGAGGCCGTGTTCGACGTGCCCGTCCAGGTGTCCGCCGTGCTCGGCCGCTCCAGGATGGACGTCGGCGCGCTGCTCAAGCTCGGACCCGGCAGCGTTCTGGAACTCGACAGGCGAGTCGGGGAAGCCATCGATATTTACGTCAACAACCGGCTCGTGGCGCGCGGCGAGGTGGTTCTCGTGGAAGACAAGCTCGGCGTGACCATGACTGAAATCATCAAGGCCGAGAAAGCCTGACCGCCAGCGCTACGGGCACGGGAACACTAACAGGAGCAGATCATGCGGCTTCTCATTGTTGGCTCATTGAAAGGCCAGCTCACGACCGCCACCAAGATCGCCATGGACAATGGCGCCTCCGTCACGCACGCCGAAAACAACGAACAGGCGATGGCGGTGGTGCGCGGCGGCAAGGGCGCCGATCTCCTGCTGGTGGATGTCGGTCTCGATATCCGCGACCTCGTGATCCGGCTCGAGGCGGAGCATATTCACGTTCCGATCGTAGCCTGCGGCATCGTCAGCGATGCGCGCGCGGCGGTCGCGGCGATTCAGGCCGGGGCCAAGGAATACATCCCGCTGCCGCCTGACCCGGAGCTGATCGCCGCGGTCCTCGCCGCGGTGGCGAACGATTCCCGCGATCTGGTCTACCGCGACGAAGCGATGGCAAGGGTCATCAAGCTGGCGCAGCAGATCGCAGGCTCCGACGCCTCGGTCATGATCACCGGCGAATCCGGGACCGGAAAGGAAGTGCTGGCGCGCCATGTGCATGCGCGCTCGAACCGGGCCAAGCGGCCGTTCATCTCGATCAACTGCGCGGCGATCCCCGAGCACCTGCTGGAATCCGAACTGTTCGGTCATGAGAAAGGCGCGTTCACCGGGGCTATCGCGCGCCGGATCGGCAAGTTCGAGGAAGCCAGCGGCGGCACGCTGCTGCTCGACGAAATATCCGAGATGGACGTCCGGCTGCAGTCCAAGCTGCTGCGCGCCATCCAGGAACGGGTGATCGACCGTGTCGGCGGCGCCCGCCCGGTGCCGGTGGATATCCGCATCATCGCGACCTCCAACCGCAATCTTGCGGACGCCGTGCGGCAGGGCACCTTCCGCGAGGATCTGCTGTTCCGCCTCAATGTCGTCAACCTGAAGATACCGCCGCTGCGCGAGCGTCCCGCCGATATTCTCGAACTGGCGCAGTATTTTATCAGGAAATATGCCGCGGCCAACGGCGTGCCGGCACGCCCGATTTCAGCGGACGCGCGGCGCGTGCTGACCGCCAACCGCTGGCAGGGTAATGTCCGCGAGCTGGAAAACACCATCCACCGCGCGGTGCTGATGGCCAATGGCGACGAAATCGGCGCCGACGCCATCCTGACGCCCGAGGGCGACCGTCTCGATCTCGCCAGGACCGCGCCGGCGGTGGCCCACGCCACGCTCGCCGCCGAGCAGGTGACGCGCGCGCTGGTCGGCCGCACCGTCGCCGACGTCGAGCGCGACATGATCCTGGAAACGCTTAAGCACTGCCTCGGCAACCGGACTCATGCCGCCAACATCCTCGGCATCTCGATCCGCACCCTGCGCAACAAGCTGAACGAATACGCCGACGAGGGCATCGCGATCACGCCCGCCGGCAACGGCGACCACCGCGCATTCATACCAACGGCCTGACTATCCGAATGCCGAGCGAGGGCAATCCGCCTTGCGCTCGCTCCGCGAATGGTTAGCTTTCGAAGACCCTGAGTCGCGGCATCGCCCCGCTGGCTCCCTCACGCTTCGAGATCATGACCTCCTTCACGCCGCATCAGGATACAGCGCTGAAAGCCGTCGCCGACTGGCTCAAAGCCAAACCCGGCAGGAACGGCACGCCTGCCGTCTTTCGCCTGTTCGGCTATGCCGGGACCGGCAAGACCACGCTGGCGCGTCATATCGCTGACGGCGTCGACGGAGAGGTCAAGTTCGCGGCTTTCACCGGCAAGGCCGCGCTGGTGATGCGCAACAAGGGCTGCGAGGGCGCATCGACGATTCATTCGCTGATCTACCGCACCCGCGAATCCGGCGAGGAGCAGCCGAGTTTCGAACTGTGGGACGACGCGCCCGCCTCGAAGGCCAGGCTCATCGTGATCGACGAATGCTCGATGGTCGACGCGGAGCTGGGCCGCGATCTGATGTCGTTCGACTGTCCCCTGCTCGTGCTGGGCGATCCCGCGCAACTGCCGCCGATCCAGGGCGCCGGCTTCTTCACCAACGCCAGCCCGGACGCGATGCTGACCGATGTACACCGGCAGGCGAAGGATGACCCGATCGTGCGCATGTCCATGGATGTGCGCGAGGGACGCGAGCTCGACATCGGCCGCTACGGCGAAAGCGAGGTCGTGCCGCGCGGCGAGCTCGATCCAGCGCGTGTGATGGATGCCGACCAGGTGCTGGTCGGGCGCAACAACACCCGGCGCGCCTACAACATGCGGATGCGGCAGCGGCAAAACATCGAGGATCCGCTGCCGGTGGCGGGCGACAAGCTGGTCTGTCTGCGCAACAACCGCAAGAAGGCGCTTTTTAACGGCGGACTGTGGCGCGTGAAGGCGCGCGCCGTGTCAAAGTCAAAGATCATCACGATGCGGCTGTCGCCCGATGAGGAATTTGCGCACAAGGTGACGAAAGTCTCGGTGCGGCATGACTGTTTCGCCGGAGGCATCGAGGATATTCCATGGGAGCAGCGCAAGCCTTACGACGAGTTCGACTACGGCTATGTCCTGACGGTGCATAAGTCGCAGGGGTCGCAATGGGACGACGTCGTTCTGTTCGACGAGAGCTTCGCCTTTCAGGACAGCCGCGCGCGATGGCTGTACACGGGCATCACCCGCGCGGCGAAACGGCTGAGCGTCGTGGTGTAACGGCTCATCCGCAAACCGGCATCACCGCATCGCATATCCAGTCAAGCGGGCCAGCTTGCCATTACGTCGTCATCGAACTAAGAAAAATGAACCGTAAGGTGGCCATCAAGCACTAACACAATGCAATGATCGGTCACATGAAATTACAGACCTCGCGGTAATTCGGAGCCTCGCCGGTATGTAACCTCACGATCATGTGACACTCTGAATATGTGACACTCTGAACATGTGACATTCTGAACAAATGCTTCGAGTAATGTCTCGGCCATAATTCCCACCGTTGAGGAGCTTGAATGATGCGATCGAAAATTCTGTTGACGGCGCTGTTCGCCGGTTCCGTGGCGCTCACGTTTTCCGTTCCGGCGACCTCGGCGCCGCTCATGGCTCAGTCCGGCATGAGCACTGGCCCGTCCTCGATCGAGACCGTTCAGTATTATCGTCGCGGGTATTATGGCCGTGGGTATTATGGCCCGGGTTACGGAGGCGGAGCCGGAGCGTTGATCGGCGGCCTGGCGGCTGGAGCCATTGTCGGCGGCGCGATTGCCGCCGGCCAGGCCAATGCGGCCGCAGCGGCGCAACAGAACGCGGCCTACTGCGCGCAGCGCTTCCGTTCCTACGATCCGAGATCCGGAACGTATCTCGGCACGGACGGCTATCGTCATCCCTGTCCGTAACGGGCGGTATTCGATCGGCGCGACGATAGCGTCTTCTAGAGCCTTTTCGCTTCCGATTGAATCAGAAGCGAGGCTCTATGATATTGATTTGACACGTTTTCATCACGCGAACCGGATTCCACTTCGCTCGAAAACGCTATAATTAACGCGGAGCCAGCCGGCTCCGCGTTTTTCTTGCTTGTTTGTCCTGAGGATGACTCCGGCGTCGCGATTCAGGCGCTCGCCTTCGATCGAACTGGTCGATCGATCGTGGCAAGAGCCTGATCCAGATCGGCGATCAGATCAGCGGCATCCTCCAGGCCGATCGAAAGCCGGATAAGACCGCTGGTGATCCCGGCGGCCTTGCGCGCTTCTTCCGACATTCCGGCATGGGTCATCGTGGCCGGATGAGCCACCAGGCTCTCGGTGCCGCCGAGCGATTCCGCGAAGCAGAAAAGCCGCACCGCTTCTACAAAGCGGCCAGCTTCCACCTCGCCTCCTCTCAGCTCGAAACTGAGCATCGCGCCGAATCCGGATTGCTGGGCTTTGGCGACAGCATGTCCCGAATGCGACGGCAGCCCCGGATAGTGACAGGCCGCGACAAGAGGATGCGAGAGAAGAAACTCGGCAACCGCCTGCGCGTTGCGTTGCTGACATTCCACGCGTGGAAACAGCGTGCGGATGCCGCGAAGCGCCAGGAAGGAATCGAACGGCGCTCCCGTCGTGCCGACGATATTGGCCCAGGTCTCCAACGCTTCGGCGTCAGCGGGATCGGCTGAGATCACGGCGCCGCCGACGATGTCCGAATGGCCATTGAGATATTTCGTCGTCGAATGAATGACGAAGTCCGCGCCCAACGCGATCGGCCGCTGCAGCGCGGGCGACAGGAAGGTATTGTCAACGGCGACCTTGGCGCCGACCGTTTTCGCCTGAGCGACGATCGCCCGGATGTCGACGATGCGCATCAAGGGATTGCTCGGGGTCTCGATCAGGACAAGCCGGGGCTTATCCTTCAAGGCGGACGCCAGCGCCGCCTGATCGTTCTGATCGACAAAGCGCACCTTGAAGTGCCCGCGGTCGCGGCGGTTCAGAAGCAGGCGGTGAGTGCCGCCGTAACAATCATGCGGCACGATCACGGTATCATCGCTTGAGAGTTGCGACAGCACCAGATCGATCGCCGCCATTCCGGAGGACACCACCACCGCGCCCGCGCCGCCCTCGAGCTTGGCGAGGGTATCCGCCAGCAGCGTCCGCGTGGGATTACTGGTGCGGGTATAGTCGTGCGGACCTTTGCGCCCGAATCCGGGCCAGGTGAAAGTGCTCGACAGACAGATCGGCGGCGTCACCGCTCCGAAAGTATCTTCCGCCGCGATGCCGTTGGCGGCCGCGATAGTTCTCGGATTCATGGATTCGGACATGACGTTCGTGGACTTTCGATGAAAATGCGCGGATCCGCGACGATTCCGTGCAGAATATCACGGCCGGCCGATCCCAGCCTATTTAAAGCACTTCCGTCGAAACACAACGACTCCGGAACGCCGGCGCAGTTCGCCGCGCACGGATTACAAGGAGGATGCGCCGTTACGGGGCAGCGCCATCTTCTCGCTTCGAACAAAGGCCGGTTCGCGGGCATCAGCCCGCAGGCCCCGGCTCAATCGTTGAAGAACCGCCCTTCCTTCACCTCAGGGACATAGCCGGCGCGAATGGCGAAATCGCCGAAGTGCTCGCCGGGCTTGCGGTCGCGGGCATAATGGCCGAGCGTCTTGTCGAGCGTCTCGAGAATCACAGGTTCGCCGACATTCTCCAGGTACATCTTGTTGAGCCGCTCGCCGTGGAAGCCGCCGCCGAGATAGAGATTGTACTTGCCAGGCGCGCGGCCGGTGAGGCCGATCTCGGCGATATAGGGACGCGCGCAGCCGTTCGGGCATCCGGTCATCCGGATGGTGATCGGATCGTCCTTCAACCCATAAGTATTCAGGATCGCCTCGATCTTGGTGATGAGATCCGGCAGATAGCGCTCGCTTTCGGCCATCGCCAGACCGCATGTCGGCAGCGCGACGCAGGCCATCGAGTTGAGGCGCAGGCTGCTGCGGGTCTCGAACTGATCGAGGCCGTACTCCTTCATCAGCGCCTCGATCTCCGGCCGATCCTTGGGATCGATATCGGCAATGATGAGATTCTGGTTCGGCGTAACGCGGAACATGCCTTTGTGAACCTGCGCGATGGCGCGCAAGCCATCCATCATCGGATGATCCGGCGCATTGATCACGCGGCCGTTCTGGATGAACAGGACGCAATGCTCGCGACCATCCTCACCCTTGACCCAACCGAGCGGATCACCGTTCGAGGTGAAGGCGTAGGGTTGCTCGGGCTTGAGCGCGAAGCCGAGACGGCGTTCGGTTTCCGCCTTGATCCAGTCGAGGCCCTTTTCATCGATGGTGTATTTGAATCGGGCGTGCAGGCGGTCGAGACGGTCGCCATAATCGCGCTGGACCGACATCACCGCGTCGATCGTCGGAAACAGCTTGTCCGCGTCGATATAACCGATCACGCTGGCCAGGCGAGGATAGGTCTTCGGCGACTGATCGGTCCGACCGAGGCCGCCTCCGATGGCGACGTTGAAGCCCTTCAGCTTGCCGCGCTGCGCGATGGCGATGAAGCCTAGGTCCTGGCCGTAGACGTCGATATCGTTGCTGGGCGGGATCGCGAAGCCGATCTTGAACTTCCGCGGCATGTAGGTGTGTCCGTAGAACGGCTCCTCCGGCCCGTCGGTTTGCTCGCGCTCGGCTTCGTACCAGATTTCCTTGTAGGCGCCGGTCCTGTGCACCGCGTGGTCGCTCGCGCGTTTGGCGAGCGCATAAACCTCGGCGTGCAGCTTCGACAGATCGGGATTGACGGTGCTCATGACGCCGCGGGTGTCGTCGCCGCAGGCCGCCCTGGTGTCGAGCAGGATATCGCGCAGTCCCTGGATCAGGCTGCGCAGGTTATCCTTCATGACGCGGTGGAACTGGAACGTCTGGCGCGTGGTCAGCCGCAGCGTGTCGCCCGCGTAGTTGCGCGCAAGCTCGTCGAGTTTCAGCCACTGGCCGGGACTGCACACACCACCCGGCAGCCGCACGCGCACCATGAACGAGAACGCCGCTTCCAGTTTCTGACGCCGGCGCTCGTCGCGGATATCCCGGTCGTCCTGCTGATAGATTCCGAAGAACTTCATCAGCTTGGCGTCGTTCGCCGTCACCGCCGACGTGATCTCGTCGGCCAGGCTCTGCTTGATCGTGCCGCGCAGATAGTCGCTATTGGCCTTCAGCGTCTCGTCCGGCCCGAGCTTGTCAAGCGGCTGGGAAACATCGCGGCTGCGATCGGGTTGTGTCTTTGCGTCCACCAAACTGGCCTCAATAAACGTCGAGCCGATAACGGCGATCACGCTGCAGCGCCGAGAGATAGGCGCCGGCCTCGTCACGGTCGAGACCGCCATGTTCGGCAACGATATCAGTCAACGCCGCATGAACATCAGGCGCCATGTGGGCGCTATCGCCGCAAACGTAGAGATACGCGCCTTCCTCGAGCCATGCGTAGACATCACGCCCCTGCCGGCGCAGACGATCCTGCACATAGGTCTTGGGCGCGGCGTCCCGCGAGAACGCCAGATCGAGCCGGCTCAGCACGCCGTTCTTGATCAGCTCCTGCCACTCGACCTGATAGAGGAAGTCGCTGCGGAAATTGCGCTCACCGAAAAACAGCCATGACCGGCCGGACGCGCCGCGGGCCTCACGTTCCTGCATGAAAGCGCGGTACGGCGCGACGCCGGTGCCGGCGCCGATCATCAGGATCGGCACATCGTCATCGGGCAGATGGAAGTGATCGTTGGACTGGATATAGACCGGGATCGTGGCGTCCACCTCGGTGCGCGACGCGAGATAGCCGGATGCGACGCCGGTGCGCGGCACGTCGTGCAGCGCATAACGCACCGTGCTGACCGTAAGATGCGCCTCGTCCGGAGCGGCGGCGAGGCTCGAGGCGATCGAGTAGAGCCGCGGCTGCAACGGCCGAAGACCCGCAACGAACTTTGCGGCGTCGATGCCCGGCGCCGGAAACCGGCCGACGACATCGAGGATGTGATGATTGTGCAGGAAGGCGGCGCGCGCCTCCTTTTGATCAGGCGCGCGCAACGCCTGCAGTTCATCGGAGCCGGTGATCTCGGCCCAATGATCGAGAAAACGCGGCGTGAGCGCCGTGATCTCGAACGTTCCGCCCAGCGCCTCGCCGAGGCTTATCGTACCCTGCTTCACCGTTATGGAGCTATCGGCGGACAGCGACAGTTTCTCAAGCACGGCTTCCACCAGCGCCGGATCGTTACGCGGCGCCACGCCGAGCGCATCCCCCGGCTGATAGATCAAGCCCGAATCCGCCAGAGACAATTCGATGTGGCGCGTTTCCTTGGTCGATCCGCGCCCAGTCAGCACGATATTGTCGATGACGGCGGCCTGAAACGGATTCTTCTTGTCGAATACCGCTGACGGCGGCGCATCGCCGCGCGCCACGACCGGAGCGGAGACGGACGCCTGCGCGGCGGGCGCGAGATCGGCTATGACCGTCGATATCCACGCTTCCGCGGCATCCTCATAATCGACATCGCAGTCGACGCGATCGGCAAGGCGCTGCGCCCCCAGTTCCTCCAGCCGCCGGTCGATCCGCTTGCCGGCCTCGCAATATTTTTCATAGGTCGAATCGCCCAGCGCCAGCACCGCAAAGCGCAGTTGCGGCAGCTTGGGGGCCTTGCGGCTCTCCAGAAACTCGAAGAAACCGACGGCTGTCTGCGGCGCATCACCCTCGCCGTGGGTGCTGGTGATGACGAGTAGGTCCTGCTCGTCCTTGAGGCCGCGCGTCTTGTACTCCGCCATATCGGCGAGACGCGCCTGGATTCCCTGGGCTGTGGCCTTGTCGACCAGCGCCTTCGCGAGAGTCTTGCTGTTTCCGGTCTCGCTTGCGAACAGGACCGTCAGGAGCCGCGTCGCAGCTGCGCCGGCGGCGCTGCCCTGCGAAGGCGGTGCAAGCTCCGCGATCTCCCCTGCCGCAGCGCCAGCCCGAGCCCGATGACTGAGACCCGCGAAATAGCCGCTGATCCAGATCGCCTGTTCATGACTGAGAGACGTCGCGAGCTGGTTGACCTGCGTCCACTGATCCGTCGTGAGTGCTGAACCTGGAAATTCCAATTTTGTCATCGCAAGCAAAACCTCGGGAGCGAACTGCCGGCCGCCACGATTGACACTTCACAGGTCTGGTCGAGACGCCGCACGAAATGGAAAGCCACTGCATCCGCTTCGACAATTCGGCCCTTTGAATAGGGCTGGTTCGCCGAAGAAAACAAGCATTATTGAAAACAAAGAATAATACCTCTCCATGAGCAGCCAGAACGAAATAATTATTTCACGATCCGGGTCTTTTTTAGAATTGCGCCGGGGGCATTCATGGGATTCGCGTGGTAACGGCGTCAACCCTTCCCGCGGATGCGGGAAGACATGGCAGACGCGTCAGTGCAGCCTGCGCCTGGACATCGGCGGCGCGAATGGCTCGATATCGACCCTCGGCGGCGCCTCGCCATTGAATGTGAGCACGCCGTCCTTGACCGAAATCGCGACCCGGTCGCCGTCGCGGATGGCGCCAGCCAGGATCATTTCAGCCAGCGGGTCCTGCACGCTGCGCTGAATCACGCGCTTGAGCGGCCGTGCGCCGTAGGCGGGATCCCAGCCTTTCTCGGCCAGCCGGTCGCGCGCCGCGGC
Source organism: Nitrobacter sp. TKz-YC01 (assembly GCF_047824785.1). Lineage (GTDB taxonomy): Bacteria > Pseudomonadota > Alphaproteobacteria > Rhizobiales > Xanthobacteraceae > Nitrobacter. Next base: position 826,976 of record NZ_CP181167.1, on the reverse strand, counting down.
GTCGAGATCGAGCACGATCTTGCGATCCTCCAGCAGCTTTTGCAGCCTTGAGAACTGAATTTCCACGATCCGGCCCATCTCGCTCTTCTGCAACCGATGGAACAGGATGATCTCGTCGACGCGGTTGAGAAACTCCGGACGAAAATGCCCGCGCACCATCTCCATCACCTGCTCGCGCACCGCGCCGGTGTCTTCCCCTTCCGGCTGATTGACCAGGAATTCCGAACCGAGGTTCGACGTCATGATGATCAACGTGTTGCGGAAATCCACCGTGCGGCCCTGTCCGTCGGTCAGGCGGCCATCGTCGAGCACCTGCAACAGCACGTTGAACACGTCCGGATGCGCCTTCTCGATCTCGTCGAACAGCACGACCTGATAGGGACGCCGCCGCACCGCCTCGGTCAGCGCGCCTCCCTCGTCGTAACCGACATAGCCGGGAGGCGCGCCGATCAGCCGCGCCACCGAGTGCTTCTCCATATATTCCGACATATCGACGCGGACCATCGCCGTCTCATCGTCGAACAGATAGGCAGCGAGCGCCTTGGTCAGTTCGGTCTTGCCGACGCCGGTCGGCCCCAGGAACATGAACGAGCCCATGGGTCGGTTGGGGTCCTGCAAACCGGCGCGCGCGCGCCGCACCGCGGTTGACACCGCGCGCACGGCTTCCCCCTGCCCAACGACGCGCGCCGCCAGGCTTTCCTCCATGCGCAGCAGCTTTTCCTTCTCGCCCTCGAGCATCTTGTCGACGGGAACGCCGGTCCATCGCGACACCACCTGGGCGATGCTGTCCGCCGTCACGGTTTCATTCATCATCGTATTGCTTTCGCCGGTCTCGATGCTCTGCAAACGCTTTTCGAGTTCGGGAATCCGCCCATAGGCCAGTTCGCCCGCTATCTGATATTCGCCGCGCCGCTGCGCGTTGGCGAGTTCGATCCGCGCCTGATCAAGCTCGCTCTTGAGCTTGGCGGCGTCCGACAGCTTGTTCTTTTCGGCGTTCCAGCGCGAGGTCAGATCCGCCGACCGCTTTTCCAGATCGGCCAGTTCTTTTTCAAGGTTCTCAAGACGCGTTCTGGAGCCGGCGTCGTTCTCCTTCTTCAGCGCCTCCTGCTCGATCTTCAGCCGCACGATCTCGCGGTCGAGCGAATCGAGTTCTTCCGGCTTGGAATCGACCTGCATCTTGAGCCGCGCCGCCGCCTCATCCACCAGATCGATCGCCTTGTCGGGCAGGAAACGGTCGGTGATATAACGGTGGGAGAGCGTGGCGGCCGCGACCAGCGCGCTATCGGCGATGCGGACGCCGTGATGCTGCTCATACTTGTCCTTGAGACCGCGCAGGATCGAGACGGTATCCTCGACCGTCGGCTCAGATACGAAGATCGGCTGAAAGCGCCTGGCCAGCGCCGCATCCTTTTCGACATGCTTGCGATACTCGTCGAGCGTGGTCGCTCCCACGCAATGCAGTTCGCCGCGCGCCAGCGCCGGCTTCAGCAGATTGGAAGCGTCCATGGCGCCATCGGCCTTGCCGGCGCCGATCAGCGTGTGCATCTCGTCGATGAACAGGACGATGCCGCCGTCGGAGGCGGTCACCTCCTGCAGCACCGCCTTGAGCCGCTCCTCGAACTCGCCGCGATATTTCGCGCCCGCGATCATCGACCCGAGGTCGAGGGCGAGCAGCTTCTTGTCCTTCAGGCTTTCCGGCACGTCGCCGTTGACGATGCGCAGCGCCAGCCCTTCCGCGATCGCGGTCTTGCCGACGCCGGGCTCGCCGATCAGCACCGGATTGTTCTTGGTACGCCGCGACAAAACTTGAATCGTCCGGCGGATCTCCTCGTCGCGGCCGATCACCGGATCGAGCTTGCCCTCGCGCGCCGCCTGGGTCAGATCGCGCGCGTATTTCTTCAACGCGTCATAGGCGTTTTCCGCCGTGGCGCTATCCGCGGTCCGTCCTTTGCGAAGCGCGCTGATCGCCGCATTGAGGGTCTGCGGCGTGACCCCGCCGTCCTTCAGCAATTTGAACGCGTCGCTGTCCTTGTCGAGCGACAAAGCCTGCAACAGCCGTTCCACGGTGACAAAACTGTCGCCGGCCTTCTCGGCCGCCTGTTCCGCGGCATCGAACGCGCGCGCCGTCGCCGGCGCGAGATAAATCTGGCCCGCTCCAGCGCCCGACACCTTCGGCATCTTGTCGAGAGCGGCTTCCGTCGCCTTCAGGATCGCGCGCGAATTGCCGCCGGCGCGGTCGATCAGGCTTCCCGCCAGACCTTCGCTGTCATCGAGCAGCACCTTCAGAATATGAAGCGGCGTGAACTGCTGGTGGCCTTCGCGCATCGCCAGCGATTGCGCCGACTGGATGAACCCGCGCACCCGCTCGGTATATTTTTCAATGTTCATGGGAACCTCCCCGGCCTGCCGCTCCTGCCCCGAAAGCACAGAAAGCAGCATCCTCGTTGCCTACGCCGGCCGCATCGACATTCCTCAACCGGCAGCGACCGGCTCGCGGAATCGTTCAATTCGGCCTGCGGCAGATGTAGGAATAGCCTCCCAGAAAATGAAGGGGCGTTGAGACAGTGCCGATGACAAGCCTCGCGGGAATCTTGTAAGGAGCATCATGTCCGGATCTTCCAAGGCGACCGTTGCAGCGCTTTACCGCTATCCCGTCAAAGGCCTGTCCGCCGAGCCTCTGCAACACGCTGTCCTGACCCCCGGCGGAACCGTTCCCGGTGACCGCTCCTATGCGATCGAGAACGGTCCGACCGGATTCGATCCTGCCGCGCCCCGGTATTTTCCAAAGTCCAGGTTTCTGATGCTGATGCGCGACGAGCGGCTCGCCACGCTCGACAGCCGCTATGACGACGCCAGCGGCGTCCTGACAATCCTGGCGGACGGCGAGGAGGCGGCGCGCGCCGACCTCGGCACGGCGGAGGGCCGCGCCGCGGTTGAACGGTTCTTCGCGGCGAACTTCGCGCAAGAGCTGAGAGGGCCGCCTCGACTTCTCGTCGGCAACGGACACAGCTTTTCGGACGTCGCAAGGAAAGTGGTCTCGATCATCAATCTCGGCAGCGTCGCCGCGATCGAACAAATGGTGGGTCAGCCGGTTCACCCGCTCCGCTTCCGCGCCAACCTGTACGTCCGTGGCTGGCCGGCCTGGAGCGAACTCGACCTGCTCGGCCACACGCTCGCGATCGGAGACATCAGGCTCAAGGTGGTCAAGCGGATTGTCCGCTGCACCGCCACCAACGTCGACCCCGAAACCGGGGCGCGCGATCTCGACATTCCGAACGCGCTGGCGGGAACGCTGGGACATCGCGACTGCGGGATCTATGCGGAAGTCGTTACCGGCGGCACGGTCAGGATCGAGGACAGAATCGAAACGTTTCGGGAATAGGGCGTTTCGAGCAAAGCATGTCAGGCAAAGGCAAAACGGCACGGACAACGTCCGTTCCGTTTTGCTTCAATGCGGCACTACATAGGCGTAGACGCGGCTGCGCGGATAGACCGACTCCGCGACGCGGCGGCCATGATTGCCGGACACGACGATGGGGTTGCCGCGCCGATCGACACCGCTGACGACGCCGACATGACCACCGCCGCCGCGCCGGGTCATGACGGCGATGGCGCCGACCTGCGGGCCGGAAACCCGGCGGCCGTAATGCGCGAACGAACGCGCCATGTCGGAGCCCGTCCCCTGATGCCCGGCGCGCTTCAGAACCAAGTTCATGAATCGCGCGCACCAGAGCCGGCGACGGCCGGTCGGATTGCCCCCGATGTAACGGCGAGCCTCGGCAACGATATTCGAAGCCAGACCGCCACCCGAAAATCCGCTCTTGGGCGTAAGAGCGGCGCTGGCGTTCCTCCACCCGCGCGCGTGAGCCCGCCGCGCGTGGCGGTATCGGTGATGACGATACCCGTAGTGCCGGCGAATATGATGATGGTGCTTATAATGATAAGCGTGCGCGTGATGCCCCGCGCGATGATAAGGTCTTGCCGAGGCCGGCATCGCAAATGCAACGACAGCCAGGAAACAAACCGCCAGTGCCAAAATACGCGGCATCCAGCGCAACGCAACTAACTGGAACATTCATGCTCCCCTGTGACACCTCCCTGTTCCCGCCCGCTGCGCGGTGAAATCCGCTCTTTTGTCGTGCCGGGAAAAACGCGGGCGCCTTGTAATCACATGCTCAGGCTTTTTAAAGTCATACCTGCATTGCGCATAACGCATATCTGCATTGCGATATCGGCATACCGCAGCGCGATATTTCCAAATCATTGACCTGAAATGGAATTTTTTTGATTAGCCTGGACCGTCCAGGCCGTTGCGAGGTCGAGGCTCGCTCTCCCTGCTGCGTCGCAACGCGGCCGTCACGCCGATGATCGAACCCAGTTCTGAACGGGCGGGACGAAGGGAAGCCTACTCATCCTGTCCCGGAGCTTTGGCGATCTTCTCCGCGCGGCTGAGCAGAAACACGCCCTGTTCTCCGAACATATTCCAGAACCACCAGGGCGCGTTGAACCGCAGCGGCCGGCCGTAAAGATTAAGCGCGACCGCACGCTCCATCTTCACGTTGATCTCGTCGCAGAGCTGGACGAAATCCTTGATGGTGCAGAAATGGATGTTCGGCGTATCGTACCATGTCGCCGGCAGATTGTCCGTGCGCGGCATGTGGCCGCCGATCAGAAGCTGAACGCGCATCTTCCAGTGACCGAAGTTCGGAAATGAAACGACGGCGCGCCGGCCGATCCGCAGCAGATTTTCCAGCACCGTTTTCGGTTGCCGCGTGGCCTGCAGGGTTTGCGACAGGATGACGTAATCGAAGGCGTCGTCGGGATAGCTGACGAGGTCGGTATCGGCGTCGCCCTGCACCACGGCAAGACCCTTGGCCACGCAACGATTGACGCCCTCGCGCGACAACTCGATGCCGCGGCCGTCGATGCCTCGCGTCTCGAGCAGTTGCAAGAGATCGCCGTCGCCGCATCCGACATCCAGGACCTTTGAGCCGGACTCGATCATCTCCGCTAGCAGCAGATGATCGCTGCGATAACGATCGGCCGCCCGCGGAGCGACCCCGTTCAACGGCAGCGAGGGCTGCTCCACGCTCATTTCATTGTCCGGCATCGGCGAGGCCCCGGGTCTTTCCCGCCGATTGCAGAAACGCATGCGCGATATCGAAGAACTCGGGAACGTCGAGCAGGAAGGCGTCATGGCCGCGATCGGTCTCGATCTCGGCGAAGGAAACCCGCGCGCCGCCGGCATTGAGCGCATGCACGGTCGCCCGCGATTCGGAGGTCGGAAACAACCAGTCGCTCGTGAACGAGACCACGCAGAAGCGGGTGCGGGTCCCGCGAAACGCGGCGGCCAGCACGCCGTCATGATCGGCCGCGATATCGAAATAGTCCATCGCCCGCGTCAGATAGAGATAGCTGTTGGCGTCGAAGCGCTCGACGAATGACGATCCCTGGTGGCGCAGATAGCTCTCCACCTGGAAATCCGCGTCGAACGAAAATGTCGGCAACTCGCGATCCTGCATCCGCCGCCCGAACTTGCGATGCAGCGCCGCGTCCGACAGGTAAGTAATGTGCGCGGCCATCCGCGCCACGCCAAGGCCCCGGCGGGGATGGGTGCCCTGCTCGACATAGCGGCCCTCGCGCCAGTCGGGATCGGCCATCACCGCCTGCCGCCCCAATTCATGAAACGCGATGTTCTGCGCGGAGTGGCGCGTGCTGCAGGCGATCGGTAGCGCCGAAAACACCCGCTTTGGATAGGCCACGCACCACTGCAGCACCTGCATGCCGCCCATGGAGCCGCCGACCACCGAAAACAGCGTGTCGATTCCCAGGCGGTCGATCAGCATGGCCTGCGCGCGCACCATGTCGGGAATGGTGATGACAGGGAAGTCCAGCCCCCACACCTTGCCGGTCGTGGGATTGGTCGAGGCGGGGCCGGTCGAGCCCATGCAGCCGCCGATCACATTGGAGCAGATAATGAAGTACCTGCTGGTGTCGAGCGGCTTGCCGGGCCCCACCAGGGTCACCCACCAGCCGGGTTTTCCGGTCACCGGATGAGGGTTGGCCACATGCTGATCCCCGGTGAGGGCATGACAGATCAGAATGGCGTTGGACTTCGCGGAATTGAGTTCACCGTAGGTCTGATAGGCGATCTGGAACGGCGCGAGATCGACGCCGCAATCAAGCGGGAGCGGTTGATCGGTATCGAACGTCGCGACCTGCGAGGTAGGATGGTCTGCTTCCTGGGCCCGATGCTCGGCGTGAGCCGGGCCCGATATCGATTGCACCTTCACCATCCTGCCGCTGACCTCCGCCGGAGGCTGCGGGAAGCCCCCGGATCGCAGGCCACAAAAAACCCGGCCCGAACTTGGGTTCGGCCGGGATCAGGATTTCGCTGTCCCCGGCCTGTTTAGCGAGTTGTTTAACGTGGCTGCAAGCCGGCCGGCTCAAATGACCACGGAACAGGAGAAAAATAATCCGCTGCCCGCTTTTCGTCAAGGCAGACGGAGCGGCGGCTGGAAAGGCTTTAAGTGCTTCGGGCTTGATCTCGATGTTGGCGACAAGGCTCGCTGAAACGGGATACCAATGTTAGAAGCGGACCGCTGGCCCAGGCTCCTCCATGCGGCCGACAGGTTGCATCCATGACGAAGCCTTCCCCCGCGCCGCCGTCCCTGCAGAAATTGCGCAACGAGATCGACGCCATCGACGAGCAGGTTCACAACCTGCTGATGCAACGCGGCGACATCATCGACCGCCTGATCTCGGTGAAGCAGACCCAGGAGGTCGGCTCCGCGTTCAGGCCGGCGCGCGAGGCCGACATGATGCGGCGGCTGGCGCAGCGCCATCGCGGCATCCTGCCGCTCGACACCGTCGAAAGCATCTGGCGCGTCATCATCGCGACCTTCACCTACGTTCAGGCGCCGTTCTCGCTGCACGCCGATCTGTCGCTCGGCGAATCCGCGATGCGGGATTCCGCGCGTTTCCATTTCGGCTTCACCCTACCCTTCGTGCCGCATTTCAATGCGCAGGCCGCCGTGGAAGCGGTGGCGAATGCGAAAGGCGACCTCGGACTGGTCTCGGCGACATCGAGCCGCACGCCATGGTGGCTCGCGCTGGAAGCCGGCGGCGCGCCGAGGATCATCGCCCGCCTGCCTTTCATCGAGCGCGCCGATCATCCGGCCGCGCTGCCGGTGTTCGTGATCTCACGCGTCGCCGACGATGCGCGGGTCACGGAAGTGGAGACCTGGAGCGTGCGCGTCTCCGGCTGGAACGCCAATACAGCCCGCACCCTGTCGCCGCTCGCCGAGATCGTCGCCGTGCCCGATACCGCCTTCGACGGCGCGGCGCTGTTGGTATCCATTACGGGCGGCACCACCCTCGACACGATTAAATCCGCGCTGATCGAGGCCGGCGCGTCGGTGCGCTCGACGGCTCTCGTCGGCAGTCACGCAACGCGCTATACGATGCCATCCAATGGGGCGGATCGTCCGTAACGTCCCGATAGCGTTTTCGAGCGAAGCGGATGACCCGTTCGCGTGAAGAAAACGCGTCAGAATAACAATCTAGAGCTTCGCTTCTGATTCGCTCAGACGCGAAAGCGCTCTAGCCCGGAGCAAACGATGTCCCGACCGGTGCCGAATCCCGGCATTCTCGATATTGCGCCCTACACGCCCGGCAAGAGTCCAGTACCGGAGGCGGGCCGCAAGGTGTTCAAGCTGTCGGCCAATGAAACGCCGTTCGGCCCATCGCCGAAGGCGATGGACGCTTACCGCGATGCCGTAGCTCACCTTGAAGACTATCCGGAAGGCACCTCACGCATTTTGCGCGCAGCCATCGGACGCGCCTACGGCCTCGATCCGGACCGCATCATCTGCGGCGCGGGTTCGGACGAGATCCTCAACCTGCTGGCGCATACCTTCCTCAGCCACGGCGACGAAGCGATTTCGACCACGCACGCTTTTCTGGTGTACCCGATCGCAACCATGGCGAACGGCGCGATCAACGTCGTCGCGCCGGAGACCGGCTACACCGCCGACATCGACGCCATCCTCAAGCGGGTCACGCCGAAGACCAAGATGGTCTGGCTCGCCAATCCCAACAACCCGACCGGCACCTATCTGCCGTTCGACGAGATCAGGCGACTGCGCGCGGGACTGCCGCCGCACGTATTGCTGGTGCTCGACGGCGCCTATTCGGATTATGTGTCGCGCAACGATTATGAGTTCGGCATCGAACTGGTGGCGACGACGGAAAATACCGTGCTGACGCACACTTTCTCCAAGATCCACGGCCTCGCCGCGCTGCGGATCGGCTGGATGTTCGGCCCGGCGCACATCGTCGATGCGATGAACCGGATTCGCGGCCCCTTCAACGTCTCGACGCCGGCCATGCTCGCGGCCGCGGCCGCGATCGAGGACACCGCGCACGTCCAGATGACCCGGCTGCATACGGAAAAGTGGCGTAACTGGCTGACGGACGAATTGACGAATCTCGGGCTCAAGATCACGCCCAGCGTGACCAACTTCATCCTGATCCACTTCCCGGACGCCAAGGGCAAGACGGCGGCCGAGGCCGACGCGTTCCTGACCAAACGTGGCCTCGTGCTTCGTGCGCTCGACAATTACGGACTGCCGAATGCGCTGCGCATGACTGTCGGCACCGAGGAAGCCAACCGCCTGGTCGCGGACGGCTTGCGCGACTTCATGGCGCGGACATGACCACGGAACCGTTATTCCAGCGGCTCGCGCTGATCGGATTCGGCCTGATCGGCGGCTCGATCGCGCGCGCCGCGCGCATGCGAGGCGTTGTCGGCGAGATCGTCACGACCGCGCGCTCCGCAAAAACGCGGGCGCGGGTGATGGAGCTCGGCATCGTCGATCGCGTGGCGGACACCAACGCGGAAGCCGCCGACGGCGCCGACCTCGTCATCCTCTGCGTTCCGGTCGGTGCGTGCGGTTCAGTCGCGCAGCAGATCGCGCCTCACCTCAAGCCGGGCACCACCGTCTCCGACGTCGGATCGGTGAAAGGCGCCGTCGTCCGCGACATCGCCCCGCATCTGCCCGCCGGGGTGCATTTCGTGCCCGCGCACCCCGTGGCCGGCACCGAGCATTCGGGTCCGGATTCCGGATTCGCCGAACTGTTCATCAACCGCTGGTGCATCCTGACGCCGCCGGACGGAACGGATGCCGCCGCCGTCGACAGGTTGCGCGCGTTCTGGACCGCGATCGGCGCCAGGGTCGAGATCATGACCCCCAAGCACCATGACCTTGTGCTGGCGATCACCAGCCATCTGCCGCATCTGATCGCCTACACCATTGTCGGCACAGCGGACGAACTCGGCGAGGTCACGTCCTCCGAGGTGATGAAGTTTTCCGCCGGCGGCTTCCGCGACTTCACGCGCATCGCGGCCTCCGATCCCACCATGTGGCGCGACGTATTCCTGACCAACAAGGATGCGGTGCTGGAAATGCTCGGCACCTTCAACGAGGATCTCTCCAAGCTGACGCGCGCCATGCGCCGCGGCGATGGCGAAGCGCTGTTCGAGCACTTTACCCGCACCCGCGCGATCCGCCGCGGCATCGTCGAGATCGGCCAGGATTCCGCGGCTCCCGATTTCGGGCGGCTGCAGACGGATGCCCAGAAGAAACCGGTGTAAGCGGTTCCGCGCGACGCCTTCAGAACAGCGGCGGAGTCTGGGCGACCTTCAACGGCCCGATGAAGACCGCGCCGGCAACGAACCGCAGCGGGAAGGAGCGCGCCTTTTTGTTTTCCAGCGTCGCTTCCTGACCGATCGCGGCGAGACCCGCAGCGACGCCGACATTGGCGTTCTCGCGCACGGCCTTGCCAAGGCCGGGAATCGCCCGGTCGAGCGCACCGAACAGATTGTCGATATCCTGACTTTTCACGCCGGGCGCGACCTTATCGAGAGTCTCCTGCGGGACCCCCTGCTCCAGCATTTTATCAATTCCGAGCGCTGGAATCATTTTCTCGAAACCGGTCGCCGTCATGTGCAATTCGCCGTCGAGGTGCCCGTCGGCGGTAAGTCCCAGCGAACCCGCGGCGATCGCGATCAGATCGCCCTGCTGGATGCGCGACTGCCTGATCTCGATGCGGCCGCCGGCCGCCTGCAATTCACGAAACCGCACCGGCCAGGGTTTTGGCGTGAAATCCTTCAGCCCATGAACGATCGCGCCGACCTCGGCGTTGAACGGCTGCGTCAGCACCGGGTGAACGTCCGCTAGAGTGGCCCCGCTCAACTCCACGGCGGTCTCGATCATGGGCTTGTCCAGTGTGGATTTCTCGGCAATGCGGCCGTGAAGCTCCACATGGCTGGCGCGTGCGGCAGGCGTCCGAACCGATTCCACCATACGGTCGATCGCAAGGTCGTCGAAAACGATATCCGCGCTCTTCGGCGTATCCGGCAGCCCGACGATGCTGCTGCGCCCGACGCGCCAATCGACGACCATCACCGGCTGACCGTGCCGGGATAGCGTGGCGGGCGCCTTGAACTCCGCGATCAGCAGCCTGGGCGTGTAGATCTGCGCGATCACCAGGATATCCCCGAGGCGCGCGGTCAAGGGAGGCATCTGCGCCGCGGCCTGCTCGGCCGTCTGCGACCTCAGCTCGACGGTCGCATCCTCGCAGCGGACCTCAAGACGGAACGGAAATCCGGCGACTGTCCGTTTGGCGCAATCATAGATGCGTCCTGACGCAGCTTCGCGCGCCCGCCAGGCATCAACAGTCTGATCGACCTGCGAGGCCGCGTAAAACCAGAACGCGCTCCAGGCGGCGGCGGCGATGACCACCAGCACGGGCATGACGAAAATGGGCCAAAGACGGTACTTGCTGGAGGCGTTGGCAGCATTCATGCGGAGAGCGAACTCTTGGTGGGCCGCGTCGGCGGGGTCTTTGACCATAGTCGCGCGACGCCGGCAAAACCAGCCCCTTTCGGTTCCGCTTCGCCTGACGGCGCGGCTCTGTTAAAGCATCATCCGGCGGTGCGGAAACTCCCGGTCGGGCCGTCAAATATCCTCATTTCTAATAGCTCGTGCGTATCCTGATCACACACCATGACGGAATACGCCCTGAGCAGGGCGCGATGAGCGTGCAGCGACAATTTGAAACGGCTTTCGACAGTTCCGGCAACGATCTCTGGGTATTCGCCTACGGTTCGCTGATGTGGAGACCCGGATTCGATTTCGCCGAGCAGATTCCGGCGCGACTGATCGGCGAGCACAGGGCGCTCTGCGTCTATTCGTTCGACCATCGCGGGACACCCGAGAGGCCGGGGCTGGTTCTCGGGCTCGACCGCGGGGGCGCCTGCCGGGGCATCGCATTCCGGGTTGCAGCCAGCCGGCGCGAGGCAACGATCGCATATCTGCGGGAGCGCGAGCAGACCACCCACGTCTACCGCGAGGTGACGCGTTCCGTCTGGCTCGAGGACGACGCGCGACGGCGGGTCAGCGCGCTCGCTTATGTGGTCGATCGCGGTCACGTCCAGTATGCCGGCCGGCTGACGCTGGCGGACCAGGCCCGCTACGTCCGGCAGGGGCACGGCCGCTCGGGGCATAACCGGGACTATGTCCTGTCGACCGTGAGGTCGATCGAGTCACAGGGCTTTCGCGACCTTAAACTGCACCAGCTGGCTGAACTGCTGCACCATGATACGCCGATGCTGCGGTAGGCGCGCTGCCGACGCGCTGAACGCAAGCTGCGGTTTGTCTCTTGTGAGATTTCCGCTGCGGAGCATGATCTTATCCGAAAACCGGTTTCCACTTCCCGGGATCATGCTCTAGAGCATTATCGCTTCTGATTGAATCAGAAGCGAAGCTCCAGATTATTGTTTTGACGCGTTTTCTTCACGCGAACCGGTTTCCACTTCGCTCGAAAACGCTCTAACCCCCGGCCGGTCCCGCATCCCTGACCCGGCCCGACAGCCGCGCCTGCTCGCGCCGCCCCGCCTCGACCAGGGAAGCGGTCGCCCCTTCGATCGATGCCGTCAGGCGCGACATGAATTCATCACGCCGCAAACCCTGCGGCAGCGGATCGAGGAATTCGACCGTGATCGTTCCCGGATAGCGCAGGAACGTCCGGCGCGGCCAGAACAGGCCGGAGTTGAGGGCCACCGGCACACAGGGCACGTCACCTTCGGCATAGATCATGGCGACGCCGCTCTTGTAGGCCGGCGGGGCTCCGATCGGGCGCCGCGTTCCTTCCGGGAAAATGACGAGCTGACGGCCGAGACGTACCTGCTCCCGCGTCATCCGGACCAGCATCTTGAGCGAGCGCAGGCCGGCTTTGCGGTCGATGCCGATCATGCCCGTCTTCATCAGATACCAGCCGAAGAACGGAATCCATGTCAGCTCGCGCTTGAGGATGAAGACCGGCTGATCAATGAGGCTGAAGAGGGCGAAAGTCTCCCACGTCGACTGATGCTTGGAGGCGAAGATCAGCGGACCTTTCGGAATTCTCCCGGTACCGAGAATTTTGACCCGCGTGCCGCAGATGACGCGCATCAGCCAGATGTTCCAGCGCCCCCAAGCCTTCGCCATCCTGACGAGCACCGCGCGCGGCATCAGGAATGTCGGCAGCGCGGCAACGATCCAGATCGCCATCGTCACATAAAACAGAACGTTGAAGACCAGCGAGCGCAGAAAGATCGAAATCATCAAGCATCCAGTCGCGGGGCGTTAGAGCATGATCGCTTCTGATTGAATCAGAAGCGAAGCTCTATGATATTGATTTGACGCGTTTTCTTCACGCGAACCGGATTCCGCTTCGCTCGAAAACGCTATAGTTGACGCGCATCTCAAAGTCTCGCTTCCGATTCCATCAGAAACAAAAAGGCTCTAGATCGGCGGCCGGTCAAATGGAATCAGCGCCGCCGCTCCAGTTAATTGATTGAGCATCGGATTTATCCCGAAACCGGTTCCCACTTTCGGGTCCGATGCTCTAGCCCGAGGCCGGCCGGCGTGGCTGGAACGCCCCGCTCGACTGATCCCCGTTTTCGGACGGGAGTTCGAGGTCGAGGCCAAGATGAGCCAGTCGAACCCGCGCCTCGGCGGCGAGGTATTTGACATACTCCGACAGCAGGAGCCGCAAGGTCGCGCCGCTTGTCCACCATGGCTCCTCGCGCCACTTTTCTCCGATGACCGCGAACGGAATCAAGGTGACGTCCGGCATCGCGTGCGACAGTTCGACGATGGCGCGAGGCATATGGTAGTTGGATGTCACCACGATCAGCGAGCGGAATCCTTGCCCGTCGACCCAGCGCCGCGTCTCGCTCGCGTTGCTCCGGGTGTTGACCGCGGAGCGGTCGAGATCGACGCAACATGTCAGCAGCCGCTGGCTGTCCGGCAGCGAGCGCGAAATATCGCTGACCCCGTTTGTCGGATGAACGCCCGAAATCAGCAGCCGCTTGCCGTAGCCGCCGGCCAGCAGTTCGACGGCATCGGAAATCCGCGACGAGCCGCCGGTGAGCACCACGATGCCATCAGCGTTAGCCGCGGGCTTCGTCTCCGCCCCCCGCAACTGCGACAGAAACCCGACGAAGCCGGCCGCCGCCCCGACAAAGGCGATTCCGGCGGCGGCAACCAGGGTCGCAAGCAGCATACCACGCCGGCGGCCCGGCGCCCGGCGCGGAGCTTCCATATTGTCGTGACGTGCTTCTTCGCTCATCCGTTCGGTGTCCCTAGAGTCTGTTTCAACTGCGTTGAATCAGACTCGTCGCTCATCTTTTTGTTTGAGCATGATCTTCTCCGAAAACCGGTATCCACTTTTCGGGATCATGCTCTAGAGCTATTCCGGCTTTGACGGAATCAAAGCCGGGCTCCAGCTTTTGTTTTGACGCGTTTTCTTGACGCGAACCGGACTCCACTTCGCTCGAAAACGCTATAGCCCCCGATTTTAATGCGTTTTGGGGCGAAGTGGAGTCCGGTTCGCCGCAAGAAAATGCGGCCAGACAATAATTTCCAGAGCATGGTCCGGTTCAACTTGGTCGGATCGTGCCATCGGATCGTGCCCTGGCCCTGAGCGGCCCGCTCAGTCGATCTCATCAAGCGTCGCGAACAATGTGCGGCGGGACGCAAAGGCGGTGATCACCGCGATGAGGACTGTCTGGCCCGCCAGCACCAGATAGCCGAAAGGGCGCAGCGAGAACGTGCCGAGCAAAGCCGCAAATTGGTCCCCCACCGGCGTTCCCGAGAACCAGTTCGCAATCGATTCGGAGAATCCGAACATCAGCATCGCGGCGACGCACCCGATCACGCCGCCCCTCAGCCCGAGTCGCAGGAAGTGGCGCAGGAAGTGATTGGCGATGTACCGATCGCTGGCTCCGACGAAATGCAGCACCTCGACGATCGGACGATTGGCCGCCATCGCTCCCCGGGTCGCGAACGATACCGAGATAATCGTCGCAATGATGACCAGCGCGAGAACGCCGATGCCTGCGAACACGGTCGCGTTGGTCATCGATCGCATCCGGTCGATCCAGGCGCGATGGTCGTCCACGCTGGTCGATGGCGCCAGTTGCGTCACGCGGCTGCGGAGTCCTTCCAGATCGAGGCTGGTTCCGGGCGCCGCGCGGGCCACGATCATGCGCGGCACCGGCAGATCGTCGAGCGACAGCCCACTGCCGAGCCAGGGCTCCAGCAGCCTGGCCGACTCCTCCCTGGTGTACGGCCTGACATCGAGAATCCCCGGCTGCTCGCGGGCCGCGGCGGCAGCGGCGGCGACATCCTGCTCCAGATCGCGGCCGGCGGCGGGACGTACCTGGATGGTGATTTCGCTCGCGACCTCCGACTGCCATTCCGAGGCCGAAGCGTTGATCAGAAGCACCGCCCCGGTGGTGATCGACGCCAGGAACGTCATGATGGCGACCACGGCCACCAGGGCGCGGCCCGCGATCGATGCACGCGGCACGATCGGCGACATGTTGCGCGCGCGGACCGGCACCTGCGGGCGCTCGCGCCCGAGATCCATCAGCACATCATGACCGTCCCCTGCCTTACTCATAGATGTGCAGCCGCCCCTGATGCAGCACCAGCCGCCGCGCGTCATATTCATCCATCAGGGCGATGTCGTGGGTGGCGATGATGACCGCCGTGCCGGACTTGTTCAGTTCGATGAACAGCCGCAGCAGACGCTGCCCGAGCGTCGGATCGACGTTGCCGGTCGGCTCGTCCGCCAGCAGAAGCTGCGGCCGCGAGATCACCGCGCGAGCGATCGCCGCGCGCTGCTTCTCCCCTCCGGACAGCACCGGCGGCAGCGCATCCATGCGCTCGCCGAGCCCCACCCACTTCAGAAGATCGATCACTTCACGGCGATAGGTCGACTCATCGCGGCCCATCACCCGGAACGGCAACGCGACGTTCTCGTAGGTGGTCATATGGTCGAGCAGGCGAAAGTCCTGCAACACGATCCCAATACGCTTGCGCAGGTCGGCGATCGCATCCTTGCTCTGCAGCGAGACGTCCTGACCGAACAGGTTGACGAGACCCCTCGTCGGCCGCAGCGACAGAAACAGGAGCCGCAGCAGGGAGGTTTTTCCCGCGCCCGACGGGCCGGTGAGAAACTGAAAGGAGCGGGCGGGAAGATGAAAGCTGATGTCGCGCAAAATCTCCGGGCCGAGCCCGTAACGCAAGCCGACATTTTCGAACCGGATCAAGCCTTGTGTCCCGACTTCCTGGTTCGCGTGAGGAAAACGCGTCAAATCAAGATCATGGAGTCCCCGCAATCATCCTTTTGTGCGTCGGTTATGGTTTCCGATTCGTTAACGGTCGGCGCGTAGATTTCGGACAGCGTCACTCGGCGATTCGTCCATGCACATTGTCTGTCCCCACTGTACGACATCCTATGCGGTCGACCCCGCGAAGCTCGGCGGAAAGGGCCGCATCGTCCGCTGCTCGCGCTGCAAGGAAACATGGCGGGCGGCGCCGGACAATATCGCCAGGGTTCGCGTCCCCACGATGGCGGGAGCGGACGAGATGGCGGGATGGACCGATCCTCCGAACACCGGCGACATGCCGTCGGTCGAAAGTCCGTCGATCGCCAGCGACCTGCCCGAATATCCCGAACCCGAGGCGCCGCGACAGGATCTCACCAGAGTTGTTGCGCCACCGGCCCCGCAGGACAATACACCCCGGGACGGCAAGCGGCCGCGCCTGCTTCATGCTGCTTCACGGTTCCACGGCCGCCTCGGACGCTGGTTCGTGCTTCGGCCGCCTGCGATCACCCAAAATACCTTCTGTGTCGCGATGGCCGCCATGGTGCTGGCTCTTGTGATCTGGCGCGTCGAGATCGTGCGCCTGCTTCCGCAAACCGCAACGTTCTACCGATTGGTAGGCCTGGAAGTGAACCTGCGCGGATGGGCGTTCAAGGACGTCACCACCTCGACCGAAACCGTCGACGGCAAGCAGGTTCTGGTGATCGAAGGCATGATCGCGGCGCAAACCCGCAAGCCGGTCGAACTGCCGCGCCTGCGCTTCAGCGTGCGGGACGCGCATGAAACGGAGATCTACGCGTGGAACGCGGTTCTCGAGCAGCCCGCGCTCAAGCCTGGTGAAAACGTCTGGTTCCGGACACGGCTGGCATCGCCGCCACCTGAAGGCCGCAGTATCGATGTTCGCTTCTTCAACCGGCAGGATCTTGCCGCTGGAAATGGAGCCTGACCCATGGCGCGGGTGCTGATCGCCGACGACGAGGACTCGATGCGCTCGCTGGTCGCCCGCGCCATCGCCATGGACGGCCACGAGATCGTGACCGCGGCTGACGGCGCCGAAGCGCTGGATATTCTTTCAGCTGACGCGCATGCCTTCGACCTGCTGCTTACCGACATCAAGATGCCGATCATGGATGGCATCGCGCTGGCGCTTGCCGCCGCGCGCGATTTTCCCCGCCTGATCATCCTGCTGATGACGGGTTTCGCCGATCAGCGTGAGCGCGCGTCGGGTCTCAACGCCATCGTGCACGATGTCGTCACCAAGCCGTTTTCGGTGGCCGATATCCGCGCCGCGGTCGCGGGCGCGCTAACGCCGCAGACTGGCGGGGCGATCAGTAGTCCTTAAGCAGCCGATCGATGTAATCGAGTTCGATCTTCGGCCGTGACGGATCGGCGAGGCGGCGGCGCAACTCTTCGAGAATGCGGCGGACCCGCTGAACGTCGATCTCGCCGGGAATCTTGACTGTCGTCTCGTTGCCGAACTCGCGGCCCCGCAGCGGCCGCCCCAGCGGATCGGTCTGACCGCCGCTCTGCCGGCCCATCCGGCCACCGGACCCGTCTTCGCCCTGTTGCATGGCCTCGGCAAGGCTGCGAGCGCCCTTGCGCAGCGCATCGAGCGCCCGGCCCTGCGCGTCGACGGCGCCATCGGCGTTACCCTCGCCAAGCCGGCCGCCCGCCTGGCCCATTGCGGAATCAGCCTGGCCGAGGTCGTCATCCGGCTGGCTCGATCCCATGCCGCGGCGGGCGAGTTCCTGCTGCAATGTCTTGAGCCTGTCATGCAGGGCCTTTTGATCCTGCTGCAGGCCGCTTTGATCCTGCTGCAGGCCGCCCATCCCATTCTGGCCGCTGCGCTCCTGGCCGTCATCGTGATCGCGCCGCGAATCCATGCCTTGCTTGTAGGTCTTGTCGCGCAACTGCTGCTGCTTGCGGATCATGTCGCCGAGTTCATTCAGCGACTGTTGCAGATCCTCGCCCGCTCCCTCGCCCTGGCCCGGCTGCGCCATCTGCAGATTTTCGAGCATCTGCTGCAACTGATCGAGCAATTGCCTGGCGGCTTCCTTGTCGCCGGAGCGGGACAGACGCTCCATGCGCTCGATCATGTTGTCGAGATCCTGCGGGCGCATCACCCTGCCGTTGGGGTCGAGCGGACGCGCCAGCTGCTCCGGATTGTTACGCATCTGTTCGGCGAGCTGGCGCAGATAGTTATCCAGCGCCGCGCGCAGGTTCTCGGTGAGCTTCCTGATTTCCTCGTCGCTCGCGCCGCGCTCCAATGCCTCCTTCAAGGCATCCTGCGCGGCGCGCAGCGCCTTCTCGACATCGGTGATATTGCCGTCCTCGATGCTGACGGCGAGCCCCCAAAGGCTGGCGACGACCTCCCGCAACTGGGCGTCGATGCGCGCTTCCTCGAGCTGCTTGGTAACGCTGTAAAGACCGAGATACTCACCCGCCCTGGGAGTAAACACCTCGGGCGCGATCAGGAGAGCATCGAGCGCGGTATGGACCTGCCTGTTCTGATTGGCGTCCAGCGCCAGGATGCGGCGCTGCTCGATCAGCGCGCGCGCAAGCGGTTTGGTGAACACGCGCTCCGGCAGGCGCAGGTCGAGCGGCTCGCTGCGGCCCTCGTTTCCGGCGTCATCGCGCGCCGTCAGCGTCAAGGTCACTTCGGCGCCGGCGTAGGGACTTTCGCTCAGATCATGGACCATCTGCCCGATGCCGCTGCGGGGCCTCGCATTCGGCAGCACCAGCGCGAATTGCGGCGGATCGAACAGCGGGCGCGCGACCGTCCCATCGTTTGCAGCGGATGCGGGCCGGGCCGAGAATGACGCATGGGCTTCGGTGACGCCGTAATCGTCCTCCAGGCGATAGGATATCTGCAACGATCCGCGCGCCTGGCGTTCCGGCCGCTTGGCCAGCGAGATCGCCGGAGCGCGATCGGCGATTGCGTTGAAGGTCCATCGCGGCTGCCCCGAGGGCGCGCGCACCTGAGCCGTGCCATCCGCGGCAATGGTGAAGTGCCGCTCGTTCGTGCCTTGCGGAGGCTTGTCGGCGGGAGCCTTCTCGGTCACGCCGCCACTGAGCGCGACGTCGAGACCGCCGCCGCTCGAACGCACGATCAGCGTGCTGCCCGCAGGCACCGGAAGCGCCGCATCTGACGAACTGGCGTCCTTGCCGGACCCGGACAGAATGATCGGCGGCCTGCCGGTATAAGGCGGCGGAGCCACCCAGGCATCGACTCTGACATGAGCCGAGGTCAGCGCGCCATGCCAGTCGAACGCCGCGGCGACGCGCTCGGTCCGTTCGCCCCCCGCCGCGATAAACGTGGCGACCATCAGCACCATCACCAGCGCTCGCAAGGCCCAGAGGTCATGCAGCGGCAGCCGCGGCGACGGCAGCCCGGCGCTAAAACGCTTGATCGCGGTCAGCGCGCGCGCGCGCTGCGCCTGCCACAAAGCATGCGCGACCGGATCCCGGGTCGCCAGCGTGTCAGCGAGCGCGGTGACGGGACGATGGCGAAGGCCGGCACCGCGGTCGAGCCGGCTCAATCCTTCCTCGCGGCTGGGCCAGCGGAACCTGACGGCAGGCACCGCCGCCGCAACGGCGAGCAGAACAAACGCAGCAAGAGCAACGACGCGTCCCCAAACCGGCAGAACCAGCCAGGCCCCGGCCCAGGAAACCGCCAGAAACAACCCGCCGACGCAAAGCAGCCGTGCGATATGTGGCCAGGCCCTTTCCCACGCGATCACCCACCTGGCGCGCTGCAGGGCGCGCGTCAGTTCAACTCCCGCCGACCCAAGCGGGTCGTCGTTCTGACTGGATGGATCTGGGGTCACACCACTCAACTCGGTCTCCGGGCTGCTGGAGCTAGAGCATGTTCGCTTCTGATTGAATCAGAAGCGAGGCTCTAGATTATTGTTTTGACGCGTTTTCTTCACGCGAACCGGTGTCCACTTCGCTTGAAAACGCTCTGGTCCGGTCAGCCTTAGCCTCTTTGTTCTGACGCGTTTTGTTCTGACGCGTTTTCCGCGCGATGCGCCACCTGCTCCCTGATCAAAATTCGGCACATCATCACTCGAAAACGAATAAACAGCACCTTACCACGGCGGCGGCAATGAGGCATCGGCGGCTGGCCGCAACCGCCTTGCGCGAAATGGATCAATCGAACAAGCCGGGCGTGTGATTGATGATGGCGCCCTCGATGGCGAGCATTTTCAGTTTGGTCGCGACGCCGCCGCTCGCCGAGAAGCCTCCCGGCCTGTCGCCGGCCGCAAGCACGCGATGGCACGGCACCACGATCGGACACGGGTTACGGCCGAGCGCCTGACCGACATCGCGCGATAGCTCAAGGCCGCCGAGGCGCTTGGCGATGTCGCCATAGGTCACCGTGCTGCCCGCAGGAATGGTCCGTGCGATGTCGTAAACGCGGCGATCGAATTCGCCTACGCTGTCGAGATCGAGCACCACACCGGATAAATCGACCGGCTCACCCTCAAGCAACGCGATTATGCCGTCGATCGCGGCCTGCACGGCGGCGGGCGGAGCCGCCTCTGCGAGGCTCCGATAACGCTGATGAAGACGCATCCGGGTCTTGTCTTCATCCGCCAACCGGCAGCTGCACCGCTTCCACGCCATGCGCGGTCCAGACGATACCGCAGATCCCGATCGCGGTTCCGAACAGCGCGAACCTGCGATCATTTGGCGGTTCACTCACGGATCGCTCCGTCGCGAGTTGGCGCGTTCCTGCGTTGGATCGCGCCGTGAGAAAACCCCGCGATCACGCCGGCTCCGGTCGGGAGCGTAGTATATCGCGAGGCTGAATGTCAGGCGGCGACAGCGCGCTCCATCGCCACTTCCGCCTTGAGGTGGTCGACATCCCGGTAGATCGAGGAGACCGCCAGCACGCGCCCTTGATGCTTGTAGCGCAGCAGGCAATCCCGGTCAGCAACGCTGCCCTCGACCTCGATCTGGTCCCACTTCAACGCGTGGCCGACATAGTTGATCGGCACATCATAATGCTGGCTCCAGAAGAACGGCACAGCGTCATACTTTTCGCGGTGTCCCAGCATGTTGCGCGCCGCCACCTGCCCCTGGCGCTGCGCCACGACCCAGTGCTCGACCCGGATGTTCTCTCCGAACCGCGCATCGGGCCAGCGCGCGATGTCGCCGGCCGCAAAGATGCCGGGCGCGCTTGTTTCCAGGAACTGGTTGACGAGCACGCCGCGGTCGATCTTCAATCCCGCCTTCTCCGCAAGCTCCAGGCGCGGCTTCACGCCGACGCCGAAGACGACGAAATCGGCCTCCAGCGCTTCGCCGCTGCTGGTCGTCACCTTCTTCTCGCCGATCGCGGTGACCGTATTCTCCAGGTGGAAAATGACGCCGTGCTCCTCATGCAGCGAACGGACGAAATCGCCCATTTCCGCACCGAGGATGCGCTCCATCGGGCGGGACTCAGGCGCAACGACATGGACCTCGATTCCGCGGGCGCGCAACGAGGCCGCAACCTCCAGACCGATGAAACTCGCACCGATGACAACCGCCCGGCTCGCCGATTTGGCCGCTTCGATGATGGCGCGGCAATCCTTGAGCGAGCGCAGCGTATGGACATGCGGCAGGTTGGCTCCCGGAATCGGCAGCCTGACCGGCTCGGCGCCGGTCGCCAGCAGCAGCCGATCGTAGCCGATGACGTCGCCGTTGATCGAAAGCCGGCGCGCGGACGGATCGATGGCGGTGACGGTCGCACCGAGTCTCAGGTCAATGCCCGCCTGCTGGTAGAAATCATCAGGACGCAGCGGGAGCCAGTCTTCCGGCGCGGAACCGGCGAGATAGTCCTTCGACAGGTTCGGCCGGTCGACCGGCGGCGCATCGTCGCTGCTCAGCATCACGATGCTGCCCGTATAATCCTGACGGCGCAGCATCTCGGCGGCCGCAAAACCCGCCGCGCCGCCGCCGACGATGACGATTTTCCCGGGGTGGTCAGGCTTCGCGATCTTGACCGCCGCTCGCTCCTGCTTATCGCGGACAAAGATCCGGCCGTCGCGCTGTTCGACCTGCCAGACATCGAGCGCGTTGAAGGCCGGCGCGCACGTCGCCTCACCGGTGCGGAGATCGAAACAGGCATGATGCCATGGACAGCGGACCGTGCCGTCGACAACAAGCCCGTCAGCAAGCGGTCCGTGGTAATGGCTGCAGTGAGCGTCGATCGCGAAAATCCCGTCGCCTTCGCTGACCAGCAGGATCTCCTGGTCGTCGACATGGCCGACC